>DATKLU010000028.1:0-20248 GCA_035542235.1 Dongiaceae bacterium
CAGCGCCAGGCCGCCGCCGCTTCTCTGGCCAAGACCATCGCGCGTGAGCAGAACGTCAGTTTCGAAGCCGGCGCCGCCGAGGAACTTGCAGAATGCGTTGCCGGCGACCTGCAGCGCCTCAAGACGGAAATCGACAAACTCGTCACCTACGCCGGCGACCGCAAGTCCATCCGCCGCGAGGATGTCGCGCTCATGGTGATTTCCGAACGTGCTGCCACGGTCTGGGAAATGGCGGACCTCCTGGCCACGCGCCAGCCCAAGCCTGCGCTGGACTTCCTCGACCGCCTGCTGCGCGATGGCGAAGAACCCCTCTCCATGCTCGGCGCCATGGCCTGGATGTACCGCAAACTCATTGAGGCCAGCGAATTGCGCTCCGGCGGCTGGCACGCCGCTCGCACCCTCCAGATGTCCCCCGAGCGCGCGGATGCGGCCATCCACAACGCTCGCCGCATCTCTCGCCCCCGCCTCCTCGCCGGTCTGGGCGCGCTGCAGCGTGCCGATGACCGCCTCAAGCACGGTGGAGATAGTACCCGCGCTGTGATGGAATTCCTGATCGCTGAACTCGCGGGCCCGGCAAACGCTACCACGCCCGGCGCCGGCCGCTAGCGTCGCCTTCCCGACTTGGCGGCAAAAGAAAAAGGCCGGATTTTGCATCCGGCCCTCTCGCAAATCTTGCAACGCGTGATCGCTCTTACTTCGCCGCCTTCGTCTTCAACCCGTTGAACGCCAGCGTCAAGCGCGACTTGTAACGGTTCGCGGTATTCTCGTGCAAAACGCCCTTGCTGATGGCCTGATCAATCGCCGAAAGCGTCGGCTGCAGCAGGTTTCCCGCCGCGGTCGCATCACCCGCGGTAATCGCTCCCCGCAGCTTCTTGATAGCCGTTCGTACCCTCGTCCGGTTCGCCCGGTTCACTTCCGCGCGTTGACGAGATTGCGCCGCGCGCTTCAAAACCGACTTTTTCTTCTTCTTTACTTTGGTAGCCTGTCCTTGGGCCATCTAACGATTGCTCCTTTTGCGTATCGCTCAAACATATAAGTTTAAGGGCCGCTGTTGGCCCTGTCAAACACCGCGCGAGGCGACTGGGCCGTGATTTCCGCGAAAAACGATGATCCTCGTGCGACTGGACGCAACGCCAAACGCAATGCTTTGCGGCTGCTCATCAATTCCCACCATCCCGTCCTCACCATTGAAACCACCGAGGAAGAGCGCGCCGAGCAGCTCCTGGTGGACGTGGCCGCCGAGCTTGCAGTGCCGCTCTTCACCTGGTCCGTGACCTCCGGATTGTCGCGCTATCGCGGCGCGCCGATTTACAACACCGAGCCGCCCGAGGCCGCCCTGGCCAATATCGCCATCGTTCAGGGCGACGGCATCTTCGTGCTGAAGGATTTTGCGCGTTACTGCGAGAACGACAAGGTCTGCCGCCGCCTTCGCGAATTGGCTGAGCAGTTCCGCACCGCGCGCCGCTCCATCGTCATTACGGGCGGCTCGATCGCCCTGCCGCCCGACCTGCGCGGCGAGGCCGAGCCGTTTGCGCTCGGGCTGCCGGGCGAAGACGAAATACTCGCCGGCGTGAAGCAGACGCTCGCCGACCTGAACCGTCAGAATCAAATTCCGGTTTCGCTGGATTCGCCGGCTCTGCAGCAACTGGCCAAGAACCTCAGCGGTCTCCCGTTCGCCGAGTCCATGCGCGCCTTGCGCCGCTGCGTGCTCGCGCACGGCAAAGCCGACGCGGCCATCGTTGACGCGGTGCTGGAAGCCAAGCGCGACGTCTTGCGCGGCGAAGGCCTGCTCGAAACCATCCGCCGCGATGCCTCTTTTGCCGACATCGCCGGTCTGACCCGGCTGCGTGAGTGGATCGCCAAACGCAAAAGTGCCCTGACGCCGGAAGGCCGCCAGTTCGGTCTGGTCCCGCCGAAGGGCATTCTCATCACCGGGGTGCAGGGTTGCGGCAAGAGCCTAGCCGCGCGAGCCGTGGCCGGAGAATGGGACTTCGAACTCGCCCGCCTGGATGCCGGCGCCCTCTACGACAAGTTCGTCGGCGAGAGCGAAAAGCGCCTGCGCAAGGCGCTCGACCTCGCGCAGCGCATGGCGCCCGTGGTTCTCTGGATTGACGAAATTGAGAAGGCGTTCGCCTCGGCCGGCGTCAGCGGCGACGCCGATGCCGGCCTGTCGCAGCGGCTGCTCGCCACTTTGCTGACTTGGATGCAGGATCGCGAAAGCGGTGTTTTCATCGCCGCCACGTCCAACAATATCTCGGCTCTGCCGCCGGAAATGCTGCGCAAGGGCCGCTTCGACGAAATCTTCTTTGTGGATCTGCCAAGCGCCCGGACCCGGGCCGCGCTATTTGCGCTGCACCTCGGGAAACGCAGGCGCGAGGCCTCAGCGTTCGATCTCCCCGCGCTGGCCGCCGCCAGCGACGGTTTCTCCGGCGCCGAAATCGAACAGGCCATTGCCGCCGGCCTGTACACTGCCTTCGCGGCCAAACAGCAACTCAGCACGGCAACGCTGCTCTCCGAATTGAAGAGCACGCAACCGCTCAGTATCACCCGTGCGGAGGATGTTGCGGCCTTGCGCGAGTGGGCTCATACTCGCGCCGTACCCGCCGATTAATCTGCCGTTCACAATACCGTCGCGTAAAAATCCTCAGCGGCCGGCAAGCGCTCCTTGACCCTGCCGACACCCTGCGTTAGGGTGAATTCAAGAGGGCGCGATCGCGCTTTCGACCATGCGTTGTGGAGGGTGGTCTCGGAGGGAAACAAATCTATGGGCGACCGCGAAGCGGTCAGTCGGTTTGTAGCACCCGGATCATTGCCACTCATCGGAAAGCCTGCCGCAGGTACCAGCTCCTCGACTTGGATGAAACGCAGCACGCACATCGCCGGAAAAATCGAACCCTTCTTCGGCACGTTGGACGAAAACGTCCGCCTGCTCGAGGACTCGCTGCACGTGCGCCTGCATCTGGACGATTCCAGGCTGACGATTGAAGGGGATGCCGAGGGCGTGGCGCGAGCTTTGCGCATCGTGGAGGAGTACAACCTCGCGGCGTCGCACGGCAAACAACTGACGGGCGAAGAGGTGAAGTCACTGATGTCCGTTGCGCTCGATGCGCCGGACGAATCCACGCGCGGCATGTTCGATCCCTCCAAGGTTCGCGCGTTCGGCAAGAAGTCCGTGGCGCCGCGCAACGCCGCGCAACGCCGCTACATGGAAGAGATCGAAACCCACGACATGATGTTCGGTATCGGCCCCGCCGGAACCGGCAAGAGCTACATCGCCGTAGCCATGGCCGTCAGCGCGCTGCTCAGCAAGAAAGTCAGCCGCATCATTCTCGCTCGCCCAGCCGTAGAAGCCGGCGAACGTCTCGGCTTCTTGCCTGGCACCCTCCAGGAAAAGGTCGATCCCTACATGCGCCCCCTGTACGACGCGCTGTACGACATGCTCGATCCCGACAAACTCGAGGCCTACCTCGAGAAGGGCATCATCGAAATTGCGCCGCTGGCTTTCATGCGCGGCCGCACGCTGAACGACTCCTTCGTGATTCTGGATGAAGCCCAGAACACCACCAGCGAGCAGATGAAGATGTTCCTCACCCGGCTGGGGTTCAATTCAAAGGCCGTGGTTACCGGCGACGTTACCCAGATTGACCTGCCTGCCGGCAAGAAGAGCGGCCTGGTGGAGGCGCTGGAAATCTGCGCCCGGATCGAAGGCATCGGCATCCTGCAGTTCAGCGACAAGGACGTCGTGCGGCACAATCTCGTGCAGCGCATCATTCGCGCCTACGAGGAGTTCGAGGCGAATTCGCCGCAGCGCGGCAACGGCAAACAGCAGCTGTAGCTTTCTCGATGATCCAGAACCGGCAGAAGAAGGTGCGCCTCGCAGTGCCTTCGCTCGAGCGTTTTCTTGCGCGCATTCGCGTTGCGGCCGGAATTCCGCGCGCCGAGTTTTCCATCGCTTTCGTCTCGGATGCGGAGATCGCTCGCTGGAACAAAAGGTATCGCCGCAAATCCGGTCCGACCGACGTGTTGTCCTTCCCGGCGGCGCCGCGGCCACGAAGCCAGGCGCCGCGGCGCATCTCAGCGGCGGCCGCGCGAGGCTTTCTCGGAGACATTGCCATCGCTCCGGAGACCGCTCGCCGTTACGCAAAGAAAAACGGCCGGACCCTGGAAAGCGAACTCCGGATCCTCATGCTGCACGGCGTTTTACACCTGATGGGGTATGATCACGAGAGCGATACTGGCCAGATGAACCGCATCGAGAACAAGCTGCGCCGGAGGCTCGGACTCGCGTGAGCTCCTATTCCTGGCTCTTCGGCCTGGGCGTCGTCCTCCTCGCCCTTTTTCTGCCCGTTTACTCCTATCTCGCCCTCATCTACCGCGAACTTGGCCGCATGACCACCGGGCCGGTGCACGAGCACCTGGAAATCTTTGAAAGCGAAATCGAGCCGAAGCTCAAGCTCAACCGCCGCAGCGCCGGGCGCGCCTTCCGCATCCTCGGCCATTTCTGGCTGGCCTTTCTCGTTCTCGAGACCACCCGCGGCGTCTATTACTTCGTCGCCAGCCCGTGGGAGTCGGTGGCCGAACTGGCCGCGTTCGTCGTTCTCGAAGTGGTCGTGGCCATGCATTTCATTCCCGATATTCTCCTGTACCGCACCACTGGCCGCTGGCTCCTTCCGCTTCTGCCGCTGCTTCGCGCCAGCCTGATCCTGGTCTGGCCGGTGCGTGTTTTCCTGGAAGGCGCCGAGTCGCTGGCCCGCATTTCCGAGGGGGAAGCCGAGAAGACCGAAGAGCAGCGCACCGAGGAGGGAATCGAAGCCCTGGTCGAGGCCGCGGAAGAAGAAGGCATCATTGAGCCCGAGCAGGCCGACCTGATCGAGCAGGTGGTCGAATTCAGCGACAAGCGCGTGCGCGAGGTCATGACCCCGCGTCCCGATATCGTGGCCGTGGCCGCTTCCGCCACGCTCGAAGAGTTCCACACAAAGCTGGTCGAGACCGGCTTTACCCGCCTGCCGGTTTACGAAAAATCGCTCGACGACATTCAGGGCGTCGTCTACGCGCAGGACCTTCTTCCGATTGCCGATACCGACCTGCCGCGGCGCCATGTGCGCGAACTGCTGAAGCCGGTGCTGTTCATGCCGGAAACCAAAGTCGGTTCCGAACTGCTGAAAGAGATGCGCCAGCAGAATCAGTCCATGGCGGTGATCATCGATGAACACGGCAGCGTCGCCGGCGTCGTCACCATGGAAGATCTGGTCGAGGAGATCGTCGGCGAGAGCGGCGCGGACGGCACGCACCCTCGGCTGGAAATGGTTCGCGAGGGCAGCAGCTCCCTTGTCATGCGCGGCAGCACCTCGATCACCGATGTGGAGGAGATGCTGGGCGTGCATTTTGGCGAGGACGCCGATGAAACCGTCACCACCATCGCAGGCCTGCTCAGCCATGTCAGCGGCAAGGTTCCAGCGCCGGGCGAGAAATGCGACCTCGAAGGCTACCGTTTTGAAGTTCTCGAAGCCAACCAGCGCAAGGTGCTGCGCGTGAAGGTTCAAAAATTGACCACCACCGCCAGCCACGCGGATTAAGCGCTTGGTAGCAGCAAATCGCAGCCTGTGTTCGGTGTGGATGCTAAACTAGCGTCTGAACAGCAACCCATGCCAAGCAAACCGAAAAGCCTCAAGTCCGGGTTCGTGGCCATTATCGGCCGGCCCAACGCCGGTAAGTCCACTCTGGTCAATCGCCTCGTCGGCCAGAAGATCGCCATCGTCACCTCCAAGCCGCAGACCACCCGCAACCGTATTCAGGGCATCCTGAATCGCCCTGAGGGCCAAGTGGTGCTGATCGACACTCCGGGAATCCACGACGCGAAATCCGCCCTCAATCGCCAGATGATGAGGGAGGTCGCCGCCGCGCTGGAAGGCATCGACGTCCTGGTCCTCATGGCTGACGCGAGCGCCACTTTGCCGCATTCCGACTCGCGACTCATCGAGCGCGCCCAGCGCTTCAGCGGCAGAACCATCCTGGCCCTCAACAAGGTGGATAAATTTCCCAAGGCCAAGCTCCTGCCGCTCATCGAAGTCTTCTCCAAGGCCCATCCTTTTGCCGCCATCGTGCCGCTTTCCGCGCTCAAAGGTCAGGGAACGGACGAACTCCTCGCTGAGATCTTCAAACTCCTTCCGGAAGGTGAGCCATACTTTCCCGAGGATCAGGTCACCGATCAGCCCGAGCGATTTCTAGCGTCGGAAATCGTGCGCGAGAAGGCCATTGCGCTGACGTATCACGAAGTACCGCACGCTCTCGCCGTCGTCGTGGACAAATGGGAAGAGACTCCCAAACTCCTCCGCATTCAGATGACCCTTACCGTAGAGCGTGCTTCCCAAAAAAAGATCCTCATCGGCCACAAGGGCGAAATGCTCAAGAAAATCGGCACCGCAGCCCGCAAGGAGCTGGAAGAGATTCTCGGTTCCAAGATCTTTCTTGGCTTGTTCGTCAAGGTCAGCGAAAACTGGCGGGAAAGCCCCATGGCCGTGCGGGAAATCGACTGGCACACCCAGCTGGAAGGCTTGTCATCGCAGTCGGACGTAGCGGCGCCGGATGAGCCGTCCGGGGCAACGGAAGACGAGGGCTAGCGATTGCTGACGAGTACCCTTGCAACCTGCTAACCTTGCCGTCCGTCTAAGCCTTCAGGAGACGCACCCATGCCTACCCAACGGATCCTCGTTACCGCGTTGTTCCTTTCTCCGCTGGCGCTTCTGCCGGCTTCGCAAATGGCCCTCGCACAGAGCGCCGCCGATCTCAATGCCCAGGCCATCGCCGCCAGTCAACAAGCCACCCAACAAAGCATGCAGGCTGCGCAGCAGGCGACGAATGAATCCATGCGCGCCAGTCAGGAAGCCGCCGAGCGCAGCATGCGCGAGATGCAGCAATCGCAGGACGCGCTGAACGCGCAGAACAACCTCCGGGTGCCCGGCACCTGGCCGCCCAAGATTTCCGTCAAATCCGGCAAATACCCGGGTCCCATCACGGTCAAGCTCACCAGCAGAACCCGTGGCGCCATCATGTACTACCGCACCGACGGCTGGTCCCCCACCACCAAGTCCCAGCGCTACGAAGGTCCGATCACGATCAGTTCCAATACCACCTTGCAGGTCATTGCCGTCGCGCCTCATTGCTTGCGCAGCCCGGTCACCATCGCCAATTACGTGATCGCATCCAATCCCAGCGCAGCCCAGGCGGCTGTTCCTTCCGCCGAACCCGCCGCTGCCGGCACTCGCGACGCGCAGTCGCAATCCGTGCGTTTCACCTTCGCTCAGGCGGTGAGTTCGAATACCGCGGAAATCGGCGACAAGATTCCGCTGATTCTCGCGGAAGACTTGTTCATTGCGGGCAAACTCGTCGCTGCCAAGGGCACACCCGGCTCCGCCACGGTCATGCAGGTGGATAAGACCGGCCACGGTGGCGCACCGGGTGAACTGGAATTCCGCGTAAACGCGCTGCAGACCCCGAATGGGGAGATACCTCTGCGCGGCGAGGCCCGCCTCGAGGGCCAAGCCCAGCTTCCCAACGCTGCCTTCTTGATCCCGGTCGTGGATTTCTATCAGATTGCTCGCCACGGCAAAGACGCTGTGGTCCCCGTCGGCATGCCCATCACTGCTGTTGTTGCTCCGGTCGAAACCGCGCGCAACACGCCGGTTCCCGATTGATTGGAGCCGGTCGCTTAGTCCGGTGCCGCGATTCCCAAGGACTTCATCTTGCGGTACAAGTGCGAACGCTCCAGGCCCAGCGCCGCAGCCGTCTGCGTCATGTTCCAGCGATTCTCCTGCAGCTTGCGCAGGATGAACTCCCGCTCGTACGCGCTCCGTGCCTCGTGCAGCGTCCCGTACGGATGCTGCGTGCTTTCCACCACCCCGCGGAAAAGCTCGGGCGGCAGATGGTGCGGCTCGATGCGCACTTGCGGGCACACAATCACCAGCCGTTCCACGAGATTGCGCAATTCGCGCACGTTTCCCGGCCACGGGTAGCGCAGCAGAATCTCCAGCGCGCCCTCGCTGAGCTCGCGCGTCTTTTTGCCGTAGGCCGAGCTGAATTCATTCAGGAAATGCCGCGCCAGTATCGGTATGTCTTCCTTGCGGTCGCGCAGTGGCGGCACAAAAAACGGAATCACATTCAGCCGGTAAAACAGATCTTGCCGGAAGCGTCCGTGCGCGATTTCTTGCTCCAGATCCTTATTTGTCGCAGCGATCACCCGCACGTCCACTTTCACCGTCAGGTTCGATCCCACCGGCTCGAATCGCTGTTCCTCCAGCACGCGCAGCACTTTCGATTGCGTGCGAAGGCTCATGTCCCCGATTTCGTCCAGGAACAGAGTTCCGCCATCGGCCTGCTGGAACTTCCCGATCTTGTCGTCGCTCGCCCCGGTGAAGCTGCCCTTGATGTGTCCGAACAATTCCGATTCGATCAGTTCTTCCGGAATGGCCGCGCAGTTTACCTCCACGAACGGCCCCTTGTTGCGCAGGCTGGCCGCATGCAAGGACCGCGCCACCAGCTCTTTGCCGGTGCCGCTCTCCCCAAAAATCAGCACCCGGCCGTTGGTGGGAGCCGTCACCGCAATCTGCTGGCGCAACGCCTTCATCGGGATGCTGTCCCCGATCACTTGGTGGCGGTGTCCCAGCTCCGAGCGCAGCGACTGGTTTTCCTCTTCCAGGCGTCGCTGCTGCACCGCGTTGCGCACCAGCACGATCACCCGCTCCAGGGTCAACGGTTTTTCGATGAAGTCGAACGCGCCCAGCTTCGTGGCCCGCACCGCGGTATCAATCGTTGCGTGCCCGGAAATCATGATCACCGCCGGCGGGTGCGGCAGGGTCTGGATGCGGCTCAGCGCTTCCAGCCCGTCCATTCCGGGCAGCCACACGTCAAGCAGGACCACGTCCAGGCCGCCATGGCCCGCGCGCTCAATCGCGCGCTCCGCCGACTCCGCGCTCTCCGCGATGTAGCCCTCGTCGGCAAGAATCGAAGCGAGCGATTCTCGAATCCCGGCCTCGTCATCAACAATCAGAATATGCGGTTTCGGAGCCATGAAGGTGTCGCCTACAAAAGTAACGCGAGTGCGCGGGAGAAGCAAAGTAGAACAGGTTAGAGAAAGGCCGAGCGGTGGCGTCAGGGCCGCTCGGATGGGGCGGAAGCGAGCACGTCGGCGGCGGGAAGCTCCACGATAAATCGCGAGCCCACGGGCGAATTGTCTTCCACCCGGATGGAACCGCCGTGTTCGCCGACAATGCGCGCGGCAATCGCCAGGCCCAGGCCGGTGCCGCGGTCTTTGGTGGAAAAGTGCGGCAGGAACAGCTTGTCCTTGTCTTGCGGCGAAATGCCGTGTCCGGTGTCCGAGACGACAATTTCCACCGAGTCCATGTCCGCCTTGCTGCGCGTCTCGATGCAGATCGTGCGCACCGCAGCGGACTCCAGCGCTTCGGCCGCGTTGTCAATCAGGTTGACGATCACTGAGCGCAGCAAGCCGGTATCGGCGCGCACCAGCGGCGGCCGCTCGGCAAAAGAGGTCCTGAGCGTGATGCCGTCCAGCCGGTTCGCGAAGACTTCCATCGCCTCGCGCACGATGGTATTCACGTCCGCCGATTCCAGCTTGGCGGAAGGGAAGCGCACGAACTGCGAAAACTCGTTCACCAGCGCGGCAAGCGTGCCGACTTCGCGTTCGATCAGCCGCGACGATTCGGCCACCAGCCGCGTCAGCTCGGAATCGCGCGGTACCGCGCTGCCGGTCTCGCCCGTTTTCTCCAAATAGCGCAGCAGGCGCTGCGCCGAAAGCTGAATGGGCGTGAGCGGGTTTTTGATTTCGTGCGCGATGCGCCGCGCCACTTCTTGCCAGGCCGCGGCTTTTTGCGCGCGCAAGAGCTCGGTCAAGTCGTCCAGCACCAGCACGAAGCCGGTGTTGGCGCGCCTCGGGCCCAGCGCGCTGACGGTCACCGCCGCGTGCAGCACCCGCCCGCCCGCGATGATTTCCAGTTCGCGGGACACCACCCCGGTGCGCAGCGCGCGCCGCAGCATGTAGCGGATCGCTCGCGCCTCTTCTTCGCCGCCCAGCAGGTCCTCGACCGTGCGCGCGTTCTTCGCGCCCGCACCAAAAATCTCTCGCAAGGCCGGGTTCGCCCGCAGGATGTTGCCTTCCTGGTCCAGCGAAACCACGCCGGTAGGAATATTCTCCAGCACCGTCTCCATCAGCTGCCGGCGCCGCTCCAGTTCCTGCACCGCCTGCTGCAGGTTGCGCGTGAACTGGTCCAGCTGGGCGCGGGAGTCACGCAGCTGCGTGGTCATGCTGTTGAACGAGCGCACCAGCGCGCCGAGTTCGTCGTGCGCCTGCTCCGGCACCTGGTAATCGAAATTTCCCGCCGAGACCTCGCGCGTGCCTTCCGCCAGCGCCTGAATCGGCAGCGTCACCTGTTTGGCCAGATACAGCGCCAGCCACAACACCGATGAAAGCAGCAGCACCGTGAAGAACGAGAGGATCAGCAGCAACTGCCGCTTCAAGGCGCGCAGGTGCTGTTTTTCCTGGTCGTACGCCAGAGACTGCTTTTCGATTTCCGAAAACTTTTCGGCGAAGTTCGGTGCCGTGTACCGGCCAACCACCAATTCACCCATGCGCCGCCCGGCGTCCAGCACCGGCTGGCGGGTCACCAGGCACGTCTGGTCATTCACGCGCCACAGCTCCAGGCCGTCCGGGAGCGCCCAGATCTGTGTCCCCGGCGCGGTGGCATAGCGGAAGGTGCCCTCGGCGCGCATCAGAACCGATCCTGGCTCGATCGCGCCGCCTTTTTGCACCCGGCCGGACGCGTCCAGAATCCACGCGCAATCCGCGCCCAGCTTGATCACCCGTGCCAGAAACTCCTCATTGCCCGCAGAGCCGTGGACCGCCGCTTCTTGCGCCAGCGCCCGCAGGCGCGGAAGTTCTGCCCGGTTCAGATCGTCGATCAGGCCACGGCTCTGTTCGCTCGCGATCTCCAGCGGGCGCGGGAACCAGCGCGCGAGTGTCCGGTTCAGCAGGGAATAGCTTACGAAGAACATGAAGATCACAGGCAGCAGGGAGAGCGCCACCGCGCCGACGACCATCTTGGTCTTGAACCGCGCACCCAGTTCGTCCCGGCCCCGCTCGGCCCAGAGGCGCAGCAGGGTACGCGACAAGATTAGGCCAAAGACGATCAGCGCGGCCGTGATGAATGAGGACACTGCGTACAGCGTCAGGACGTCCCGCCAGTTGCGCGGTTCGAACGGCGTGTCCAGCGACCCCAGCGTGAAAACCGCCGCCAGGAGCAGCGTCAGCACGACTCCTGCAAGGAGCAGCCGGCGGCGTTGGTTCGACGACGTAGAGGTCATGCGCAAACCGCCTCGCCATGCCTGACGCGCGCGCCGGGCGTGGCCGGCAGGAATTCACGCAGCGGGCACTCTGCGCAGCGCGGCTCGCGCTTGCGGCAGAAGGCTTTGCCGATGTGCACGATCAGCGCGTGAAACTCGTTGAAGAGTTGCGGGTCGTGCGGCAGGGAACTCTGAAAAAGCCGCCGAATCTCCTCATAGTCAGTGCCGACCGCGGCCAATCCGTGCCGCTCCAGCATCCGCCGGGTATACGCATCCACTACAAAGACCGGCTGCTTACCCGCATAGAGCAGGATGCAGTCCGCGGTTTCCGGGCCGATGCCGCGCAACGCCAGCAAGCGCGGGCGCAGTTCTTCGCTCGGCGTCCGGAACATCTTGGCCAGCGAACCGGCAAAGTCGTGGTGCAGAAACTCTGCAAATCCCTTCAAGGTCCGCGCCTTCTGCCGAAAATAACCGGCGGGCCGCAGCAACTTCTCCAGTGCAGGTTGCTCTACCTCGCGAATCGCCGCCGCTGAAAGCAATTTCGCCGAGCGCAGGTTGCGCAGCGCGAGTTCGACGTTGGCCCAAGCCGTGTTCTGGGTCAGGATCGCCCCGACGATGGTCTCGAACCGCGAGCGCCCCGGCCACCACCCCTGCGGACCGTATGCGGCGAACAGGGTATCGAAGTAGACCGGCAACGCGCGGGAAACTGCGGAAACGTTCGGGGTCGAAGGCCAGGCGAAGGCTGGGGAAAAATTCATTCTGCTGTGAAAGTAGCGACGCTGGCGAGCCAAGTCAAGCACCGCGAAAATGCACGCCTGTGCGGAAGAACGGGCACTGTACCGGCGTACAGGGGTTAGCGACTTTAGAACGACGCCTGAAAAACGCGCAGCGGCATGTGACAAGTTTTGTTACTTTTAGCCGTGAGTTGTCGCAGGGTCTGGAGCACCCCGGATGTCGGTCCGTCTAGGCGAAATTCTAGTCAAAGAAAGCCTGATCACCCAGGATCAGCTGCAAAAGGCGCTCGAGTACCAACGGGCGAACGGCGGCAAGCTGGGAAGCTGTCTGACCAAGATGGGCTACATCACCGATGACGACATCACCGGTGTGCTTTCCCGCCAGTATGGCGTGCCCTCCATCAATCTGAAGTATTACGAAATCGACCCCAACGTCATCCGGCTGATTCCGCAAGACACCGCGCTTCGCTATCAGGTGGTTCCGCTCTCGCGCGTGGGCTCCGTGCTCACCATCGCCATGACCGACCCGACCAACGTGTTCGCCATGGACGACGTGAAGTTCATGACCGGCTTCAACGTCGAACCGGTGGTCGCTTCCGAATCGGCCATTGCCGACGCTATCTCCCGCTTTTACGGCGGCGCCGCGGCCAACGGCGAAGAGCTCACCAACTTGATGAAAGACCTGGTGGACGAGGAGCTCGAACTCGCCCCCGACGAACAGGAACTCGACGCGGCCTCGCTCGAAAAAGCCGCCGAGGAAGCCCCGATCATCAAGCTGGTCAACCTGATTCTGACCGATTCCGTGAAGCGGGGCGCCAGCGATATCCATATCGAACCGTACGAAACGGAAATGCGCGTGCGCTTCCGCGTGGACGGCATGCTGCAGACCGTCATGAACCCGCCGCTCCGGGTAAAAGACGCGATCACCAGCCGCCTGAAGATCATGGCCAAGCTGGACATCGCGGAAAAGCGCCTGCCGCAGGACGGCCGCATCATGATCAAGTACAAGGCCGACGGCAAGCGCAAGGAACTCGACTTCCGCGTTTCCACCGTGCCTACCCTGTACGGCGAAAAAATCGTGCTCCGGTTGCTGGACAAGGAAAACCTGCGCCTGGACATGACCAAGCTGGGTTTCGAGCAATCCTCCCTGACCAAGTTCGAGCGCAATATTTTGAAGCCTTACGGCATGGTGCTGGTCACCGGTCCCACCGGCTCGGGTAAGACCAACACCCTCTACTCTTCGGTCGCCCGCCTCAACCAGGTGGACACCAACATCATGACCGCCGAAGATCCGGTCGAGTTTCAGTTGGGCGGCATCAATCAGGTGCAAATGAAAGAGCAGATCGGCCTGAACTTTGCCGCCGCTCTCCGCGCCTTCCTCCGCCAGGACCCCAACATCATCCTGGTCGGCGAAATCCGCGACTTTGAAACCGCGGAAATCGCGGTGAAGGCCGCGCTTACCGGCCACTTGGTGCTCTCCACCCTGCACACCAACGATGCGCCTTCCACCATCAGCCGCCTGATGAACATGGGTATCGAGCCTTTCCTCGTGGCCACTTCGGTCAACCTGATTTGCGCGCAGCGTCTGGTGCGCCGCATCTGCAGTAACTGCAAGGAAGAAGTCGAAGTGCCGCAGCAGGTGCTGATTGACGCCGGTTACTCCGAAGAAGAGGCCCGGACCACCAAGGTGTACCACGGGAAGGGTTGCAGCATTTGCAACAAGGGCGGCTACAAAGGCCGCACCGGTTTGTACGAAGTCATGGAAATTAACGACGAGCTGCGCGAACTCATTCTCGTCGGTGCCTCCGCGTTGGAACTCAAGAAGAAGGCCGTCGAGCAGGGCATGCTGACCCTGCGGCGCAGTGGTCTGGTCAAGATCGCCGCGGGGCTCACCACCATGGACGAAGTCCTGCGCGAAACGGTTTTGTAGAGAGGAAAGAATTATGTCCGGAATGACGTTGAGCGAATTGCTGAAGAAGATGATCGAGATGGGCGGCAGCGACCTGCACATCACGACCAACAGCCCGCCCCGTGTGCGCGTGCACGGCCGCCTGCGCCCCCTGGAGCTGCCTCCGTTGACCGCCGCGGATACGAAATCACTCGCCTACAGCGTGCTCACGGACGCGCAGAAGCATCGCTTTGAAGAGAACCTGGAGCTCGACTTTTCCTTCGGCTTGAAGAATCTGGCCCGCTTCCGCGGCAACGTGTTCAATCAGCGCGGCGCCGTCGGCGCCGTTTTCCGCACCATTCCCTGGGAAATCAAGGGCTTTGATGCCTTGGGCCTGCCCCCGGTGGTCAAGGCCCTGTGCGAAAAGCCGCGCGGCTTGATCCTCGTCACCGGTCCTACCGGTTCCGGCAAGTCCACCACGCTTGCCGCCATGCTCGACAAGATCAACTCCGAGCGCGAAGAGCACATGATCACGATCGAGGACCCGATCGAATTTCTGCACAACCACAAGAAGTGCCTGGTCAACCAGCGCGAAGTGCACGCCGATACCCACTCCTTCTCGAACTCTCTCCGCGCCGCCCTGCGCGAAGATCCCGACGTGGTGCTCATCGGCGAAATGCGCGACCTGGAAACCATCGAATCTGCCCTGCGTATCGCGGAAACCGGTCACTTGACCTTCGCCACCCTGCACACCAACTCGGCGGCTTCCACCATCAACCGTATTATCGACGTGTTCCCGGCCCACCAGCAGCCCCAGATTCGCGCCCAGCTCTCCATGGTGCTCGAAGGCGTGCTCTGCCAGGCCTTGCTCCCGCGCGTGGATGGCCGCGGCCGCGCCATGGTTATGGAAATCCTGGTGCCCAATCCCGCCATTCGCAACCTGATCCGCGAGGACAAGATTCACCAGATCTATTCCGCCATGCAGACCGGCACCGGACAGTCCGGCATGCAGACTTTTAATCAGTGCCTGGCGAATACCTATTTCGCCAAGCAGATCACCCTGGAAGTGGCCCTCGCTCGTTCGTCGAACCCCGACGAACTGCAGGACATGATCAACCGCGGGGTGTCCAGCGCGCCGGCAGGTTCGGCTCGCGTGCCGGTGGGAGCGAAGAAGTAAGAGCAGTAGGCGACAATTTCTGAGGACGCGCATGTCCTCAAGAGGATCGAACGGCTGAGGAGGAAACTATGCCGGTCTATACATACCGGGGCACCAATCGCGCCGGAGCAACAGTCAGCGGCGAGATGACGGCCACCAGCAAGGCCGACCTTCAGAACCTGCTGAAGCGTCAGCAGATCACTGCCACAAAGATGAGCGAAAAGGGCCGCGAGATCAATCTCCCGACCTTCGGCGCTGGCGTCAACGCCAAGGAACTCGCGATCTTCACCCGCCAGTTCTCGGTGATGATCGACGCCGGTCTCCCCCTTGTGCAGTGCCTGGAGATTCTGGCCTCGCAGCAGGAGAACAAGACCTTTCAGAAGGTGCTCACCAACACCCGCGCCTCGGTCGAAGGCGGGGCCACCCTCTCTGCCGCCATGAAGCAGTCGCCCAAGGTATTCGACCCCCTGTACACCAACATGGTCGAAGCTGGCGAAACCGGCGGTATTTTGGACACCATTCTCCAGCGCCTCTCTTCTTATATTGAAAAGAACGTCAAGCTGCAGCGCGCGGTCAAGTCCGCTCTCGTTTATCCGGTCGGCGTTTTGACCGTGGCCGCGGGCGTCATCATCCTGCTGCTTTGGAAGGTCGTCCCCATTTTCGCCACCTTGTTCGCGGGCCTCGGCGTTTCCTTGCCCTTGCCCACGCGCATCGTCATCACCCTCAGCAACCTGATCGGCAGCTGGTTCGGCCTGCTGTTCCTGGTCGGGTTCATTGGCATCATCTTCGCTCTCAAGGCCTGGTATGGAACGCCCGGAGGCAGACTGGTCCTTGACGGCGTCATCCTCAAGCTTCCCGTGCTCGGCATCCTGATGCGCAAAATTGCCGTCGCGCGATTCACCCGCACCCTCGGCACTTTGATCTCGAGCGGTGTTCCGATTCTCGAAGGCCTGGACATCACCGCCAGGACCGCCGGCAACGCCATCGTCGAACAGGCGCTGAATAAAGTCCGCAAGTCGCTCGAAGAGGGCAAATCCCTCACCGAGCCGCTCAAGGACTCCGAAGTTTTCCCGGGCATGGTTACCCAGATGATTGCCGTCGGCGAACAGACCGGCGCCATGGACGCCATGTTGCAGAAAATCGCCGATTTCTACGAAGAAGAAGTGGACGCGGCCGTCAAGGATTTGCTGACCGCCCTCGAACCGGTCATGATCGTGTTCTTGGGCCTGGTCGTCGGCGGCGTCGTCATCTCCATGTACCTGCCTTTGTTCTCGCTGATCGGCAAGCTCAGCGACATGCACTAATCGGGCAGGGAAGAGCATCGGGACGAGGGAGGGCGCGCCGCTTTCGGCAGTCTTCCCTCGTCTGTGTTTAGCGGGGGCGCGTGGTTCGTGCGCTGAGGGGCGCGATGGAGTCGCAACGCACAAAACGCGAATGGTTGCAGTGGCTGGCGCGCGTCCGGCTGCTGATGATCGTCCTCATCCTGGCGGTTGGCGTATTCTCGCCGCAATATGCGCCGGGGCAGACGCCCGGCCGTCTCTTCCTTTCCATCATCATCTTCTGGATCACCCTGGCCAGCCTGGAGCTGATTCTCGTCCGCTGGATTCCCGATGCCAGTTGGCACGGCCCCTTGCAGGTGGTCTGCGACATCGCAGCCATCACCGGGGTGGTGTATGCCACGGGCCTGCAGGACAGCTACTTCATCTCGCTCTACCTTCTGGTCATCATCGTCTCCAGCATCTTGTTTGATCGCCGGGGAAGCTTCCTCAGCGCCGCTGCTTCGCTGGTGGCGCTCTCGGTTCTTGAAATCCTGGCTTATACCGGCAGAATTCCCTCGCCCGGCTCAACCCTCGGTTCCGCCGGCGCCATCGCTCTCTGGTGCGTCAGCCACGGCCTCGGTTTTGTCGCCGTCGCCTATCTCGCCAGCCTGCTCTCGCACTTGCTTCGCAGCAAGGGCCAGGAGCTGGACGCCAAACACGAGGAGCTCCTGGACCTCCAGGACTTCACCCAGGACATCATTCACTCCATGCGCGGCGGTTTGATGACCACCGATGGCGAGGGCCGTATCGTGGTGCTCAATCGCACCGGCGAAGAAATCCTCGAGCGCAAGTTCGCCGAACTGCGTGGCACGTTTTTGAAAGACTGGAACAAGGACTTCTGGTTGCCGGCGCTGATGACCGGAGAGGAAAAAACCGGCCTGCGCCGTGAAATTGACTACACCTCGCCCACCGGCCGCCAGCGCTTTCTCGGCATCAGCGTGTCCCCGCTGCGCTCGCGCGATGCCGCCCGCAGCGGTTACGTTTTCAATTTCCAGGACCTCACCGACCTGCGCCGCCTCGAACAGGAAGTCGCCACCAAGGATCGCATGGCCGCTCTCGGCCGCCTTTCCGCGGCCATCGCTCATGAGATTCGCCAGCCACTCACCGCCATGGCCGGAGCCGTTGCCGAGTTGGGCCGCATGGTTCCCCTCGAAGAGGACGAAAAGCATCTCGTCAACATCGTGAGCCGCGAATCCGAGCGACTCAATCGCATCATTACCGACTTCCTGAACTACTCCCGGGAAAAGACCTACGAGTTCCAGGTTGAGGACGTCCGCTCGTTGCTCGACGACGCCCTCATGCTGATGGAAAAGAAACCTGACGTGGGCACCAAGTATCACATCGAGCGCGCCTACGAAGACAAAGCGTTGAAGGCCCGCGTGGATGCCAGCAAGATTAAGCAAGTTTTCTGGAACTTGTGCGACAACGCACTGCGCGCCATGCCGGATGGCGGCAAGCTCACCGTGGGCCTGGAAGAGAGCGCGCCCTGGCTGCGTATCGCGTTCCGCGACACCGGCATTGGCCTGGACCCGAAGCAGAGGGCCAAAATTTTTGAGCCGCTGCAGTCCGGCTTCGAGGGCGGTACGGGACTGGGACTCTCCATCGTCTACCAGATCGTGCAGGCCCACAGCGGCCGGATCCGCGTGGTTTCGGAGAAAGACAAGGGGGCGGAGTTCATCGTGGAACTCCCGCAGGTTGCCTGACCGCCATGCACGCTACCAAGACATTGCCGAAAGAAATCACCCGCGGCGAGACCGCGCACATCCTTGTGGTGGACGACGAGCGCTCCATCTGCGAACTGCTTGAAATCACCTTCCGCAAGGAAGGTCATCGCGTGGAAGTGGCCGGCAACGTCGAGGCCGCAAAGCGCAAGCTCGAGTCGCAGCTCTTTGATATCGTCATTTCCGACGTGCGCATGCCCGGCGAAGGCGGCGTGGAACTCCTCTCCTTCACCAAGGAAGTCGCGCCCGAAACTTTTTTCCTGCTGGTTACCGGCGTCCCCACCCTCGATACCGCCATCGCCGCGATTAATGCCGGCGCCGATCGCTACATCATCAAGGACCATGACCTCGTTGACCAGTTGCGCCGCGCCGTGCGCAGCGTCGCGGAAAGCCTGCGCTGGAAAAAAGAAGCCGGGTATCTGCGCCGGGAATTGCGCCGCCTCACGGGCCTCGACAACATCATCGGGCAGAGCCCCAAGATGCGGGCGATTTTCGACCTTATCCAGACCGTCGCCCCGCAGCCCAGCCGGGTGCTGATTACCGGGGAGAGCGGTACCGGTAAGGAACTGGTCGCGCGGGCCATCCACGAGAACAGCCAGCGCTCCCAGGCCCCGTTCATCACCATTAACTGTGGCGCCTTTCCCGAGACCCTTCTGGAATCGGAGCTCTTCGGCTACATGAAGGGCGCGTTCACCGGTGCCAACGAAAACCGCCAGGGACTGTTCCAGGCTGCCCACGGCGGCACGCTTTTCATGGACGAGATCGGCAATATGAGCCTCACCATGCAAGTGAAGCTGTACCGTGTCCTGCAGGAAGGCAAAGTCCGGCCGCTTGGCAGCACCGAAGAGGTTGACGTTGACGTGCGCGTCATCGCCGCCACCAACAAGGATTTCGACAAAGAAATCGCCGAAGGACGCTTTCGCGAGGATTTGTACTATCGCTTGAGCGTCATCCCTCTCCAGTTGCCCCCGCTGCGCGAACGCCGGGAAGACATCCCGCTCCTCGCCCGCCATTTCCTCGACCGCTTCCGCCGCAGCATGGAGAAGCCTATCGAAGGCATTTCTCCCGAGGCCATGAGCAAGCTCGAGGCGTACGACTGGCCCGGCAACGTACGTGAACTTGAAAACACCATGGAGCGCGCCGTGGCCCTCGAAACCTCCGGCGAAATCACTTTGCGCGTACTGCCCGATCGCATCGCCGGTTATGCCAGCACACCGGGGCTGAGCACCGAGACGGCTGCCGCGTCCTTCCCCGAGGGCGGCGTGGATTTCGAGAAGGAAATCGCCGACGCCGAGCGAAAATACCTGTTGGCCGCACTGGAAAAAGCCGGGGGCGTCCGCACCCGCGCTTCCGAGCTGCTGAACATCACCTACCGGTCGTTCCGCCACTACGCAAAAAAGCACGGCTTGTGATGCCGGGCGGTTTTCGGTTCGTGCTCCATGTGCGTAACCAGTGTTCCGGCGTGGGACATGTCGCCCGATTGAGGGGTTCGAGAACCTGCCAAACTCACCTCGACCGCATTGCGGTCGGTGCGATCGACGCCTTCTGAAGGGGTTGCCACGGGAGCACGGCACTCCCTTTTGGCGTAACGTAAACCCTTTATAAATATGAAGATACAAAAAGGAGAGTGCCAAGATTCGTCGTTCCGTACCGGACAAGAAGTGTCACGTTTAGCGCCACTCGACCTGTACCTTTGCAGGAATGACCGTTTCCGGCCGCCCGTAGACTTATAAGTCCAGTAGAAGCAACAAGATAGATTTTTTCATCACCTGTACCTTTTCTGGCCTCGTGTTGGCATGTACCATGCATATTCCCCTGGCGTAACGTTCTTCGGAACGCGAAAACAGACAGATTTCTCAGGAGATTACACAGTGAAGAAGAATCAAAAGGGTTTCTCCCTTATCGAATTGCTGATCGTCGTGGCGATCATTCTGATCATCGCGGCGATTGCCATCCCGAACTTGCTCCGTTCGCGTATGGCGGCTAACGAAGCGTCCGCAGTCGGTTCGCTGCGTACGATCAATACCGCTTGCGTGACGTATTCCTCGACGTACCCGAGCGTTGGTTACCCGGGTTCG
>DATKLU010000029.1:0-5268 GCA_035542235.1 Dongiaceae bacterium
GAGCAGGCTTTGAGCTACGGCGAACTGAACCGTCGTTCGAACGTACTGGCGCGCAGCCTAGTACGTTCGGGTGCGGGACGGGAAACCTTGGTTGGGTTGTGCGCCGAGCGCTCGCTTGAAATGATCGTGGGTATGCTGGCGATTTTGAAATGTGGAGCGGCATTTGTGCCGCTGGATGCGAGCTATCCGGCCGAGCGGCTGAGCTTCATGCTCAGCGATACCGGGGCGCGGATTGTGCTCACGCAGCACAGCCAGTCGTCGGCGTTTCACGATGCCGCAGAGTTGACCAAGATCTATCTGGATGACGCCGCGAAGAATCGCGACGCAGCGGACGAGCAGGACCTGAAAGTTCCGGCAAGCGCTCGCGATCTGGCTTATGTGATGTACACCTCCGGCTCGACCGGCCGGCCCAAGGGCGTGATGGTCGAGCAGCGTTCCATCGTGCGCCTGGTGCGTAACACCGATTTCGCCGCATTCGGTCCTGAGGAAGTGTTCCTGCAATACGCGCCGATTTCCTTTGACGCTTCGACATTCGAAATCTGGGGCGCGTTGCTGAACGGCGCGAAGCTGGTGCTGATGCCGCCACACGCGTCGTCACTGCAGGAGATCGGCGACACGATCCGCAAAGAAGGCGTGACCACGTTGTGGCTGACCGCGGGTCTGTTTCACCTCTTCGTGGATCAGCGGCTGGACGACCTGGTCGGCCTGCGGCAGTTGCTGGCAGGCGGCGACACTCTCTCCGCGCCGCACGTTCGCAAGTTTCTCGATCGCGCCCCGAATACGACGCTGATCAACGGATACGGCCCTACCGAGGGCACCACTTTTACCTGTTGCCACAGCATGCGGCACGGCGATGTGATTCCCGACAGTGTTTCCATTGGCCGGCCCATCGCCAACACTTCTGTGTACCTGCTTGACGAACAACTGCAGCCGGTACCCGCTGGAGAAGTTGGCGAACTTTGCGCCGGAGGCGACGGCATCGCGCGCGGTTATCTGAACGCCGGAGAGCTGACGGCGGCGAAATTTGTGAGCGATCCATTTTCCCCGGAACCGGATGGGCGGATGTACCGCACAGGCGACCTGGCGCGCTGGCTGCCGGATGGCACGCTGCAATTCCTGGGGCGCCGCGACCAACAAGTGAAGATTTCCGGCCACCGGATTGAGCTTGGCGAGATTGAGGCCGCTCTGGCGCAGCACCCTTCGGTGCAACAGGCGTGCGTGGTTCTGCATACGGATGCCGCCGGAACGAAACGCCTGGCCGCCTATGTCGTGCCGCGCGGCGGAGCTTCCGTTGCGGCGGGAGGCTTGAAGGAGTTTCTCGCGGCCAAACTGCCGGTCTTCATGGTTCCAGCGTATTTCGTTGCGCTCGACGAACTGCCGCTTACCGCGAACGGAAAGGTTGACCGGGCCGCGCTTCCGAATCCGCAGGCCGCTTCCGGGCCAGTCTCCGCGCAAGCAACGGGCAACGCGCTGGAAGAGCAAATCGCCGCATTGTGGAGAGAGGTGCTGGGAGCGAAGTCGGTAGGGCTGGACGAGAACTTTTTTGATATCGGCGGCGACTCGTTGCTGATTGTATCGGTGCACGCACAATTGCAGAAGACGGCGGCGCGAGAGATTCCCGTGACCGCGCTGTTTGAACACGTAACCGTGCGGTCGCTGGCCCGGTATCTCTCGACGGCCGGAGAAACCAGCCCGCAATTTAGCGCAGCGCAGGAACAAGCCCGCAAACAGCGCGAAGCGATGGCAAAGCAACGAGCGGCACGAGGGACCAGGCCTTGAGCGCGAACGGCACGCAAGAACCGCGCCTCGAGGGCGTGGCGATCATCGGAATGGCCGGGCGCTTCCCGGGTGCGGGTAGCGTGGCCGAGTTCTGGCAGAACCAGTTGCGTGGAATCGAATCCATTTCGCATTTCCGCGTGGAAGAACTGGAAGTGCCGAATGCTACCGAGCTCGCGAAGTCTCCCAACTACGTCAAGGCGCGTTCCATCCTGAAGGACATCGAGCTGTTCGATGCCGAATTTTTCGGCATCTACCCGCGCGAGGCGGAGCTGATGGACCCGCAGCATCGGATTTTCCTGGAGAGCTGCTGGCAGGCGCTGGAAGATGCGGGCTACGACCCGTATTCCTACCCGGGGATGATCGGCGTGTACGGCGGCATGAGCATTCCGAGCTACTTGCTCGAGAAGCTTTGTACTGTGCCGGGCTTCATCCAGCGCTTCACGGGCGAATACCAGGTTGGAAACTATCAGGCCATGCTGGGCAGCAGCCTGGATTTTCTGGCGACGCGCGTCTCTTACAAGCTGAATCTTCGCGGTCCGGCATTTACGCTGCAAGCGGGTTGCTCGACATCTCTGCTCGCCGTCACCCAAGCCTGCCAGAGCCTGCTCACCTATCAGTGCGACATGTCGCTGGCCGGCGGTGTTTCGATTCCGCTGCCGCAAAAGCGCGGCTACTTCTACCAGGAAGGCGGCATGGCCTCGCCGGACGGCCACTGCCGCACCTTCGATGCCGACGCGCAAGGCACGGTGTTTGGCAGCGGCTGCGGCGTGCTGCTCTTGAAGCGTTACGAAGACGCGGTGGCGGACGGTGATCACGTTTACGCCGTAGTTCGTGGATTTGGCGTCAACAACGACGGCGCGGCAAAGGTCGGCTACACCGCCCCGAGCGTCGAGGGACAAGCGCAGGTGATTGCCCTGGCGCATGGCGCTTCGGGCATCGATCCCGCGACGATCGGCTACATCGAAGCGCACGGCACCGCCACGCCGCTTGGCGACCCAATCGAGTTGACGGCGCTGACGCAGGCCTTCCGCGCGCACACCGCCGCAAAGCAGTTCTGCGTGATTGGCTCCGCCAAGACGAACGTCGGCCACCTGGACGTGGCCGCGGGCGTGACGGGTCTGATCAACGCCGCGCGCGTGGTGCAAAGCGGAAAATTTCCGCCGACGCTGCACTACAAGAAACCCAATCCGAATTTCGATTTTGCGAACAGCCCGTTCCGGGTAAACACCGAGTTGTCCGAGTGGAAGGCCGGTGCTACGCCGCGCCGAGCGGGGGTAAGCGCCTTCGGCGTCGGCGGGACCAACGCGCACGTCATACTCGAGCAGGCGCCCGAGGACACTGCCAAGCGCCCGGCGCGGCCCGCGCAGGTGCTCCTGCTTTCGGCGCGCTCGCAAAATGCTTTGGAGCATGCCGCCAGGAATCTTGCGGCGTATCTCGCGGAAAATCCGAGCGTCGAGTTGAGCGACGTCGCCTGGACGCTGCAAGTCGGACGGAGACACTTTCCGCATCGCCGGTTTGTGGCAGCCAAGGACCTCGCCGAAGCGGTGGCGCTGCTGCAGAAGCCGGACCCCAAACGCGTGCAGAGCCGGCATCTCGCGAACGCGAGCGAACGCGACACGTATTTTCTGTTCCCGGGCCAGGGCTCGCAGTACCCGAACATGGGCCGCGAGCTTTACGACTCGGAACCCGTGTTTCGCGCGGCGGTGGACCGCTGCTCCGAAATCCTGAAGCCGCTGCTGAAGGAAGATCTGCGCACGCTGTTGTATCCGGCCAGCGACGTCTCCGAAGAGCTTCGCAAACGTGTTACGGACACGATCATCGCGCAACCGGCGATCTTCACCATCGAATACGCGCTGGCCCAGTTGTGGATGAGCTACGGAATCCAGCCAAGGGCCATGCTTGGCCACAGCATCGGTGAGTTCGTGGCGGCTTGCCTGGCCGGCGTCTTTTCGCTGGAAGACGCGTTGCAGATCGTTGCAACGCGGGGCGCGATGATGCAGGCGCTGCCTGCCGGCGGCATGCTGTCCGTGCGCCTCTCCGCCGAGGAAACGGCCGCGAAGCTGAAGAACGAAACGGAACTGGACCTGGCGGCCATCAACGGCCCGGCGTTGAGCGTGGTGGCCGGCCCGCATGCCGCGCTGGAAAAATTCGAAAAGAGACTGGGCCAAGAGGGAGTGGCCTGCCGCCGCCTGGTGACGTCGCATGCGTTCCATTCGAAGATGATGGAACCGATCATCGCGCCGTTTACGGAAGCCATTCGCAAGGTGCGCTTGCACGCTCCCAAGATTCCTTACATTTCCGGTGTGACCGGCGCCTGGATGACGGCACAGGACGCGACGGATGCGAGCTACTGGGCGCGGCACTTCCGCCAGCCGGTGCAGTTTGCGCCGGGAATCGCGGAACTCATGAAGGCGCCGGGGATTTTCCTGGAAGTCGGCCCGGGCAATGTGCTGGCCACACTGGCGCGCCAGCAGAAGCCGGTCGGCGAGATCAGCATTCTTTCCACGCTGGCCGATGGATTTTCCGGCGACGGCGACGCGGTGAGTCTGGCCGCGGCGCAAGGTGGAATGTGGCTCGGCGGCGCAGCGCTACAATGGGCCGCCGTGCATTCGGGCGAGCAACGCCGGCGCGTTTCGCTTCCCGGATATCCCTTCGAACGCAAACGCTTTTGGCTGGAAACACCGGCGGGACAGGCTTCCGACGCAGCGGAAGTTGCGCCGGCCAACCAGGACAGGCAACCCGCCGCGTTAGTAGCCGATGTAACGGAGGAAAGGTCAGCCGTGAATCCATCTCAGTCTGAATCCGCGACGGTGCCGCGCGTGGTAAGACTTCGCGCCGCACTGGCAGACTTGTTCCAGGAACTTTCCGGAGTCTCGATCTCGGAAGGCGAATATGGAGCGACATTCCTCGATCTGGGCTTCGATTCCCTGTTTCTGACGCAGGTAACTCAGTCTCTGCAGGCGAAATTCGCGATCAAGATCACGTTCCGCCAGCTGCTGGGCGATCTGGCCACGATTGACGCGCTTTCCGGCTTTTTGGACGAGAAGCTTCCGGCCAGCGTAATGGCCGAACCCGTGGTTGCGAGTCCCGCAGCGGCAAACGCAGCAACGGCCGCTGCGCCGGTTTCGGCGCCGGCTGCGCTTCCCTTTTCGATTCCCCTGCCGGCGCCAGCCCCTGGCGGCGCGGCGAGCGCGGTGGAACAGCTGCTGCGCGATCAGCTGCACGCAATGAACCAGCTTTTTGCTCAGCAGCTCGCAGCCTTGCAGGGCGCGCCATCCATTCCGGCGCCGGCACCCGCCGCCGCGCCAGCCAGCTGGGCCAAGAACGCCGCGCCGGCCGAAAAACCTGCCGCCGAGGGAACCAAGGAATTGAAAGGCTATGTTCCTTTCAAGCCGCTGCAGAAGGCCGCCGGCGACGAACTCTCCGACCGGCAGCGCATGCACATTCAGAACCTGGTCTCGCGCTACACCGGCAAGACGCCGGGTTCCA
>DATKLU010000030.1:0-23630 GCA_035542235.1 Dongiaceae bacterium
TGGCGGAGAGGGTGGGATTCGAACCCACGGTACGGTTTCCCGTACGCTCGCTTTCGAGGCGAGTACTTTCAACCGCTCAGTCACCTCTCCGCGGTCAGTTTCACTAGATTAGCAGAGCGTTCCGTGTGCCGACAACGCCCGCGCGCACAAGTCTGCCCAAAAAGGAATGGCGCGAGTCGCTGCTCGCTCACTTAGCGGCGCGTGCTGAAAAACTCCTGCAGCAGTGCCGCGCTCTCTTCCGCCAGCACGCCGGCCTCGGTCTCCACCTGGTGATTCAGCCGCGGGTGCGAGAGCACCGCAAAACAGCTGCGCACGGCGCCGCCCTTGGGATCGTCCGCGCCATAGACCACGCGCGCCACCCGCGCCTGGATGATCGCGCCCGCGCACATCGCGCACGGTTCGATCGTCACGTAGAGGGTTGCCCCCATCAGCCGGTAATTCGCCGCGGCCCGAGCCGCTTCGCGCAACGCCACGATCTCCGCGTGCGCCGAGGGATCGCAATCGCGGATGGTGCGATTGTTGCCGCGCCCCAGAATTTCTCCGTCGCGCACCAGCACCGCGCCCACCGGCACCTCTTCCGCCGCGGCCGCCGCGCGCGCTTCCTGCAGCGCCAGCCTCATGTAATCCAGATCGTCCACGAACGCCTGCACGCTCCGTGGCGCAGAATATCACGCGCGCCGCGCGCCGCCGAGCCGCTGTACTTCATGATCGCCCGCCTGCTTGACAACCCTTGCCATGCGCCAAGAAACTAATGCCCATCACTCGCAGCGATTCGCGGCAGCGGAAAGAGCCGAATGGAAATTCGACGGGATCCTATTACACAAAGCTGGGTGGTGGTTGGCCACCGCGACGACGCGGAGTCCGATTCCTGCCCCTTCGAACGCCCGGCAATTGATAAGCAACAGAGCATTCTTTCGAGTCCCGCCGAAGGTCCCTGGCAAGTGCGCGTGGTGGCGCACCCCGATCCTCTCTATCGCATCGAGGGCGAAGCCGGACGTTTGCCGGACGGCATGTACGACCGCATGGGGCCGATGGGCGCGCACGAAGTGGTGGTCGAAACCCCGGACCACAACAAGAAGCTTTCCCAGCTCAGCGACGAGGAAATCGATCGCGTGGTCGGCGTCTGGGTCACTCGTCTGGCCGATTTGAAGAAAGACACGCGCCTCAAGTACGTGAGCGTCTTCAAGAATCAAGGCGAGCTGGCCGGCGAAGAGTGGCCGCACGCGCATTCTGAAATCACCGGCACGATCTTTGTGCCGCGCCGCATCAAATACGAGTTGCGCGCCGCGCGCGAATGGTTCCGCGAAAAAGAGCGCTGCGTTTTCTGCGATATCGTTCGGCAGGAAGAGAAGAAAGGGAAGCGCATCGTGGACGTGCAGGGCGACTACTACGCGCTCTGCCCCTACGCCTCGCGCGTGCCCTTTGAAGTGTGGCTGCTGCACCGCCGCCACAACCACCTTTTCGAACAGCCCAAGGCCGGTTCGAATCGCCGCCAACTCGCCGCGCTGCTCGGCCGGGTGCTCCGCCGCCTGGAAAAAATTGCGCCCGCTTTCCATCTGGTTGTCCACACCGCGCCGAACACTCGCAGCAAGAAGGGCGAACTCGCGGGCTACTGGAAAACCCTCGCCGACGATTTCCACTGGCACATCGAAATTCTTCCCATCGTGGAAAAGCGCAGCAAGTCCTACAGCATCAAGGAAACTTATTTCAACGCGGTGTTGCCCGAACAGGCCGCCGAACAATTGCGCGCCATTGATCCCAACTCATGAAGCGGCGCGAACCATGAGGCGGATTTCCAGACGCCACGAACGCGGCGGAATCGTCGCCACCCTCATTGCCTTGCTCTTTCTCGCGGTCCTGCTCTTCGTGTTGTACTTGGCAAGGCATCCCATCCTTCGCTATGCCGGCGAATCCCTGGTGGTCGAAGACACGCTCGAACGCTCCGACGCCATCATCATTTTGAGCGACGACAACTTTTACGGCGACCGCGCCACCCGCGCCGCCGAGGTCTATCGCCAGAATCTCGCTCCGGTGGTTGTTGCCAGCGGCGTGCGCCTGCGCCCGTTTGCCGGAATCGCCGAGCTCATGACCCACGATCTCGTCGAGCGCGGCGTGCCGCGCGAGCGCATCCTGCCGTTTCCGCAGGACGCCGATAACACGCGCGAAGAGGCCGAAGCGCTCAAGAAACTGATTCAAGAAAAAAGCTGGAAGAGCGTGATCGTGGTCACTTCGAATTACCACACCCGCCGCGCCCGCTACATCGTGGAAAAAATCTGGGGCGGCGGGGTGCGCGTTGAAATGGCGGCCGCGCGCGACGCGGACTTCGATCCTTCCAATTGGTACGCGCATCGCAAGGCCGTGAAGCGCTTTTTCCACGAAGTCCTGGGCTTTCCGCTGGCCGTCTGGGAACTCCACGGAAAGGGCTCCTGACCGCCCCCGGCCCCATTCCTAGGGGCTGTGGGAAAATTGAAACTACACGGGATAGGGTGTTGCTTTACCGGGCACGCAATATCTGGCGTCCGGCATTCCGCTTTACATGCGGTAAACCCTGTACTATCTTGAGCTTTCTGAGTCGCGCCGCCCTCCAGCCCGACGACTTCGAAAAATCAACCGTTTCCGTCGAGGTGTCTCATGTGGAGGAAAGAAGATTCTAAGTCGCCTGGAACGCCGCAACCCCCTGCGGTTTCCACTGGAAATCCTGCGCCCAGTACGAATAGTGCTCCTTCCGTTCCAGCCGTTGCACCGGCTACCGCCGCGGCCGCTTCGCTTCCGATCTCGCCGCGCGCCACTGCCTGCATCACGCAGGGCATTCGTATCAAGGGCGAAATCGTTGGCAAGGAAGATCTTTTCGTGGATGGCACGCTGGACGGTAAACTCGATCTCGGCAACGCCAGCGTAACCGTTGGGCCCAACGGAAAAGTGAAAGCGGACGTCTCCGCGCGCGAGGTGATCGTGCGCGGCAGCGTGGAAGGCAAGATTGAAGGAACGGAACGCGTGCAGGTGTGGAACAGCGGCCGCGTTTCCGGCGAAGTACGCACCGAGCGGCTGGCGATTGAAGACGGCGGCGTGCTGCGCGGCAAGGTGGAAGCGGGGAAGGCGCTGGCACGCGGCAACGATGCGCGGGCTGCATCCTCGGCGGAAAAGCCCAAGAGCAGCAGCGCGGCGGCTTCGCAGACGGCGGTCATCTAAGCGATGGGACTTCTCAACAAGCTGGGTATCGGGTCGGGGGCAGGCGCCAGCCGCAACGTCTCGCGTCCTTCCGGAACCCCGGCGACTTCCGGGCATCATCGTGGCCCCGGCGTCCCGCCAATTGCGGTCGGCGCCACCCGAAGCCCGGAACTACAGGAAACGAATCGCGTTTCGAATGGCTTGAAAGAGTTTTTGTGGAATCTCGATGGCCTGGGACGCGGAACGCTGCTCGATCTCGGTCCGGCGTGGCAAACCACTCTCAACTTTTTCATCGAGCGCGGCTTCCGCGTCACCTCCGACGACCTGCTGCGCTCGTGGAAAGACTTTATGACCGAGGAAGAAGCCCGGCTGCACAAGGCCGCGACTTCCGCGGAGCCGATTGACGTCACCCCCGCCGGCCGCGCCGCCCGCTTCGTTCAAGCCAGTCTGCAGTATGCGCCGTCGTCGTTCGACGCCATTCTCTTGTGGGACATTCTCGACTATCTCGAACCCGCCGTTGCCAAGCAGACCGTCGGCTGCCTTACGGAAGTTCTTCGCCCTGGCGGTATCGTCTTCGCCATGTTCCACAGCAAGAAGCCGGAAGGCTTCCATCGCTATCGCGTCGCCGATTCGAATACTTTGCAGGTGATCGGCGCCACGCCGCTGTGCCTGGCGCAACGGGTGTACCAGAATCGCGAAATTCAGGACCTGTTCAATCGCTTCCGCACCGTGAAGTCTTTCGTCGGGCGGGACCAACTCCGCGAATCGCTATTCGTCAAGTAACTCAGCCGGGCGGCACTGCTCGCCGGGTTATTTCTCCACTGAGCATTTTCCACAGAGTCCGCCCCTTCGCGACTTTTTCGCTTGTGCCTGCCCACGCATCGGCGTACACCGCAAGGGTGAGCTCTGCAGAGCTTCGGAAGAGGGGCACATGACTCCACCGGGCTTAGAGCGACACCACAACTGATCACACCGCGCACGCGGTGCGTACCGCAGGCGAAACGCGCATGAACTCCTGGCGCGCTTCGGGCAGCGGCCGGATCAAATGAAAACGGGGAGCCTCGCGGCTCCCCGTTCCAGTTTTTGCGGAAGCTCGTTCCGTCGCCGCCGCGGGCTTATTGCGGCTGGCTCTGCTGCTTCGTCGAACGATGGTGCTTGTGGTGCGAGTTGCGCGAGCGCTTGTGGTGATGCCGCGAGTGGTGGGAACTCGCCGCGTTCGAACCGGTCGCCGGCGCCGCTTGCGGCTCCGGCGCAGCACTTTGCGGCTGCTGTGCCAAAGCAACGACGGGTGCCACTGCGAGTACTGCGAAAAGTACAATCTTCTTCACTGCAATTTCTCCCAGGTCAGGAATTCCCCTGCCGATTGTCAGCGTACACCAATGCGCAAAAAAGTCCACATGGCGGGATTTTGGTGTGTCTTGCTGCAAATCGCTGCGTCCGTGCGAGACGGCTGGCGCGCGTTCAAGTGCGGCGTTTTCCGGCTCAGCCGCCGAATTTGACCGATTCCAGAAAGCGGATGGCATCGCGCTGGTTGGCGATGATTTGTGCCTGCCAGATCAGCCCGACGGACAATAGCCCCATCAGGAACACGCAGACGGCGAGAGCGAGATTTACGTGCGACTCGTCCGCCGGAAGGCGAAGCGTACGGATAAACCAGCTCATCCCAAGATCTCCTAGTACCGCTAGTCCTTTTTGCTGCGCTCCACAACTGCGACATCGCTTCGTCACGTTCATTGGAGCAATCTTAGGTCCACGCTTGGCCGCCTCTTCGCCTTCTTGTTGCATACTTTTCCCACGAAATTGCATATGTTCTCGCGCTGTGGAAATCGCAGCGGGCGAAGTGTGCAATCTTTGGGACAGTCGCGCGACATGCTTTCCCGTCGCGGGCAGCGAGACGCATAAGAGTCCTACGAGTACCAAACGCGCTTCAATCGAGTTATTCGAATGTCAGCGAGTGTGCAGGATCGCTTCCAGCAATCGTTCCCAGACCTCGGGCGCATGCAGGTGAAACGAGTGGCGGTCGCGCCCCCGCGGCGCCATTGACGTTTCGCTCGGTTCATTTTGTGGAATGGCCGTGTTTTCCGTGGAGTCTTCGCCTGGCTCGGCAATTGCGTCTGGCTCCGCATCTGCGATGAGCTCAGGCATCTTCTCGGCGAGAACGTACACACGATCGCAAGCAGCCCGCATCGCCTTGTGCAGCTCGCGATTTTCCGTCTGGTCTCCGGACGGCCCGCTGGCCACGATCACGCCGGCTCGCACCGCGTGCGTTCGCAGCGAACGGTCATACAGCCCGCCCAAATCGCGCACGCATCTCGCCACGTCGGGACCGCAACTGAGTGACCAGAATCCGCCCACCGGCTGCACCAGGAGCTTCCGTAGTTTGGCTTCGGCCGCAAATTTATGGGTCTCCTCGTCGCTCGCGCCGGCGAAAAAAAACAGTTCATCGAAATCCCGCTGCCGCATGAGCTCCGCTTCCCGCGCCGGCAGGCCCGTGTTCTGGCTGAGTTCTCTCGGCGAAAGGCTGCGCAGCGTCACGACCTCGATTCCCGTATCCGACGCCAGCTCTTCCAGCGCTTCCGCCGCCGCGGGTTGCGGTTTGGCTACGGGCATGCACGTGAAGCGCCCGAAGCGCATTGTGGGGCCTGACTTCACGTTGAAATAGCCTTCCGGCAGGAACACCCCGCTGCCGCTTTCCGCGATGAAAGGCGCCCCGTGGCCCAGCCGCCGCCACGGTTCATCGAGCTGCAGCCGGGTTTTCTCGCTGATCCACACGCAAGGCGCGCCCGCCTCGGCCAGCGCATCGGCAAACTCTTCGAAGCGGTGCAGAATTTTTCCTCTTGGCGAAAGGAAGGGATCGAGCGCGAGATAAATGGTCGGAATTTTTCTCAGCATGGGCGCCACAAACGGCGCCAACAGTATAGGACGTTCAGCGCTTGAGATTCACGGCGCCGCCGGACCCAGGCTCGTCCGCACAAAGTGCCTGATCAGGATCGAGCGCTGTTGTTCCGTGCGGCCGCCACAGCCGCGGCCTTGCGCGCCAGCAGCGCGAAGCCCCTTGCTTTCGCTTCTTGTTCCACCGCGGAGAGCGTCGCCGCTCCCTGCACCCGTTTGCCCGCGAGCAACTGCGCGTCGCCCAGCGCCATGCGGACTTCCAGCCCCAGCGCCACATCGGCGGCTTTTTTCGCATCCGCCGCCGATTTCTGCAGGGTGGCAATCGCCGCCTCCGCCTGGCCGGACCCCGCCGCGATCCGCGCCTGCAGCACCGCCAGCCGCACCCTCAAACCAGGGTCGGTCGAACTCTCCGCCAGCGCCCGCGCCTTTTCCAGCTCGCTCGCAGCCGCCGAAGCGCCCTGCCCGGCCCCCAAGATTGCCTCCGCCAGCGCCAGTCGCGCACTCGCTTCGCTCTCCGCGTCCTTCTCCTGCGCGAATTCCGCGGCCGCATCTCCCGCAAACCTTCTCGCATCGTCCGGCTTCCCGCTCTCCAGCGCCCAATACGCCAGCGAGACGCGCGTCAGCGCCGCCTCATGCTTCTGCCCCAGCTGCTCTTCGAATCGCAGCGCTTCCCGGTAACTTTGCTCGGCCGCGCTCAAGTCCCCGCCGGCCATTTGCACGTCCCCAGCGCTGACCAGCGAACGCGCAATGTCTCCCGGGTCTCCCAGGTCCCGCCGGATTTCCAGCGATTCCTCGCAGCTGGCGCGCGCTGCCGGCACTTCGCCGCCGCTCAACAGAATGCCGCAACGATTGTTCAGCGCACGAGCCTCCGTTCTGCGGTCGCCAATATCTTTCGAAATGCGAATGGCCTCTTGAAACGATTGCCCGCCCTCCGCGCGTTTTCCCTCCGCGTAGAGAATCACCGCCAGGTTCTGATGCGCCAGCGCCAGGTCGCTCTGGCTGCCGCGCTGCTTCGCCACCGCAATGCTTTTCCGGTAGCCCTCCTCCGCGCCCTTCTCGTCGCCTTCCGCGTCGCTGATGTTCGCCAGGTTGTTCAACGCCCCCGCTTCGTCCCGCCGGTCGCCGATGGTCTGGGCCATGCCCAGCGCCTGCTGGTACAGAGGTTTCGCGGCCGCGTAGTCGCCCATGCGGAAGTACGCGTTGGCCACCTCGTTCGTTGCCCGCGCCGTGCCCAGCGCGTCGCCCAATTCCTGGTTAATCGTACGCGCCTCGTCGCACATCGCTTTCGCTTCGCTCGCTTTGCCTGCGTTCAGCAGCGCGCCGCATTGCATCACCCGGGCTCGGGCCAGCAGCAGCCGCGCTTTCAGGTTCTGCGCTTTCTGCGCCGCGGCGTTCGCCGCCGCCAGCTGCTTCGCGTACTCCGAGGCCCCTTCCTGAGCCTCCGCCTCCAGCAAATCCGCCCGGGCCGCCAGTTGCAGCGGCAGCGCCAGCTTGCGCACTTCCTCCAGCGTCAGCAGCGCCTGCGCCGCTTTCCCCGCGTTGGTCTGCGCTCGCGCCAGCAGCAGTCCGTACTCGGGATCGTCCTTGTACACCGCCCACAGCGAAGCGTACTGCTCCATGGCCTTGGTCCAGTCGTGCATTGCTTCGTAGTAGCGCCCAGCCACCAGCCCTTTGCCTTCCGCCGCCATGTTTTGCGAAAGGTCCAGCGCCTTCTTTGCTTCCTCCTGGGCCTTGGCCTCGAATCCCAGTTCCGACCACGCCCCCGCCAGCGCGATGTGCGGCTGAGCAAACTTGGCGTCCGCCGCCACCGACTTCGTCAGCAGTTTGATCGCTCCCTGCAAATCGTAATCGCGCAGTTTCTCGCGAGCTTCCGCGAAACTTTCCAGCGCATCCGGGTTCGCCGAAAACGAATCATCCAGCCGCGACTCCTCTTGCGCGCTAAGTTGCACTCCCAGCTTCGCGCGGATCAACTTGCCGGCCCGCGCCGCCAGCTCGCTCACCGCGTTCTGCGCGCCGTCCTGCTGCACCGCGCCCAGGCTCTGCTGATCCGCCACCCGCGTCAGGCGCACGTTCCACGCCACCTTGTTCCCGCCGCCGCCCGGCTCCGCTCGATACGAACCCGTCACAACCACGTCGCTCCCCAAATATTCCCCAATCCGTTTCAGGTCCTCGCGGCTCAAATCCTGCTTCACTTCCTTGAGCCCCAGGTCTTTGCGCATCTCATCGACGCGCGCCGGCGGAATGAAACGAATCTGCTCCACATCCAGTTGCGACCACAGGCTGTCCGTCAGCACTTCGCCCAGCGTCGCCGCTTGTCCTTGGTCTGAAAGATTCTGAAAGCCGAGAATGGCCACTGCCGTGCGCTTCGTGGCGGTGCCCGCAGCCAAGCCGCTCTCGCCGCGCGTATCCTTCGGCCGTCGCAGTTCGTAGATTCCCCCTGCCAGCGCCAAAGCCAGCGCGATTCCTGCCGCCGCCGCGATTGCCAGCTTTTTCCGCGGCTCCGGCGCAGGCCTGGCCATCGCCCGCGTCGCCACGCTCTCGCCCTCCAGCGCCCGCGCCACATCAATCGTGTTCGCGAACCGCTGCTCCGGATCGCGCTCCAGGCAACGCAGGATGACGGTCTCCCAGCGCGCGTCCATCTCTTGCACAATCGCCCGCGGGGTCGGCGCCGGATCGGTGATCCGCTTCAGCGCCGTCGAGATCAGCGAACCGGTGGCGAACGGCAATTTGCCCGTAAGCATCTCGTACATCACTACGCCCAGCGCGTAGGTGTCCGTGGCCGCCGTCACCTCTTTGCCTTGCAGCTGCTCTGGCGACATGTAAGCAGGCGTCCCGACCACGTCCAGCGAGCCGGTCAGGGAAGCGAACTCCCCGGCGACGCTGTTGGCCAGCCCAAAATCGGTGATCACCGCGCGCACGCCGCCCGGCGCGTCCGGCGCCGCCACCAAAATCACGTTGGGGCTCTTGAAGTCGCGGTGCACCACTCCTGCCGCGTGCGCCGCCTCCAGCCCCGCCGCCATCTGCTTCACGATGGGCAGCGCGAACTCTTCGCTGAGCCTCCCATCCGCCTGAATGCGGTGCGAGAGGGTCACCCCGCGCAGAAATTCCATGCTCACAATCAGCGTGTCTCGCCCCGGAGATTCCGGATCGCTGTGCCGGAAGACGTCGAACGTCCGGCAGACGCTCGGGTGCGTCACCTTGCGTCCCAGCTGAATCTCCCGCTTGAACCGTTCCATGGCGCGTTCGTTATCCGCCATTTCAAAACGCACCGTTTTCAGCGCTACCGTTTCCTTCAACTCGAGATCCAGCGCTTCGTATACTTCGCCCATGCCGCCGCGCGCGATGAATCCGAGCACGCGAAAGCGGCCCGCGAGCACTTGCCCGCGGGCGAAGCTGGCATTCGGATTGAATGGTTTTGCGGAAGGAGTCGCTTCGCCGTCCAGCGTTTCGCCGCTCAGTGTCGCATCGTCGCGCGTCGCATCTTCGGATGGATTGCCCGTCGCGCGTGGTCCCGACGACGTATTTTCATCGTCACGTGATGAATTGCGTTCCGGCATGGGCGCTTAACAGGCGCATTATCGCACACAAAATGCGAGGGTCCGGTTATGGGCGTACGGGAACTCCTGTACATGTGTATTTCTTTTTTTTCATCACAATTCCCTTGGCGATTCCTGCTTCGCGTGCGTTAATCGCTTTGCCTGTCCCAGCCGAAGTTTGCCCTGCGTGACAATATTTTTCGGAGGCCGCTGCATGCGCAAGTTCGTTCTACTCAGCGTCGCTGTTTTTCTTTTCTCTGCTTCTTCCGCTCTTGCTGGTCCGGGCAAACGCAAGGATCTGGGTACTTCCAATAACGGGCCGGGCCTCTCCTTCGACGATTGCAATTCCCCCACACAGACCAGCAACTGCGCCAATTTCACCACCTCGCCTTTTGAAACCGTGAACGGTATCGACGTCTACAAGTTCGTCATCAACCCCGGCGATCCCAGCAACATCCTCGTGTACGACGTCTTCCAGATTCCCGGCGCGGTGAACGCGGGAGATACCTTCTCCATGACGTTCAACACCTTGCTCGGCGACTACGGCGTCTTCGCCTGCAATAACTCGGAAGATCCCAGCGCTGGCTTCGGCCTCGATAGCCTCGGCAATCCCCTGTCCGGTCCTTGCACCGCCGGAACGACCGCGGGCCTCGGCGCCTTCGTTTCCGAAACCGACAGCGGCAACACCGCCAGTTTCAAGTTCCTTGGCGGTGGCCCTGCGTCCTGGACCTTCTACACCACGGACGGCAACCTGGCTGCGCTGAATTTCGCTGCGGGCACGGGCGGCGGTGGCGGTAATACCGGAGTTCCGGAACCCGCGTCGCTCTCGCTTCTCGCGGTCGGCGGCATCTCCGCCTTGCTCGGCGCAAAATTCCGCCGCCGCTGAAGGCCATCGGGCCGCAGACCAAAGAACCGTCTGGACCAGTTGCCCACAAGTCTGGCCGCCGGCATTTGTAGCCGGCTCCGTTCAACCCCTCGCGATGTAAACTGCTCCTCCGGCAAGCCGGAGGTTCTTATGACGTCAGGTTTCTGCTACAAAGCCGTAATCGCCGTCGTTCTTCTGGGCGCGATAATGACCTCGCATGCGAAAACCGCGGACCAGCCTCTGATCCGTATCGCCGAGCTGGAAATTGATCCTGGTCACCTTCCGGCATACACCGATGCGCTCAAAGAGGAGATCGCGACTTCGCTACGTGTGGAACCCGGAGTTCTTAAGCTGTACGCCGTCTCCGTGAAGAACCAGGCCAACCAGATCAGAATCCTCGAGGTTTACAAGGACCAGGCCGCCTACGAATCACACCTGCAAACCCCCCACTTCAGGAAATACAAGAGCGGGACCCAGAACATGGTGAAATCCCTGAAGCTCATAGAGACCGACGCCATCCTCCTCGGCGAGAAATAGCCTGGTCGGGCGGCACTGAATTGTTTGATTTTTGCTGCGGCTGGCTTGTCTTCTTGCCCATCCTCGAATCGTGCTCCCCGCGCTCGTTGACTTTCCCTCCCACCCTCCGTAGAATCAATGATTGTCTCTACAGGAAAACGGCAGACGTGTGGCCGCGCGTGGGATAATTCCGAAAGGTGTAACGGGTCGCAATGAGGACGTACGTAGCCAAAGGAAAAGAAGCCGAAGCCCTCAAAGTGGGCGAGGCTTGGTTTGTTGTGGACGCCACCAATCAGGTGCTTGGCCGCCTGGCCACTCGGGTGGCTCGCGTTTTGATCGGCAAGGATAAGCCGGCTTTCACCCCCTATCTCGATTCCGGCGATCACGTCATTGTCATCAACGCCGATAAGATTCGCATGACCGGCAACAAGGTCGACCAGAAGGTGTACTACTCGCATAGCGGCTATCCCGGCGGATTGAAAGAAGTCCCCGCGAAGCGCGTGCGCGAGTCCAAGCCCGAATGGATCGTTCGCGAGGCCATCGTTGGCATGCTGCCCAAGAACAAGCTTCGGGCGCGCCGGGCAAAGAAATTGCGCGTGTACCGCGATGCGGCAGGATTGTCGCGGCACACCGGGCAAAAGCCTCAGCCTCTTGCGGTCTAAGAGAGGTCTGCGGCCAGGAGCCCGATTCCTTGGTCACGAAATAGGCAATAGATTGCCTACTCGCCTCGGAACCGGTCAGCTCCATTGTTTTGAACAAAGTTTCCGCAGTTCGCAGTCCCTCACGTTTTCCGCGTAAGGACTCCGCCGGAAGCCAGGTTTAAAACGATTTCCAGGCCGTCACGCTCGTATCTGCGCGTTGTCTCGGCTGGTTTCATAAATTTAGTCGTCTCTTGCAGCGTTGGAGGAGAAGCTTGAGTAACGAATCGCCCGCAGCGGGCAGCAAGACCTGGTTTCACGGCACCGGTCGCCGCAAGGAATCCGTGGCCCGCGTGTTTCTGCGCCCCGGCACCGGCAAGTTCACGGTGAACGGCCGGTCCGCCGAAGTCTATTTCCCTAATTTCGCCTGGAAACACGACGCCACCGAGCCGCTGAAGTTTACAAACCTTGCGGACACGGTGGACGTGGTGATCACCGCGCACGGCGGCGGTGTTGGCGGCCAGGCCGGAGCGGTGCGCATGGGACTGGCGCGCGCCATTTCGCGCTTCAACCCCGAGCTGCGTCCGGCGCTGCGCAAGAACGGTTTTCTGACCCGCGATTCGCGCATGAAGGAGCGCAAGAAGTACGGCCAGAAGGGCGCGAGAAAGAGATTCCAGTTCACCAAGCGCTAACCGCTTGGTGGGGCGCCGCGGCGCGAGCTGCGGCGGATTGAGCTCTGGCGGTCTGGCGCAAGCTAGCCCGCCAAGATCACGGCCCCGAAGGACGGGGCAAGAGGCTGTTCGGCTGCGGTGGTGTCCTGCCGCGCTGTAAGCAGCTGTCCAAAACAAGGAGGCACAGTGGCGGTCGAAATCACCATGAAAGAACTGCTGGAAGCCGGAGTTCACTTCGGTCACCAGACGCGGCGCTGGAATCCGAAGATGAAGGAATATATCTTCGGCGAGCGCAACGGCATTCACATCATTGACCTGCAGAAGACGCTGAAGATGTTCCGCGAAGCCAGCCGGTTCGTCAGCGACCTTTCCGCGCAGGGCAAAGCGGTTTTGTTTGTCGGCACCAAGCGCCAGGCGCAGGAAGCCGTCGCCGAAGAGGCCAAAAAGTGCGGCGCGTTCTTCGTGAATCACCGCTGGCTCGGCGGCACGCTAACCAACTGGGCCACCTTGCAGAAGTCCATCAAGCGCCTCAAGCTCCTGAAAACCATGACCGAAGACGGCCGGATGGAGCAGCTCTCGAAGAAGGAGCGCGCCCGTCTGGACCGCGAGATGAAGCACCTGCAGCAGAATCTCGAAGGCATCGAAAATATGTCGCAGCTGCCGGATGCCATGTTCGTCATCGACTCCAACGCCGAAGAGATCGCCGTGAAGGAAGCGCGCCGCATGGGCGTTCCGGTGGTTTCCGTGGTGGACACCAATTGCGATCCGGACGTTGTGGACTGGATCATTCCCGGCAACGACGACGCGCTGCGCGCCATCCGCCTCTTTACTTCCAAGATTTCCGAATCGGTCGCGGAAGGCAAGAACCTCTACGCCCAGTCCCAGGTCGGCGAAGAAAAGCACGCTGCCGATCAGGCTCTTGCGGACGGCGTGGACTATGTTGATACCAGCGCCTACGAACAGTACGAGAAGCAGGAAGGCGACTTCGTGGAAGCCTCGGGCGAAGAAGCCCCGGCTCCGGCGGAGGCCACGGTGCCTCCCGACGAAGGCCAGGCCTAGTAACAAAGCCAGCGGACACGGATGAAGTATCAGGCCCGTTCCGAGGCGACTTGGAGCGGGCCGTTTTGTAATCACCGGCGCGTCACCCCGCATCCAATTTCACGATAGCCCGGAAGCGAAAACGCGCCCAGGACAAGATCCAGAAAGCGGTAGAGAGAGAAAAGGATGAGTACACCGAACACAGCCATGGAGATTCCAGCCAAGCTCGTCAAGGAATTGCGGGACCGCACCAACGCCGGTTTCAACGACTGCCGCGCCGCGCTCGTCGAGGCCGGCGGAGATATCGAGAAGGCCATCGCCGTTCTGCGCAAGAAGGGCCAGGCCGCGGCCGCCAAGAAGGCCACGCGCGAAGCCACGGAAGGTCTCGTCGGCAGCTACATCCATGCCGGCGGCAAGATCGGGGTGCTGGTCGAGATCAACTGCGAATCGGACTTCGTCGCCCGCACCGACGCCTTCCAGCAGTTGTGCCACGACGTGGCCATGCACATCGCCGCGCTCGATCCGAAGTATGTGCGCCGCGAGGAAGTCACCGCGGAAATGCTGGAAAAGGAACGGGAAATCTATAAAGCCCAGGCCCTGGCCACCGGCAAGCCCGAAGCCGTGGTGGAGCGCATCGTCACCGGCAAGATGGAGAAGTTCTACGAAGAGAACTGCCTCTATGAACAGCACTACATCAAGGACGAAGGACAGACCATCGGCGAAATGGTGAACGCCGCCATCGCCAAGCTGGGCGAGAACATTACCATCAAGCGCTTCGCTCGCTTCAAGGTTGGCGAAGTAGCCGGTGCTTCTTCCAGCGAAGCGGCCCCAGTACCCGCCCCGGCGCCCGCTCCCGTCAGCGCCTGATCCGCACGCGCGGAAGGAGCCTTCGCTGGTTCCAGCTTAGACGAAACGCCCCGGTTCGCCGGGGCGTATTCTTTTGCGGCCAGCCGCGATCGTCCCGGGCCTTCCTGTCCTTCTCTTGGACGGCCCTGGTTTGCGCCTCCGTGATACTTGGTCTTTTGTTTGTTACAATTCGTTGGATTTGCGCGGGCTCTTTTTCCTGCCCGCTTACTCCTCACCGAACGGAGCCACATGGCGGCCAGAAAGACGGAACGCAAAAGCGCCAGGAAAAAGCCCGCGTACAAACGCATTTTGCTGAAGCTTTCCGGCGAGTCGCTGCAGGGGCCGCAAGGCTATGGTGTTCACGGCGAAACTCTGCAATCCATTGCCAGGGAACTCAAGGAAGTGATCGACCTCGGCGTGCAGGTGGCTATCGTCGTGGGTGGCGGCAATATTTTCCGTGGCGGCCGGCAGCGCGGTTTTGAAATTGACCGCACGACCGGCGACTACATGGGCATGCTGGCGACGGTCATCAATGCCCTGGCCCTGCAGGACTCGCTGGAGAAAGTCGGGGTCTTCACCCGCGTGCTCAGCGCCATCGAAATGCACCAGGTGTGCGAGCCGTTCATCCGCCGCCGCGCCATGCGTCACCTGGAAAAAGGCCGGGTGGTGATTTTCGGCGCGGGCACCGGCAATCCGTATTTTTCCACGGACACCGCCGCCGCGCTTCGCGCCATGGAGATCAAGGCCGACGTGATCCTCAAGGCCACGCGCGTCGAGGGCATCTACGACGCCGATCCGGAAAAAGTGGCCGACGCCAAGTTCTTCGCGCAGATCACCTACCGCGATGTGCTGCACCAGAATCTGAAGGTCATGGATTCCACCGCGATTTCGCTGTGCATGGACAACGGCATGCCCATCGTGGTGTTCAGCATGAATCAGTACGGCAACATCAAGCGGGTGGTGCTCGGCGAACGGGTCGGCTCCACGGTCAAGCCCGGCTGAGCCGATTCGCAGATCGCCGGCGGTTGGAAAATTCATGAAAGAAAGTGCAAACATCAGCATTCAGTCGAGGACGCGATGACCACGATTGCAACAACGAAAGAAGCCCTGGCCCAGGGCAAGAGCCGCATGGAAAAGGCGGTCGAGGATTTTCGCAAGGAGCTCTCCACCGTCCGCACCGGCCGGGCCAACGCCGCCGTGCTCGATAGCGTGCGCGTGGACTATCACGGTACTCCCATGCCCGTGAACCAGCTCGGTTCGGTGACTGTGCCGGAACCTTCGATGCTGGTGATTTCCCCGTGGGATCCAAGCGCCGTGCCGCTCATTGATAAGGCCATCCGCGCCAGCGACTTGGGCCTCAACCCGACCAACGACGGCAAAGTTGTGCGCGTCCCCATGCCCGCGCCCACCGAAGAGCGCCGCAAGGAACTCGTGAAACACATCCACAAGGTTCTCGAAAATCACCGGACCGCGGTGCGCAACGTTCGCCGCGACATCAAGGAAGCCATCGACAAGCTGGAAAAGGAAAAAAAGATCAGCCAGGACGAACAGAAGCGCTCGCTCGATGAACTCGAAAAGGTCTCCCAATCGGAAACCAAGAAAATCGAGGAGCTCAGCGCCGCCAAGGAAAAAGAAGTCCTGGAATTCAAGTAGCCCTTGGGTCTACGGATTGTTTTTGCCCGAGGTAGAAGCGGCGGGCGCGGTCGCAGCCGCCGGGGCATGCAGCAGGAACGGCTGCACCTGATCCGACTGCACCGCATGTAGAAACGCGTTGAAGTCCGTCGCGCGCGCTGCCGGGATTTCCCGCTCCAGAAAATACAGGCTGCGCACGGCGTGCAAGGTGGTCCCGTCCACCGAGTATTGCGAATGAAACATCGCGTAGTCCCGCGTCACGGAAGTCCCGATCGGCGATTGCGCCGTGGTTCCCGCCGGCAGCCGGATGATCGACGCAAGATCAACGGTTAGCGGCGTGCCCAGATCGATTTTCTTTCCCGCGGCGATGTCCGCAGCAGCGGGCGCATCGGGCAAGCCCGCGAGCGGCAGCATCGCCGGAATGCGCACCGGCTTTTTCGACCAGTCCACGAATTTCGGAGTAGTGATTTCATACTCCACGCGAAACGGTTCGGACGTGGCATATGGATCGGATGTGTCCACCTTGCCGATCTGTCCGCGATAGCCATCGGAAATCGCCAGCAGCTGCGCCACCTCTTTCCATCGGTCTTTTGGCGTCTGGTGAAAGGCGATGCGCAGCAGCAGTTCATTGTCGCCGCGCATGATGTAGGTGATCTTCGCCGCGAACGTGCCGTCGCCCGCGATTGAGCCGTTGACCAGCACGCGTTGCCCGGACGGGAATCCGAAGTTCTCTTTCGCGCTTTGCCATGCTGCATCCGGCGGGGCCGGAACCAGCAGCGCTGCGCGGTCGCGCAGTTCGGGAGCAAACATTCCGAACGGCGCCACTTCCAGATTCAGGTCGAACCAGTAGCTTTCCTGCGCGGTGGCGGCCAGGGTCAGCAGGTGCGCGAAGGAAGCCGGCGATGGCGCCGAGGCACGGCTGGCGTTTTCGTCCGCGGAGACGAAGGCTGCGCGAACGGAGGGCGCGCTCTCAGCGGCGAGTGCGGCAAAGAGCCGAAACTTTTCTTCGGCGGTTCCGTAACCGCTGGCGAGAATCTGCTCCGCGGGCCGCGCGCGGAACCCCGTGGCGCCGATGGGCAGGTCGATGGTGCGAATTTTCTGGGAAACGAAGTCATAAATGGCTTGCAGGCGCGCCAGCGGTTCATTCTTTCCGGCAACGAGCTGCGCGGCGCGCTCTTTGGTGGCAGCGAGATCCACGGGAGTCGGCTGCAATTGCAAGGACAATCGCTCGGCAAGCGCCGGCCACGAAGCAAAAGTGGAAAGCGAAATATCCGGCACGGACGGTGCGGGCTTTTCCGAATCCTGCGCGGCCGGCTTGAAGGTTTTTTCCCAGTGATACGCCACCCGCGCCGCATCGTGCGAACCATTTGCCGGGCCGGAATCACCTGGCGGCAATTTCAATTCGATTTTCGGGGTGGCCGGCAGGTCCAGGTCGAAAATCTCTTTGCTTACGATACCCGAGCGATCAAAGGAATGATCCAGCCAGAAATCGGGCGCGAGCGGCGGATGGATGGTGTTGGTGACGACGCGATACTCCAGCGAATCGCCGGGTGCAAGGCCAAGAATTCGCACGGACTTGATGCGCGCGTCCTGATACGCCGGCGCATCGGCAACCGCCGGATTGGCGGTGTCGGTGATGGCGCCGGGCAGGATATCCACGGTGCCGCCGCCGGCATGGGTGACTCGCACCAGCGGGATTTCCACCGACTGGAAGCCGCGGTTGAAGTCGAAATTCAATTTTGCGAACTGCCGCGCGCCGAGTTCGTTGTTGATCTTCACGACCGCGTGCACTTCCTTGCGCCAGTCGCCGTTGCTGGCAAAACGGTAGCGCGTTTCCAGAAGATCGAGCTGCGCCGCCGATTTTTCGGGTGCGGCAGTGATTTTCGTGGCGGACGGCTTGGGCTGCTGCGCGGTCGCGGGCGAGGGAGCGCAAAACAAAGCGGCGGCGAGAGCCAGGACGGAAAAGTGATTTTGGATGCGCACGGAAAAAGTCTAGGGGCAGCGAGTTGGGCCGTAAAGCGGTGGTTTTCTCAGGGTTGCGGGGAGGGAACGGCGGCGCGGCGAGGATGGACGCTCAGTTCGGTTGGGGGCGGACGAACGCAGGCGAAAGATCCGCGAGATAAGAGAGACAGAAGTTAGGCGCAAGCCGGCTGGCCTGCGGAAAACAAATTGGCCGCGGTTGCGTCTGAGGTATGGTAGTTGTGTGGTTTTGCGCGCGAAGCAATGGACGCGACAGGAGAGCAGGCATGAAGAAGGCTTGGGCGGGCGTGGCGGTGGCGGGACTAGTGGCGGCGAGCGTGCTGCGAGCGGATGATCGTCCCAAAGGGCCTGAGGAGGACGGCACCAAGCCGGCGCTGGCCCGGATCGCCGGTGAAGCCGCGATGAACTCGCATTCCTACCAGTATCTGACCGAGCTGAGCGACGACATCGGCGCGCGCGTGACCGGCTCGGAAAGCGAGCGCAGAGCCGAACAGTGGGGCCTGGCGAAGATGAAGGCCATCGGCTTGGAGAACGTGCATCTCGAAAAGTACACCATCTGGAAAGGCTGGACCCGCGGCATTGCCGAAGCCGAATTGTTAGCGCCGACGCGGCACCGCTTGCATGTGGATGCCATGGGCTGGACCGGCTCGACGGTTGCCGGCGGAGCAGAGGGCGACGTGGTCACGGTGAATCTCTTCGACATCGACGAGGAAGTGAAAAACGCCGCGCGCTTGAAGGGCAAGGTCGTGCTGGTGGTGCAGAAGGGCCGTCCCAAGAAGGACTTTATGCTGCTGTTCGCCACTTTCGGCGATTTCCTGAAAGCGGCGCATGATGCCGGCGCCATCGCGGTGATTGGCGGGCAGGGCGGCTCGAAAAGCGCCGGCATGAACCTGACACACACCGGCATTCTCGGTTTCGACGCGGATTTTGCGGTGCCGGTGGTTTCCATGACCGCTGAGGACCAGAGCCAGCTGGAGCGCTACCTGAACCGCGGGCTCTCGCCGCGCATTCGCATCAACGTGCAAAACACCCTGAGCAGCGGCCCCGTGGAGACCGCGAACGTGGTCGGCGAGATTCGCGGGCGCGAGCACCCCGAGGAAATTCTGGTCGTGGGCGGCCATCTCGATTCATGGGACTTGGCGCAGGGAAGCACGGACAACGGCAGCGGGACGGCGGCGACGCTCGGCGCGGCGGACGCGATCGTGCGATCCGGGCAAAAGCCGCGGCGCACCATCCGTTTTGTCCTGTTTACCGGCGAAGAGCAGGGCCTCGACGGATCCTTTGCCTATATGAAGCAGCACGCGTCGGAACTGCAGAACCACCTCGGCGATCTGATTCTTGATGAAGGCCAGGGCGCGGTAACGGACTTCATGCTCGGCGGACGCGATGACCTGATCCCGGCGTTCGAGGCGTTTACCGCCTCCGTGGCGAATATTCGTCCGTTGAAGGTGAACGACAAGGTCGAGTCCGGCACGGACACGCTGCCGTTTTCCATGGTGGGTTTGCCCGGCATCAACATGAACCAGGAGACTTCAGAGTATAAATACACCCATCATTCCGCGGCGGATGCGCTGGATGCGCAGAAGCCCGAAGTGCTGGCGCAGAACACAGCCCTGATGGCGCTGGCGGCATACTGGATTGCGGACCGGCCGGAACGACTGGCGGCTCCCTGGCCGGCAGAGCGAACGGCACGGATGCTCCGGGAACAGGGCGAGTACGAGGAGCTAAAGGCGTTCAACCTGTGGCCGTACGGGGATCTGGGCCTCAACACGGACGATAAAAAGCCGGAAAAACACTGATTATAAAGAACTTAAAAAAGATTGGTTTGCAGCCCGCGGGGGTCGCGCCCGGCAGTATTTCGCGGGCCGGAAACCGTTCAAGCAGGGTCAAGCCTGAGCCGGGCCGTAGCCTGAGCACCGGAATCGCCAAACCGGCGATTTTCCTCAGCCGCGTTGCAAAGAAATTTGACACATCGAATTTTCTTCTCTATACTCTGTTGTTTGTCAGGGTAACTTTTACCTGAGCAGTACGCGGCACAGCAGTTTGTGTCGTGGCAGTTGGAAGGATCTTCGCTTCCGGAACAGAGCAAGACGGAATGGAAGCGAGGAGCGGCCGGATATGGGACGCCAGTCCCGCAAAGCCGAGTAAGCCTCTCCAAACCGGAAGCCAAGAGACGATGTTCTACCTCTTGGAGTGCGTGCGGAGTTTCTTGCTGGTCCTCCGGATTCGCAGTGCACCTTTCAGCGTAGTGTGCGCTCGCTAGAGCTGTCTGCGCGCATAGCGAGTGGTGAAAACGTTCGTGCGCGCGATTGCGCCTGGTAATTTTGCGGGCGCTTAACGAGGGAAGACTGTGCCGACATTTGCGCAATTGATCCGCATGGGTCGCGAAGGAATTCGCAGCAAGACCAAATCGCCTGCGCTGGCGGGCTGTCCGGAGAAGCGCGGCGTGTGCATCCGCGTCTACACCCAGACCCCGAAGAAGCCGAACTCTGCGCTGCGCAAGGTGGCGCGCGTACGGTTGACCAATGCGGTGGAAGTGACGACCTACATCCCCGGCATCGGCCACAACCTGCAGGAGCACTCGATCGTGCTGGTGCGCGGCGGCCGTGTGAAGGATCTCCCGGGAGTGCGCTATCACATCGTGCGCGGCACGCTGGACGCCGCGGGCGTGGAAAATCGCAAGCAGGGGCGCTCGAAGTACGGCGCCAAGCGGCCCAAGGCCGGGCAAGCCAAGTAAGCGGGCGAAGTAAGCAGCAGAGAGAATTTCGAAGGAGCTAGAGAGCAATGCCACGCAAAGGACTCGTCAGCCGCCGCAAGCAGGAAGTCGATCCGGTTTACGGCAACGACCTGGTTGAGAAGTTTATCTGCTCGATGATGTGGGACGGCAAGAAGAGCACGGCGCAGCGGGTGTTCTACGGCGCCATGGACCAGATGGCGAAGAAGACCAACGACGACGCGCTGAAGCTCTTCAAGAAAGCCGTGGAGAACGCCAAGCCGGTGCTGGAAGTGAAGACCCGGCGCGTGGGCGGCGCGAACTACCAGGTTCCGGTGGAAGTGAATCCTTTCCGCCGGCAGTCGCTGGCCATTCGCTGGATTCTGCAGTATTCGCGGGAGCGCGCGGGCAAGACCATGGTGGACAAGCTGGCGGACGAGCTGATTGACGCGGCCAACGCGCGCGGCGGGGCCATCAAGAAGAAGGAAGACGTGCACCGCATGGCGGAAGCGAACAAGGCCTTCGCGCACTACCGCTGGTAAGAGCTCGGCAGAAAGCGCATTAGAGGTTGGCAGTGCCGGTAGCGGACGTAACTCGAACGGGAGAAAAGAGCAGTCAAGGGATCATGGCTCGCGCATTCAAACTCGAAGACACGCGCAACATCGGGATTATGGCGCACATCGACGCCGGCAAAACCACGTCGACGGAGCGCATCCTGTTCTATACGGGTGTGACCTACAAGATCGGTTCGGTGGACGAAGGTACGGCCACCATGGACTGGATGGAGCAGGAGCGCGAGCGCGGCATCACCATCACCTCGGCGGCAACGACCGCTTCCTGGACGCGCCACGACAAGAAGTATCGCGTCAACATCATTGATACCCCGGGCCACGTGGACTTCACGGTGGAAGTGGAGCGCTCGCTGCGCGTGCTGGACGGCGCGGTCTGCGTGTTCGACTCGGTGGCCGGCGTGCAGCCGCAATCGGAAACCGTGTGGCGCCAGGCGGACAAGTACCGCGTGCCGCGCATCTGTTTCGTCAACAAGATGGACCGCATGGGCGCGGATTTCGACCACGTGGTGCGCACCATCCGCCAGCGTCTGGGAGCCCACCCTGTCCCTCTGCAGTTTCCTCTCGGCCGCGAAGACAATTTTATCGGCGTGATCGATTTTCTCGAGCAGAAGGTCGTGGTCTGGCTGGAAGAGACGCTGGGCGCCAAGTACGAAATTTTTGAGGTGGAAAAGCTCTGGGACAAGGCGTTCGTGGACTCCCGTCCGGATGTGGCCGCGGCGCTGAAGGGATCGGCGATCGACAAGGCCTTTTACGACGAGCACCGCAACAAGGTCGTGGAATACATCGCGGAGCACGACGACGAAGTGCTCGACAAGTATCTGACCGAAGGCACGCTGACGCTGGATGAGATGCGCAAGTCCATCCGCAAGTCTACGCTGGCGCTGAAAATCGTGCCGGTGCTGGCGGGTTCGGCGTTCAAGAACAAGGGCATTCAGCCGCTGCTGGACGCGGTGATTGACTACCTGCCGTCGCCGGTCGATGTGCCGCCGGTGGAAGGCGTGGACCCGGATACCGAAGCGACTTCGCTGCGCCGTCCGGCCGATGACCAGCCGTTCTCCGCGCTGGCCTTCAAGATCATGTCCGACCCGTTTGTCGGCCATGTGACCTACATCCGCATCTATTCGGGCGTTCTCAAGTCCGGCAGCTATGTCTACAACTCCGGCAAACGTACCCGTGAGCGCATCAGCCGCCTGCTGCAGATGCACGCCAACAAGCGTGAAGAGATTGAAGAAGTGTACGCGGGCGATATCTGCGCCGTGGTGGGCCTGAAAAACGTCAACACCGGCGACACGCTGTGCGACGAGCAAAAACAGATCATTCTGGAATCCATCGATTTCCCGGCGCCGGTCATCTCCGTGGCCATCGAGCCCAAGACCAAGGCCGACCAGGAAAAGCTGGGCGTGGCGTTGCAGCGTCTGGCGCAGGAAGACCCGACCTTCCGTGTTTCTACCGAACCGGACACCGGCCAAACCTTGATCTCCGGCATGGGCGAATTGCACCTGGAAATCATCGTGGACCGTATGCTGCGCGAATATAGCGTGCAGGCCAACGTGGGCCGTCCGCAGGTGGCGTACCGCGAAACCATCCGCCGCAAGTCCGAGGCGGAAGGCAAATACATCAAGCAGACCGGCGGTAAGGGGCAATATGGCCACGCGGTGATTGAACTGCACCCGCTGCCGAGCGCCCAGCACGAAGACATGCATGAGATGTCCACCGACGATATCGACGAGCTGGCGAAAAAAATTACCAACAGCAGCAACCCGGGCAAGTGGAAGTTCGACAAGGAACACCGCTTCCTGTTCATCGACAAAGTGGTGGGCGGCGCGATTCCGCGCGAGTTCATTCCGCCGATCGAAGCGGGCATCCGTGAAGCGCTGGATACCGGCATCCTGGCCGGCTTCCCGACCGTGGACGTGGCGGTGGTGTTGACCGACGGCAGCTACCACGATGTGGACTCGAACGAAATGGCCTTCAAGATCGCCGGGTCCATGGCTTACAAGGAAGCTTGCGCGAAAGCCAAGCCGGTGTTGCTGGAACCGATCATGAAAGTGGAAGTGGTGGTTCCGGAAGAATACATGGCCGCGGTGTTCGGCGACCTGAACTCGCGGCGTTCTGCGATTCAGGGCACGGAAAACCGTGCGGGCAGCAACGTGATTCGCGTGGAAGTGCCTCTGGCGCAGATGTTTGGCTACGCCACGGACCTGCGCAGCCGCACCCAGGGCCGCGCGACGTTCACCATGCACTTTTCGCACTACGCGGAATTGCCTGCGGCGCTGGCGGAAGAAGTCATCAAGAAGCAGCGCGGCGAAGGCGGGGCGGCAGCGCGGTAGTACCAACAAGTTTGGTTTTACAGATTGGCAAGTGAGGAGCAGAGGAAGCAATGGCGAAAGAGAAATTCGAGCGCAGTAAGCCGCACGTGAATATCGGGACGATCGGGCACATCGATCATGGCAAGACGACGTTGACGGCGGCGATCACCAAGGTGCTGTCGAAGCACAACCCGAAGGTGGCGTTCCGGGCGTTTGACACCATCGACAACGCGCCGGAAGAGCGGGAGCGGGGT
>DATKLU010000031.1:0-49568 GCA_035542235.1 Dongiaceae bacterium
CAGCCGGATGATCTCGGCAGCGGGGTAGCCCCACGGTTTGGTCCGCACATCCTGCACTTCCGCCAGAATCACCGGGCGCCTTGCGCTGCTCAGCAAGCTCTTGGCCCCGCGCAGCACTCCCAATTCCGCGCCTTCCACGTCCAATTTGATGAAGTCCGCACCCTCCAGCCCGCTCTCGCGCAAATATTCGTCAAGAACCTTCACCGCCACTGCAACCTTCTGCGTTTTTACTCCCACCGGCGCGCGCAAGCTGTTGCAGCCGTCCTCTCCGTCTGTTACCACGTGCAATTCCGCGCTGCCCGCTTCGCTCCCCAGCGCAAAAGGCTCCACTCGAACGTTGCGAAACCGGTTGATTTCGAGGTTACGCTGCAAGAATCTCCGTTCGCGCGGAGAAGGTTCGAAACTTCTTACGATCCCGTTCGCTCCTACTCGGCGTGCCGCCAGCACGCTGTAGAGTCCGTGATGTGCGCCGATGTCCAGCACCGTCATGCCGGGCTGCAGATAACGCTCCGCGAAGCGCAATTCTGCGGACTCGAAATCCCCGCCGAGCACGTGGTCATCCAGCACTCCATGGCCCGCCAGCCACCACGCGCCGAACGGCAGCCTGACCGGTATCAACGCGCTCGGAAACGCACGCAGCACCAGTCTCGCTACCCCCGCGTATCTTCCCCGGTTCGATTTTTCCAGAAATCTTTTGAACTTGGAGCGTCCGGGCATCTTTCTACGCTATCCCCTGCCGCACCATTCCCACAAGCCGGTCGAGATCGGCCCGGCGAATGGCTCCGGTGAGCAGCCCGCCGATCAAGTACGCTCCCGCCGCCAGAGCCAGCTTCCAGCCGAAAGCCAGGGGTACGTAGGGAATTCCGGAAGCAATGGCGATGGCAAGCAGCAGCGGCGCGAGGGTCGTGCGCAAGCCGAGCAGGATGATCGGCCGCGTATCCGCGATGAAGAGCAAATAGAAGATTCCCAGCGAGTAGCTCACCACCGTCGCCCAGCACGCTCCGAGCGCCCCGTAGCGCGGAATAGCCCACAGGTTCAGCAGGATATTGACGCCGGCGCAGCCCAGCGCGGGAATCGGCGTGTGTTTCTGCAGATTCTTCGCGACGAGCGCGTTGCCTCCGGCCACGTTAAAGAAGATCGGCACCTCCGACCAGATCAGCACCACCAGCAGACTTGCCGTGGTTGCATACTGCTTACCGTAGAACAGCTCCACCACCGGCGCCGCGATCGGGGTCATCAGCGCGCACGCCGCGCACACCACCACCATCAGGAAGCGAAACGTCTCGCTCAAATACTTCTGGAACTTTTCGTCCTCCCTGGCGCTCTGCGCCAGCGCCGGGAACAGCGAAACCATCAGCGCCACCGGCAACGCGCTGAACAATTCCGTCAGCTGCACGGCGATCACGTACGGGCCCAGCACCAGGTCGCCGCTCATCTTGTGCAGCATCACCTGGTCAATGCGGTGATAGATTCCCGCCGCCAAGGTGGTCAGCACAATCGGAAAGCCCGCTTTCAACAGCAGGCGCGCCTCTTCCCGTACAAAGCGCCCGGCGCCGCGCACCAGCCCCAGCCGGTTTACGCTGCCCAGCAGCACCAGAGCCTCCACCACGCCGCACAAGGTACGCGCCGCAATCACCCAGGGGAACGCCGCGCTTTTCAGCGCCAACAGCGCCACAGCCACCAGCCACAGCGCTTGCCGGAACAGCCCAATCGCCACGCTGTACCACAGCCGCATGTCCACCTGGAAGACGATCGAGCTGAACCGCACCGGCGGCAGGATCATCATGTCCAGCGCGGCCACCGCGATCAGCCAGTGCAACTGCCCGTGGTACCCGAAAAACGGGGCCAGCGCCAAGGCCAGCGCCGTCCCGATCAGGGAAAACACGAGCGCCGTCACCCGCCCGGTATGAAAAATCTCGGCCGCCTGCTCTCGCCGCAGGGACACTTCGCGCGCCAGAATCTGCTCCAGGCAGAACGTCGCCAGAAAGCCAAAGAGCGCCAGGTAGGCGTAGATCGCGCCGTACTCTCCCAGCTTTTCTTTTCCGAGATACCTCGCCAGAAGGATGGACGTCCCTGCGGAAAATCCGATGCCGATCACCCGGCCGCCCAGTTGCGCTGCCGTGTTCTGAAACACCCGCGCGCCCAGGCTCAGCGCCGGCTTCTCTGCGCCGGTCTGCGCCGTCCCTCGCGCCGGGCCGTCCGACGCTGCTACTGCCATCCCTTCGCTCACCGTTTGTGCAGTCCGATCGCGCCCTAGGATAGCGCCTCAGTTTAATTACAAACATCTAACAAGCGTTCGACTGGCCTCGTAAAAAAGGTCACACCGGCACGGGCTGTTGCTCTTTAAAATCAAGCGCTTGGATGCTGGGTGCAGAGGAGCAAGCCCCGCGAGCCTCCGCTTTTCTAGCCTAGCAAAACCAGCCACTCAAGCGGGAACAAAGGGATTCGAGGAGGAGTGAAACGCAAGAGCCTGTAACCGCGGTCCGCTAGTCTAATTTTCTCGCCAGACAGTAAAGCTCCGGACCTGCCAGCCTTTGCCAGCGCACCCAAGGCATCGCCAGCATCGCCGCGGGCAGGTACGCCGCCCGGTTCCACCTGCCACCGCGTCCGAATTGCTCCGCAGTGTACGCCACCCCCGGGGCAACCGTGCGCAGGGAGACCACGCTGAACCCATTTGTGCGCAGCAGGTTGCGCAGCGCCGCGGCGTTCCACTGCAAGCGTTCACTGGGCTCTGCTGCTTCGTCGCCACGCTCCCAGCGTCTGCCATTGGTCACAGTGACTGCCAGGAAGCCGCGCGTCAGCAGTCGTTCGCGCACCTGCGCCAATAGCCGATTTGGACTGGCGTGCTGTGCCAGGGTTCCAAAGAGGGTCGCCACATCAAAGCGCTCGCGGGGATGACGTGCCGCGAAATACTCCAAGGGAGTCGTGAAGACGTGCCCGCGCGGGCAGTGCCCGCTGGCAAAGCGCGCCGCTTCGCAATTGGTCTCGATACCCATCGCGGCAAAACCGGCCTTGGCGGCCGCGCGCAGGAACACTCCCGTCCCGCACTGCACATCCAGCAGGCGGCCACGGCTGGGAGCCAAAGGATCGCGCAGAAACATGCGCTGTCCGGCCGTCAGACGTTCCGCCCGGCGTTCGCGCGCCAGCCAGGCCGATTCGTGTTGTGCGTCCGCCGGCAGTTCCCAGAACTGCAAGGAACATTCCGCGCACTCGCGCAGCTGGTGGCTGGCAAACACGCGCAGGATCGCGGCCTGTGCCGCTCCTCCGCAGGCCGGACACTGCGGGTTCCTCTTCGCGCCGACAGTAAGAGCGACTTCTCGCGAGTCATCACTGGTATCGGGCCTGAGTGCGAGGGCTGGGTGGGCCATCACTCACCGCCTTTCGGCTATGCCACAAAACGAGTTAACGGAGGAGGAATATTAGAGACAGTATATTCATTAGTCAATTCAAAAATAAGCCCACGACGAAGTACTAGCCGCGCCAGAACGGCTGCAACAGCGGCGCCCGCCTTTCCTTGTCTCCACTCCGCTGGTGGCGAATACGCCGCGCGCTCCTTGCTTCGCCGCGGCTGGGGCCGGGGAGAATGCTAGTCTGAGCACTACTCCACCTGACGAAGGAGCATCGCCTTGCCCGGCGAATCCGGCCACAGCCCTTCTGTGCCAGACCGCAGCTACACCCGTTGGTTGGCACTGTTTGCGATGGTGCTGGTTCTGCTGTTCTTCGCCGGGGTCCGCTGGCGCTTGCGCAATATGCCGCTGGAACGCGATGAAGGCGAATACGCCTACGCCGGCCAGCTCATCCTGCAGGGTATTCCACCCTATCAACTTGCTTACAACATGAAGCTGCCGGGCAGCTATCTGGCATATGCGGCTTTGCTGGGCCTGTTTGGCCAGACGCCCGCGGGCATTCATGTCGGCCTCCTGCTCGTAAACCTGTTTAGTTCTCTTCTGGTGTTCTTTCTGGGCAGGCGGCTCATCAATGAGCGCGCCGGAATCGTGGCAGCTGCCGCGTTTGCCCTGTTTTCCACCAGCACCTCCGTGATGGGCTTGGCCGCGCACGCCACCCATTTCGTCACGTTATTCGCAGTCTCTGGAACGCTGCTGGTGCTGGCGGCCCGCAAGACCCACGGCGCGGGTCTCAGCTTCGCGGCTGGCCTCTGTATGGGCCTGGCATTCGTAATGAAGCAGCCGGGAGGCGTGTTCATTGCCTTCGGCCTTTTCGAGCTGGCCTGGGACGCCTGGAAGCAAAAACTTCCCGTCCCGAAGATTCTGTCAGCCTGCGCCAGCTACTGTCTGGCCGCGGTGCTGCCCTACGCGCTGACTTGTTTCTGGTTATACCGGGCTGGCGTTTTTCCCCGTTTCTGGTTCTGGACCGTCTCCTACGCGCGGCAGTACGCAACCTCCACCGGTTTCGCGGAAGGACTTGGTTACCTCGGGCAAGGGTGCTCCCGGATTTTCCTGAGTGCGCCGATTTTGTGGATGCTGGTGCTAGCCGGGCTGGCGCTCTGCATTTTCTTGCGCCGAAACACTTCCGGCTTGCTGCTCCGTCTGCTCGCCTGGTCCTTCCTTGGAGCCAGCGCCGGTCTCTACTTTCGCGAACACTATTTCATCGTGATGCTGCCCGTGGCGGCCTTGCTCACCGGTCTGGCGGTGGACGCGGCCACGGAGTTCTTTCGGGGCCGCGGCCAAGCCACTGCCTGGCAACTGCTGCCGGCCGCAGTCTTCGGTGCCGGCTTGATCCTCGCGGTCTGGACGGCCCGTGCCAATCTGCTGCAGCGCACGCCGGACGAAGTTGTCCGCCACCTGTACGGAGGCAACCCGTTTCCGGAAGCTCGCACCTTTGGCGACTATATTCAGGCCCATACGGATCCGGCGGCGAGAATCCTGGTGCTCGGCTCGGAGCCCGAAGTCTATTTCTACGCGCATCGCCGCTCTGCCACCGGCTACATTTACACCTACGGGCTGATGGAAGAACAGAAATTCGCGTCGCAGATGCAGCGCGAGATGATGCAGGAGATCGAGGCCAGCCGTCCTGAATATGTGGTCAAAGTGGCGGTCGCGGAGTCCTGGCTGCCCAAGGCTCACTCGGACACCACCATCCTTGCCTGGAGTGAGAGGTATCTGGCCGAAGAGTATCAGGTGATCGGCGCCGCGGACATTTCCTGGATCACCACCTACTACTGGAACGAAGACGCGGCGTCGCACATGCCCCGCACTCGAAACTCCATCTACCTTTTGAAGCGCAAGGTGCGGCCGGCCAGTTAAGCGCCCTTCTTTCGAGCGATCCGTTCGAATCCGCGCCCGCCGGTCCGGTGTGACAAAGCTTTTGCGGGTTAGTGGCTGTGCGTGACGCCGCTGAGCTCGGATTCGCCAAGAGTGTCCTGAGCGCACAAATAGGTGCGCGAGATGCGATCGTGCCAGGTCAGTTCGTCTTCATCCCACTGCGACCACAGGAAGCCGAGGAAAAAGGTCCCCGCGGAAAGAATGTAGCCCGCTGCGCGCAGCAGAAACTGCCGGGGCGATGGGTCCTCGCCGGAAAAATCCACCACCCGCAGCCCGCGCAGCATCATGCCCGGCGTGGTGCCGCCGAATACCGTGAAGAGCGAGAAGTACTGCAGGTACACGATGCCGAAAGTCGCCGCGTACACGGCGGCGTTCAGCTTGTTCAGGGCAAAGTGCGCGCCAAGCGAGCCGAAGAGTGTTACGAATCCGCCGCAGATGAAAAGCAGGCAGAAGGCGTCAATCGCTCCCGCTACGCGGCGCTCTTCCATGGATGCCACGGGATACATTCCCGCGTGTTGCCGGGCCCCAGGTTCGGAGCCGGCGCCATGCGCTTCGGACTCGCTTTCCGTCGCCGGAGGCAGCGAAACGTCAATAAACATCTGGCCCTCATCGGCGGAGCGTGCGTTGGCGGTGCGGCCAATGGCGATGGTGAAGGAGAATTCGGGTTCCAGCGAATCCGCCGTCGGCGTAACGGATGGCGCCACCACGCCGGGTGCCTCCGCAACCGCCACTGCCGGGGTGCGAGGTTCCAGGGGCGGAGCGCTGGCAGGCGATTCGAATGGCAGCTGCGTTTGCCCGTCGTCTGCCGGGTGTTTTCGCTTTCTCGCGCGATAGGTGGCCAGACGCTGCGCCAGCTCGCCGCGCCAGGCGGCGGACTGCGCGTCGGCACACGTATCCTGCGCTTCGCTCAAGGACGAAGCCGCGGAAGGGTATGTGACGGAAAGATGCGAGTCACAGAAACTGCAGGCGCGTACGCCGCTGGGCAGTACCGCGCCACACTGCAAGCATGTTGTGTTCACCGGTGCGTTTTGCGCTGCGGACGCTTCCACTCCGGTGAGGAGTGAATCACGCAAAGAATAACACTGCGGGAAGGAGCTGTTCGTAAAACTTGCGGGAGGCGTGCGAAAGACGAACTACAGCGAAGACCCGAGCGTCAGCGGCGTCAGGGCAGCATCTGTTCGGCAAGCATGTCGCGACTGAACGCAATACGCCTGCCGAGCACCACGGCAGCATAGTAGGTGCACTGCGAGCGCTCGCGCTCCGTCCAGCCGCGGAGAGCCGGGCTCATCCGCGCCAGGGTGGCGCGCACAAATCCCAGGATTTTGTAGTACGCGCCCACAGCGCGCAGCTGGCCGCGCTCTTCCGGACGATCCGGGCAAAGGTACAGCAGCTGCACCACCCGGGAGAAATCGCCTTCCGGCGCGGTACGCGAAATTCCGGTAACTTCCTGCACCTCGCGGGAAAGCGGCTCACGCGAAGACGCAGCGATCAGCGACCGGCAATACGAAACGAAGAATTGCAGGAGCACCACCAACGAGAAAACGAGAATGACGCCGGCCATCATCGCGGGATCACCGCCAGTCGCGAAGGTGCCAGGCGATCGGACTCGCCGATGCGCCAGAAAGCGTAAGCCCAGGCCAGCGGCAGGAAGCAGCCAAGGAACTGCAATAGCGCGATGGCCAGGCCGCTCACCTGCGGATAGAGATTCCGGATCGCGTAGTTGGCTGCGAACAAGCTGAAATAAACGCCAAGCGAAAGCACCAATTGCACCAACTGCGTCCGTGTCTCGCGCAGCTTCAGGATGGCGCCCCACAGCACATAGGTGAGCACCAGGCCGACGAAATACAGGTTCTGCGAAAGCTCGACGACGAACTTGGTGACGAATCGTTCGGAAGACTCCGCGATGACCAGGTAGGAGAACAGCGCCGTGGCGGAGAGCAGAAAGCTGGCGCCGAAGATTACATACTTCTCAGCCTTCATTTCCTTGAAAACGTGAACGAACAGGCTGATGAGCGCAAGGTACAGCGCGACGGTCAGGAGGGCGTCGGAGTAGTAATAAAAATAGAAGTACTCTCGCGAGGTGTAGCCATAGTGGAACAGGATGCGGAAGCGCAGTAGATCGCCTACCGCGGAAGCTGCCATGTAGAGATTTAGAGGAAGGAAGCGACGAAACACTTTACCGCGGATCGCGCACACCACCACGGCTACTTCGAGAACGAAGCAAATCGACCAAACCAAAAATTCAATTGTACCGGGCACGCAATCCCTTCTTTTGGACGCCGCCCTGGCTTTTGTCTCAGCTTAAGTTGCTGAGCCTGGATTACTTACTTCCAGGGCGACGGGGGTGCCGGCGCTCCGCCATTCTTCTTCCAAGGGCTCGGCGGTGCGGGGGCTCCACCATTCTTCTTCCATGGAGAAGGCGGCGCAGGAGCTCCACCGTTCTTCGCCACAGTTACTGCTCCGCCGTCCTTAGCAACGGCGGTCTTAAGACCCATCGCACTGACGAGCACCAACATCGACAACGCGACGACCGAAAGACGCTTGGACATTTGTTCCTCCGAGGTACACCACTACAGCGGAGGAACTGTACCTCTTTGGACACCAATGTACAAGCAGCCTTCTAAGGAAGGCTGTATCTTTCGAGATGACCGGGAGGCCGGTCGGCTAGGCAGCCTCTGATGGGGACAGAGGAGACTGATAGCCGGCACGGACTACGATCAACACGAAAAGGTTAAGTTTCGGGGTCTTGTTTCACAACGGTACGGTAGTACTATAACCATAGACCTTTCAGGGTGACTTTCGTGCCCGCCCGCTAGGCTCTCCCAGGCTGCACCGCATCAAGGCTTGACTCGGCCGGAAGGCTCCTCGTACCATAAATGGCTGCTTTTTTGCCGGCGTAGCTCAGTGGTAGAGCGAGGGTCTCATAATCCCTAGGCCGTGGGTTCGATTCCCCCCGCCGGCACCATAGTTTCCAGGCAAGCCCCCTCGAATCAGCGACGTAACGCAAGGATCCCCGAGGAAGAGCGCAGCTGGGTTTAGTAAATCGTTTTAGTTAGGTTAAGAGTGCGCACCGGGCGGCCTCGCAAGGCTGGCCAAGCCGGCTCGCCCGTGGGTAGAATGGCCCGACCGGTGCGGCTGGGCCGGGGCACATCCGATCCCGACGGGCTGGAGTACCACGAGGGCTTGCAAGCGTGAGCGCGAGGAACCTGAGCAGGCGCGACTGGTTAAAGCGAGCAAGCCTCCTGGGCGTTGCCGCGCCAGCTTGCCTCCCGGAGGCCTTGCGGGCAGGCATGTTACAGGAGCCCGCCGAGCCTAAGACGGGCCCTCGCGACGCCACGCCTGGCCTGCCACCCAAGCTGTTTCCCTTCGACCCGTCCCTATACCGCTTCACGCCTGACGAGGACGCCTTCCTGGATGAATTGCAGCAAGCCGCATTTCTCTATTTCTGGGAGCAGGCGAATCCCAAAACCGGCCAGGTGGAAGACCGCGGTCCGGCCGATGGCGGGGCGCCGCGCAACGCGTCCAGCATTGCCGCCACGGGATATGGCCTGGGTGCTCTATGTATCGCGGCGCACCGCGGTTGGGAAGAAGACGCGGCGGTACGCGAACGCGTGAAGCTCACGTTGAACTTTGCCCTGCGCACGCTGCCGAACCAGCACGGTTTCTTTTTCCATTTCGCCAACGGCGAATCGGGACAGCGCATCCTGAACTCGGAAGTTTCGCCCATCGATTCCACTATTTTTTTCTGCGGCGCGCTCACCTGCCGTGGCTACTTTGCCGACGACAAAGAGATCGCCGCTCTGGCCACCGAACTCTTCGAGCGCGCGGACTGGGCCTGGATGCTGCACTCTGGGCCCACGCTGTGCATGGGCTGGACGCCGGACCAGGGATTTCTGCGCTCGCGCTGGGACAGCTACAGCGAGCTGATGATGATGTACTTGCTGGCCATGGCCTCGCGCACCCATCCGATCCCGGCCTCCGCCTGGACAGCGTGGCAGCGGCCGCGCTTTGAATTCAACGAGATTCCTTACGTAGGCGCGCACGCTCCGCTCTTCGCCCACCAGTTTTCCCACGCGTGGTTCAACTTCCGCGGGATCCACGACAAGTACGCCGACTACTTCGCGAATTCCATCGTGGCCACCAAAGTCCACAAGTTGTGGTGCCTGGAACTTGCCGACCGCTTTCCCGATTACGCCGAGGACCTGTGGGGAATTTCCGCTTCGGACTCCGAGCACGGCTATGCCATCTGGGGCGGGCCGCCGGCGATGGGCCGGATTGACGGCAGCGTGGTGCCCTGTGCCTCGGCGGGTTCCTTGCCATTTCTGCCGAAAGAGTGCGTACGGGTGCTGCAAAACCTGCGGGAAAAATTCGGCAAACGCGTCTGGAAGAAGTACGGTTTCGTTGACGCGTACAATCCGCTGAGCGGCTGGGGCAGCCCGGACGTGGTGGGCATCGACGCGGGCATCTCGCTGCTGATGGCGGAAAACGCGCGGACGGGTTTTATCTGGGAACAGTTCGCGAAAAACCCCGAAGCGGCAAAGGGCCTGGAGCTGGCCGGATTCCAGCCAAATCCCAAAGCTTAGTGTAGGCTGCATCTCTATTCGCGACGCGAATCCAAACGAACCACAGGATGCCGGCGCGGCGCACGCCGCGCGAGCCGTAGTGTTTGTGAATCCCTCGGCCGGCGCGGGAAGAGCCGGACGCAAGGCCGCAGTCGTGGCAGCGGCGTTCAGGCAACGGAATTTTGCCGTGCAGATTTCCGAAACCCGCTCGGCAGAGGATTTGCGGCGGCAGGCGAGCGAAGCAATCACGCGGGGTTTTACGATCCTGATTGCCATGGGCGGTGACGGCACGCTGCAAGCGCTGGCCCAACCGGCGGTCGGAAACGCGGTGACGCTTGGGGTGATTCCCGCAGGCGGAGGGAACGACTTTGCGGCGGCGCTGGGCATTCCGGGCGACCTGACCCGCGCAGTGGAAATTATCGTGCGCGGAGAGTCGCGCGCGATTGACTTGATGTGCGTGCGGGCGCAGGCCGCCACCACCCCGGACGGAGCCGTGCCGGGCAAAACAACCGCCTACTATCTCGGCGGCGGCGGAGTGGGTCTCGATGCCGAAGCCGTGCAACTGGCGAACGTGCGCTTCGCGCACTGGCCGGGCCGGCTGCGCTATGTGGCTTCCGCCCTGGCGGCATTGCGGAAATTTTCCGGTGCGGAAGTGCGTGTGGACCTCGTCGCGCCGCAGCCGGCCATCATCGAAAAACGCCTGCTGCTTGCCGCGCTGCTGAACACTCCATCGTTTGGCGGCGGCCTGCGCGTTGCGCCGGACGCACGAATGGATGACGGTCTCGGTGAAGTGGTTTTGCTCGAAACCCTGCGAAGGTGGGAAGTGGCCGCGCTCTTGCCGCGCCTCCTGTGGAGCGGCGAACTACGAACCCGCCGGGCCACGCGATTGCGCGCATCGCGTATCAAGATCGCGGCCAGTGTGCCGATCAAATTTCAGGGTGACGGCGAGATCCTGTGCGCCACACCGCTCGAAATCGAGGTGCTGCCCGGAGCGCTGCGCATTCTGGCTCCGGCCATGCAAAACTCCTGACGTGCTGCGCTTAGCCTTTTTTCTTTTCCAGCTTCAGATTGAACGCAAGGTCCAGCCGGCTATCGAAACTCGAGATGCTGCGAATTTGCGATTTCGCGCCGTCTTTTTCCGCGTGCAGCTCGTAATCGGCATTGGGGTCGAGCCCGCTAAAACGGTAGTTGCCTTGCGCGTCCGCGATGTAGCTGCGCACCTGGTTGGTACGCAGATTTTTGAGAAAGACCACGCCGGAAGGAACGGGTGTTTCGTCCTTGTCAATCACCACGCCGTGAACGGTCTTGAGATGTGCGTCGGTCTTCGGTTTCTGTGCGTGCGCCGCGCCCGCGGTCAGCGTCACGAGCGCCAGCAGGCAGCCAGCCACCAGCATTCTGCGAACGGCGTTGCTCACGATTGGCCTCCTTTGTGGGGCATGCGGAACACCAGATCTTTCACGCGTTCGCCGGTGTGCGCGTTCACCGCCTGGGTCTGATCCGCAAATCCCTTGGCGCGCACCACGACTTCATAGTCGTCGCCCATCTTCACGCGAATCGCGAAATCGCCGCGCGAATTGCTGTAATCCGTCCAGCGAAATTTCTTTTCCGTGCTGCGCCGGATGCGGAGTTCCGCTCCCGGCAAGGCCAGACCTTCTTGCGTGAACACCGTGCCGCGCACCAGAAAGTCGTTGGCGTGGCCGTTGGATTTCTGCTTGGAAGTGGATTCCTGCGCCGCAGGCGCGGCGGATGTCTGCGGCGGCGGCGCGGGAGCTTGCGGCTGCGGCGGATCTTGCCCGCATACGGCGATGCCCGCGAGAAAAAGTGCGCCTGCAGCCAGAGCGGCAAGTAGTTTGGGGCGCATAAGAGAGAGCCAAAATCGTGCAGGCCGGCTCAAACCTTCCGAGTTATTAGATGCCAGCGGCAGAGCGCGGGATGCAGCGGCATGTCGCGCTACTCCTCGTCCTCTTCTTCGTCCTCAAGCTCGTCATCGTCGTCATCGTCATCATCGTCGTCGTCCTCGCCGTCGCCATCTTCGCCTTCCTCTTCTTCCTCTTCGAGGTCGTCGTCAATGGGATTCAGATGGACGGGGTGTGTCTGTGTCACTTCCAGTTCCTTTTCGCATTCCGGGCAGCTGAGGATTTCGCCTTCTTCGACTTCGTCCTCGTCCACATCCATTTCTGCGCCGCAGTCAGGGCAGCGAATCACGGCTCCATCCTCCTCGCGAAAGCAGCGGGGCACCAAACGCCACCGCCGACCGTCGTATTATATACCGCGAACCTGCAATTCAATCCGCAGCGAAGCATGCGGTGATCGCAGGTGAACATGCTGCCCCAAAGAGTAACCAAGCGCGAGGCAAACGCAAAGCCGTGAGTTCCTGGCGAGAATATCCGGAGCGGCCCATCGTCGGCGTGGGCGGAGTGGTGATCGAAGACGGGCGCGCGCTGCTGATTCGCCGCGGCAACGAACCTCTGCTCGGCCAGTGGTCCATCCCCGGAGGCACATTGGAGCTGGGCGAAACACTGGTCGAAGGCACGGTGCGGGAGCTGCAGGAAGAAACCGGCCTGGCAGTGCGCGTGCTTGAAATGATCGAGGTATTCGAGCGCATCAACTTCGGCCGCGGCGCGGATGTTGGCCCGGCCAGCGCGGAAGAGAAGCGCCGCCCGCGCTTTCATTTCGTGATCGTGGACTATCTCTGCGAACGCATCGGCGGCCAGCCGGTCGCCGGAGGCGACGCAACGCACGTAGCGTGGGCCGCGGAAAACGAACTGGAGCAATTCTCGCTGACGCCCACGGCCACGCGCGTCATTCGCAAAGCCTTCTCGCTGGCGCGCGCGCGCCGCTGAGCGCCTTCCGCGCGGTGCGCACTACGGTGCCCGCGAAATCTGGATGTTGCCGTTGCTGTTGGTGAGCTCCAGTGCGCAGCTGCCGCTGCCGATGGTTCCGCTGAGCGAATCGCCGCCCAAAGTCCCCGTCGCCGTGATGGGCAGATCCGAATTGATGTGCCCGAACGAAGTCTTGGCGTTCACCCGATAGCCGCCAGCCGCAGGGATGCGCGCCACGATCTCCGAAAACGAGGTCCGCAGACTGATGTCGTGGCAGGTCGCAGCCGCGGCCGTCACTTCGATCGCGCCGTTCTGATTGTTTACATGCACCGAGCCGCCCACCCCTTCCAGCGTCACGCCGGAAAACGAGGTGTCCACCCCCGCATCGCCCGCAATCCTGCGCGCGGTCACCGAGCCATTGGAATTCTGTGCGGTGAATTTTCCCTTCACGCCATTCACGTCAATCGAGCCGAACGAGGTCTTCACGTACGTATCGCCCTCGACCGCGTCCAGGTCCACCGCGCCGTTGCCGTTCACCACTTCCGCGCCCTTCAGCAGCCGCCGACCTTGCACCCGGCCAAAGCTATTGGTCACTTTTGCGAAGCCTTTTATGTCGGACAGTTCGGTGGCGCCGTTGTTGTTCTTGATGGTCAGCGCGCCGCTGACGCGGCTGACCTCGATCGCGCCAAAGCTCGTCGTCAGTTCGGCCAGGCCTGCGACGTCGCTGGCGTCAATCCTGCCGTTGCTGTTATTGATCAGCAGGTTGCCGTTGACGTTGCGCGCCACCACTTCGCCGAACGAATTGTTGATGGCCGCATTCCCGCCCGCCCCGCTCAGAGAAACCTCGCCGTTTCCGCCGGAAATCGTCACGGAGCCGCCAACCTGCGCCGCTTCAATCGCGCCGAAGCGGTCGCGCACCTCCAGATTTCCTTTCACGCCGGACACGTTCACCGCGCCGTTGTTGTTGGTGATGCTGGCATTGCCCGCCGCGTTCTTGAGCTCGATCGCGCCGAAGGAGTTGGTCATCTTCACTCCGCCGCAATCGCGCACCTGCAGCGACCCGTGCCCGTTGGTCAGTTCCGACCAGCCGCGCACCCCGGAAACCTCGGAGTTGCCGAAGTCGTTGCGCAGCCATAGCGGCGCGTCGGCGGGCATGCTGATGTTGTAGTCCACCGAATACGAGGTGCGGCCGCCGATGCGCAGCGAGAAATGGCTGGTATCGGGATACACCGTGCGTACGTGGACGCCGTCTGCCGCTTCGCGCACTTCGATTTCGATCTTCTCCGCGAAGCTCTGAGCTTCGGCGGCGTTGCGGTCCTGTACCCGAATCGTGGCGGCAATTTTCAGCTCGTGGCCGGGCGCGCCGTTGATCGTCACCTGGCCGAACCGGTGATCCAGGCTCAGCCCCTGATTGCCGCTCAGCGTAAAGGATTTCGCGAAGTCGCGCTTGACCTCTTCCTGGCTGCCGTTGCCGGCCCGCGCCGGCGACGCCGCGGCCACCAGCAGCGCAGCCACCAGCAGCGGCACTCGCCATCCATGCAAACTTCTGCGTACGGCACTCCTCGCAAAAAACCGGGCCGGCGTTTTCATCGTGGTTTCGTCTCCAGAATTTGTTCCAGCGTGTCCTGCTTTTCCCGGTACATCGCCAGGAGTTGCCGGCGCAGGTGGCCGTTCGCGGGATTCATTCCCGCCTGGGCACGCAGATCGGTGATGGCGCTGTCCAACACCAGAAGTTTTTCGCGATAACTGGCGAGAAGCGGCGAATCGCCGGCGGCCAGCTGCGGACGCGCTTGCGCGTCGAGTTTGTCGATGGCCCGTTCGTAATCGCGCTCGGCGCGTTCCACGTCGCTGACCGCGTTATCTTTGAGCAACGCCCCGGATTCCAGGTGCGGGTCGCGATGCCCGTAGAACATCCATACCGCCGAGGCGGTGGCCACTGCCAGCAGCAGCGTGGCTGCCGCGGTCTGCCACTGCAGGGCGTTGAATCCCCAGCGGCCCCGGCCGGCAATCATGCGCTGCCACCAGGAGGCGCGCGCGTTTGCCGGCGCGTTCTCGGCCAGCGCTTTCGCGATGCGCGGCCACAGCTCCGGCGAATCCCATTCCTGACGCATCCCGGCCGCGGCCACCGAGAGATTCTTCCATGCGGTCAGTTCTTCGCGGCACGCCGCGCACGCCGCCGCGTGCGCTTGCAGCGCGGCCCATTCTTCGGCGGTGCCCTCCAGGAAAATCCGTTCGCGATCGTCGCAGGTCATGGCCATGGCTTACCTCGCCTCCGCGGCCGTGCCGCGCGGCGCTTCCAGCATCTGCCGCAGATTTTTCTTGGCTTGAAACAACGTGTTCTTGGAAGCGGTCTCGCTGATTTCCAGAATCTCCGCGATCTCCGAATGCCGGAAGCCTTCCACCTCAAAAAGCAAAAAAACGTCGCGCTGCTGCTGCGTCAGCTGCGCGATGGCGCGCTCCAAGGCCAGCCTCAGCGTCGGATGAGCGGAAGCCGCGCGCGGCTCGGGCGACGGCGCCTGGCCTTCCCCGGGCTCTTCGTTCGCCGCTTCTTTCTTGCGCTTGCGGCTGCGCCGCATGTCGTAACAGGTGTTGATCAGGACGCGAAAGGTCCAGGTGGCGAAACTCGATTGCCCGCGAAAACTCCCGATGCCGCGCTGGATTTTCAGGAACGCTTCCTGCACCGCGTCTTCCGCATCGCTGGCTGTCCCCAGCAGATTCCGAGCCATGCTCTTCATGCGCCGCCCGTGCAGCTCATAGAGCCGTTCGAACGCGCGCAAATCCCCGGTCTGGCACGCGGACGCCAGAGCCAGGTCCTCTGCGGGCATAGCCGCGGTGAACGACGCCTGTGGCGTATCGTGCAGAGGCTCCACTCGCATCCCCCGGTAAAGCGGCGCGCAAGAGATTCTAGTCTCCCACGGCAGCGCAAGTCGCATCGTTCCCATCTCCGTCTCCACAGGTACAGACGACGGAGCAGGGCCGAACGTCAGGGCGACGCCGCGCGTTGATGCGAATTGTAAGAGTCTTACTTTGTTCAGGTTAGAGGTTGCGGTGCGGCCGGCATGGCGTTCGTTGCCGCGGGATCCGCCGGCAGCCCGCCCCGGGTACGCTCGCGCCGCGCAAACTCGGCCACCGCGGCCCGCAGATCGGCCACCGTGAAGTCCGGCCAGCGCTTTTCCAGGAAGACAAGCTCCGCAAAAGCGCACTCCCACAGCAGAAAATCGGAAAGCCGCTGCTCGCCGCCGGTGCGGATCAGCAGGTCCACTTCGGTCGAGCCGTGCGTCACTTCGCCGAGCACCTGCGAAAACGTCTCCGGCGACAGCTCCGTCGCCTTGTAGTAGCGGCAGGCCGCCATGTAAATGGCCTCGCGCGCCGAGTAGTCGATCGCCAGCCGCAAATGCAGGCGCGTTCCGCGCGCGGTGGCCGCCTCCGCGTCCACGATGGTCTGCTTCAGCGTGGCCGGAATGCGGTCTCGCCGCCCCAGAATGCTGATGCGCACACCGCTGTCCACGCAGCGCGTCGTTTCCAGCAGAAGATATTCATGCAACAGGCGCAGGATGGCGTTTACTTCTCCCGCCGGGCGCTGCCAGTTCGCCGAAGACAGCGCAAACAGCGTCAGCGTGTGTATGCCCAGCTTTGGCGCCGCCTCGATGATGGCCCGGCTGGCTTCCGCGCCGGCGCGATGGCCCGCCGAACGCGGCAAGCCGCGCGAGGTGGCCCAGCGGCCGTTACCGTCGGTGATGATGGCCGCATGCAGCGTGGGAGCCGGAAGCACCGGCGCCGCGTGCACGATGTGATTGAGAATGACTTGTTGAACGCTCATGGAACGATTTCCTTCTCCGCCGCGGAGAGTCTGCATAAACAACTTTGTATTGCAAAGTACGGGGACAAAATTTTTTCAGGCCTCGCGCGTCGCGCGGATCAGCGCCTCCATGTGGTTCAGGTAGCGCTCCAGCGCCTTGCGCCCGGCCGCAGTCAGACGGTATTCCGTCTTCGGCAGCCGCCCGTCGAAGGACTTGTTGCAAACGATATAGTCGGCTTCTTCCAGGCGCCGCGCGTGCACGCTCAGGTTGCCGTCGGTGGTCTTCAGAAGGGCTTTCAATTCGTTAAAGGTCAGCGAACGGTTCACGGCCAGCGCGCTGACGATCCCCAGGCGTATTCGCTCGTGGATCAGCCGGTCCAGATCGGCGGAAACGCCTTCGCGCGCCGCTGCCGGATTCGGATTCTTGACCGGGGTGATTCCGCCCGCGCGTTCCCGCGTGCTCTGCTCGTGCCGGATTGTGGAGGACTTCGCCATCTCTTAGCCCCCGTGCCGCCGCGCGATCCAGATGCCGAAACCAATCTGCAGAAAGCCGAAGCCCATGGCCATAAATAAGTCGCCCATCACCCGCGGCACAAACAGCGCCGCCGCGCCCAGGGCCATCAGGCAGAAGCCCATGATCGGCACCACCCGCACGGAAAACGCTCCGCCGGTCACGATGGCGGTTCCATACATCATCAGCCACATTCCCGGCAGGGCCGCGAACACGCCGCCATGCGCCAGCGCGTAGGTAAGCAAGCCGCCGGCCACAATGGACGGAAGAAAACTCAGGAGAAACTTGCGGCCGGGCCCGGAAAGCAGGCTGGCATTGGCGCGGTGTGCCTTGGTCACCGCCGCCGGCAGCGCAATCGCCACCGCTACAAAGGCTTCCATCAACCAGACGCCCAGCCAGCGCTGCGGAGTGGCTTGAACGGATGCGAAATACGCCGCTACCAGCGCGGTCACGCCCATGGCCACGCCGCCCCAGCCGGGCACGGCGGTGAACTCCCCCGCGCGTTCCATGGTTTCGCGGATATAGCGCAGGTGGTCCGCGGCGCGCGCGTCAATGGGGATGGGAGAGCGCGAAGGTTGGCGAATTGGCTCTGGAGCCGCCATGAAAGGAAAGGCTAGCGGGGCGCGCGAGCCTTGTCAAGTACTTTGTGATGTAAAGTTCAGGCCGGCTTCCGCCGCCGGTACCGCCCCAGCAGCGCGTTCCAGCGGATCGTAAACACATCCACGAACATCTGCACGCTGTCGCGCATCATGCTGATTTTCGTCGCCGGCGAATGCGACCAGCGCACCGGGATCTCGACCGCCTTGAGCCCGTGATGCCGCGCCAGATACAGCAGCTCCGGGTCGAACCCGAAGCGCTCGATGGTCTGCTGTTCAAAAACGATGCGGCAGCGCTCCCGCCGGAAGGCTTTGAAGCCGCATTGCGTGTCCACGAACGGCAGCCGCAGCACCAGCCGAACGATGCGGTTGAAGACGATGCCCGCAAATTCCCGGAACTTCGATTCATGCACGGCGATCAGGCTGCGATCCACGGCGCGCGAGCCAATGGCGATGTCGTAGTTCTGTTCTCTGACCGCAACAAGGAGTTTGTCCGCCTCCTCGATCGGCGCGGAAAGATCGGCGTCGGTGAAAAGGACCACGTCGCCCCGGGCTTCCATCATGCCGTGCCGCACGCTGTAACCTTTGCCGCGGTTCGCGCCGTTCTCGAGCACGCGGAGGTTGGCGATTCGGCTGGCGAAGCCGGCTGCGACATCGGCCGTGCGGTCGGTTGAACCGTCGTTTACCACCAGCACTTCGGTGGGGCGCCGCGAAGCGTCGATGTATGCGGCGATCCGTTCGAGGGAGGGCGGCAGGCGCAGTTCTTCGTTGTAGGAAGGGACAATGATCGAGAGTTCCGGAGTGGCGGAGTTGGACGGAGTCATTCGGTTAGGCCTGGCTTGCCGCCAGCGCGTGTTTCTCCCAGGCGCCGGTGTTCAGGATTTCCTCGATTTGTTGCAGAGCAAAGTCGCATTCCTCGCTGCTGTTGTAGAAATGGGGCGAAATACGGATTCCCGCCAGCGGGCGGTAGTCCACCAGAATCTCACGGGCCAGCAGTTCGCGGCACACCTCCGCGGCGTGCGGGCAATCGACCGAAACGGTTCCGGCGCGCTCGGCCGGATCTTCCGCGGTGTTTACGCGCCACCCGCGTTGCTTCGCGCCCTGCAGCAGCTGGGCCGTCAGATCCATGGATTTTTGGCGAATGGCCGCGGCGCCGACCCGGTTCAGAATTTCCAGTCCCGGCCGGCAAGCGTACAGTGCCGGAACCTGCGGCGTGCCGTTCAGAAAGCGATACGCATCGCCGCGCAGATCGATCGGCCCCGGTTCGAATGCGAAAGGCCGCTGGTGCGCCAGCCAGCCGGTCAGACCGGGCTGCAATTGCCGCTGCAAGTCCTCCCGCACATAGAGATATGCCACGCCCGGCCCGCCGCACAGCCACTTCAGCACGCCGCCCACGGCAAAATCCGCGCCCAGCGACCGTAGGTCCAACGGAATCGTGCCCGTGGCCTGGAACACGTCCAGAATCACTTTCGCCCCGACGCGGTGTGCTTTTTCAATGATGGCCCTGGCGTTCACGATGAAGGCGCTGCGGAACAGCACCAGGGAAATCGGCACCAGCAGCGTGGTTTCGTCGATCGCCGCCAGAAACTTTTCCAGGTCGAAGCGGACCTTACTCTCGCTCGGCACCAGTTCCACCACCGCGCCATGCTGTCGCTGGGCAAAATAAAAGTATTGCACCGAGGGAAATTCCAGCTCGGTCATCACCACTTTGTTGCGCGGTCCGCGAAAATCAAAGCACGAGGCGATTACCTGCTGCGTGGTCGTGACGTTCTGGTGCAGGGAAATCTGCCGCGGATCGGCGCCGAGCAGCGGCGCCAGTTCCCCGGCGACGTTCCTCGCCAGATCCCACCAGCCCTCTTCCCAGGCGCGCACCCCGCGGGTAGCCCAGGAATCTGCGTAGCTCTGCAGGCTGGGTGCTACGGCCGCGGGCATCGCGCCCAGCGAATTGCTGATGAGATAGGTTGTCCGCGCCAGAATCGGGAAGTGCTGGCGCCAGGCAAGCAAGTGGTCCATGAAAATGCCGCTCCGAGTGGGCCCAGGTAGGAGCAGTCTAACGGCCGTGCCAGTAAGGTAACACAGCAGTGGCCGGCGTCAGCAATCCGCGATCAGGCGGTCAGGCCGCGGCGGCGCAGGAAGCCGGCGACGTGTTCATGGCCGCGTTCTTGGGCAAGATGCAGCGCATTCCTGCCGTCGTCGGTGCGCGCGTGGAGTTCCGCGCCATTTGCCAGCAGCATTTCTACGATTTCCAGGCGGCCATTCGCAGCGGCGGTCAGCAGCGGCGAGTAGCCTTGCGCATAGCGATAGTTGACGTCCGCTCCGTTTTCCGCCAGCCAGCCGGCGATGCCTTTGTGCCCGCCCGCCACCGCTCCCGTCAGCGCCGTGTAGCCCGTTCCATTTGTCGCCGCGGCGTTGATCTCCGCGCCGAGCGAGTGCAGATAGCGCGCGACCTCTTCGTGCCCAAATGCGGCGGCCAGCGCCAGCAGCGGAAATCCGTCCGGCGAGTACGCCTTGGCCAGAGCCGGCTCGGCATCCAGCAGTTCCCGCACGCGCCCCAGCGCCCCTGCCGCCGCCGCTTCATGGAGTTCCATCCGTGCTCCGCGTTCGATCAGCAAATCACGGATTTCGCCGCGCCCGGCGTAGCAGGCCAGCAGCACGGCGCTCTGGCCCTGGGCGTTGCGCGCGCTCAGCAGACCCGGGTCGGCCGCCAGCAGAGCGCCCACCCGTGCCGCGTCGCCCGCGCGAACCGCGTCGAAAAAAGCCGCTGCATCGGCCATCACGCACCTCGAATGGCGAAGGCTTCGCCAGATTGTAATTGCTCAGTCTTACGGAGTGGTACGCCGCGCCCGGTCCTTGCGCACGGCATCGTCGATCAGCGCATCCAGCTCGTCGCGCCGCAGGGTAATTTCGTCGGTCACGTTTTCATCTTCGTCGCTGGTCAGTGGCAGCTCCGCGCCGCCGCCCGGCGGAGGCTGCACGCCGTAGCGCGATCGCGCCGACATCAGCTTCGCCACTTCCTTGCTTGAGAAAAGCTTCGGCGTCCCGGCGTTTTCCGCGGCCAGGGTGATGCGCGCGGTGTGCTCAACCGTTTCCATGCGAAAGAACGCCGTCATCAGGTCCGGCCCGCAAGTCACCGCGCCGTGATTGGCCAACAGCAATGCGTCGTAGTGCTCCACGTAAGGTTCGATGGCCGCGCTCAGTTCCGGTGTGCCGGGCGTCGCGTAGCGCACCAGGGGAATCTGTCCCAGTCCGGTGACCACTTCCGGCAGCAGCGCCTGATCCAATGCCCGGCCCGCGGCGGCAAAGCCCGTTGCCGTCGCCGGGTGCGCATGGCAAATCGCGTGCACGTCCGGACGCATGCGGTAAAACAGCAAATGCATCATCACTTCCGAGGAGGCGGACTTGCTGCCCGCCAGGTGCCGCCCGTCCTGGTCCACGAGCACCAGATCCCGCGGGTCCAGCATCCCTTTGTTCATGCAGGTGGGCGTGGTCAGGATGCGCCCGTCGTTCAGGCGCACGGAGAGATTCCCTTCGCAGGCCACGATGTAGCCGCGCTCGTAGAGCCAGCGTCCCGCCAGGCAGATTTCCTGCCGGTGCTGCCTTTCGTTTTTCCGATTTCCGGCCGATAACGAGTCCCGGCTCACAGACGGGCTCCCCCTTGCGCGGGGCATTATCCATCGCGCAAGTCTTTTTGCAAGTTTTATTTGCAGATTGCGGGCCGGCCAGAACTGCCCGCTCTCTCTTCTTCCGCCCCAGGCCGGGCGTCTTGCTTCAGGCGTAAATGCCGCGCATCTTGAGCGCCTTGGCGACGCGATCAATCGCCACCATATACGCCGCGATGCGGTTATTTACCTTGTGCGTTTCCGCATACTTTACCACCACATCGAACGCATTCACCATCACGTCCATCAGGCGCTCATTCACTTCGCTCTCGCGCCAGAAAAAGCCTTGCCGGTCCTGCACCCATTCGAAGTAGCTGACCGTAACGCCGCCCGCGTTGCCAAGAATGTCGGGCACCGTGAACACGCCCTTCCTGTCCAGAATCGCATCCGCCTGCCAGGTGGTCGGGCCATTCGCGCCTTCGCACAGGATTTTCGCCTGCACTCCGTCCGCGTTTTTTTCCGTGATCTGATTTTCGATCGCCGCGGGAATCAGCACGTCGCATTTCTGGAAGAGCACGTCCCGCGCGCTCATCTTTGTTCCGCCGCCTGGAAACTCCTGCAGCGGCCTCTTCTGATTCGTCACCCAGTCAATCACCTTGGGCACGTCGAACCCGTTCTCGTTGTAGAGTCCGCCCCCGATGTCCGCCAGTCCGACAATTTTGTAACCGGCCTGGTGCATCAGGTCCGCGGCCAGGGAGCCCACGTTTCCGAAACCCTGGATCACCGTGGTCGTGCCGTCCTTCTTCATCTTCAATTTCTCGACCGCTTTGTCCACGCTGATCATGACGCCGCGCCCGGTCGCTTCCCTGCGCCCGCGCGATCCGCCCAGCTCGATCGGTTTGCCGGTGACCACCGCCGTCGTGGCCTGGCCCACGTGCATGGAATAGGTGTCCATCACCCAGGCCATGGTCTGTTCGTTGGTGCCAACGTCCGGCGCCGGCACATCGCGCTCGGGACCCAGCCAGCTGCTCAGCTCCGCCGTGTAGCGCCGCGTCAGCCGTTCCAGCTCGCCCCGCGACATTTTCCCGGGGTTGCAGATCACCCCGCCCTTCGCTCCGCCGAACGGTATGTCCACTACCGCGCACTTCCACGTCATCCATGCCGCCAGCGCGCGCACTTCATCGATGCTCACGTCCGGCGCGAAGCGGATGCCGCCTTTGCCCGGCCCGCGTACCGTCGAGTGCAGCACGCGATACCCGGTGAATACTTCCAGCGTCCCGTTGTCCATCCCCACCGGAATGTACAGCGTGACTTCCTTGTCCGGATACTTCAGATACTTGTAGACGCCCTGTTCCAGCCCCAGCTTCTTCGCCGCTTCTTCAAAACGCGCTTCCGCGTTCTGGTACACATTCATCTCTTCCGGTGCATTCCCTTGCGACATGCAACGCCTCGATTCTTCGTTTCCGCATGCCCATTCGCAGGCAAGGTTTCGCGCACACCCAGCCAGCCTGGCAAATTGCGATTTTCTTCGATTGGCCTGCGGCGTTACGCTTCAGCGAGCTACCCACCCGCTCTTCCTCGCCATCAGGCCGGGCGGCCAGTATACGAAGCCTTGCGACGTTCTCGCAAGCGAGGGCCCCTGTCGAGCGTTACACACTGGTCATGGCCGCGACCACCAACGCCTGAGTGCTGCTCATCAAGATACCTCGCCGATTTCGTCACGTAAGAGCTATCTCACCACCTGTCCCTTCGTACAGGTGTTTCTCCTGTAGTACGCGCGTACTATCGCCGAACCCTCCCCGGTACCAGCACTCTCATTAAGGATACGCAGCGCGCGTTCTGAGTCTGGTTCGTCCCTAAAAATTTCGCGCACAAGCAGGCTGATCATGGCTCCTATCGCAAAAGATCTCGAATTCGCTTCGCCGCAAACCGCAGCGCCCGCCGCTCCCAAGCCGCAGCCCGCTGCCGTCGAAATTCCCGTCACCGTCAATGGCGCTCGCACCGTCGAAGGCACCGACAAGCGCGAACCCTTTTCCGAAACCACGCAGACCGTTCTGGTTTTCGCCAACGGCGCCGTCGTTCGCCTCAGCTCCTCCGTCGCGCCCGGCCAGTTGCTCTTCGTCACCAACGAGAAGTCCAAGAAGGAAGTCGTGTGCCAGGTCGTCAAGTCCAAGAACTACCGCAGCGCCAGCGGCTACGTGGAGCTCGAATTCACGGAACCCGCGCCCGGTTTCTGGGGCATGCGCTTTCCGAGCGTTGCCGCGCCTGCCGCATCCGCGCCCAAGCCCGCGGCGCCGGTGGCAAAGCCCTCCGCCCAGGCGGCGCCGGTTGCTCCGGTCGTAAACGAACCCGCGCCGGTTCCGGCCGCACCCAAAGCGATTGCTGCCGCGCCCGCCGTTCCGCCAAAAAATATTGCTACCGTCCCCGCGCAGCCCCCGGCCAATGCTTTGAAGGTTCCTTCACTCGAGGAATTTCTGGCGCAAGCGACGAAGAACGAAGTGCCGGCAGCGAAATCTCCGGAAGTGCCGAAGCCGCAAGCCGCCGGGCCCGTTGCCGACGGCCCGTCCAAGGAGCTTCGCGAGCAGACCGCTCGCCTGCAGAGCCAGCTCTCTTCCATGCTCTTTACCCAGGAAGCCGCCGCGCCGATCGAGCCCAAGGCCTCCAAGGCCGAGGCCAAAAACCCCGAACCCAAGGCCGCCGCGCCGTCTCCCACGCCTGCGCAGCCGCCCGCTCCGATTTCCGCCGGTTCCAGCAGCTTTGATTTCGAAACCGAGGCCGTGAAGATTCCGTCCTGGCTCGAACCGCTGGCTCGCAACGCCAACGTGACCGCCGCCGAGAGCAAGGCCGCGGAAATCCAGACCGCCGAAACGACCCGGAAGATCGAAGCGGAAATCGCCGCCGGTGCCGGCGAGGAAATTTCTCTGGTGGAAGTTCCGGTTCTCGAGGACGAACAGGCCGCGGACGCGGCACCGCTGAGCATTTCCCATGAAGGCCACGCCCCGAACTTCGGCGGCTCCCTGGCCATCGATTCCAAATCCGACTCCGCCTCGGCGGCAGCCTCCGGCGGTTCCGGCAAGGGCCTGATCTTCGGGTTGCTCGCGGCCGGTTTGGCCATCGCTGCGGGTGGCGGCTGGTATTGGTATTCGAATCAGCCCAAGAGCGTTTCCGCCGGCGCCGCTGCACCGGCGGTCACCACCGCCGCAACCGCGTCCGCGCCGTCCGTCGCGCCCGCTGCAGCTCAGCCGCAGCCCGTCTATCCTTCCGCCACGCTCGACGCACAGCGTAATGGCAACGCGGTTCCGGCGCCTGCCGCCAATTCGGCCCCGCTCGAAGCGGTGAACAACAAGAAGAATTCAGCGGCGAAAAATGCGGTTGCCGACCAGCCACCGCTCGAGGAGATCAAAAAACCGACCATCGGAGAAGTTCACCTGGCTGCTCCGGTCGTCAATCACAGCGGCAATCAGGATGTTGCCGAGCCCGAGCCGTCGCTTGGCGGCGCTGTGGCTGTGGACTCCGGCGGCGCCAGCGCGCTCGCCAGCAAGAGCAAACAGCCGGTAGCTCCCACGCCGGTCGGCGGCGACGTCAAGCAGGCGCGCCTGGTTTCTTCGGTGCCCCCGGTCTATCCGCAACTCGCGCGCAGCCAGCGTATCAGCGGCGACGTGGTGATTGACGCGCTCATTGACGCCAACGGCCACGTAGGCGCCATGAAGGTCATTTCCGGTCCGGCGCTGCTGCACACCTCGGCGATGGAGGCGCTCCGCCAGTGGAAGTATCAGCCGGCCACGCTCAACGGCACTCCGATGGCCATGCACCTGACGGTCACCGTCCAGTTCAAGCTGCAGTAGGAACGCGCCGTAATTTCGCAGTACGAATTTCGCACCGCTCTCCGCTCATCCTTACACCGTGAGCACGACTCTAAACTGCGCGTGCCCGCTCATCATCCGCTCGTATCCCTCCGCGGCTTTTTCCAGCGGCAGCTTCTCGATCATCGGCCGAACGCCGGTCAAGGCCGCGAACCGCAGCGTATCCTCGGAATCGCTCGGCGTGCCGGACGCCCAGCCCTGCACGCTCTTTTTCCCGAAGATCAACCCGACGCTCGGGATCTCCAGCGACCCGTTGTCCGCGCCCACCACCAGCAGTTGTCCGTTGCGGCCCAGGCCGCCGAAGATTTCGGTCATGGCTTTCGAACTCGGCGCCGTCGCCAGGATCACTTTTGCGCCGCCCAGCTTCTGCAGTTCCTTCGCAGCGTCGCTGTTCTTGGAGTCAACGTAGTGATGCGCTCCCAGCTTTCTGGCCAGCGCTTCATTCTCCGGCCCGCGTCCGACCGCCGCCACGCGATACCCGAACTTGTTGGCGAACTGCACGCCCAGATGCCCGAGTCCGCCCACGCCTTGCACCGCCACCAGATCGCCCGGGCCGGCCTTGCTATGCCGCAGCGAATTGAAGGTCGTCACCCCGGCGCACAAGAGCGGCGCCGCCTCCGCGAAGTCCAGCCCCTCTGGAACACGCGCTACCGCTTCCACCGGCGCCAGCATGTACTGCTGGTAGCCGCCGTCATACGAAATGCCCGAAATCAGACCGTTCTCGCAGTTGACGAAATCTCCTGCCCGGCACGCTTCGCAGGTATTGTCCTGGCCGCCGTGCCAGCCCACTCCCACCCGGTCGCCCTTCTTCCAGCGCGCCACGCCCGGACCCACCTCATCAATCACGCCTGCCACTTCATGCCCAGGGATGCGCGGATACTGGATGCCCGGCAGTCCACCTTCTTTCGTCAGCACGTCGCTATGACAGATACCGCATGCCTTCACCTGTATTCGTACCTGCCCCGCGCCCGGCGCCGGAATCTCCCGCTCCTGCACTTCGAATGCGCCGCCTGCCCTTGGCACCTGCACCACTTTCATCTTGGCCATGTCTTTATTCTCCTCTTGGCGTGACCTGTGCTTGGATGCGCCAGCCAGGCCAGCGGTCATTCGGAATTCGCGGGGTTCCTTGCGGCTCACGGCAGGCTTCAGCGGGCAGACGTTCGAGAACCCTGGCCACAACCGCTCAGTGTTGGCTTGCACTTACGCGTTCGTTGCAAAAGACGAGGCGCGGAGAGTCGGTTTCTTTACTTTGCCGCACCGAACGGCAGCTTGAACTGCTCGTCAATGGCCACCTGGTAGCCGGTCACCAGTTTGTTCGTTTCGTTGGCCATGCCGATCACCTGCTGCAATTCCTTGAACATCTCCGGCGTCATGCCTTTTTTCACCGCCGAGGCGGTGTGCGAGGCGATGCAGTAGTGGCAATTGTTGGTGACGCTGACCGCAACGTAAATCAATTCCTTGGTCAGCGGGTCGAGCGCGCCGGGCGCCATGATTTCCTTGATTGCCTGCCAGGTGCGCCGCAGCGTCACCGGATCGTGCGCGATGGCCTTCCAGAAATTGTTGATCCAGTCGGTTTTGCGGGTGGCCATGATGTCGTCGTACACCGCGCGCACTTCCGGTGAAGCATCTTGGTATTCGATCAAGCCGAACGTGGACATGGCCGAGGCCCTCGCAGGAAAAATTCAAAGCCGAAGCAGGATGACACAAGAAAAATAGCAGGATGCGGCGCGCGCAGCCACTTGCGTATTGCGCCCGGCGACGGCAAAAGGCTTGGCAGGCGGCGCAATTGGGCGTAGGGTAGTGGCGCGACCTGCAATATCGCCAGATTTAAATCGAAATAATGAATGCTCCGCGAGGTCTCTGCGATGAACCGCTCTTCCATCCGGCACTTTGCTACCATCCTGCTCGCGGCCCTGTGCGCTTTGGCGTGCGCTGCGGCGGGCAGGGCGCAGACCATCCACGTGGACCTGGCCGCGCAGCAGGCCACGCCCTTCGATCCCGATACGTCGCTCGGCACTTCCCTGGACATTCTTCCCGCCAAACAGTTTGAACGCGTCTTCAGCCCGGACACCATCGCCGCCGGACTTTCCGCCGGGTGGGGGCCGATCACCTACCGGCAGAACACGGAGCTGACCATCGCCGCGTGGCACTGGAACCCCGCGGGAAGTTGGAGCGATGCGAAGAACAAAAGCGGCTACTTCACGGGAAGCGCGGAACTGAAAGAAGCCATTCGCATGTCTTACGGCTACCCGCTGCCGCACCGCGGAAATACCCGCAACGGCGGCGCATCGCACGGCTACTCGCGGCTGACCGACGGCGACGCCGCGACCTACTGGAAAAGCAATCCGTATCTCGCGGCAAAGTTTACGGGCGAAGCGGATGCCCAGCACCCGCAATGGATCGTGATCGATTTCGGCACGCCGCAACCCCTGGACGCGGTGCGCATCGCCTGGGCCAACCCCTACGCCACAAAATTCGTGGTGCAGTACTGGCAAGGCGGCGACGACGCGATGAACAAACAGACCGCGGGCAGCTGGGTGAACTTTCCGCAAGGCGAAATCGCCGACGGGAAGGGCGGCGCGCCGCTGCTGCGGCTGGCGGACGCGCCGGTCCACGCGAAGTTTCTGCGGGTGTGGATGACGGAGTCTTCCAACACCTGCGACACCCACGGCGCGGGAGATCCGCGCAATTGCGTAGGCTACGCGGTGAGCGAGATTTCCGCGGGAAATTTTTCCAGCGACGGAAAATTCATCGACCTGGTGAAACACGTTGCCGGCGAAAACCAGACCGCCACGCTGGTTTCCTCCATTGACCCGTGGCACGCGGAAAGCGACATCAACACCCACAGTGTGCAGACCGGCTTCGATCTGTTTTTCTCGAGCGGCTACACCAATCATCTGCCGGCCATGATTCCGGTTTCGATGGTGTACGGCACCCCGGAGGACAGCGCGGCGGAACTCGCGTATTTGAAAAAGCGCGGCTACGCGATTTCCTACGTGGAGATGGGCGAGGAACCGGATGGCCAGTACATGCTGCCGGAGGATTACGGCGCGCTGTACCTGCAATGGGCCACAGCGCTGCACCGGGTAAATCCGGAACTCAAGCTGGGCGGGCCGGTGTTCGAAGGCGTGAACGAGGACATCAAAGTTTGGCCGGACGCCAGCGGGAAAACTTCATGGCTCGGCAGGTTCGTGGACTATCTGAAAGCGCGCCGGCGGCTGAACGACCTGACTTTCGTTTCCTTCGAGCACTATCCGATTCCGCCGTGCGACGTGAACTGGAGCGATCTGTACCGCGAGCCGGAGTGGACGCGGACGATTCTGAAAGCCTGGCGGGAAGACGGCGTGCCGGAAAATATTCCGCTGATGAACACGGAGAGCAATCTTTCCTGGGAGCTGACCGAGCCGATGCAGGATGTTCCCGCGGCACTGTGGCTTGCGGATAGTGTCGGCTCTTTTCTGCAATATGGCGGCGCGGGCGCGGTGTACTACCACTCGCCGATCCAGCCGGAAACGCTGCGACCAGGCTGCCGCGGCTACAGCACCTACGGAAACTTCGTGGCCGATGAGGAACTGAACATCAAACAGAAGGCCGCGCAGTATTTCGCGAGCCACATGATCAACTTCGATTGGGTGAAGCACGGCGCGGGCCGGCACCGCTTACATCCGGCAACATCGGACCTGGCCGACGATGCGGGCAACGCGCTGGTGACGGCATACGACGTGACCCGCCCGGACGGGGAAGAAGCGCTGCTGCTGGTGAACAAGGATGCGACGAATGCGCACAGCCTGCGCATCGTGTTCGACGGGGAAAACGGCACGACGAAAAAATTTACGGGGAAGCTCACGGTGAGCACGTTCGGCGCGGAACAGTACGTGTGGCACCCCGAAGGGGCGAAAAGCCATGCCGATCCGGCGGGTCCAGCGGCCGTCGCAACGATCGACGCCGGCGCCGAAGTGGTCTTGCCGCGCGCGTCCATCACCGTAGTGCGCGGCAGAATCCAGTAGCCAAAAATTTGAAAACTCGGGCGGAACGGAAGCTCCGCCCCGGTCTATTTTCCGTTGCTTACTTCGCCGAAGCAGGCTGAGCGGCAGCGGCGCTAGCTGCGGTCGCAGGCGCCGCCTGGGCCGCGAAGAGACCCAGGTTCTGCGATTTCCACTGCATGGCGGCAAAGATGCGGCGGCGGCCGCTCGGATGGTCGTAGAAGAACCATTCCTCCACCGGGCCGGGGCTCATCTTGCGATACTCGCCGAGATGGATGGCCGCCTGCGCGAAACCATCCGGCTGGCGGCTGGCGTTCAAGCCGTACATATCGGCTTCGAATTCCTGGACACGCGTGTAGGTGTTGTCGATGGGCGTCATGACGAAGCCAAAGACAGTGACGATAAGGAGCGCCAGCGGCAGCGCGGCGGTGTCGCCGATGTCGCGGATGCCGAAATCGGGACCGTAACGGCGAATCGCCGCGTCCAGGCCCCAGCGCAGCAGCGAGAAAAACAACACGGTCACGACGAGAAAGAACAGCAGCGATTTGGGAATGTGGTTCAGAACGTAGTGCCCCATCTCGTGGCCCATCACCGACTGAATCTCTTCAGGGGAGCCGCGATTGACAAGATTATCGTTGAGCGTGATGCGCATGGTCTTGCCAAAGCCGCTGACGTTGGCGCTCATCTTCGTGGTGTCGCGCGAGGCGTTCATCATGTACACGTCGTTGGCGGAAATGCCGTTGGCGTGAGCGAGGGAGAGGATGGGTTTGACGATGCGCGGATCTTCGAGCTTGGTGATTTTGTAGAACATCGGAACGATGACCACCGGAGCGATCATCACGCCAAAGATCAGGAACAGCATGGTGACGATGGCGCCCCAGACGTGCCAGGAGCGCGGCAAAGCGCGCACGATGGCCACCAGCGCGGTAATCAGCAGCCCGCCGATGATGAGATTGACGAGCAACGCTTTCAGCTGGTCCACCGTCCAGCCGCCGAAGGTCTGCGTGGCCATTCCATATTTTTTCTCGCGGAAAAAGCCTTCGTACGCGGCCAGCGGGAATCCGATCAGCGCGGTCAGCACGAAAAACTGCGCGGCGTAGAGGAACGTCTGGAGCGGGCGAATGCGGGTGATACGCTCCGAGAGATCGCGCATGGCGGCGGAAATGCGAAAACGCAGCAGCACCCAGAACATGGCCACGGCGAAGAGAAAGTCCCAGAGAATCAGCCAGTAACCGCCTTCGAAGTACGCATCGGAACGCGCACGCGCGGCCGGAGGAATCTGCGCGAGGTAGGCCTCGGTTGCGGCGGCGGGGTCGAAGTGGTCGGACGGGCGGGCGGCATCGGGCACGGTGGTGACCGAAGGCATCACGTAATTTTGATCGGAAGTCCGCGAAGCGGGTGGCGCCTGCGCGGCGACGCCGAGAGCACAGGCCAGAGCCATGACGGCGGGCAGGGCCGCGAGAAAAAAGCGAAACCTCATGAAGCACACTCCTCCGGAATTTTTTGGGGGCCGCAAGAATTTGTCTGCTAGAAGATACGCGCCAGCCTGGCAGAAAGTTGCACGAAGCAAAGGAATAAAGGGGCGCCGTTCAGCGGTGGCCGGCGCGGCCGGCGAACTCATCGAGCAGGAGCTGCGCAAGCCGCGCGGAGTTATGGCGAATCTTGCTGTGCTGCTCGAGCAGATTGCCGAGGAGCACCGTGACGCCCAGCTTGCGCAGACCGGGAATATCCACGTCCACTTGCGACGCGCCCTGTGCGCGATAACGGCGCGCCACGGCGGGCGAAACTTTCTGGCGGTTGGCGACGACGTAGTCCACGATGCGCGGGCGCACGTGGGATTGAATGGCGCGAAGATGCCGGGCGACGGAGTAGTCGGTGGTTTCGCCGGGCTGGGTCATCAGATTGGCGATATACACGCGGGGCGCGTGGGAGCGCGCAATCGCGCGGGCGACGTCGGGAATCAGCAGGTTGGGAAGGATGCTGGTGTAGAGCGAGCCAGGGCCCATAAGAATCAGATCGGCTTCGCGAATGGCGGAGATGGCTTCGGCGAGCGGTCGCACCTTGCGCGGCGCGAGCATCAGTTTGCGGATGGGCGAACGGCTGGCGGTGATGCGGGTTTCGCCGTGCACCCGAGTGCCGTTTTCCAGAATGGCTTCGAGCGTCACGTTGGCGAGAGTGGAAGGAAAGATGCGGCCGCGGATCGCGAGTACCCGGCTGGAAACGCGGACGGCCTCGGCGAAATCTCCGGTGACGTGGGTGAGCGCGGCTAGAAACAGGTTGCCAAAGTTGTGGCCCACGAGCCCGTGGCCGGCGCTGAAACGGTATTGGAAAAGCCGGCTGAGCAGCGCTTCGTCCTTGGAGAGCGCCACCATGCAATTGCGAATGTCGCCCGGAGGAAGAATGCGATTTTCGCGGCGCAGCCGCCCGGAGCTGCCGCCGTCATCGGTGACCGTGACGATCGCCGCAAGGTCCACGATCGGGCGGTCCGCGGTGGGGAAGGGATCGTGGCGCGGCACCACGTGAAGTTTCAGCCCGCGCAGCAGCGCGGAAAGTCCGGTGCCGCCGCCGAGCGCGACAACGCGAATGCCTTGCGGCGAGGATGAGGTGCGACGCGAGAGCGTTTTCACAAGGGCGCCGAAAATTGGCCGGGTGGAAAGACGTTAGCAGAAAAAACGCAGAGGGGCGAGCGCGCGGAAATCGCGGAACGCGCAAAGCTCAAAGGAAGGCGGTCAGTCTTCTTTTTCCGGATAGAGAAGTTCCGTGAAGCGCGGGTCTTCCTGCAGGAAGGCGAAGTCTTCATCGTTGCGCGCGTGATAGCGATTGGCGGAGCGCAACTCGATGGCGATCTTCAGATTGGCAAGAGCCGCGTCCGCCTCGCCGGTCAGACAATCCAGGGCGGCGACAGCGTAGACGATGTGGTCGGCTTTGGGCGCGAGCTTGCGGGCTTTGTCCAGACTTTCGCGGGCTTCGTCCCAGCGGCCTAGATTCATCATCGCCACGCCACGCTGGTAATGATCCTCGTGCGTGCGCGCGCTCTGTTCCTGGGTGGGCTTCATGCGTTGTTCGGCGATGCGGATGTGCATCTTGGCGCGGTCCGCAAGTTCCTTGCTGGGACCGGCCAGGACTTTCTCAAGTTCCTGCTTGGCGCGCTGGAATTTCTGCTGGTGAAAGAGAGCCAAAGCCTCGTCATAGAGCTTCATCTGGGCCTGAACGCGGGGGTCAACCATTTCCACGCCGCCGCGCTGGGGCGGGGGAGGCGGGGCCAAGGGCTTTCTTTTCTTTACTTTAGAAGCTTTTTGGCGGGAGGGACTGGTCTTTTTTGCCTTAGCCATGCCGGGCACTCTAGCAGACGTGGAAATTGGCGTCAAACGGAGGGAAAAATCGAAATTCGAAACGGAAAATTCGAAAGGCGGCTCCCGGCCAACGCCTGCCTTTGCCTGGCAAGGCCCAAAGTTCCCGGCCGTGCACTACTCGCTTGGGATTTTGTGGAATCGGCGCCAGATCACGTAGCAGAGGGTAAGGAACGCCAGCCACGGAGGCCCGGCCAGCAGAGCCACGTGGAAATCGGGAATCCACCAGGTGGAGAGCAGGACCGCGCAAAGGGCGACGATCCCGAACAGGGAGCTCCAGATGCCGAGCGGGGCGATCCGCGTGATGGAGCGATTTTCGCGCGCCACGCGCAGGCGGAAGGCCACATGCGTCACGAGGGTCATGATCCAGATGAAAGGACCGCCGAAGAAAGCCACGCCGATCAGAAAAAGGAAGGCGGTCTGCTGGAAGAGTTGCGCGAGAACCAGGGCAATGAGCAGGCCCACGCTGGAAGCGAGCACCGCGGCCACGGGCATGCCTTTGCGGCTCAGTCTGCCGAGAGCGGCGGGAGCGAATCCACCGCGAGCGAGCGAGAAGAGCAGGCGCGCGGTGAAATAAATATTGCAGAGAGCGCTGGAGAGTGCGGCGGAGAGCACCACGAAATTCATGACGTGGCCGGCGGCGGGAATGCCGACCCGGGAGAAAACGCGGACGAACGGGCTTTCCCCGAGGCCGATTTCGGTCCAGGGCACGATGCCGACGACCAGCGCCAGTCCGCCGAGATAGAAAACCGCCAGCGAAGCCAGGGTGCGGCGCAAGGCACGCGGAACCGCGATCTGGGGGTCGGCCGCTTCGCCGGCGGTGACGCCGACAATTTCCAAGCCAAGAAAACTGAAGATGGCCATGGTGACGCCGAGGCCGATGCCGCGCAGGCCGCCGGGCGCGAAACCGCCGTGGCCGGTAAAGTTGCCGAGGCCGATGCGGGGAAATCCCAGGCCAAAGAGCAGCATCGCGCCGAGCAGAAGAAACGCGACGATGGTAACCACCTTGATCATCGCGAACCAGTATTCGATGGAGCCGAAATCCTCCACGCTGAAAGTGTTAATGACCACGAGCACCACGGAAAAAACCGCGATCCAGAGCGGCGCGGGAACGTGCGGCAGCCAATAAGCGCAGTAGATGGCGGCCGCGACGACTTCGCTGCCGATGACCATGACCAGGCAGAGCCAGTAGGTGTAGCGGACCGCGAAGCCGGCCCAGGGATGCAGATACATTTCCGCGTACAGGCCGAAGGAACCGGCGGCGGGCTGGTCCACCGCCATTTCGGCCAGCGCCCACATGACGGTAAGGGCCACAATCGCGCCCATGGCGAAGCTGATGAGAACCGCGGGTCCGGCCAATTTGACGCTGATGGCGCTGCCGAGAAACAGCCCGGTGCCGATGGTGCAGCCGAGGCCGATCATCGCGACCTGACGGGGAGAAAGCTGTTTGTGAAGGCCGGCTTCGCGCTGGGCGAGATCTTGAGAAGAAGCGGGCGGGGTCGCAGACATGGAATAAGGATGGTAGCAGGAATGGGCAAGGAGGGCGGCCGGCGTAAACGTTTGCACCGAATCGCGCTAAACTGACGGCGCGTTGCAAGCGCTCTTTTCCATGAGCGCGTGCATTGAGGACGGGCAATGGGCATCGACCAGGACCTGGAAAGGATTCAGCTGCAGGAGAAGCGCTTGCAGTTCGCCAGCTTTGACGCCAAGACCGCGTGGGAACTGGGTATCGCGCTGAAGGCGGCCGCGGAAAAGCGCAACGCCAGGATCACCATCGAAATTCAACTGCACGGTCATCCGATGTTTGCCTACGGAATGCCGGGAACCGTGCCGGACAACTGGGAATGGATGAGGCGCAAGCGGAATACGGTGATGCGTTATCACCGCAGCTCATACTTTTCCGGATTGAAGCATGAAAAGGCAGGCACCACGCTGCAGCAGACGACCGGGCTGGATCTGCGGGACTACGCGACGCACGGCGGATCGTTCCCGCTGATCGTTTCAGGTACGGGCTGCGTCGGCACGATCACCGTTTCCGGCCTTCCGCAGCGCGAGGATCACAACCTGATCGTGGCGGTGTTGCAGGAATTCTTGCGGGCGGACGAAGACCTGACGCTGGACGCGGCGGGAAAATAAGCGAGAGAAAAGCGATGAAAATGAAAATCGTGCGAACGGCGATGCTGGCGATGGCCTGGGCGATCTGCATGGCGACGGCGCAGGCCCAAAGCTCGCAAGTGCTGCGGCTGGACGGTGGGAACACAACCTACGCGTTCGGGGTGAACGAGCGCGGCGAACTGCAACCGCTTTACTGGGGCGGAAGATTGCAGGCCGGCGACGCGATCGCCGCGGCCAAAAGCAATCCGGAGATGGCGTCGTTCGATCCGACGTTTACCACCACGCCGCAGGAGTACGCGGGCTGGGGCGCGGGGCTGTACACGGAAGCGGGAGTGAAGGCGACGTTTGCCGACGGAAACCGCGATCTGGTGCTGCACGTGATCCGCGTCACGCAAGGGGACGCGACCCATGCGGAAGTGGCGCTGAAGGATATCTCGCGCGAGGTGTATGTCACGCTGCATTACGCGATGGACGCGGAGACGGGCATCCTGGGACGCTGGGCAACGATCGAGAACAAAGGGCCGCAGCCGGTGACGCTCGAACAGGCGGCCGCGGCGCAGTGGACTCTGCCGCCGGCGCGCTATGCCCTGACCTATCTGACGGGCCGCTGGGGCGGCGAGTGGACCCTGAACCAGGAAACCATTCAGGGCGGTGAACGTGTGCTGGAGAGCCGCCGAGGCACGACCGGGCACCAGGCGAATCCGTGGTTTGCGATTTCGCGCGATAGGAGCGGAGCGACGTCGGGGCCGGTGACCGCTACGGAGGAAAGCGGCGAGGTGTGGTTTGGCGCGCTGGCGTGGTCAGGTTCCTGGCGCATCACCGTGGAGAAAACCCAACTGGATGCGGTGCGAGTCACCGGTGGATTCAACCCGTTCGATTTCGGATACAAGCTGAAGGCGGGAGAGGCGCTGGAGACGCCGGTGTTCTACGGCGGCTACACCGCGCACGGATTGGGCGGTGCTTCGCGGCTGCTGCATCGTTTTGAATTGACGAAGATTTTGCCGAACGGACCGGAGCCGAAGCCGCGGCCGGTGATCTACAACTCCTGGGAAGCCACGGAGTTCAGGGTGGACGAAGCCGGGCAGATGGCGCTGGCGGAGAAGGCGGCCTCCATTGGAGTCGATCGCTTTGTAATGGACGACGGCTGGTTCGGGCAGCGGGCGACGGACCACGCGGGCCTGGGCGATTGGTACGTGAACAAGGAAAAATTTCCTCGCGGTCTGAAGCCCTTGATCGACAAGGTGCACTCATTGGGCATGGATTTTGGCTTGTGGGTCGAACCGGAAATGGTGAACCCGGATTCCGATTTGTACCGCAAACACCCGGAGTGGGTGCTGAATTTTCCGGGGCGGCCGCGCACGGAATCGCGCAATCAATTGATATTGAATCTGGCGCGCGCCGACGTGCGGGAATACGTGGCGGGATTTCTGGACAAGCTGCTGACCGAGAACGACATCGCCTTCTTGAAATGGGATTACAACCGCAACTGGTCGGAGCCTGGTTGGGACCAGGCGGCACCCGACGAGCAGAAAAAGGTTTACGTGGCGTTCATCCGCAACGTTTACGGCATTCTGGCCGAACTCCGCAAGAAACATCCGAAGGTGGAGATTGAATCCTGCTCCGGCGGCGGCGGGCGGGTGGACCTGGGAATTTTGCAGTACACGGACGAGGTGTGGCCTTCCGACAACACCGACCCGTTCGACCGGCTGGCGATGCAGGACGGCTTCACTTACGCGTACACCCCGCAGATCATGATGGCCTGGGTGACGGACTCGCCGCACTGGCTGAACGGGCGAGCGACGAGTCTCACCTACCGCATGCTGAGCTCGATGCAGGGGTCGCTCGGAATTGGGGCGAACCTGAACAAGTGGAACGCGGAGGATTTCGCTACGGCCAAGCGGCTGATCGCGGCGTATCACGATGTGCAAAAGACAATCGTGCGCGGCGAGCTGTACCGGCTCCTGAGCCCGCGCGAGCCGAGCGAATTTTCCGCTACCGAAACGGTGGCCCGCGACAAAAGCCAGGCGGTGGTGTTCGCGTTCACGCAAGGCACGCAGAAAGGGCGCGGACTGCCGCTCTTGCAGCTGCGCGGCCTGGACCCCCAAGCGAAATATAAGCTGACGTGGATCGAGGGCAAAGGGACGCCGGATACTCCCGCAAGCGCGTCCGGCGCGTGGTGGATGAACCACGGCGTGGATGTGGCGCTGCGCGGAGATTTCCAGGGCGCCATGCTGCGACTGGACCGGGAATAGAAAACAGAGAAGGGTTGGTTGCCAGAGCGCGATTCTGAGCATGGCCTAATCAATCGCCAGGACAGGTCAACCTGCACCGAAGGACAGTCACTGGTGCAACACCATTGCCCGTTCGCGCAAATTCCCACACGCAGCAGGATTCATGACAATACAAGACGTAGCGGCGCCGAGCAGCTGCCGTTGCGGAGGAAGCAAGTCATGAAGGCCGTGCTGGCGTTGATCGCAATTTATGTGGGGACTTTCCTGGTGGCGATACAGGGAGCGTCGAATACTCCGGTAGAAGCGGCGGAGCAGGCCGCGGCGCAGGCGCAGGCGGTGGATGCGGCGAAAGCAAAGGACATCCGTTCGCTGCTGGAGCTGGTGGGCGCCAAGGAAACCATCCAGGAAGCGGCGAGCGACGCCACCGAGCAATACCGCGAAAAGATGCTGGAAGCCACGCACAACAGCGACCGGGCGCAGGCATTCACGAACGCATACCTGGCGGAGTTCCAGAAGAAATTCGATGCGGGCAGCGTGAACAACCAGCTGGTGGGCATCTACGATAGACACTTCACGGACGAAGAGATCAAGGGATTGCTGGAATTCTACGGGTCGCCGCTGGGCCAGAAGGTGGCGGCTGAGATGCCGAAGATCGCGCGGGAAGTGCAGCAGGCGACGCGCACGGCCAGCACCCAGGCAGCGCATGCGGCGTGGCAGGATTTGCGAGCGGAATACCCAAGCGCGGGCGAGAGCCGTGGGTTTGGCGGCAACCGGCGGCGCGGCTTGAACGCAGGTGCGCAGACACAGACGCCATCCGCTACAGGACAGCAATCGGCGGACGCGACGCAGCCGTAAGCCGGAAATCAGCAATCGGAAACTGGCACGTCGAAACTAGAGACGCAGAAGTTGTGGTGGTGCCGCGCTGGTCGCCGCAGAATCCCCCCGCGCGAAATCAGCGCGTATGCAGCAGGGCAGACTTTTCCAGAAAAGTTAGAGCAACCGCCAAGTTGGCTTGGGTCCAGGCGAGCGGAGTGTGCTCGTTCGGCACGTAGCGGCCTTGCTTCAGGAAGTACAGCTCGGGGCAGCGCGCTTGCGCGTCCAGTTGCGCGATGGCGCGGTTGAAATGATCGAGCTGGAGCTCCAGCAGGCGGCGCTCCGCGGGGCGGCGAGCGAACTCGATCCCGAAGATTGCGGAAAGAACCGGATCGAAGAGGCACCACTGCGCTTCGCAGCCAGGTTGCAGAAATTCATCGCGCACGGCAAGGCGGCCGGCGAAAGAACTGCTGCGCTGCTCGGGCGGAAACCAGGTGTCATAATCCTGGCAAAAATAAGAATCGCCGCAATAGCGGCGGATGCCGTGTGGCCCCATCAGGCGAGCGCGAACCAGAGAGACGATCATGTCCCGGGCGTCCTGCTCGCTGACGAGTTCCAGCGGGTATAGAAGGAAGAGCAGAGCGGAATCGCTGCGGCGCTCGGGCGGAGCCTCAAACGGCATGTTGGCGGCGATGGTGCGGCGGCCGCGCGCGGCGAGATTGCCGAGTTCCGCTTGGCTGACGCCCCGCAGCGCTTTCTTATTGGCCGCGACATATGCCGATAGTTCTTCGAGCGCGGCGACGACGGCGCCGACGCTGGACGAGTTGACCTTCAGCCCCTCCTCCCAGGCGCCGGAGTCGGCGTCCTGCCAGAACTGAATCGCCCGGAAATAACGCGGGAAAATCCGGTAGAGATCGCGTTCTTCCGCACTGAGCGCAAAGCCGGCGCGGTTGGCCAGTCGGAAGCGCAGCCAGAGGGTGTAGCCGAGGGCATCGTTCTGCGCGTGCGGCCAGGATTCCGGGAGTTCGCGGAGATTAGCCGCGTCAAAGCGGATGTGCGGCCGCTGCATGACATCCAGCTTGCGGCTAGGGCGGGCGATAATTTTTTCGATTTTCGGAATCTGGGTCACGAGGAATTTGCCGAGGCCGCGCGCGGTAGCGCAAGCCGATTCCGCGTCGCCGCAGACCCAGCGGGAGAACGCAACGAGGGCGTTGTCGCGCAGCCAGGCGTTCTGGTAGCCGGAAGCGGCGTCATCCGCCTGGCTGGAACTGGCGGCGTAGAGTCCGTGACGGTTGGGAGTGACGACCAGGGTGCGGGCGCGTTCGAGCTTTTCGCGCAGGGCCGGAAGTTGCGCGGCGAAATGGGCCGTGGTGAGTTCGGGAAAGAAGCGGTCTTGGGAAGAGGCCATAGCGAGTCGCCACTATTGTCTCAGGTGGCTCAAGGGAAACGCTTTTTGATTTTCACGTCAATGCCGAAAGTGCCGTTCTGGTCGCGCAGGGCCACGATGGAGACGTTGCGGTTGACGTTGTATTCCACCTGGATGACCTGCTGCTGCGTGGAACTGACATTGCTGACGTAGGTGATGGTGAGGTCGCGGGTGATCTGCTGCTCCACGGTGATGCGGGCGGCGGCGTTCTGTTCGGAGCCGGTGGTGCCGACGCCGGCGAGTCCGGGGTCCACGCGCAGGCGGGTAATGCCGAAGAGTTTTTCCAGCCTTCCGCCAAGCTGACTGGAAATGGCTTCGGAAAGAATGGCGGAAGCACCGGGACTCATGCCGGTCGCGGCGGAACCGGTACCGCCGCTACGGACTTCGCCCTCGGTGGACGTTTGCCCGAGCGCGAGCAGCGTGATGATGTCATTGCTCGGCAACGGCGGGTCGGATCGGTACGAGAGATTGAGTTTATTGGCGGGGCCGCTGAAATTGAGGGTGATTTCGTACTGCTGGATGGTGGTCGTGGCCTCGACGTTGATATCGGGATTCAGCTGGAAGGGGTTGGCGAAATTGAGATCGCCGCGCGCGACGCGATAGCGGCTGCCGTGGAAAAAGAGATCCCCGGACAGCACGTGGATGTGGCCGAGAAGAATGGGATGCTCCCAGGTGCCGCGGACCCGCAGATTGGCGTCGGCCTCGAGCTCGGCGTTGGGCCACTCCATGCGGGCGTCGGGTGTGGAGACCGCTTCGATATCGAACTGCAGATTGCGCAGAAAACGGGAACTGGTGGAGGGACCGGAGGCGCCGGTTCCTCCGATCAGAGCGCCGGCCGTCTCCAGCCCGCCCGTGAGATTGACACGCGCGATCTGCACCCGCCCGGAGATGACTCCGCCATCCGGAGTTCCCGTCAGACGCAGGCCGCCGGCCACCTGCCAGCTCATGCCTTCGGGATAGCGGATGCGCACGCCGCTGGTCTGTGTGGAAATATCGAAGCGGATGGGACGATCCGCGTAGTACACGCTGCCGTTGATGCTGAGACTCCCGCCGCCGACCTGCGCGGAAACGTTTTCGAAGAACAGCCGCGAGGCGTCAAAGATCAGATCGCCCTTGATGCCGCTGAGTCCGGTCGGAAAGTCCATGGCGCGGGCCTGCGCGTTATCGATATGCACTTTGCCGGTGATGCGCGGGCGGTCGAGCGTGCCTTCGAAGGCGGCGTTGATTTGCGCCGGGCCGCGCGCGTCCAGGTCCGGAACGAAGCCGGAAAGCAAACGGAGATCGAGCGCGCCGTTGAGGTTGAGGTTCACGGTGCGGCGCCCGGTGAAGCGCACGCCGCCGGCGATTTGCAGGTTGGTGTCGGTGCCCTTGAACGTGGCGGAGTCGATGTTGATTTCGTCCTTGGACGAGCGGAAGTGGACGGGGCCGGAATTTTCCAGCTGAACGTTGGCGTAATTCATGAGCAGGCGCGAGAAGCGCGCGTCCATCACGATGCTTTCCGGCTGCTTCAAATTGCCTTCGACGCCGACTTCGCCGTCGGCGGTGCCGTGGCCGGAAATGTGTTCCATGTGCAGCGCGGTCAGCAGGAAGGGATCGAGCACGATGTTCTGCAACTGCACTTTGCCGCTGAGCGGCCAGGGGTCGGCGAGGCCCAGGGTGTAGCCGCCGCTCAGGCCGCCGCCGGTCATGGCCGAATGAATTTGCAGTTTCGCCTGGCGGCCGTCGGAATTCAGTTCGCCATCGAAGCTGCCGATGATTTCGCTGCCGACGCGGAAGTCCACCACGCGGATGCTGCCTTCGCCGGAAGGCGCGCGAACGGGCCCGGATGCCTTAAGTCGGAAGGTGAACTGACCGGCGATGGGAAAGCGGGGGCTTTGGATCTTTTCGAAGTTTTCCAGCGGCAATGCGGCGCCGACAAGATCGGCGTTGATGGTTTTCGTGGAGATCTGGTAGCCGAAGGAGCCGGTCACGATTCCGGCGCCACGTCCGGCTTCCTTGCCGGGCGCGAAGATCCGCAGTTCGGCGTTGTTGACGCGGGCTTCATCGGGTTGCACATTCAGCTGGCCGCGCAGACGATTGAAAGCCAGACCATAGGCTTTGCCCTCCGCCAGATCGAAGAGGCCGGTCAGGGCAGGTTCGCTGCGCGTGCCGTGGCCGTGGAAGCTGCCGGTGAGCAGGCCCTCGATCGGATACTTTTCACCGGCCAGCGCCAGCAAGCTATCAATCGGAACTTTTTCGAGATTGGCCTCGGCGGTCCAGGTGCTGTCGGGGCCAAAGCCCCAGCCGTCGAGATCGAGCTTGCCTTCGAGCCCGGCGTCCATGTTGCCGGTACGCAGGCGCCCGCGGGTAACCGAAAGCTCGTCCGGCGAATAAATTACGTCGGCATCCAGCGAATCGAAACGCAGCTTGGCGTAGGCGATATGTTCGCCATGCACGTGACCGGAGAACGTCGGACCCGCGAGCGGGCCGGTCATTTTGCCGTCCCAATTGGCCGCTCCGCGGATACGTGGAGCGACCTCTTCCGGCGTGCCGGCGGCCACCCCTTGAATGGATTGAATCAGGTCGTCAAAAGCTTCGAGCTCGCTGCTCTGCACGTGGAGATCGAGCTGGGAATCGCGATGGCCGAGCGAGCCGCTGGCACGAATCTGATTGGAAGGGGTGCTGAACTCAGCCTCGTCGAGCGTGAGGAGCTGCGGATCGTATTTGTAGGCAAAAGTGATGGAGGCTGCGACGGGAATGTGGCCGCTAGCAACATCGTCGGGAGCGTCCCACTGGGTTTCGCCGGAAATTTCGAAGTGCTCGAAAGCGCCTTTCCAGGTTTCGACGGTATTGCCGGTAAGGATGGAATCCCAGTGCAAGCGATCCACCGGGAAACCGGGACGATCCAGTGCGGGCAGAAGCTGCGAGACGCGAATGCCGTCAATGCGGGTTTGCGCGCGGAATTCCAGGCCCGGGATTTTCATGGTGACGCGGCCTTTGACGCTGCCGCCAAAGGCGTAGGCGGCGAAGTCCGGGATCTCGAGGGCGTCCTTGTCGAAGCGATAGCTGCCGGTGCTGCGCAGGCCGCCCTGGCGGAAAACGTCGTAGGTCAGAACGATGTCCGAACCGGCGTAGCTGCCGGTGCCGCGAAGCTCGCCGCCGAGCAGCGTGCCTTCCCCGCGCAGGTCCACCCTGCCGGTCGGCGTGAGCGGGGCGCGAAGGGTCTTGCGGAAGTCCACCAGGTTCACCCAGGCGCGATAGCGATAATTCCATTGCGGCGCGTGAAAGTCGGTCATCTCGGCGTGCACGTCGAAGCGGGAGGTGCCGATGTCGAAGATCCCCTGCTCGAGGGTGAAGCCCTGGCGTGAGACCGCGAATTGCGTCGAGGCGCTCACGGGCAGCGGCAGAAAACGTTTGGAAGTGAATTCGAGGTTTTTCCAGTCGAGCGCGCCGCTATAAAGCGGTTGATCCATGTTGCCGCCGGCGTTGAGCGTGAGATGCAGGTCGCGGCCTTCGACGGCCAGAGGCGTCTTGACGTCGTTGTACAAAACCCAACCTTGCAGCAGTTCGACCCGGCGAATGCGCAAGTCGAGCAGCGTGTCCTGCAAAGGCTTGCCGGGTTTGCGCTGGGTGACCGGAATGTTGGTGCTGCCGTCTTTTTCGACGCGGACGTGAAGATGCGGCTCGCGGATGGTCAAGCTGGTGAGTGAGACTTTGCGTCCCCAGAAGGAATCGATCCGCAGGCCGGCGCGAATCTCCTCGGCGGCGAAGAGCGGCTCGGTGCCGGACGGTTCTTTGCCGTGCAGGACCAGGCCGTGAACGGTGGCTTGCAGCGAGAGCCACTGAATGGAGATATTGCGGATTTCAGACTGCCCGCCGGTGAGGGTATTGAGCTTGCGGATGGCCAGGCGGCGGATCAGTGGGTTGCCGCCGCCGCTTCCGAAGAAAATAATGAGCACGGCCAGGGCCAGCGCGACCTTTACGCCCAGGACCAGCCCGACATGGCGCAGCCACTGCCATTTGCGGCGAAGCGTGCCGTTACTCAAGGACCATCCTCCCCGAGCAGTTTGGTGACGCGCACCCGGCCGTGGCTTTCCTTGAGCCATTTATCGGCCTGATCGGAGATGCCGCGCTGCACCAGCGCTTCCAGAATGTAGTCGTGCGCCGCTTCGAGGGTGGGCGGGCTCTGTCCGCGGGCTTCGGCGCGCGGCAAGACCGCCTTCTTGTAGAAATCCTGAACGGCCTGTTCATCCACCTGCACCGAAGGCCGGAAGCGGGAATCGAGATAGTTGTTCAGGAAAAGCTGATTGGCCACCATGCGGCGAACGTCGCCGTCCGTGAGGCCCGCGAGTTTGCGGCGCGCTTCGTAGTCTTCGCGCGAAGCAAAGCTCTGCTGGAGACGCTGCACCGCGCGATCTACGTCGGCTTCGGAAGGCTGCGGCGTGCGGGCGATGGTGGCTTCATTGCGCACGATCCACTGATCAATGAGACGGTCGAGAATGTCGGAGGCAGTCTCCGACTTGCCGTCCACCAGCAATTGATAGCGCCCCAGCAGGCGGATGTCGCTGAGGAGTATGACGTCGTTTTCGATACGCGCGGCGATGCGATCCACGACTTGCTGGGCGCGGCAACGCGCGGCGCAGAGCAGCACCAGCGCCGCGCAGGCGAGACCCAATCCGGCAAGGCTGCGCGCGCGCGGCATCAGAAGGATGACCCCAGGCTGAAAAATACCTGCAAGCGCGGAAGATGCGTCCCTTCAAATCCCAGCGAACCGGTGGTGCAGGTGCTCGGAGTGCTGCCATTAGGGCACGGAATGGGAATCACGAAGGTTGGGCGATTGAGCTGGTAGCCCAGGTCCACGCGAATCGGTCCGACCGGCGTGGCGTAACGAACGCCGATACCCACGGTATGGGAGAAGTAGTTCAACTCGTTGCTGCAGTTATACAAACACTGCTTGGGATTGTTGGGATCGAAAATCGGCCGGGGTGAACTCCAGCGCAAGGTGATGCGGTCCACTTTGCTGAAAACGTTGCCGCCATCGTAGAAGAGGGTGCCGCCCAGACGGGAGCCGGCCCACGGTAAGTGCAACGGGAAGCGGAATTCCTGATTGAAGACGAGCAAAGCCTGGCCGCCCACCGGGAAGCCGGTGACGGAATCGCGCGGCCCGGCCTGGTTGAGGGCGAAGCCGCGCAGCGAAGTGCCGCCGCCGGCGAAGAAGCGCTCGGGCAGCGGGATGACGCGGGGCAGCGGCTCCACCGTGGGCAAGGGGAAGGTCAGGGAAACGGTATCGCGATAAGGCGCGAGAACGCCGAAGCGGAAAGAACGCGCAAAACTGAAACGCCGCTTGATGGGGTGATAGGAGGAATTCTGGTACAGGAAGCGCAGAAAGCTGGCGCTGGAGCCAATGTAGGTGTCGGCGACGCCAAAGTCGGCGCTGTTCAGCCAGCCTTTGCTGGCGTCGGCGGGATTGTCGCGGGTATCGCGGACCCAGGACATTCCAAACTGCGAGACCAGCGTGGGTTGCTGGAAGAGAGGAATCTCCTCGGAAGGAATGTTGAGGTTGGAGACCAGGACTTTGCGGAAACTGTAGCGGTAGAGCAGCGTGGTGCGCGGAGAGACCTGATCGGTGAGCTGGAGAGAGCCTTCATAGCGCGATTCGGTGAAGGTGTTGATGTCCTGGGTTTTTTCGACGTAGGCGGTGGCCTGAAAACTTAAATTGGGATCGGAAAACGTATTGGGCACGCTGTAACCGAGGAGCGCGCGGCCCTGCAGGGTGGAGCCGCGCAATTTCAGCGAGAGCGAATCGGCGCGGCCGGTGAGATTGAGCTTGGTAATTTCCAGAATGCCACGCGGGGCTGCCTGCACTTCGCCGCCGGTGGGGGTGGTGGTGCTGGCAAGGCGCTGGACTTCGAAGCCGCCGCCGTAGGCGATGGTGTAGCGCTTGGCCTCTTCGACCAGGACCACCACATCTTTGTCCAGGCTGCTGCCATTCGGGTTTTGCGGTGCGATGGTCACGCGGTTGAAGATGCCCAGGTTATACAGGCGGCGTTGCGTGTCCACCACCTGGCCTTCGCGCAACGGCCCGCCGGGCTGCATCTGCACTTCGCGGGTGATGACCTTGGGCCGGGTATGGTCGTAACCCGTGACCAGCACACGGCGAACGTGAACCTGCGGACCTTCGTTGATGCGATAAACGATGTGCACTTCGCGCGGCGGCACGGGAGCGACCTTCTGGTCAGCGCGCGTTTCCGCCGATTTGTCCTGCAGGGTGGCGCCTTCGGCGGCGGGCGGCGGCTCGACGGGCTGCACATCGGATTCGAACGAGGCTTCCGGGAAGCCCTCGTTGAAATAGAGCGCAAGGATGTTGGCGCGGTCGGTCGCGACGTTGAATTCGGAATACGGCTGGCCGGGGGAGGAGGCCACGACGCCCATGAGCTCTTCCTGGCCAAAAGCCTGGTTGCCCTCGATTTTCAGGCTGGCCACGCGGGTCTGCACGCCTTCGGAAATGACGAATTTGATCAGCAGGTCGCCTTCCCTTTTGCCGTAGTTGTCCTCGATCTGCGCCGCGACGGTAGCCGAAGGGAAACCGTTCGCGCGATAGAGCGACTCCATGGATTGCCGGTCGCTCTCCAGCAGACGACGGCTGAATTTTCCGCGCGAGCCGAATGCGGCGCGATAGATCTGCAAGCGGCCGGCGAGCAGTTCGGTATCGAAATACTTGTTGCCGGTGATGACGATGCCGATCAGCTTGTGCCGGTCGCCGCGCTCGATCTTGTAGATGATGACCTCTTCCTGCCCTTTCCAGTTCTTGGTCTCAACGTCGCGCATCGCCGTGGAATATTCCACGCTGGAATCGAAGTAGCCTTCGCGCTCCAGGCGCTCACGCAGGTTGCGCTTGCCTTCTTCCAGGAGGTCGGTATCCACCGCGCCCTCCTGGTATATCGGAATGAGCCTCTTCAATTCGCCGCGGGAAAACTTCGCGCCCTCGATTTCGACGCTGACGCGGGCGCCTTCCGACACGTCCAGCGTCAGGTCCACCGTGTTCTTCGCAGCGTTGTATTCTCCGCGGCGGACGGCGGCACGCCCGCTGAGATGGCCTTTCTTGATTAGGAAGTTGCGGACTCTCGAGGTGCCGTTCTGGATTTTGGCGCTGGTGATGGGCGAGCCTGATTTCATCTTGAAGCGCGAGGCGATTTCCAGATTGGGGTATTCGGTATTGTTGGTCAGCTTGATTTCGCCGACGCGGGCGCGAGCGCCTGGCTCGATATGCACCAGGATGTCCATTTCATGGTCTTCGCGATGCGGGCGAAGTTCGGTTGTGACTTTCGCCGTGTAGAAGCCTTCTTCCTGCAGGCGCGTCTTCAGGCGTTCCACGGCCTCGTCGAGCACTTCCTTGCGATAGGGATCTCCGAGAGGAATCTGCATGGCGGCCGCGGCCGAGGCCTCCGTCGGAGGAGCCTTCAGGCCGACCAGGATCACCTGATTGAAAAAAAGATTCTCCTCGACGACGAAGTCGAGCCGCGTGCCGTTTTCTACCGGTGTAGCAACCGCGCGGATGTTGGAGAATTCTCCGGTGCGGTAAAGCGCTCGAAGGGAAGCCGCCACCTGGGCAGAGTCCAGTGGCTTGCCAATCTCAACCGTGATGCGGGCGTTCTCGGCGCTGACCGTCTGGCCCTGGTCGTTCACCACGCGAACGTCCACGATGGCTGCGCCTTCGGCCGGCACCGGCAAGGTTCCCGCCGCAGCGGGCGGCGCGCTCGCAGGCTGCTGACTGCAAAGAGTTTCCGGCATTCCCGTGTACAGGAACGCTGCGAGAAACAGCCCGAAAAAACGCCTGACGCAATGCGCCCTCATGCCCCCCATTCGCTCAGACGAAGGGTAGCACAGGGGCGTTGCCCGGCTGGCGCTCTTTGGGGCTATCATCATGGCAGGAGCGTCAGCCGCTCCAGAGGCCACGCGTCCTGCAAAAGAACCCGCTTTTTGACCGATACTCTCGCCAGATTCTCTTCGCCGGGATGGGAGAAGAGGGGCAGCGCCGGCTGCTCGGCGCCAGCGCCGTGATCGCCGGGTGCGGAGCCATTGGCGCGTCCACAGCGCAGCTGCTGGTCCGTGCCGGGTTGGGACGCGTTCGGGTGATTGACCGGGACTTTGTGGAGCCCTCGAACCTGCAGCGACAGGCGCTCTTCGATGAGAGCGATGCGCGCGAGGCCTTGCCCAAAGCGGTAGCGGCGGAACGAAAGCTGCGCGCCCTCAATTCCGAGATTGCGGTGGAAGGCCTGGTGGCGGACCTGACCTCGCGAAACGCAGCGGAGTTGCTCGGCGGGTTCGATTTGATCCTCGATGGAACGGACAACTTCGAGACCCGCTTCCTTATCAATGATTACGCGGTGTCGCTGCGGCGGCCGTGGATTTATGCGGCGGCGGTCGGCAGCTACGGCGTGAGCTTTGTGGTCCGGCCCGGGGAAACGGCCTGCCTGGCGTGTTTGCTGGACGCTTTCGGAGATGGTTCGCGGCCGGAGGAGACGTGCGACACGGTCGGCGTTCTGGGACCCGTGGTGAGCCTGGTCTCCTCGCTGGAGGCGGGCGAAGCGTTGAAATTGCTCTCCGGACGTGCCGAAGCGCTGCACGGCAAACTGGTCTCTTGCGACGTGTGGAGCGGGCGCATGCAGGCGATCAACGTGCCACGCGATCCCCTCTGCCGGGTGTGCGCCCGCGGCGAATATGCATACCTGCAAGGCGAAGCGCAACCGCATATCACCATGTGCGGAAGAGACTCGGTGCAGATTCACGAACGCCGGCGGGCGCTGGACCTGGCGGCCCTGGGCGAAAACCTTGCGGCGGCGGGAGTGCCGGTGAAACGGAATGATTTCCTGCTGAAGTTCAGTGTGCCGCCCCACGAGATGACCGTGTTTGGCGACGGTCGCGCGATCCTGAAAGGTTCCACGGATCCTGCGGTGGCGCGTTCCCTGTACGCCCGGTATATCGGGTCGTAGAAACGCCGCGCGCGCGGCACTTCCCTTCTCCATCAAAAAATTGTCAGGGTTCTCTAGCGGAAGGCGCCGCTGCGTCCGGGCGAAGTGCGCATGGAGGCGCGGTCGAGGTTTTCCCGCAGGTTCATCAGAGTCAGGAAGGTGCTGAGGATGCGGGCCTTGAGGTCGTCGGTGAGGGTCATGCCGCTGGTGGCGACGCGGGCCAGGCGCTCGCCGTTTTCCGTGATGAAACGCATGATTTCCCGCTGCCGCTCGTGCGGGGTATTGCCCAGCGCGGTTTCCCGGCGCATTTCCGAGCAACTGGTCTCGAGGGAAAGCGTGTAGTGCAGCACGCAGAGCTTCTGCTCTTCGAGCGCGGCGGGCGCGCTGCTCTTGCAGCCCGCTATTTGGCAGGGACTGAGCATGTTCGTGGTCTAACACCATGATTAGCACTCCGGGCAGAGAGAAGCCAGAACCGTTCGCGCGGCGTGTGCGCTGGCAGTCAGGGGGCAGGGCCGCGTTTTGCGGATGAATAATCGTTGACAAGCTTGTTTATGTGCCTGTATTTTTATGCAGTAGGCTGAATATTCAGCCAGACTATGGCTACCGCGAAAAAATTCCGGCAAGGGCAGATCCTGCGGCTGATCACGACCGAGCGCATCGCCAACCAGGAGGAGCTGCGCCGCCGCCTGTGGATGCAGCGCCTGCGCGTGACCCAGGCTACGCTGTCCCGCGACCTGCACGAGCTGAAAGTGGTCAAGACTCCGGAAGGCTACCGCCCGGCTTCGGTGCTGCCGCAGGAGACCACTCCGCTGCCGCCGCTGGCGCGCGCGCTTAGCGAGTTTTTGGTGGATATCCGCCCGGCGGAAAACATGCTGGTGCTGAAGACCCCGCCGAGCGGGGCCCAGCCGCTGGCCGCCGCGGTGGACGCGGCGAAATTTCCGGAAATCGCCGGCACCATCGCCGGAGACGACACGGTCCTGATCATCACCACCAGCAAGAAGCACCGCGAATCGCTGCAACAGAAGATTGAATCGTTCGTGGGCCGCCCGCTGCGCAGCCGCGCCTCGTAATATGAAAGATCCCAGTTCCATCGCCGTCGTAGGTGTCTCCGGCTATACGGGTTTCGAGCTGGCCAAGATATTGCTCCGCCATCCGCATGCTCGCGCCCTGACTTTTTATCTGCGCGATCCGCAGGGCGCGCATTGCCTCAGCGAACTGTTTCCGCAGTTGCGCGGTTGGGGGCAGGCTCCGGTGCGCACACTTTCCGCGGAGGCAATTGCCTCGAGCGGGGCCGGAACCGCATTTCTCGCCACGCCGCACGAGGCGTCGTCGGAGCTCGCGCCGCATTTGCTGGACGCCGGGATGCGAGTGATCGACCTGAGCGGCGCTTTCCGGTTCGCCAGCGCCGAGACCTTCCAGAAGTGGTACAAGCTGCCGGCGCCGCATGCCGGCCGGCTGCAGGAAGCGGTTTACGGGTTGCCGGAGTTTTACGCCCAAGAGATCGCAGGCGCGAATCTCGTTGCAAATCCCGGATGCTACGCGACCAGCGTGATTCTGGCGGTGAAGCCGCTGGCCGATGCGGGCTGGATCGCGCAGGGTTCGCAGGTGGTGTGCGACTGCAAATCCGGCGCGACGGGGGCAGGCAAAGAATTGCGGCGCGACCTG
>DATKLU010000032.1:0-140879 GCA_035542235.1 Dongiaceae bacterium
ATCCGCGAGGAAGGGCCGCAGGAGCACAAGAAAAAAGCCGGCACCCCGACCATGGGCGGCGTGCTGATTGTGCTTTCCACCGCCGTTCCCGTGCTGCTCTGGGCCGACCTGACCAATCCCTTTGTGCTGCTGGCCTTGTTCGCGCTGATTGGCTTCGCCGCCATCGGTTTCATTGACGACTACGCGAAGGTCGCCAAGAAGCGCAATCTCGGCCTGACCAGCAAGCGCAAGTTTCTGCTGCAAGTGCTGGTCAGCATGATCGCCGGCATCGGCCTGCTGGTGCTTTCCACGCACAGCGCGTATTCGACGCAGCTCATCGTGCCTTTCCTCAAGAGATTTCACCCTGACCTGGTGGTGCATTCCCTGTTGCAGAGCCCGCACTTGTGGCCGCTGGCCTTCGTGCCGTTCCTGCTCTTCGTCACCATCGTGATCACCGGCGCCTCGAACGCCGTGAACCTGACCGACGGCCTCGACGGCCTGGCCATCGGCTGCACCGTGATCGCGGCCGGGGCCTTGACCGTCCTGACCTACGTCAGCAGCAACGCCCGCTGGGCCAGTTATCTGGACATTCAGTTCATCCCGCGCGTCGGCGAACTGACCGTTTTTTGCGGCGCCCTGGTCGGCGCATCGCTGGGATTTCTCTGGTACAACGCGCATCCCGCCGAAGTCTTTATGGGTGACGTCGGCTCGCTTTCCCTCGGCGGCACGCTTGGCGTGATCGCGGTGATCATCAAGCAGGAGATCCTGCTCTTTTTTGTCGGCGGAATTTTCGTCATTGAAGCGCTCTCGGTGATTCTGCAGGTCGCATCGTTCCGGCTGCGTGGCAAGCGCATCTTCCGCATGGCGCCGATTCACCATCACTTTGAGCTGCTTGGGTGGAGCGAATCGAAAGTGATCGTGCGCTTCTGGATTCTGGCGCTGGTGTTTGCGTTGTTTGCGCTGACAACTTTGAAGCTGCGTTGAGCGCGTTTTGCGCCGCGACGCCGCGGGGAAACGGAATGGGCGGTACGTTGGAGCTGAAAGGCAAGAGACTTCTGGTGATCGGGCTGGCACGCACCGGTGTGGCGGTCGCGGAGTTTGCCGCGAGCCGCGGCGCCGTCGTGACCGCGACCGATGCGCGCCCGCTCGCGGAACTGCGCGAAACGGTGGACGCCCTGGAAGCCATCGGCGTGCGCAGCGAACTCGGTGCTGCCTCCCCGGAACTTCTGAAGGGGCAGGACCTGGTGGTGCCCAGCCCCGGTGTTCCAGCCAATGCGCCTTTGCTTGAGGCCGCGCGCGGCGCGCAAATTCCCGTGTGGAGCGAAATTGAGCTCGCTTACCGCTTTCTGCGCGGCACGCTGATCGGCATCACGGGCTCCAACGGCAAGACCACGACCAGCACGCTCGTCGAACACATTCTTTGCCACGCGGGCCGCGAGACGATCCTCGCCGGCAACATCGGCACGCCGCTCATCGCGCGCGTCGCCGACGCCGGCGACGAGACCGTCATCGTGGCCGAACTCAGCAGCTTCCAGCTGGAACTGATCGACTCGTTTCGCCCGCGCGTCGCGCTCTTTCTCAACCTCACCCCCGATCATCTCGACCGCCATGCCACGTTTGCCGCCTACGGCGCGGCCAAGGCCAGAATCTTCGAAAACCAGACCGCGAACGACATCGCCATTTTGAATGCCGACGATCCCGCGAGCGCGCCTTACACCCCGACCGAGCCGCATGTCTATCGCTTCAGCCGCACAGGCGAGGTGGCGCCAGGCGTGTTCGTGCGCGGCGACCAGATTCTGTTCCGTGACCCGCAAGGCAAGGAAGAGGTGTTGCTGGCCGTCAGTGACATTGCACTACCCGGCCCGCACAACCTGGAGAACGTTCTGGCCGCGGCGCTGGCGACGCGCCTGACCGGCGTCCCGGCCGCGCAAATTGCCGAAGCGGTGCGCTCGTTCAAGGGCGTCGAACATCGCATCGAGTTTGTCGCCGAAATCGCGGGTGTGCGCTACTACAACGATTCCAAAGCCACCAACGTGGACGCCACGCTCAAGGCTCTGGGCTCGTTTCCCGGCCGTGTTCTGGTGATCCTGGGCGGCAAGGATAAGGACAGCGACTACCGCCTGCTGCGCGACGCGCTGCGGGAAAAGGCCGTGCTCGCGCTGCTCATCGGGGCCGCCGCGGAAAAGATTGCCTCGCAAATTGCCGGCAGCGTGGCCATCGCGCGGGAAGGGACCCTGGATCGTGCGGTTGCCGCGGCCGCGCAGTCCGCGCGTCCGGGGAACATTGTGCTGCTGGCCCCGGCTTGCGCCAGCTTTGACCAGTTCCAAAATTACGAGCATCGCGGCCGGGTCTTTAAGCAACTGGTGCGCGAGCTGCAAGGGCGCTCGGCCATTGCCGCCGCATCCGGCGAGAGCGCCGTACAGGGAGAACAGGGGCATGCCAAGGCGTCTTGAAAACGATCGCTGGTTGTTCGGAGTGACGCTGGCACTGTGTCTGCTCGGCGCGGTGATGATCTTCAGCGCCTCGGCGGTCACCGCCGAACACGAGTTTGGCCACAGCTACTATTTTCTGCTGCGCCAGTCGGCTTGGCTGGCCATCGGTCTCGCCGGCATGTTTGTGCTGATGCGCACCGACTATCGCAAATTGCGCGAGCCGGCCGTCGTGTATACGGCGCTGTGCCTGGTGGGCTTGATGCTGGTGGGTGTTTTTGCGCTCGATAAATCCCACGCCACGCATCGCTGGATCCGCTTTGCCGGAGTCGGCATCCAGCCCTCGGAAGTCGCCAAGCTCGCGGTCATCCTTTATCTCGCCTGGTTTCTCGATCTCAAGCGGCGCAATGCCGCGAGCATGGAATTCCGCAAAGAGGATTTCCTGCACAACATTCTGCCGGCCATCGGCCCGGTGCTGGTGTGCGTGGCGCTGATTGTGGCGCAACCCGATCTCGGCACGTCGGTGGACATTCTTCTTATCGCGGCGGTGGTTCTGTATGTCGCGGGCCTGTCGTGGAAGTGGCTCGCCGCCGGGCTGGCTGCGGCGATTCCGGCGATGTATTTGCTCATCACCCATGTTGCCTATCGCCAGGCCCGCTGGCTGGCTTTCACCCACCCGGACAGCGACCCGCAGGGCGCGGGCTTCCAACTGCTGCAATCCTTGATCGCGGTGGGTTCGGGCGGCTTCACCGGGGTCGGCTTGATGGAAAGCAAACAGAAGCTCTTCTACTTGCCGGAAGCGCAGACGGACTTTATCTACGCGGTGATCTCGGAAGAGCTGGGGTTCATCGGAGCCATGATCGTGCTCACGTTATTCGCGATTTACGGCTGGCGCGGCCTGCGCGCCGCCTTTTCCGCGCCGGACAATTTTGGCCGGCTGCTGGCGCTTGGTGTCACCGCCATGGTCATGTGCCAGGCGCTGATCAATTTCGCCGTCGTTCTCGGCATGGTGCCGACAAAAGGCATCCCGTTGCCGTTCATCAGTTATGGCGGATCGAGCTTGCTGGTCATGCTGCTGGCGACAGGCGTGCTCCTGAATATTTCGCAGCAGGCCAGCTCCACGCGATGATGGTCCGGCGGATGCTGGCTTGGCGGCAGTGGAGGCTGGCCCGGTGAAACTGCTCATCGCGGGCGGTGGCACAGGCGGACATGTTTTTCCGGCGATCGCGATCGCAAAAGAGTGGCTCGCTCGCGGTCCAGAGAGAGAAGTGGTGCTGGTCGGAACACAACGCGGAATCGAGATGAAACTGGTGCCGCAAGCCGGGCTGCCGTTGGAGACGTTGCGGGCGGCCGGGTTGAAGGGCAAGGGTGGCCTCACGCTTGTCAAGAATTTAGCCACGCTTGTTCCAGGCATGGCCGACGCGTTTTCCATCCTACGCAGGCACAAACCGGTCGCGGCATTCGGCGTCGGTGGGTACGCTGCCGGACCGATGCTCCTTGCCACCTGGTTACGCGGCATCCCAAACGTTATCTTTGAGCCTAACGCGGAGCCGGGCTTCACCAACAAGGTGCTTGCCCGCTGGTCCAGGCGCATCGCCACCGGCTATGACGTCACCGCGCAAATGTTCGGGCCTAAGGCTGTGCTGACCGGCAATCCCGTCCGCGCAGAGTTCTTCGCGATTGCCCCGCGAGCGCCGTCGCGTCCCTTGCGCCTGCTCGTCACTGGCGGCAGCCAGGGCGCGTTGCCCATCAACCGCGCGTTCGTGGACGCGATGGACGCGCTCGCCGCACGCAAGAACGAGCTCGATGTGGTGCACCAGACGGGTGAGCGTGATTACAACGCAGTGCGTACCGCATACGCGCGCCGCGAATTTCGTGCCGAGGTTGTTCCGTTTCTAGACAACATGGCCGAGCGTTTTTCCTGGGCCGACCTGATCGTCTGCCGCGCCGGCGCGATTACTGCCGCCGAGATTTCCGCTGCCGGGCGCGCGGCCATCTTCATCCCATTTGGCAGGGCAACCGACAGCCACCAGTTGCGCAATGCGCAGGAGCTCTCCAAGGCCGGAGCTGCCCGGCTAATCACCGAACCCGAACTCACCGGAGAGCGGCTGAGCCGGGAGATTTTCTCGCTCGTGGACGACCCCGCCGAGATGCAGCGTCTGGCCGCGCGCGCGCGTGAACTTGCGCGACCCGGTGCCGTTCGCGATATCGTAAATCTGGTGGAAGAGGCAGCCGGCGTGCAAGGAAAACGGCCGGCGGCCTGAGGACACGGCAGAACACAAAGGCTCCAGCAGGCGGCGGAGAGGGAACTCGGTCATGATGGTCTCGTTCAGAAACTTTCAGCGCATTCACCTGGTTGGCATCGGTGGCATTGGAATGAGCGGTATCGCCGAAGTGCTGCTCACGCTCGGATATTCTGTTTCCGGTTCGGACGCCAAGGCCTCCACGATCACCGAGCGCCTGCAGAACCTGGGCGCAACGATCTATGACGGCCACAAAGCGGCGAATGTCGAGGGCGCGCATGTGGTGGTGGTCTCCTCCGCCATCAAGAGCGACAACCCGGAAGTGGCCGAAGCCCACAAGCGTAAGATCCCCGTCATTCCCCGCGCGGAAATGCTGGCAGAACTGATGCGCCTCAAGTACGGCATTGCCGTCGGTGGCGCCCACGGCAAGACCACGACTACTTCGCTGGTCGCTTCGATTCTGACTGCCGCGCATCTCGATCCCACTTTCGTCATAGGCGGCAAAGTCAATCAGGCCGGAACCACCGCCCGGCTGGGTCGCGGCGAATATTTCGTGGTGGAAGCCGATGAAAGCGACCGCAGCTTCCTGCTCTTCGCGCCGGTGGTTGCGGTCGTTACCACCATCGACCGCGAGCATCTCGACCAGTACAGCTCGCTTGCCGATATCCAGGACGCTTTCATCCAGTTCGTCAATCGCGTGCCGTTTTACGGCGCGGCCATTCTTTGCCTGGACGAGCCGAACGTGCAGGCCATCATCCCCAGCGTGAAGCGCCCGATCCTGAGCTATGGCACCGCCAGCCAGGCCGACCTGGTGATCAGCGACATTCAATTGCAGGGACTGGCCAGCGAGTTCCGCCTCACCTTCAAGGGGGAAGACCTCGGTCTTTTCCGCTTGCCGCACCCGCCAGGTATCCACAACGTGCGCAACGCCGCCGCGGCGGCCGCGGTGGCGCTCTACCTCAACGTCCCTTCCGACTTGATCCGCGAAGGGCTGGCCAAATTCCGTGGCGTCGGCCGCCGCTTTGACATCAAGGGCGCCGTCAACGACATCACGGTCATCGACGATTACGGCCACCACCCGGCGGAAATCCGGGCCACGCTTGAGGCCGCGCGAGGCTGCAAGTTCAACCGCCTGCTGGTGCTCTTTCAGCCCCATCGCTACTCGCGCACCCAGCATCTGTGGGACGAATTCCGCACCGCGTTCAACCAGGCGGACCTGCTCGTGGTCACAGACATCTATTCCGCCAGTGAAGCGCCCATCCCCGGAGTCAGCAGCGAGGCTTTGGCCGCTGCCATTCGCGAAGCCGGCCACAAGAATGTCCACTACCTGCGTTCCATGCAGGAGAGCATCGAGTTCTTGCTGAAGAACGCGCGGCCCGGCGACGCCATTCTGACCATGGGCGCCGGCAACGTCAGCCGCGCCAGCAACGAGCTTATGGTCTTGCTGGGCACGGAGCACCCGACGCACCATGCGCATTAGCGATCCAGCCATTCAGTCTGCCCTGGCCGCGCTCGGTGTCGAACTACGCCCCGGCGCCTCGCTGGCCGAACTGACTTCGCTGGGCATCGGCGGCTCCACGGACCTGCTGCGCATCACCCGGCACGATGGGATCCCCGGGCTGGTTCAGCTCCTCGAACAATCCGGCATCCCATTCCGATTCTTGGGCGGCGGCTCGAACCTGCTGGTTGGCGATGGCGAGCTACCCTGGGTGGTCGTCCAGCTGGCCAAACCTGACCCGGACATCGTCCTGGAAGGGAATTTCGCCCGGGTGGATGCTGCTGCCGACCTCGGCCGCACCGTCACCTACTGCGCGAAGCACGATCTGGGCGGCATGGAAGGCTTGATCGGGGTTCCCGGGACGGTTGGTGGCGCGCTGCGCATGAACGCCGGCGCCTACGGCATGCAGATTGGCAGCTACGTGCGCGAGGTCAAGCTCTACCGCGCCGCGGACCGCCGCGTGGAAATCCTCAAGGGCGAGCAAATTTCCTTTGAATACCGGCACACTTCTTTTGCGCCTGATGATATGATGCTCGCAGTGACGCTGGAACTTCCCTCCAAACCGTACAAAGAAATACTTCAAGGGATTCGTATCTGCAATGAGAAGCGGCGCTCCAGCCAGCCATTAGGGCAGAAGAGTGCCGGTTGCATCTTCAAGAACCCGCCGGGCGCGTCCGCGGGACGCATGATTGATGAACTCGGGCTCAAAGGATTGAGTGTGGGCGACGCCCGCGTCAGCGATCGCCATGCCAATTTTTTTGTAAACGCCGGCCAAGCCAGTGCGCGCGACATGCTGGCGCTGATTGCCGACGTGCGCTCGCGGGTGCAGCGAGCCTATGGCGTGGCCTTGGAAAATGAAGTGGTGGTGTGGAACGCATGAAAGCCGTGCAGCAAAAGAGCATCGCGCGCAATGCCGCCGCGGTCGAAGCCGAGCCGTACCGGCCGGAGCTTATCGAGAACGACGAGCCGCGCTATCTGCGCCGTCAGAAGCCGGTGGAAATCCGCCGCAAGAAGTTCGGCGGCAAGAATCTGTCTCTGTACCGCACGATTTTCCTGGTCGCTGTAGCCGGCGCGGTGTGCCTGGCCGTGCTGTATCTTGCGGGCGACTTCCTCCTGCATTCGCCCAAGGTGCTGCTGCTCAAACCGGAGCAGATCGAAATCAACGGCAATCGCGTGGTGACGCGCGAAGCTTTGCTCACGCCTTTTGTGAAAGACCGCGGCCGCAGCGTGCTGCGCGTGCCGCTGGACGAACGGCGCAGCGAACTCGAGCAGATTTCCTGGGTGCAGTCGGCCACCGTTCAGCGCATCTTGCCGAATCACCTGCGCGTGGACGTCACCGAACGCACGCCCGTGGCCTTTGTTCGCAATGGCAGCGAACTGGCCCTGATTGACGCGGACGGCGTGATCCTGGACCGCCCGCAGGGCGAAGATCTGCATTTCCCGATCGTCACCGGTCTTTCCGACAGCATGCCCCGCGCGGAACGCGAGAAACGGATGGCCACCTTCCAGGATTTCATCAAGGCCGCCGATGCCGTGAAGGCGCGCTCCTCCGATCACATCAGCGAAGTGGATCTTGGCAACCCGCACGACCTGCGCGTGGTCATGGCCGGTTTCCCTGGCCTCAACGTTCCGCAAGCCGTCACCGTGCACTTCGGCTCCAGCGATTTCAACGCCAAGTACAGCATGCTCATCGAGAATTTCACGCAGTGGCAGTCCAACGCTGGCTGCGTTTCCTCCGTGGATCTGCAGTATTCGCGGCAATTCGTGTTGAACACGGACGGCAACGGCTGCGGCGGAGCAGGTTCGGGCAAGCGGGGCAAGTAACGGGAGCGAGGATTGTCGAAAAAGGACAAGTACGTCGTCGGTCTGGACATCGGGAGCACCAAAACGTCGGTGCTCATTGCGGAACTGGGCGATGAACAGGTGAAGTTCCTGGCGCTGGGCGCTGCCGAGTCCAAGGGGCTGCGCAAAGGCTCGATCGTGAATCTCGACTCCACGATCAGCTCCATCCGCCGCGCCGTGGAGGAAGCCGAAGGGGTCTCCGGCGTTCCCGTCGAGTCCGCTTTGATTGGCGTCGCCGGTGCTCACGTGCGCGGGCTGAACAGCCGCGGCGGCGTCACGCTTGGCAATCGCGCGCGCGACATCGAGCGAGAAGACGTGCGCCACGCCATCGACACCGCGCGCAACGTGAACCTGCCCGAGGACCGTGAAGTCCTCCACGTGCTGCCGCACGAATTTATCGTGGACGCGCATGACGGCATCCGCGACGCCATCGGCATGGTCGGGCAGCGGCTCGAAGCCAACGTACACATCGTGACTTCCTCGGTGATCGCCACGCAAAATCTCGTCACTGCGGCGAACCGCGCCGGCATCCTGATCAGCGATACGGTGCTGGAGCCGCTGGCCTCCGCCGAATGCTGCCTTACGCAGGACGAACGCGACCTCGGCACCTGCCTTCTGGATATCGGCGGCGGCACTACCGAACTCCTCGTCTACGGCGGCGGAGTCGTTCGCCACACCGGAGCCGTTCCCGTTGGCGGCGATCACTTCACCAACGACCTTGCCGTCGGCTTGCGCACGCCCATCCCGGAAGCCGAGCGCATCAAGCGGCATCACGGTTGCGCCGCCGCATCCTTGTTGCATGAAGACACCGCCATCGAAATCGCCAGCGTTGGCGACCGCCCTCCGCGCACCATTTTCACCCGTATGCTCACCGACATCATCGAGCCGCGCGCGCAGGAATTTCTCGCTCTGATCCGCGACGAGCTGCGGCGCGCGGGTCTTGATACCCAGATTCCCGCCGGCTTCGTGCTTTGCGGAGGCGGCGCCCGCCTCACCGGCCTCGTCGAAATGATGGAGCAGGCGTTCCACCTGCCGGTGCGCATCGCCGAGCCGCGCGGCCTGGCGGACATGCCGGAGCAAGTGATGCAACCCGAATACGCAACCGTCGTCGGGCTGGTGGTGTACGGTGCCAAAGCGCGCCGCGCGCAAGCCCTGCGGTCGAACAATCTGGTCGCCAAGCTGAAGGCGATGTTCGCGGGTGCATGACTGGATTTTTGCCGCGCTGTGCGGCGGTGGTGGCGGTAAGGGCGTCATCTTCGCCCGAAAAAAGTTTCGCGAGGCGTGAAGCCTCGCAGGTCTTACCAGCCGGAACTAGGGGGAACGTATGACGGCAAAAGATGCAGGCATTCGCATGAGCTTCAGTGAAGAGTTATCTCCGGCCAAAATCAAGGTGATTGGCGTCGGCGGCGGAGGATGCAACGCCGTCAACCGCATGATCCGCGCCAAGGTCGAAGGCATCGAATTCATCGCTGCCAACACCGACTTGCAGGCGCTCAAGCTCAGCCAGGCGCCAGTGAAGCTGCAGCTTGGCGCAAAACTTACCAAAGGTCTCGGCGCGGGCGCCAACCCGGAAGTCGGCCGAAAGGCCGCGCTCGAAGACACCGACAAAATTATCGAAGCTCTCGAAGGTTCGGACATGATTTTCATCACCTCCGGCCTCGGCGGCGGCACCGGCTCCGGCGCCGCGCCCGTCGTAGCCTCGCTCGCCAGCGAACTCGGCGCGCTCACGGTCGCCGTCGTCACCAAGCCGTTCGCGTTCGAAGGCAAGCGCCGCATGCTGCAAGCCGAGCAGGCGCTGCAGGACCTGATCGGCGCCGTGGACACGGTCATCGTCATCCCCAACGAGCGCCTGATGGAAACCGTCGAGCGCGGCACCAGCTTCTTCGACGCTTTCCGCATCGCCGACGATATTCTGCGCCAGGCGGTGCAGGGCATCTCCGATATCATCACCGTGCCCGGCATCATCAACCGCGACTTCGCCGACGTGAAAGCCATCATGAGCGGCCAGGGCTACGCGGTGATGGGCACTGCCGTCGCCACCGGCTCCAACCGTGCGGTAGACGCCGCCAACCGCGCCATCGCCAGCCCGCTCCTGGAAGACAATTCCATCGAAGGTGCGCAGGGCATCCTCATCAATATTTGCGGCAGCCCCAGCCTCACACTGCACGAAGTCCACGAGGCCTCCTCCATCATCCAGAAGGCCGCGCACGAAAACGCCAACATCATTTTTGGCGCGGTGCAGGACGAACAGATGAAGGACGCCGTCAAGATCACGGTCATCGCCGCCGGCTTCAAGGAAGCTAATAAGAAGAACGTCGCGCAGAAGCCCAAGTTCCTGCCGGAAACCTGGAAGGCAGGCCGCGAAGTTCCGGTGGCCGCCGCGGCTGCGGCCGGTGCGGGATCGGTGTCTGCTTCCACCGCCGTTCCGGAAGGCAAGGTCGAGAACCGCAGCGTTGTGCGCGACGTGCAGCAAAATGTGCGCGACGTCGCGAAGGAAGTCCCTGCCGACGACCTGGACGTGCCGACGTTTCTGCGTCGCCAGGCCCAGAAAGCCTGAGTTCGCTTACTCTCTTGAAAATTAAAAGAGGGCGCCAGTTTCGCGCCCTCTTTTCGTTTCCCGCCATGTGCGGCAAAACACCCCGGAAACCAGCCCTTCGTTCGGACCTACCTGCCGGGCTCCGCTGCACGCAAACCGTTCACCATTGCGCTCACTTCCCGCGTGAACGCGTCGAAACCGGCTGGGTTCTCCGCCAGCACCGCGGTCAGACCGGAATGCACCTCGCGCACTCCGCTGCGCTGCACGACACCGGCGATGTTTCCGGACCGGATGCCGCCACCGGCGAGAATCTCGATCCGGCCCGAGGCCGCTTGACGCAGTTCGGCAAGCGCTTCCACGCCGGTTTCGGCGGTGCCCGGCCCGCCCGCCGTAAGGACGCGCGCCGCTCCAGCCGCGATCACGTCCTCCAGTGCCTGCCGCAGGTCCGGCGTGGCGTCGAAGGCGCGGTGGAACGTCACCGGCAGCGGACGCGCCCGGTCTATCAGCCGCAGCGTGCGTTGCACATCCACGCGGCCATCGTCGCGCAGTATACCCAGCACGATCCCGTCCGCGCCGCTTTCGCTCGCGTTGGCCAGGTCCACGATCATCTGTTCGTATTCCGCCTGCGTGTATAGAAAATCGCCGCCTCGCGGCCGCACCATCACGTGAACCGGGATGCCCACGCTCTCGCGCACCGCGCGTTGCAGCGCCAGGCTCGGTGTCACCCCGCCCACCGCCAGGTTTTCGCACAATTCGATACGGTCCGCTCCGCCGCGCTCCGCGGCCATGGCGGCTTCACACGCTTCCACACAAATTTCCAGTAAAGGTCGTTTGGCCATAGGGGGCGGAGGAACTAGCGCTCAGCGCGCGTCGCCTCAGTCGTCCCGGAAAGGGTCCCCCACCCTCGCCGCGAAAGATTCCAGAAGATCAGCCACCCCGCGATGCCGCTCAGCGCCAGCAGCGAAATGCCCGTCAGCCAGTGCTTGAAGACCATCATGCCGATGCCGAACATGGCCGAGTACACCATGGCACACCCCGCGATCCAGTTCACGGTATTGGCCGCGAAATCGCGCACCTCGCCCAGCTCCGGGCAAAGCCTAGCGATGGGCTTCCAACCGTAGATGCTCGGATGCACGCGGCGGTAAAAGGCCACCAGTTTTTCCGTGGGTTCCGGACTGGTTGCGAAAGTTCCGACGATCCAGGCAATCGTGGTCACCCCCGCCGTGATCAGCGTGGTCTTCGCAGTTACCACCGCATCGCCGCCCGCGAATTTCATCTTCGCCAGTGCGAAGGTCAGCACCGCCGCGCTCAGCGTGGCCACGATTTCGCTCCAGGCGTTGATCCGCCACCAGTACCAGCGCAGGATCAGCACCGCGCCCGTTCCCGCACCGATGCCCAGCACGATTTGCCAGCCTTCGGAAATGGAAGCCAGCTGGCTCGCCACATATCCGCCCGCCAGCACCAGCACCACCGTGAACACTTTTCCGATGTTGACGTAGTGGCGTTCGCCGGCGTCGCGCACCAGAAAGCGCCGGTAGAAATCGTTCACCAGATACGACGTGCCCCAGTTCAGCTGTGTGCCGATCGTGGACATGAACGCCGCCAGGAATGCCGCGACCATCAGCCCGCGCAACGCCGGCGGCAGAAAATCGCGCAGTACCATCACGTAGCCCTGCTGCGGGCTGGCGGCAAAGTCCGCGCTCGGCGTCACCCCGCCGTGCGGCGAATAGAGGGCCAGCGCTACCAGTCCGGTCACGATCCAGGGCCAGGGCCGCAACGCGTAGTTGGCCACGTTGAACCACAGCGTCGCGCCCAGCGAATTCTTCTCGTCCTTGGCGCTGAACATGCGCTGCGCCACGTAGCCCCCGCCGCCCGGCTCCGCGCCCGGATACCACGAACTCCACCACTGCACGCCGAGGAAAAGCACAAAGGAAAGCAGCGGAATGGTCCAGAGCGCGCCGGTCGTCATGCCCAGGCCGAAGTCCGGGAAGAATTTCAGCGGGTCCGCCACCTGTACCCCGGTCGCCGCCGTCGCCGCGCTTACCGCGCGCACATGCAGCGTCAGGGAATCGATGCCGCCGAGTTTTGTCACCGCCACCCAGGCCAGCACCGTAACCATGCTCATTTTCAGGATGAACTGGAAAAGGTCCGTGACCAGCACGCCCCACAGCCCGCCAATGAAGGTATAGATGCCGGTGAAGGGAATCAGCACGAAGATGCAGATGAGCAGTGCCGTGTGCCGCGGGTCTCCCAGCGTATAGTGCAGCAGCACGTGGCTGCCAATCGCCACTTGCCACACCTTGCCCGCTGCGATCGCCGGACCCAGCAGCACTGCGATGATGTCAATCATCGCCCGCGTCACCCAGCCCAGAATGAAGCAGTTCATCAACAGGCCCAGGTAAATGGATTTCAGGCCGCGCAGAAAGGCCGCCGGTTTTCCGGAGTAGCGCAGCTCGGTCAGTTCCACGTCGGTCATGATTTCCGCGCGGCGCCAGTAGCGCGCGAAAAAGAAAACCGTCAGCATGCCGGTGAGGCACTGGTTCCACCACAGCCAGTTGCCGGCAATGCCTTGCGTTGCCACCAGTCCGGTGACCAGCAGCGGCGTATCCGCGGCGAAGGTGGTGGCCACCATGCTCGTGCCCGCCAGCCACCAGGAGACGTCACGTCCGGAAATGAAGAACTCGGCGGTGTTGCCGCTCGCCCGCCGCCGGTAGTAGATACCGATCAGCAGGTTGATGAGCAGGTAGCCGATAATGACTGCCCAATCCGTGGTGGTAAGGGGCATGAATCCTCTCGTCGTGAGGTGCGCTCGTGCGTGCGGAACCGGTTGACCGTGCTGCCACCCTGCAAACCGGATGCGAGAGAATAGTGCTATAGAGCATTTAATGCAAGCAGGTTTGGCCCTTGCTCGCAGAGCATCCTGGGGAATGCCCAAAACGAAGTTCGCCGGCTCGGAAATAGGTTTACGTTTACAGCAGGCCCATGGCGGCGAAGGCGGTGAGGGCGGCGCAGCCGAGGCCGATGCCGAGCACGGCGCCGGCCAGAACATCGCTGAGAAAATGCATGCCCAGCACGATGCGCGAGACGGCAATGCTGCAGGCCAGAAAATATAACGGCAGCTCGACGCCGCGGTAGAAATAGCTCAAGACCAGGGCAATGGAGAATGCGGTCATGGTGTGGCCGGACGGAAAAGAAAACTTGTCCGGCGGAAGCACTTTCGACCAGCAGTGCGGCTCCAGCTGGCAGGGACGTTGCCGGTGGCTCAGGTGCTTGAGGACCTTAAAGACCACAACGCCCACCAGGGCGGCGCTGCCCGCGGCGCCGACCGCGGCGAACTTTTGCACCCCGCCAAAAACCAGCAGGAGCGCGGCCAGCGAATACCACAGCCAGCCGTCACCCAGGCGCGTGGCCGCGATCATCCAGTAGCGAATCCAGCGGGGCGCGCGCCAGCGGTTCATGCGCCGCATCACGCGATGATCGCGGCGTTCGATCTGGTTCCAGACCCGGCCTAGAACCTGACGGCTCCAAATGTGACGAGCGACGGCCATATCGCATCTCCCGTCTAAACCCACTGCAACCACAAACCACTCGGGCGCTGCAGCTCAGGCGCGCTCCACGCTCGCGTTCAGGTCCCACAACATGCGCGGGGACCGCGCGGAATCGGCAAAGTGCCGGCTCCACTTGCGGCAAAAAGCAATTTCGTTCAGCCAGTGCGCCGCGGTGAACGCGGGCACCAGCACGGCCAGCGGCAGGATGGCCAGCGTGGCCGGCTTCTCCTGAAACATTGCCTGCCCGATGCGATAAACATCGGCGGTGAGCTTGGTATAGCTGCCCTGCGCGCCGCGCACCCGGCCGCGCTTCGCGCGCAGACCGGCGAAATATTCGTCAACGGTGCGCGCACCGGATACTTCGGTATAGGTCAGGCCAACCCCGGCGATGGTGTGCGAGTCGCTGCCGCCGATGCCGATCTTGCCCAGCTTTCCGGCAAGCCGCGCCGCCTGGCGATTCGCTTCCGGCCACATCTGGCCGTTGCGCGTTTCGAACGCCGGCACGTACGACGCGAACCAGTGAAAATCGTCCGCGTCACGCCGGCCGGTCAGGCCGGAAAACGCATGGTTCACGCTGAAGAACAGCTTCTGTTCCGTGAGATACATCAACAGCGATACGAAGTCGTTGCGCCGCCGCTGGATCTCGCCATGGTCGCGCTCGCTGATGTTGTAGATGCCGATATGGACTTCGGTTCCGCTGGGCATGCGGCAGGTCGCTTCTTCGCTGATGAAGAAGTCCGCATGGCGGCGACGCAGCCCTTCGGCCGCATCGATGGAGTCGTGGTCGGTCAAGGTGACGATGGACATGCCCAGTTCCTTGCATCGGGCATAGACCTCGTCGGGTGCGTTGTAGGACTCACGGCACACTTTATCGAGCCAGGGGGTGGTGCACATCCCCGAGGCTGTGGAGTGGATGTGAAGGTCGCATCGCATGTCACCTTTTTAGGGCACGGATATGAACAGTCCATAAAGACGCAGAAAAACTTGAGTGAATGTGCCCATGGAAACTACTCAGCAGAAATGACTTACAGAGTTATCCACATGGCATGGTCCGTGCTCTTCGTAAAGCTGATTTTCCCGTGTAACACTCCTGCCATGTGCGCTTCGAAAAAGATTCACCTGCTGTTTCATGACGCCGGCGGGGGACACCGCAACGCCGCCTTGGCCCTGAAAGCACTGTGCGAACAGCAAGGCCGCCCCTGGGAGCTGAATCTGGTGCAGTTCCAGGAGCTGACCGACCACCTGGACGTGCTCCGGCGCCTGACCGGCATACGCATTCAGGAGCAGTACAACACCTTGCTGCGCAATGGCTGGACCTGGGGCAGCGAGTACTTGCTACGGGTGCTGCAGGCGACGATTTGGGTATTTCACAAGCCGATGGTGAAGCTGCTGGCGAAGCACTGGAAGGCCAATCCGGGAGACTTGCTGATTTCCGTGATTCCGCACTTCAACAGGGAGATCTCGGAAAGCTGGCAGCTGACGAATCCTGGAAAGCCCTTTGTGACAATTATTACGGACCTGGCGGATTTTCCTCCTCGCTTTTGGATCGAACCCATCGCCGAACAGAAGATTGTCGCCGGAACGGAACGTGCCGCCGAGCAGGCCAGAACCTTTGGCAAAACCGACGCCAGCCTGTTTCAGGCTTCCGGGATGATCCTGCGCCCGGAATTCTATGCGGAGCAAACGGAGACGCCGGGAAAAATTCGTGCGGAGATCGGCCTCGATGGCCAGACGCCCACCGCGATCGTGCTCTTTGGCGGCTACGGTTCCAATGTGATTTACGACATCGTGGAGCAGCTGGACGCCGCAAAATTGCCGCTGCAGATGATCTTGATCTGCGGCAAGAACGAAAAGCTGGCAGAACGCCTGCGCGCGCGGAAGTGGAACCTGAAGCTCCATGTCGTCGGCTTCACCCGCGAGGTGAATCGCTTCATGCGCGCCGCGGATTTTCTGATCGGCAAGCCGGGGCCGGGAAGCATTGCCGAAGCCATGGTTTCCGGGTTGCCGGTGCTCGTGGAATGCAATTCCAGCACCCTGCCGCAGGAGCGCTACAACACCGAGTGGGTGAAGGAAAAGAACGTGGGTGTGGTGGTGCGCAATTTCCGCCGGGATGTGGCGGCGGCTGTCCGCGGGCTGCTGCAGCCGGGGCGCCTGGAAGAGCTGCGGCGCAACGTGGCCGGCCAGCACAATCGCGCGGTGTTTGAAATTGCCGATTACCTGGGCACACTGCTCGGAGATCAAAGCCGAAGCGCGAACGGCGAAACGCTCAATTCCGCCGCGGAACGCATTGTAACCGCAGGCTCAGCGCAAAAGTAAAACCATCGATTACAAGCTGGCTCGTTCGGCGCGATCGCCGCGCGGGAAACGGGGACCCGCACCGGGACCCGGCTCGGAGTGTCGCGCGCGGGGCTTAGCGCAGGTGACGCTGCTCCAGCGGCTCTTCCGCTTCGAAGACTCGCAGACCTTGCTGCAGCCGGCGCGCGTGCGCCCCGCGGCGCAGTTGCACGCACACGCTGACGGGTTAGTGTTGCGGTGCAGTGAAGTGCCATCAGCCAGCAGCGGCTGAGCCAAAGCCAGGATTGCGGCCACGAGAAATGCCGGGACCAATGTGCAGTGCATGCCGAGTGAGGAGAGAGGGCTGGGCCTGACCGGACGATGCATGAAGGAATTGTGTTGCGGGTTGAAAAAAAAACCGATGGACCGGGAAGACAAAAAATCTTGTTACCTGGGTTCTAGGACTGGGTAGGCGCAAGCAATCTTGATATGTGACTGGTCCCGAAACGAGAGTGGGCAGTCTCAGTTCGGGACGGTTTCACGAATCCGGGTCCGTTCAGACGCCCCAGGTACAGCCTTAAGTGCAGTTAAATGAATGAGTTGAATTCGGCCCTGACGGCGGGCGCAACTGGCTGCGCTCGTGCATTGGTGACGGGTGTGGGCACGTTTCAGATCACGGTCCACAAGAGTTGCCAAGTGAGGGGGAAGGGGCTTGCTTGGCGGCTTGCGAGGGCCGTTCCCACCTGCCTCTGAGAGGGAAGCTAGGATGGATGACCCCACGCATCCGGTGTGAAAACGACACTGGATATGAAACGTGCCTTCCGGGGCTCCCGGTCCCAAGCGGGGGCCCCATTTTTTTGCCCGCCTTTGCGCACTTCCCAACCAGCTTCTTCGGCCATTAGACGCGGCTCTCGGCCGGAAATCGGGAAGGTCCGCGTCAGCGGGTGTTGATCTGGAATTTGGCGCCTGCGAGCGCCGACACCCGCAGAGCCGAGCGAGTTTCCCGACTAATTGAGTTTCTTGACGACGGCGATCTTGGCTGCGCCGAGTGCGTGGGCCACCTGCGTCTCGCGCAGGCGGGAGGCGTCGTACTCAAAAGAGAGTTCGGTGCGGTCGTCGTTGAGCTGGAACTTGCGCAGGCCGTAGGTGTTCGCGAATTCGGAGAGGCTGCGCAGCTGGTCGGGCGTAAGTGGCGACTGCAGGGCGTATTTGATTTCGAGGAGCGTCATGAAGGGATTATAAAGACCAAGCGCGAAATTCGAAAATCGAAATTCGAGAGGCTGCGGGTAGCGCCCGGGCGATGGGCTCGATGAACCGTAAATCAATCATCGACGCGGTGCATTGACCGCGATAGGCCCAGGGGGTATTATACCCGTGGAGGGTATATGGCAGGAGCAGCGAAGAAAGCGTCTTCCGCCGGCCCGGCGCCGAAAAACGCGGCGGAGTGCGGGTGTCCGGCGGGGCCGGGGGCGAAGGCGGCGGGAGTGGACCCCGGGCTGAAAGAGACCAACCGCAAACGGCTGCGGCGGATCGAGGGCCAGGTGCGCGGTTTGCAGAAGATGGTGGAGGAGGATCGCTACTGTGCGGACATCATCGTGCAGGTGGCGGCGGTGCAGGAGGCGCTGCGCGGCGTCGCGCGCAACCTCATGAAGAATCACTTGCACCACTGCGCCGCAAAGGCGCTGCGTTCGGGGAAGAAGGCCGAGGCCGATGCCATGTACGACGAGTTGCTGGGGCTGATCTACACACATTTGCGGTGAAACGAGAGGCGATGGAACGCGACCCGGTTTGCGGCATGAGCGTTGCGCCGGCGAAGGCCGCGGCGACGGCCGATTACGGCGGCAAGACCTATTTCTTTTGCGGGAAGGGATGCGCGGCCAGGTTTCAGGCGCAGCCGGAGAAGTATCTGCAACCGGCGGAGGACGTTGCGCCGGCGGCTCCACCCAAAAGCGAGCGCAGCACGGCGGGGAAAGCGGACCTCGGCGCGATTCGCTACACCTGCCCGATGGACCCGGAGGTGGTGCAGTTCGGGCCAGGCGTGTGCCCGAAGTGCGGGATGGCGCTGGAGCCCATGGATATTGTGCATGGCGCGGCGGATGCTCCGGATCCGGAGTATGTATCCATGCGGAAGCGCTTCTGGGTGAGCGCGGCGCTGAGCTTGCCGGTGCTGGTCTTGGGGATGTTTGGCCAGCACCTGGCCTTGAGCCTTTCGGCGCGCACTCTGCACTGGATTGAATTGGCGCTGAGCGCGCCCGTGGTGCTGTGGGGCGGCTGGCCATTCTTCGAGCGCTTTTGGGCGTCGCTGGTGAACCGCAGCCCGAACATGTTCACCCTGATCGGCTTGGGGACCGGCGCGGCGTTTCTGGACAGCGTGGCGGCCACCGCCGCGCCGCAGATTTTTCCCGCGGCATTCCGCGGAATGGACGGCGCGGTGCCGGTGTATTTCGAGGCGGCCGCGGTGATCACCACCCTGGTGCTGCTGGGGCAGCTGCTGGAGCTGCGCGCGCGCGTCAAGACCTCGGCCGCGATTCGCGAGCTGCTGAAATTGGCGCCGCAAACGGCGCATATCGTGGATGCGGCGGGCGCGGAACGGGATGTGGCGCTGGAGCAGGTGCGCGCGGGCGAGCTGCTGCGCGTGCGGCCGGGCGAGCGCGTGCCAGTGGATGGCGTGGTCACGAGCGGCGCGAGTACGGTGGACGAGTCTATGCTGACCGGCGAAGCGTTGCCGGTGGAGAAGTCCCCAGGGGAGCGAGTGACCGGCGGCACGTTGAATACCAGCGGGAGTTTTGTGCTGCGCGCGGAACGCGTGGGCAGCGAGACGACGCTGGCGCAAATCGTGAAACTGGTGAGCGAAGCGCAGCGCAGCCGTGCTCCGATGCAGCGCCTGGCCGACCGCGCGGCCGCCGTTTTTGTGCCGGCTGTGGTGGCGGCGGCGCTGACAACTTTTCTGCTGTGGGCGTTTGCCGGGCCGGAGCCACGGCTGGCGCACGGTCTGGTCAACGCCGTGGCGGTGCTGATCATCGCGTGCCCCTGCGCGCTGGGGCTGGCCACGCCGATGTCGGTGATGGTGGCCGTGGGGCGCGGCGCGCGGGAAGGCGTGCTGGTGCGGAACGCGGAGTCGCTGGAAAAACTGGCGGCCGTGGACACGCTGGTGGTGGACAAGACCGGGACGCTGACGGTAGGGAAGCCGGCGGTGGTCGAGGTGCTTGCGGCGGACGGCGCGGGACTCAGCCCGGAAGAGGTTCTGGCGCTGGCGGCCAGCGTGGAACGCGCAAGCGAGCATCCGCTGGCGCGGGCGATTGTTCGGGCCGCGCAAGCCAAGAAATTGCCGCTGCAGGATGCCGGAGATTTTCGCGCGACGTTTGGCGGCGGCGTGGCGGCGGCGGTTGACGGGAGCCAGGTGCAGGCGGGCACGGCGGCATTTCTGCGCGACCAGCATGTTTCGCTGGACGCGGCGGCGAGCTGGGGCGCGCGGCCGGGCTTTGCCAGCGCGAGCATCGTGTACGTAGCGCGGAACGGAAAGCTGGCTGGCGCGATTGCGCTTGCCGATGAGGTCAAACCAACAACCGCGCAGGCGATTGCCGATTTGCGCGCGGAAGGTGTGCGCGTGGTGATGCTGACCGGCGACCGCCGGGCGACGGCGCAGGCCATCGCGGCCAAGCTGAATATTGAGGATGTGCGCGCGGAAGTGCGGCCGGAAGAAAAAGCGCGGGTGGTGCAGGAGCTGAAACGCGCGGGCCGGGTGGTGGCGATGGCTGGGGACGGCGTCAACGATGCTCCGGCGCTGGCTGCGGCGGACGCGGGGATTGCGATGAGCACCGGCGCGGACGTGGCCATGGAGACCGCGGGAATCACGCTGCTGCAGGGCGATTTGCGCGGTATCGTGCGGGCGCGGCGGCTGAGCCGAGCGACGGTGCGGAACATCAAGCAAAACCTGTGGTTCGCGTTTTTGTATAACGCCATCGGCATACCGGTGGCGGCGGGCGCGTTGTACCCGGCGTTCGGGTGGCTGCTGAGTCCGATGCTGGCCAGCGCGGCCATGAGTTTCAGCTCGGTTTCGGTGATCGGGAATGCGTTGCGCTTGCGCAGCGCATCGCTGCGCTGACCGCAGCACAAGCTCGCCTACGGCCGGCAGGCCTGTGCTACAAAAAGGAAACTTTTGCCCTCCTGAGGCATCTCATTGCTGGAAATAGTAAACTGAGCGGGAGCAAGAGGGGCAGACATGAGCACAGAACTGGCGACATTTGCGGCAGGATGTTTCTGGGGCGTGGAAGTGAAATTCCGGATGATCCCCGGCGTGGTGGACGCGTTGGTCGGCTATAGCAACGGGCACACGGAAAATCCCACCTACAAGGACGTCTGCACGGACGAAACCGGGCACGCGGAAGTGGTACAGGTGGAATTCGACCCGGCCAAGGTGAGCTACGAAACGCTGGTGGAAGGCTTCTGGCACATGCACGACCCGACCCAGATGAACCGGCAGGGGCCGGACTTCGGCACGCAGTACCGCTCGGCGATTTTTACCCACTCGCCGGAGCAGGAAGCGATTGCCAAGAAGAGCAAGGCGGCGCTGGAGGCCAGCGGAAAGTTCAAAAAGCCGATTGCCACGGAAATTACCCCGGCAGGGAAGTTCTACCGGGCGGAAGAGTATCACCAGCGGTATCTCGAGAAGCGCGGGATGGCCAGCTGCCACATCTGAGGTCGCAGGGAAGTCCCGCAGTAAACGCGCGCATTGCAATCCTGCGTTGAAGAAGCGCATCGAGAACGAAGAGTAAGTTGCGAGCGCCCGGAGCCGCCTCCGGGCGCTTTTTTTGTGGCCGCAGCACGGTGTGGCGCGGCGCAAGGTTGTGGTAGAATTTAGGTATTGTGCGCCCGTAGCTCAGTTGGATAGAGCGTCTGGCTACGAACCAGAAGGTCGAGAGTTCGAGTCCCTCCGGGCGCACCACTTCCTCCCAACTACGTCATAGTTTTCCAGGTTTTTCTTCTGCCTCGACATGACCCGGTTGCCTGTTCGACTTCGAAGGCAGACGTTTTTTGACGCCGGTGTAGTCCGCAGGAAGCTGCAACGGCACTCCCGATAAAAATGAAGGGCGAATACGTCCAGACTGTCTGGGCCGACACTACGCGCATTCTGTTCGCAAGAAACACGCCGAGCGAACTCCCGAGCCCTGTCATTCAATAAAAATCATGGGAGGGCGCGGCGGCTTGGGAGAGGTGGAAGGGCAAGATGCGAGCGGCTTTGACCGAGATGACGCCATCGAGATTCTGCAGCGTGCCTTCGATGAGCAGGAACGGATGGTGCACGACGACGGTGTGGTCTTTTTCGAAGAGCTGCGGGGTAATGATGACGTTGGCGATGCCGGTTTCGTCCTCAAGGCTGAGGAAGACGAAGCCTTTGGCGGTGCCGGGGCGCTGGCGAACGATGACGGCGCCGGCGATGCGCACGAACGTGCCGTCGGCAACCGCGGCCAGGCGAGTGGCGGAACAGATGCCGCTGCGGGTGAGTTGCGCGCGGTGCCCGGCCATGGGATGGCGGTCCACGGTGACGCCGGTGCCGCGAAAATCGGCCAGCAGGCGCTCTTCGCCGGTCATGAGCTGCAATGGCGAAGACTGCGGCGGAGCATCGAGCGGCGCGAAAAGATCGGCGGTCTCTGGCTCGGCACGGACGATGGCCGCGGCGCGGGAAGCTTCGCGCAGCGGCTGTTCGAACAGGGCCCCGGCCGGGCGGGCGGCGCGCTCCACCTGCCATAGCGCGGTGCGGCGGTGGATGCGTTTTGCGGCGGAGATGAAATTCAGCGCGCCGATGGAAGCGAGCACGCGAAGTTCGTCTTTTTGAAGCTGCGGCACGCGCAGCTTCAGATCCTCGATGGACGAGATGGGCAGCGCGCGATGCTCGGCGAGAATGGCCAGCGCGGTTTCCTGGCGAAGTCCTTTGACGTAGCAGAGGCCGAGACGCACGACGAGCGCTCCATCCGATTCCTCGATGCTGCATTTCCACTGCGATCGGGTGATATCAATGGGCTTGAAGCGCAGGCCGTGACGCTGCGCGTCCTTGATAAGCGTGGCGGGCTGGTAGAAGCCCATGGGCTGGTTGTTGAGCATGGCGGTGGTGAAGGCGGCCAGAAAGTGACACTTGAGGTACGCGCTGGCATAAGCGATGAGCGCAAAGCTGGCGGCGTGCGATTCCGGGAAGCCATAGAGCGCGAAGGAAGTGATGGCTTTGACGATTTTGTCCTGCGTTTCCCCGACGATGCCTTTGCCGGCCATGCCGCGGCGGAGATTGACTTCAATTTCCTTCATGCGCGCTTCGGAACGCTTGAAGCCCATGGCGCGGCGGAGTTCTTCGGCCTGGCCGCCGGAGAAACCGGCGGCGATCATGGCGATGCGCAGCAGCTGCTCCTGAAAAAGCGGGACGCCGAGCGTGCGCGAGAGCGTGGATTCAAGCAGCGGGTGCAGGCTTTCCGCGGGTTCCCGGCCCTGGCGGCGGTTGAGATAGGGATGGACCATCTTGCCGACGATGGGGCCGGGGCGAATGATGGCCACCTGCACGACGATGTCATAAAAACATCTGGGCTTGAGGCGCGGCAGGCAGGACATTTGCGCGCGGCTTTCCACCTGGAACATGCCGACGGTGTCGGCCCGGCACAGCGCGGCATAGACTTTTTCGTCGTTGGCGGGGAGCTGGCTGAGGTCGATTTCCTGCTTGTTGTGCGCGCGGATGAGCTGGATGGAGTCTTCGAGCACGGCCATCATGCCGAGGCCCAGCAGGTCAATCTTGATGATGCCGAGATCGGCGCAGTCTTCTTTATCCCACTGCACCACGACGCGGCCGGGCATGGTGGCAGGCTCCAGGGGCACCACGGAATCGAGCTGGCCCTGGCAGACCACCATGCCGCCGGAATGCTGGCCGAGATGCCGCGGCAAGTCCTGCACTCTCTGGCATAACTCGAAAAATTTGCGGATGCGGTGATGCGAAAGGTCCAGGCCGGCGTCCTTGAACTGGCGGGCCAGCGTGTCGCGGGAATCGGTGTATTCCCAGGCGCTGACCAGGCTGGAAAGGCGGTCGAGCGTTTCGCTATCGAAGGAGAGGACTTTGCCGATTTCGCGGGCGGCGGATTTGCCGCGATAGGTGATGACGTTGGCGGTCATGGCCGCGCCGAATTTGCCGTAGCGCTCATAAACATACTGGATGGCGCGTTCGCGCTGATCGCCGCTGGGCAGATCGAGATCAATGTCCGGCCATTCGCCGCGCTCTTCGGAGAGAAAGCGTTCGAAGAGCAGGCCCATGCCGACGGGATCGACGGCCGTGATGCCCAGGGAGTAGCAGACGGCGCTGTTGGCGGCGGAGCCGCGGCCCTGCACCAGGATGTTGTGCTCGCGGCAGTGGCGAACGATGTCCCACACGATAAGGAAATAGCCGGCGAGGTCGAGCTTTTCGATCACGTTGAGTTCGCGCAGGACCTGAGCTTCGGCGCGATCGTTGCCCGAGCCGTAACGGTGCAGCAGTCCTTCGCGGGTGCGCTGGCGCAGATAGTCCATCTGGGACTGGCCCTGCGGGGTGGGGTAAACGGGGAATTTATAGCCCAGGTCTTGCAGGGTGAAGCGCAGGCGCGCGGAAAGTTCGCCGGTGTTGGCGATGGCTTCGGGAAGGTCGGCGAAAAGCGCGGTCATTTGCGCGGGCGATTTGAGGTAGCGTTCGGCGTTGCAGAAGAGCAAGCGGCCGGCGCTGGCCAGGACGCGATGGTGGCGCAGGCAGGTGAAGACATCCAGGATTTCGCGCTGCTCGGGGAGCGCGTGGCAGGGGCCGTTGGCGGCGAGCAGAGGAAGCTTCAGGCGGCGAGCGAGTTCGATGGCGGCCTGGTTGCGGCGCTCTTCGGCAATGGAAAAGTGGCGCTGCAGTTCCACATAGATGTTTTCGCGGCCGAAGAGGCGGCAGAGCTCTTCCAGGCAGCGTTGCGCGGCTGGCGTGCCGCCGGCGCGCAAGGCATGGGCCAGCGGACCCTCTTCACCGCCGGTAAGGCAGATGAGGCCGGAGGTGCAGCCGTCGAGGTCGCCGGCGGCGATGGCGCCGGCGCCTTTTTCGGCGCGAAGTTTCATGCGGCTGATGATGCGGCACAGATTTTTGTAGCCTTGCTGCGAAGCGGCGAGCAGCGGATAGCGCCAGCCGTCCACGCAAGTAATTTCAGAGCCGATGTGCGCGGTGATACCGGCTTTTTGTGCGGCCAGATGAAAGCGCGGCGATCCGTAAACGCCGTCGCGATCCAGCAGGGCCATGGCTGGCATACCCAGTGCAGTGCAGGCGGAGGCGTATTCTTCCGGGGCGGAAGCGCCTTCGAGAAAGCTGAATGCGGAGCGGGCGTGCAGTTCGATGTACATCGCGTCAGTCGTACATGCCGCGGACGAACCACTGATTGAGCAGGCCATCGAAGGCGAAGCGGTATAGGCCGCGGGGCGAGGCAGGTTCGGCGAAGAAATGGATTTCGAGGTCCCAAGCGTCCTCCTGCCAGGGTTTTTCTTCCCACCATTCGCCGCAGGAGCGCCAAGGGCCGGAAGCGTGCAGAACCTTGCCGGCGCGTCCCTGGAAGGTTACCGAGACGGGTTTGTGCTGCTGGAGTTGCACGCGCGCGGGAAGCGGCGGGCGATAGAGGTGCAGCGCCAGGGCCGGAGCGGTAATTTGCGTTTGCGTGGATGCGCCGCGCGTTTCGCTGGGCGCGGCGGCGAAGCGTTCCATGCAGAAGGCGTCCGGGCGGTGAGAATCGAGCAGGCGCGGCGAGCCGACGTTGCCTTCACCGACGACGGCGGCGATGCGGGCGATGGTCAGCTCAAGCTTATCGGGATCGGGCGAAGCGGGAACGAACAGCGAGCCTTGCGTGACGCGGGCCAGAGAAGATTCGGCGGCCATGTGGATTTTCTGGACGGGCGCGCCGGGCGGATGGGCTTGCAGGCGCAGGCGAAGAAGTTTGAGCAGCAGCTTGGCATCGCGCGTGGGAACGGGCAGCTCCAGCGTGCAGGGGAAGAGCCGCGGAGCGGGTTTGCTGCGCAGCAGGTCGCGCCTGGTGTCGAACGCGTTTTCAAAGGAAGGCTGCAGTTCGAATTGTGTGTGAACGACGGCGATGGAAAGCGCCCGGGCGGAAACCCGGGCGGCGAGCTGATCGAGGATGCGGCCGAGCAGGAAGGAAAGCGCTTCCAGGTCTTCGACGGCATCTTCGAGTTCCAGCGATTCTTCAAAACGCTGCGCCGGCTCGGTGAGGAGCAGGGGACGCTGGCCGCCTCCGCAGGCAATGGCGTGCAGGCGAACGCCTTCCTGGCCAACCCCTTCGGAAAGATCGAGAACCGGCAAGGAGGCTAATTCCTTGCAGGTGGAAATGCCCCAGCGGGCGAAAACGTCCGCGAGTTCCTGGCTGGGAGAGAGCATCCCGACGGGAAGAGTTTCGAGGAAGCGGCGCTCTTCGCCGGCGGGGACGATGGTGGGTCCGGGCAGGGCGCGGGCGACGATGCGCGCGGTTTCCACGTTGCCGGAAAGCGCGATTTGCACGGACATGCCAAGGGTCGCGGCGGCCGCGGCGAGGCGGCGAGCGAGTTCGTCATGGCGGCCGAAAAGTGCGCCGAGGCCGGATAGATCGAGCAGCAGCGTGTCCGGCGAAAAACTTTCCACACGCGGGGTGACGGACCACGCGGCATCGAGCAGAGCGGCGTGCGCGGCTTCTTCCGCGCCGGGATTGCGCGCGCGAAACGCCAGCGGGCCAAACTGTCCGGCGGAGGCTTTGCTCATGCCCGGCGTGACGCCCAGCAATTCCGCCAGGCGGTTGATGGCTATGGCGCGATCGTGCGGCGGGTGGCCTTCCAGAATGGCCAGCGGCTGTGCGCGAAGTTCCGGCTCGGCGCGCGCGATGGCTTGCAGGATGAAGTTGGGTACGAAAACGGCTGCAAATGCCGCAGAAAGTTCCGGTGACATGGCCGGATGCGAACGGGATGAGATCGGGAAGGCTCAGCCACGGTTCTCCGTCCTTTCCTGGTGAGATGGCGGCAGGTGCGGGCCGCCGGCGGAGGCAGCGGGAAAAAAGTCCTGGGCGGAAAGCGCGAAGCGCGTGCGATCGGAATGCCGCGAGGCCTGATCAATGAAGGCGATATTTTTTCGTTGCGAGGGCGAGCGGACGATTTCCGCGGTGCTGGCGCAGGAATGGAGCAAGGCCGCCGGAGTGTGGAATGCCCGCGAAGGATAAGCAGCTTCCTGCCACGACCAACTGGCGGCTGCGCGTTCCATATGCAGGACCAGGGAAGCGCAGGTTTTCGCGTGCGATTCGCGCGTGAGCAGCAACAGGATGGTGGAGGTGTTCTCCACGGTACGGCGCAAGCGGAACCAGAAGTTGAGAGGGACGTGGCGCACCAGGCGCGAAGGCGCGGCGGTGAGATTTACGGCCACCAGGCTGAAGCCGCCGCCGTGCAGCAGCAGGTCCACCGAGCGCAAGGCTTGCTCCAGATTGCGGCAGCGCACCCAGAGCAGCCGGCGCAGCGCCACACCGGCGGATTGTGCGTGCGCGGGGGCGAAGGCGTCTTGCGCGTCCACCAGCGCGCAGCATTCGCCGCTGGCGGTGCGCGCGGCCAGCGCCGACTGCAACAGGGAAGTGATGCCGCTGCAAGCAGCGCCGTAGATTTCCGTCAATGCGCCGCGCGGCAGGCCGCCAGAAAGCTGGTCGAGCTCAGGAATGCCGCAGGAGGCGGTGATGGGTTGCGGCTGCTGAAAGCGGAAAGGGGAGAGAACCCTGCCGGCGAGAGCGGATTCAACGTGCAGGCGGAGAGCGGAAGAGCGCGAGAGCATGAGAGAGGCGAAGAGCGCTGTTTAATATTCGCTTTTTATTCGCCATAAGGATTCTGGCGCAGTCTCACGCACCTTGTCAATCGCTTTGCGGCATTTCAGGAGAGGCGTGGAACGGTTTTTCCGGGCGCGCTCGCTGCAACGCACCCGCAGGCCCGCAGGTTCAGGGGATCTCGTCGCGCTTCAGGCGGTAGTTTCCGCGCGATCCTTGGCGTCCCAGTAATTGGGATTGAGCACGCTCAGCCCGTCGGTCACCAGCGCTTCCAAGTTGCTCTGACGCTTTTTACCGGAGTTCACGGTTTCCGCGACGATCGCCTTCTCGTGCAGGATGCGCTCGGTGGCGGCAACCTGAGGCTCCGCATGGAAGCGCCGCTGGATGGAAGAGTCGCACAGCACGTTGGTCACCGAGAGCAAGCACATGCCCTGGTGATGAGCCATCCAGGAGCGCACCATGCCGAAGCGTTTGCGGTTGATGGAGACTTTGGGGCCGTAGTCCAGCGCTTCATAGAAGCCGTATTCGCCGACGGCGCCAAGCTTTTTCAGGCGGCGCAGGTTGCGGATGGCGTCGTACGAGCCGGTCATGAGGCTCATGAAGGTAGAGTAGGGCGAAATGACCACGCGCTCTTCGTCCGGGCGATGCAAGGCCAGGGCCTGCACGCCAAAAGCGAAGTAATGATAGTGGCCGTCGCCGCTGAGCAGGCTGCAACCGGATTCCGAGATGCCCCAGGGAACGCCGAAGCGGCGCGCGTATTTCTGCTGGGCGCGCACGGCACTGCGCATGTTGCGCTCCAGCAGGGTGCCGGGCGAGGACTTCATCCACAGGGACGGCATCAGATACTCGAACATGGTGCCGGTCCAGGACTGCAGGACCCGCTCGCCTTTGAAGAGAACATGCGAACGATCGAGATGGAACCAGCACTCCTGAGGAACTTCTCCTTTGGCCACGCCGGCAAAAACCGCGGCGCGCGCTTCGGAGGCCAGCAGATCGTAGTGATGTTCGCTGGCGGAGCCTTTGGCGGCGTCGAAGCCGATCGTGATGAGCTTGCGCGCCGGATCGTAAACCAGGGAAAAATCCATGCCTGATGCCAGTTCGTCCGCATAACCGGCGATGGAGTTTAGAGCGGCCGCCGCTTCGCCGGCCGATTCACGGCTGGCGATGAGGGCTTCCCGAAGCAGCTCGCGCGAAGTGTGTTCGGCGGCGCCTTCGTGCGAAAGAGTGGTTTCGCGGTCGAGCGCGGCCAGGATTTCGCCATAGACGCGCCCGGCATTGGCCAGGGTCAGGCCCGAGATCCAGGCGGCCTGCTGCTCCTGCGAATCGCGCAGGGTTCGAAACTTGGTGGAAAGCCAGGGCGCGAACTGCAACGCGAGCTTTTCGATTTCGTTGCAGCGCAGCGAGAATTCGGCCAGCCACCAGTGCAGTTCGCCGGAGGGCTGCGCCGCGGGGCGGGCGGTTTCCACGATGGCGGCAACGCCGCGGCCTACTTGAGAAAGATTGTTCAGCCAGGCCAGCGGCTCGCTGCCCATGGCGGCGATATCCTCTTCGAAGGCGCGCACGGCTTTGCGCACCTCGCGGCTATCGGCAATCTGCTGGATGAGGCGGGCATGATCGCGCAGGCCGGTCCACAGTTCTTTGCGGAAAATGGGCCGCGCCAGTTCTTCGATGCTGGCTTGTTTCAGCGTCCACAAGCAGCAAACGAGGTTGCCGTTGTCCACGGTCGAGAGGAACGGGTCGCCGACCGGCTGCAGCGTTTGCGTGTCGTACCAGTTGTAGAGATGCCCGTGTGACTTGGGCAGGCGGCGCACGGTATCCAGCGTGTGCTGCGTTCCGGCGATGAATTCCTGGACGGTCAGGTGTCCAAGATCGAGCGCCGCGACGCGCGCGTTGAGCAGCAACCCGAGATTCGTGGTGGAAACGCGGTGCGCGAAGATGCTGCCCTCTTCCTTGAAAATATCGGGAATGAGGTAGTTTTCCTGCTCGTTGCTGAACTCGCGGAAAAAGCGCCAGGTACGCAGGGCGGCGTTGCGCAGCAAAGCTTCGTCGCGCGGCTGGATGCGCAGGCCGTCTTCCGGAAGCGGCTGGTCGAGCCAGCTGCAGAAGGCTTCGGAAGCGCCCCACAGCAGCAGCAAGGGCCAGGCGATGGTAAAGGATTGCGGGCGGTCCACGGCCAGGAATGCGCCGCCGATGAGCGTCAGCCAGGGAATGGCCTTGAGATAGATGTCCACTGGGCTGCGGCGCTTGGCCGCGGTTTCCGCCTCCGCGGCGGTTTCCCATTCGAGCAGTTTGCGGCGCGTGACGGCCATGCGCACGGCGGCGCGAACGATGGCGTCCAGCGTCACCAGGCTTTGTTGCGGCAGGCAGACCAGGCGCATCAACAGGTGCGCATTGGCAGTGGCGAAGTCCGCGAACCATTCTTTCCAGAAGCGGGCGGTGAATTTGGCGCGTCCGCTGCGCAGGAAACTCAAGGCGAATTGGAGATAGGTGGGCGCGGCGAAAACGCCGAGCGTGGCCAGCGTCCAATAGAGCGGTTTGCCGGGCAAGAACAGCCAAGCGCTAATGAGGATAGCCAGGAGCGCGGGTTCGGTGAGGCTGCGGCGGAGGTTATCGAGAATTTTCCAGCGCGAAATCAGACTGATAGGATTGCGGACGATGTTGCCGAAATAGTCCGGCACGCGAGGGAAGAGCCAGAACAGAATCTGCCAGTCGCCGCGGACCCAGCGATGCTTGCGCTTGCTGTAAGCGGCGATGCGCGAAGGATAGTCGTCAATCACTTCGACATCGGAGAGCAGGCCCGCGCGGGCGTACGCGCCCTCGATCATGTCGTGGCTCAGGATGGCGTTGCAGGGAAAGCGGTGTTCGACGACCCTCTGGAACACTTCGATTTCGTAAATGCCTTTGCCGGTAAAGCTGCCCTCCGCGAAAAGATCCTGATAAACGTCGGAGACGGCGCGGGTGTAAAGATCGAACGTGGAGTCGCCGGAGAACATCGCCGCGAGGCGCGAGCGATTGGCGGAGTGAATGCTGACGCCGACGCGCGGCTGCAGGATGCCATAGCCCTCCACCACGATGTTGGAAACCGGATGAATCACGGCGCGCTGCAGCGGGTGGGCCATGGCCCCGACCAGCTTGCGACCAGCGTCGCGCGGAAGCTGGGTGTCGGCGTCGAGGGTGATGACATATTTCACGCCATGCAGAAGATTTCGATCGCCGGCGATGCGCGAGAAGTTATCGCTCCTGCCGAGCAGGAGATTGTTGAGGTCCAGCAGCTTGCCGCGCTTCCGCTCCCAGCCCATCCAGACTTTTTCGATTTCATTCCACTGGCGGTCGCGATGGAACAAGAAAAAGGTGCCTTTGTTGGCCCCGGCGTAGCGCCGGTTGAGCTCGTCAATGCGCTGTGCGCATTCCGCGGCAAGCTCGTCGCGCTTGTCGAATTGCACGGCGGCATCGGGAGGATCGGTGAGCAGGGCGAAGTGCAGGTTGGCGTCGCGATTGGCGAGGAAGCGGATCTCCAGGTCGCGGACGGCGCGCTCCATCTGCTCGCGGCTGGTGAGCAGCGTGGGAACGACGACCAGGGTCTTGCTCGCTTCGGGAATCCCTTGTGCGTAGTCCAGTTTCGAAAGCGCGCGCGGCCGCAGGAACATCACCGTCAGCTGGTTGGCGATGGCCACCGCGCTCTCGGCGGCAGGCAGCAGGAACAGCGCCACCACCAGGAAAACCGGCACGCGCACTTCCGCGCCCATCACCACGGCCGTGAGCAGCCCGACCATCAGCAACTCGATGCCGAGCACGTACAGGCCATCGGGCCAGCGCTTGAGAAAGCGGCCAACCCGAGTCAGAAGCGAAGGCTTGAGGGAGAGGGCGCGTTCCAGTTGCTCGCGGCCTTCGGCCACCAGATAGAAACCGACGTGAGCCCGCCGTTCATTGGCACGGATGTTGGTGCCGCGGTGCGGCTCCTTAGCCAGCTTGACCGCGCGACGCGCGACTTCCGCTTCGCTTTCCCCGCTTTTGCGGGCCAGTTCTGAAACAACGCTGCGATAGTCGGCCTTGGTGGCCTTGTCCATGGCGGAAAAGGCGTGCGCCGGGTCCTGTGCCAGGGCTTGCTCGGAAAGGCTGGCTTCGATGAAGAGTTCGTCCCAGTCGGTGGGGGTCAGCGTGCGCAGACTGGCCAGCACGATGCGCAGGCCAGGTGCGGTTTCCGGCTGCGAAGCGTTCGAATTGCGCGCGGACATCGCGAACTTGCGGGCGTGAGCGGCGACCTGTTCGAGAAGGGCTTCGCACAAGAGCCCCTTGAGGGCGGAAATTTCGGCGTTCGTGAGTTCCGTCTCTTCCTGCAACGCGGCGAGGAAGGCGATGAGTTCGCTGCGTTCGAAGAGAAAGCCCGAGGCTTCCAGGTAGCGGTCGGCAACCGCGCGTGCCCGGAACTTCTGATCGTTGCTGGAGAGCAAGGGCAACTCTTGCGCCATGTGCAGAGCGCCGCGGCTTTCCGCGAAGGCCTCTTCGAGGGTCTTGGTGCTGGCGGTCAGCGAGCGCCACTCCTCCTCCAGTGCCGCGCCGGACACTTGCCGGCGATGCAGAAACTGTATGGCGCGGCCGATCTGCGCCTCGTGCAAAGCAAGCTGCTCGGCAAAGTTTTCCGTGAGATTCCGCTTGGGCTCCTCGCCCGCGCTCAAGCCTGGCAGGCGTGCCGCGGTAAGCAGGTGTTCGAGCCGGGCTGCGCGTTCCTCCACCGCGCCGGTATCCTTCCATCGCGACGCATCCGCGTCCTCGAGTGCAGGCTTCCACTCGCGCGCGCTTCTCAGGTTCAGGACCAGATCGAAATTGGTCGCCATTCCCCTCTTTCCCCCAGACTGCTTGCCAGCAACCTGCTTCCTGCCACTACCGGTAGCTCGCCGCTTGTAACTCGAACATCTCCGCGTAACGCCCGCGGTTCTGCATCAACAGATCGTGCGGGCCCTCTTCGGCGATCCTGCCGCCTTGCAAAACCAGAATGCGGTCGGCCATGCGTACCGTCGAAAAACGGTGCGAAATCAGCATGGACATCTTTCCCTTGGTCAGCTCGGCGAAACGCTGAAACACTTCATGTTCGGACTTGGCGTCCAGCGCGGCTGTCGGCTCGTCGAGAATCAGCACCTGCGCGTCGCGCAGGTACGCGCGGGCCAGAGCGAGCTTTTGCCACTCTCCGCCGGAAAGGTCGGTGCCGCCGTCAAAGCGGCAGCCAAGCTGCTGGTCGTAACCTTTCGGCAGCTTGCGGATGACCTCTTCGGCCAGACTTTTCTGCGCGGCGGAGCGAATGCGAAAGATGTTTTCCCGTTCCTGGATGCGGCCCATGGCGATGTTTTCCGTGGCCGTAAGGTCGTAGCGCATGAAGTCCTGAAAGATGACGCCGATTTCGCGCCACAGGTCGTCCTGGTCGTATTCCCGCAGGTCCACGCCGTCGAGCAGGATCTGCCCGTCGGTCGGGTCATAGAGGCGGGTCAGCAGTTTGACGATCGTGGTCTTCCCCTGGCCGTTCTCGCCGACTAACGCTATGCGTTCGCCGGGGCTCAGCTTGAAGCTGACGCCGCTGAGAACCTGGCGCCCGTTGGGATAAGCGAAGGACACATTGCGAAATTCGAATCCCTGGCGAATGGGGCGGGGTGCCGGCAGCGCGTTCTTTTTCGAATACACCGCGGGCTTGACCGCGAAAAAGTCCAGAAGGTCGCTGACGAACAACGCCTGGTCGGCTATGGTCGAGAAGGTCGAGAAGACCATCTGAATGTTGGAGCTCGCGCCGGCGATGGCACCGGCGAGGAACGTGAGCGTGCCGATCGTCAGGATGCCGGCGACGGTTTGATAGATCACGAAGGCATAAGTGCCGTAATAGCCGAGCGTGCCCAGCAGCGTCAGCAGCGAACCAACCAAGAGGCGCTTGCGGGCGAGTCTGGCGGTCTCGCGGTGCAGGGCCATGGCCAGTGTGGTGAACCGCTCAACCAAATAGGGGCCCAGTCCGAAAAGCTTGAGCTCTTTGGCGCTTTCCTTGCTCCCTCCAAGAACCCGCAGGTATTCCATTTCGCGGCGCGCCGGAGTCTGCGCGAAGCTCAAGGAATAACCCAGAAACGCAAAGTGCGTTTCGCCCAGGAAAGCCGGCACCACGCAGACCACCAGCGCTACCAGCAGCCAGGGAGAGAAAAGGCAAATGCTGAAGGCCAGGCTGGCGGTCGTTACCACCTGCTGAACCAGCCGGCCGGCGGCCTGGATCATGAGCACACGGTCGGTGCCTTGCACGCGCGCCCGCTCCAGCTTGTCCTGAAATGTCGGGTCTTCGTAGGTTGTCAGGTCCAGGCGCGATGCGTGCTCCATAATGCGCACGCTTACGTGCTTGGCGTACTTATCGGCCAGAACGGTGTCGCAGTAATCGGTGATGCGGACCAGGATCGTGGAGACACAGGCCAAGGCAAATTCCAAAACCACCAGCCACCAAAAATACGAAGGAAGCGCGGTATGGTTCGCCGTGTAGCGATAAATCGAGTCGATGATGACTTTGGTGACCGCCAGCATCGCCAGCGGCAACAACGAGACGATCAGGCGGACGCCTATATTGGTCAGAACGATTCCGGGAGCGGCGTCCCAGACCATGCGAAAAATGGGAAGCGTGTTGCGAAGCGCGGCGAGGCGATCTCGCCAGCGAGGCACCGGACTTGGGGCAGTGGGCTCCACGATTCCTTGCGACCCCCGTCGCTTACACCCTCAGCTCCCCACAGAGAACCCGAACGTTCCCCGCTTTTCCTGGCGCGAATCTCGATGCACAGGGAGGAGAGCGGCTGAAAATTGCGTCGCGGGGCCAGCCTTGGTACTAAACCTAGGGTACCCGCGACATCCTCTGTATGTGCACTTGCAGTACCAACCCGTCGCCAATAGAAAGTGCTTTATTTTGTTAAAGTTGCAGCACTGTCTGCCAATCCCTGGCTCTTCTTTTCTTCGTAAACCCTGTAAGTCTTGCAAGGCCGCGTAAACCGGTGCTTTGGCGAAGGCTTTGCGAAGCTCAAGTGTCAGAAGAACTGGCGGTTTTGCGCCTTCATGCGCAGCAGCCGCGGCCGCTCGTAAGGCGCGAGGGTCGGCGCGGGTTGGGGCGGCGGATCGGTTGGATGGCGGATGGCCCCGGTCAGATCGCCGGTCCAGAGAAGAATGTCCAAAAGACGCGCGCGATCAAGATTTTCGAGCCCGCTGGAATTGAGCGAGATGGTTAGAGCTGTGCGCGAGCATTCGTCCACGATGCGCAGGTCTTCGGACGTCAGCAACAGGTGGCGGCCCGGGAATTTCATCTGTTGCATCCGGGTCTTCTGGTCCACCTCGTCCAGAAGTTCGTAGCAGCGATTGTAGAAATGGCTGAGGCAGTAAGCCTGGTCCAGGAGAGTGACCACGGGCGGCGTCGTGCAGCCGCCGAGGCTGCACTGCGCGGAACGTTCGTGAAGATTGTGCATTGGAGCGTGGTCCCCCTGGGTCCGATTGGTCTTGCAGAGACGGGCGGCGGAATCGGCGAAGATACAAGCCGCGTGTCGCATCCGGCTTCCGAATGTTCCGTTGTTTCCAGAGCTTCAGCTGATGCAGGACGCGAATTCCGGCGACTTCAGGTTGACGCCTCGCGGCGACAGGCGTTCCTTGAAAGCGCCGCCGGACTCGGCAGGCGCGGGGCCTTCCCCCGGAGTTTGCACAAAATGCGCGAAGCCGGAAGAGGAACGTACCGGGCCTTCCGCGCAGCCCGCGACGAGCTTCTGCAACCAGGACGCGCGGCGCTCGCGTGAAGCCGCAAATTCGTACGCGTCCCACAAGGTAAGAAGAGTGACCAGACGCGCCTCGCGGTCGGAGACCAGCACCATGCTGGATTGCAGCCCTTCGCGGTACAGGTCGGCGGCGGAAAGCAATTCGCCGATCGCGGCGGCCGCGTTTGCGGCACACTCGGGCTTGGCTACAAAGTCCAGCCGCAAAGCGAAGACCCGCCCCGCCCCCAGGCGGTTTTTCGAGTGATTCAATTGAATCGTGGAATTGGGGTAGCGCGAAGAATCGTAATGCAATTCTCTACCGTCCTTGGCCCGTGTTTAGCCCCGTAATTTCAGCGTGCGGCAGCAACCGGAGGCCGCGGCCGCACGCATCTTCAGGGGCACGCCAGGGGACATTTTGTGTCCCAGCGTGTAGGTTTCCCAGGCTTGCAGGGTTCCTATGCCCGGATAGTGCGAGTCAGGCGGGAAGCGTTTCATCGGGAAACGCCGCTGCGGAAAATAGCCGGTCGTCGACATCTCCGGGTCAAAACGCTATACCGGACCTGCCCCTCCGTCACATTGCAGCCCCCTCACTCGCGGGCTATACTTCCCAGCACTTCGGGGGAAGTTTTGATTTTTTTTGATTTTAACGAAGCCTATTTGCGCAAGCTTCGCGAGGGAGACCCCTCTACGGAGGACCACTTCGTCGGGTACTTCTCGGAGCTTGTGCGCACGAAGCTGCGATCCCGCCACATAAGTCCCGACATCATTGACGACATCAAGCAGGAAACGTTCCTCCGGGTCTTGAAGAATGTTCGTGAAGGGAAGGTTCGGGAGGCAGCCAGTTTCGGGGCCTATTTCAATCAGACGATTAACAACGTTTCCGCCGAGCGATTTCGCAAGGATGGCCGGGACGTACCGCTGGAACCGGAACACAAAGAATCGCCGCCGGAAAACGGAACCTATAAGAATCCCCTTGATAAGGTCGTAGACCAGGAGATGGTCAATATAGTGAAAAGGGTGCTTCACCTTCTGCCGAAAAAGGACCGGGAGATTCTGAGGGCCATATATTGGCTGGAGATGCCGAAAGACGAAATCTGTAAGAAGTTCGGCGTGGGGCGGGACTACTTGCGGGTGCTGGACCTGCGTGCCCGGGAGAAATTCAAGCGAGCGCTGGAAAAGATGCAGAAATAAGTCTAAATATATGTGCAAGTTGCAAGTAATTTAGGAGAAGGGGAAACGAATTGCACAGCACCCGCACTATTGGGGTGTTATGGAAAGATACGCGATGGATCACAACCAGGCCGTGAAATCCGAAGCACTGGAAAAATACCTCGCCGGAGAGCTCACCCCGGATCTGCGCGACGAATTTGAAGAGCACTATTTTTCCTGCGGGATGTGTGCCGCCGAGCTGAAGACGGCAGTCGCTTTTGCCAGTAGCGTGCGACAGGCGTTTGCCCAAGGCTTCGTGCCGGCGCCGGCTTGGTGGACCAGAATCCTGCGGCCCGTGGTGGCCGTGCCCGTCCTTGCGAGTCTCTTGCTCGCCGGCGGGATAGGTTACCGCCAGCTGAATACTCCGCGACCCACATTTTCGCTGATCGGCGTGGCCGATACGCTGGGCGAAGACTCCCATGCGCTGCGATTTGCGGTTGCGCCGGGGCGAGCCTTCGATTTGCAGTTTGACCCTCCGTTTCAGCCGGGGTACTCGGCCTACGTAGTGCGGCAGATCGATCCTTCGGGGGCGATCCGGGAATTGCGGACGCTGACCCCGGTGGAGGCAGGTAAGACGCAAACCGTGACCATCAAGCCAAGCCGGTTGGCCGGAAACTACGTCCTGAGCGTGGTTGGAAAGCCGGACGATGGGTCACCTGCAAAAGAATTGTCCCACACGCAATTTACCGTTGAATTTAGTCATTAACGACAGCACCATTGGTTGGTTTTCCGAACGTCATTTCACTTGAGGAGTCGTCCCCTTGTCCTCCGCGACCCAATCGTTTTTTCACTATCATGCCTACGCCTATGGTTTTGGCGCACAGTTCACCCGGCCGTTTCAGGAAAACATCGATGTGCAGGCGGCGACTGCGCTGCCGGTAACCGGCGGGCACGGGACCTCGCGTGTGGAAAATTTTAAGTTCCACGAATTCATCCGGTTCGGCGCGGCCTTCACGCATGTTTCCGGTGGCAAGCAGGAAGAAGACAAAAGCAACAACACCCTGGTTACTTCCGTGATCGAAAACCTGAACCTGATGGAGGCGTTGACGATTGGCCGCACCGTGTGCCGCCTCTATTCGAAGCACCCGCACGATGCGCCAGAAGGCCGCGTGACCATGCAGGGCAGCCGCTTTGAAAACGTCTATATCGGTAGCCACGAGATCAAGATCGAGCTGAACCTGGCGATGTTCGACAAGATTCAGACATTCGAGCAGGCCAAGGCGGCGCTGGCGCAGGGCGGTGAATTCAAGGCGGCCGTACTGCAGGCGGAAAAGACTTCCGAGGCTATCAAGAATGCCGAGTGCCACAGCTCGATCGCCCTCTCGCTGGTGAAGAAAGACGGCATCAAGGTGCCGGAAGGGTGTGGGGTGGAGGTGGACGGCCACTCGATCTACATTCCGGGCTTCGGGCGAGTATTCTTCGCGGAAGTATTCATCAGCCACGGCACCCGCACTTTGACCATGCTGCGCTTCGAGCTCGGCTCTTCGACCAAGGGCGGCGGCTCCGGAGGCTCGGGAACCACCAACGGAAAAAACTTCCCGCCGACCGGCTGAAACTCGGCGGTCAGATGAAAATCAGCGAAGCCCGCCTCCCCCGGGGCGGGCTTTTTGCTTTTGGTTGCCATCCGGCCGTCAATAAAACTACACTTGCGGCGAACGCGAACCCACTGGTGCGCTCCATACAAAGCGAGTTTCTGCGAGGGAATTCTGCGCCGCCTGACCACCGCCGCTCGTCCCCCTAGACCGCGTGTCTCAGCAGGCGCCGCGCTGGGCCTGTGCCTGGCCGTTCTTCTCGTCGCGGCCTGCAAACCGAAGCCGGCACCGCAAGAAACGTTTCAGGCGATCCGGGAAGAGATGCGCCACGGCGATCTTCCTGGCGCGCAGCGCGACGTGGCCGCGGCCGCGAAGCTGTATGCCAAGGATCCGGAATGGTCGGAGCGCTTCCGCGTCTTGCAGGCTCATGTGGCCTTTCAGCGCGGCGACTATCAAGGAGCGCTGGACCTGCTCAAACCCGAATTGCCGCCCGCATTGGCCGGCAAGGATGTGGCCGTGCACCGCTTGATGGTGCAGGCGCTGGCCAACGAATATCTGCAGAACTACCAGACCTGCGAGGCCATCCTGAGTGCGGCGGAAAGGCTCGACGCGCAGTTGGCGTCAGCCTATGGCGCGGACCTGGCGCAAACCCGCGGCATTCTTGAGATTGACTTAGGCCACTATGACCGCGCGGAGACGGCTTTTCATCGCGCGCTGACCTACGCACAGGCGCACCACCAGCCGTATGCGGAACTGAACGCTCTGGGAAATCTGGGCAACGTGGCCATGAAGCAAGAGCATTATGACCAGGCCATCGATCTCTACCGCCGCGACCTGGGCAAAGCCACGGAATTGAACGCGAAAGGGCACATCGCCCGATTGCACGGCAACATCGGATGGAACTATTCCGTTGTGGGGGATTTGGACAATGCCGCAGGCGAATTCAGCGAAGCGTACCACGCTTCGAAGAACGCCGGACTGGCGGACGATACCGCGTACTGGCTGTGTTCGCAATCCGGAATCGAACTGCAACAGCGTAACTACGAGAATGCGGACAAAGATTCGCGCGAAGCCGTTGAACTGGCAAAAAAGCAACAGAACCTGCAAACCCGGCGAGAGTGCCTGAATACGCGCTCGGAAATACTCCTGGTCATCGGAAAACTGGACGAGGCCGCGCGGGCAAACGCCGAAGCGCGAGACGTCAAATCGGAAAACACCGATCAGACGGTGGTGAACGCGTCGGACTTGCTCGCGGGGCGGATTGCCCTGGCCAGGGGCGATTATGGCCAGGCCGCGCAGGATTTTCAGCGCGTTCTGGACGACTCGCAGGCGCTGACTCCGCAGAAATGGGAGGCCCACGCGCGGCTGGCGGAAGTCTATGCGGCAAGGAACGAGGCCGCCGGCGCGCAACGCGAGTTTGAAGGGGCTCTGGCCACGATTGAAAACGCGTGGTGCAACGTCGAAGAGCCTTCGTTTCAGCTTTCTTTCCGGACCAGCGCCATCGCGTTCTATCAGAGCTATATCGATTTCCTGATTTCGCGGAAACGGCCGCAGGACGCGTTGGCGGTCGCGGAGCGCGGCCGCACGCAGGCGCTCTCGCATCAATGCGGAAAAGTTGCGGGCAGCGCAGCGAGGGTGGACGCACGGCAAACCGCCCGGAGGCTGCACGCCGCGCTGCTGTTCTACTCGCTGGGCGAGCGGCGCTCTCACCTGTGGGCGATTACCGGCGACGATACGGCAGTGTTCGAATTACCCGCGAGCCGCGAAATCGCGGACGCCATCAAGAAGTACCGCGACTCGTTTCTGCAGCCCAGGGATCCTTTGCTCAGCGGTAACGCCGACGCGCAGGCGCTCTACGCCATGCTGGTACAGCCCGCCGAGAAGTTGCTCGCAAACAATCCGCGCGTCTTCGTGCTGCCGGATGATGCGCTCAATGCCATGAACCTGGAGGCGTTGATTGTTCCCGGCGACCACCCGCATTACTGGATCGAAGATGTAACTCTGCTGACCGCGCATTCCCTGACGCAACTGGCGCATAGCAAGCTGACACCCGCACCACAGGCCGGCGACATGCTGATGGTCGGGGACGTGGAACAGGCCAGCCAGGATTTTCCGAAATTGCCGCAAGCCGACCGTGAATTGGGTTTGGTCGGAAAATATTTTGCCAAGGAACGGCTCACGCAACTGACTAAAAAGGATGCCACGCCTTCGCGCTGGCTTGCGAGCCAACCGGAGCGATTCGCCTACCTGCACTTTACGACGCACGGCACCGCCAGCCGGCAGTGGCCACTGGAATCCGCGGTGATCCTTTCTCCGGAAGGCGATTCCTTCAAACTGTATGCGCGGGACATCGTTCGGCATCCCTTGCACGCCTACCTGGTGACCATTTCCGCCTGCAACGGCGCCGGAGTGAAAACCTACGCGGGAGAAGGACTGGTCGGATTGTCCTGGGCTTTTTTGCACGCCGGCGCGCGCCAGGTGATCGCGGGCTTGTGGGAAGTAAATGCCACCTCGACGCCGCAGTTGATGGACGAACTCTATAAACAGATGCGGGCCGGCGATGACCCGGCAACCGCATTGCGCAAAGCGAAACTTTCGCTGATTCACGGTGCCGCGGAAACCTACCGTCGGCCGCTGTACTGGGCGCCGTTCCAACTGTACCTAGGCTCGTGAACGGCGCACAGGAAGGCGCGCTCGCACCGGCAGCGCGGCGATGATATTCTTTCGCTTCCGCCGGAGAAGCGCATGCCGTTAGAGAGTCCATCCAAATTGAGCGTATCGTTTCCACGCGCGGCGAACGCCGGCTCGGCCGCGGCGCCTACCATCGCCACGCTGGCTGGCCGCCCATTGAGCGCGAACCGCGGCACCTCGCTCAGCCTGGATTGGGTGGAGCAGGTGCGGGTGAACACGAGCGCGGTGGAGCGCCGGGCGGCAACGCTGGGTACGCGGCGCACCGTGAAAAAGGAGTGGCAGCTGGCATGGCTCCTGCGGGCGATCTCCTGCATGGATTTGACGACCCTCTCGGGAGACGATACCGAGCAACGAGTGCGGCGACTATGCGCGAAAGCGCGCCAGCCCCTGCAGCACGAGCTTGTGGAGAAATTGGGGATTGGCGAATTGGGCTTGCGGGTGGGAGCAGTGTGCGTGTACCACCTGTTTGTGGAAGCCGCGGTCAAGGCGCTGGAAGGCAGCGGAATTCCCGTGGCTGCGGTCTCGACCGGATTTCCCGCGGGACTTTCGCCGTTGAGTGAACGCATCGCGGAGATCCGCCGGTCGGTGGAGGCGGGCGCGCGAGAGATTGATGTGGTGATTACGCGCGCGCACGTGTTCGCCGCGGAATGGCAGAAGCTGTATGACGAAATCGTGGCGTTCAAGGACGCCTGCGGTCCGGCGCACCTGAAGGTGATCCTGGGAACGGGCGATTTGCTGACCTTGCGCAACGTTGCCCGGGCGAGCTGCGTGGCGATGCTGGCGGGCGCGGACTTCATCAAGACTTCGACCGGAAAAGAGACTGTGAACGCCACCCTGCCGGTTGGACTGGTGATGGTGCGGGCGATCCGCGAGTACGCGGAACTCACCGGAATGGCGGTTGGATTCAAGCCGGCGGGCGGGATTCGAACGGCCAAGCAATCGCTGGAATGGCTGGCGCTGATGAAGGAAGAGCTGGGCGATGCGTGGCTCGAACCGCATCTTTTCCGTTTCGGGGCAAGCGGAATGCTCGCGGACATCGAGCGGCAACTGGAATTCCATGTGACTGGGCGCTATTCAGCGGACTACCGGCACCCGATCGCGTAAGTTGAAAAAGGGCAAGCACCAACGATGAGCGTGATGGAAAAATTTCGCACGATGGAATATGGCCCTGCGCCGGAAGACGCGAAGGAGGCGCTGGCCTGGCTGGACGGGAAGAAGCGGAGATTCGAACACTTCATTGGCGGAAAATGGCTTGCGCCCGCCGAAGGGAAGTATTTCGAGACCGCTGACCCTGCGACGACGGAGAAATTGGCGGATGTCGCGCAGGGCAGCGCGGCGGATGTGGACGCCGCGGTGAGGGCTGCGCGCGGAGCGCTGCCGGGCTGGCAAAAACTCACTCCTCATGCGCGGGCCAGGTTTCTTTACGCGCTAGCGCGCCTGGTGCAGAAGCATTCGCGCCGGCTGGCCGTTCTGGAGACCCTGGACAACGGAAAACCCATCAGGGAAAGCCGGGACATCGATATTCCGCTGGTGGCGAGGCATTTCTATCACCACGCCGGGTGGGCGCAACTGTTGGAACAGGAATTTGCCGGCTACCGCGCCTGCGGAGTGGTCGGGCAGATCATTCCGTGGAACTTTCCCTTGCTCATGCTGGCTTGGAAGATTGCGCCGGCGCTGGCGACCGGCAATACCGTGGTCCTGAAGCCGGCAGAGTACACGCCGCTGACCGCGCTGGCGTTTGCCGATTTGTGCGTGGAAGCGGGGATTCCAGCGGGCGTGGTCAACATTGTCACAGGCGATGGCGCAACGGGCGAAGCGCTGGTGAAACACGGGGACGTGGACAAAATCGCGTTCACGGGATCGACGGAAGTCGGCCGGGCGATTCGAAGAGCAACTGCCGGTTCGCACAAGAAACTGTCGTTGGAGTTGGGCGGCAAGTCGCCGTACATCGTGTTCGAAGACGCGGACCTGGATTCCGCCGTGGAAGGCCTGGTGGACGGAATCTGGCTGAACCAGGGGCAAGTGTGCTGCGCGGGTTCGCGACTGCTGATGCAAGAAAGCATTGCGGAGAAGCTGATTGGCAAGCTGCGAGCGCGGATGAGCACGTTGCGCGTTGGCGCCCCGCTCGATAAGGCCATTGATATCGGGGCGATCGTGGCCCGCGTGCAGCTGGAACGAATCGACAGCCTGGTGAAGCAGGGGATCGCGGAAGGGGCCACGTGCTGGCAGCCGGATGGTGTGCTGCCGGCCAAAGGATTGTTCTACAAGCCGACGCTGCTGAGCGACGTGCAACCGACTTCGATTGTGGCGCAGCAAGAGATTTTCGGGCCGGTGCTGTCGGCGATGACCTTTCGAACGCCGCGCGAGGCCGCGGAATTGGCCAACAACACGGTGTACGGGCTGGCGGCGAGCGTCTGGAGCGAGAGCGTAAACGTGGCGCTGCAAGCGGCGAGCCAGATCAAAGCAGGCGTGGTTTGGGTGAACAGCACCAACTTGTTCGACGCGGCGTGCGGTTTCGGCGGATATCGCGAAAGCGGATACGGGCGCGAAGGCGGACGCGAAGGGTTGCTCGAATATCTGGAGGCGAACTGGTTCCGGAGCGCGCCACGGCTGGCGGAAAGCGCTGCAAAAACTGCCAGGCCGGAGATGGCCGTTCCGGCCGGAGGAGTCGAGGGGACCGGAGCAATCGACCGGACCGTGAAGCTGTATATCGGCGGAAAGCAGGCACGGCCGGATTCGGGCTACAGCGTTCCGGTATACGGCGCCGGCGGCGAGTTGCTGGGGGAAGCGCCGCTCGGAAATCGCAAGGATGTGCGCAACGCAGTGGAGGCGGCGCGCAAGGCGGAAGGCTGGTCGCGCACGACGGCACACAACCGGGCGCAAGTGCTCTATTACCTGGCTGAAAATTTTTCGCAGCGCGCCGAAGAGATCGCGCGGCGCTTGTCCCGGGCGGTTGGCGCGGAGCAAGCGGCGGCGGAAGTCGAGAAGAGCATTGAGCGAATTTTCTCCTACGCGGCGTGGGCGGACAAGTTTGACGGCGCCGTGCACAGCCCGCCGATGAGGAATATCGCGATCGCGATGAACGAGCCGATCGGGACGGTGGGGGTGTTGTGTCCGAACGACGAACCGTTGCTGGGATTCTTCTCGCTGGTGCTGCCGCTGATTTCGGCGGGGAATACGGTGGTCGCGGTTCCCTCGGAAAAGTATCCACTGATTGCCGGGGACCTGTACCAGGCGTTCGACACCAGCGATTTGCCCGGCGGCGTCGTAAATCTTGTCACCGGACGCGCTTCGGAATTGCTGAAAGTGCTGGCCGAGCACGATGACCTTGACGCGATCTGGTGCTACGGCGACGACGAAGTTTGCCGGACGGCCAAGGCTCTTTCCACGGGAAACTTGAAACAGGTTTGGACGAACGAAGGGCGCAAAATCGAATTTGCCGAGACCAGCCAGGGCGAAGGGCGCTGGTTCCTGCAGCACGCGTATCAGGTGAAAAATATCTGGGTGCCATACGGCGAGTGAATCCACGTTGACCTCTGGCCCTGATCCCAAAACTGAAGAGACTTTCGACGCGCGAGCAGCGTTCCGCTATCCGGCCTTCTTGTTGTTCCAAATGGCGCGCTTCTGCGTCGTGGTGGCTACGGAGATGCAAGCCGTGGCCGTGGGCTGGCAGGTTTACGAGATCACCAAGCGGCCGTTGGACCTGGGTTTGGTGGGGCTAGCGCAGTTCCTGCCGGGAATCTTGCTGTTCCTCCTTTCGGGTCACGCGGCAGATCGCTTCAACCGGCGGAACCTGCTGATTGTCTGCGACGTAGGATTCGCCGCCAGCTTCGTACTTCTCCTGGCGATTTCCTGGCGTGGCAACCCGTCGATCGCAGCGATTTATGCCGTGCTGGTGCTCCTGGGGGTGGTGCGTGCTTTCAATGGTCCGGTGAGTCGGGCCATGCTGCCGCAACTCGTGCCTGCCGAGCACTTTGCCGGATCCGTCGCATGGGCCTCCAGCATTTTCCAGGGGGCCACGATTCTCGGGCCGGTATTCGGTGGACTGCTTTACGCCGCATTCGAACGATTTGTGCGCCCCGGAAGCGGACCCGAAGGGGTCTATGGGTTGGCCCTTGCGGTGACCACCATCGCCGTGCTGCTGCTGTCCCGGTTGCCGGCGCAAGAAAAGGCACGCGCTCGCCCAGCGGCGAGCCTTTCCACCGTGTTTGAGGGATTCCGTTACATCTGGCGGGAGAAGCTGATTCTGGGCGCCATCTCTTTGGATCTGTTCGCGGTGTTGCTCGGCGGGGCAGTTGCGCTGCTGCCCGTGTATGCGCGCGAAGTGCTGCAGACCGGACCTTGGGGTCTCGGCATCTTGCGCGGCGCGCCTGGAATTGGCGCGGCCGTGATGGCGGTGGCGATTGCGCACCGCCCGCTGAAAAAGCGGGCCGGCGCGACCATGTTGTGGTGCGTGGCGGGATTTGGTCTGTGCACGGTGATTTTCGGAGTGTCGCGGAGCTTTGCAATTTCGCTGCTGGCGCTCTTTCTGGTTGGCGCTACGGACATGGTTAGCGTGATCGTGCGAGGGACGCTGATTCAGATCGCGACGCCGGACGAGATGCGCGGCCGTGTGAACGCGGTGGACATGATTTTCATCGGCGCTTCGAACGAATTGGGGCAGTTCGAATCGGGCATGACCGCGCAGTGGTTTGGCGCGGTTCCGGCGGTGATTCTGGGCGGAATCGGCGCGATCGTGGTAACCGGCCTGTGGGCCTGGATGTTTCCGCAACTGCGCAAGGCGGAGAGCCTGACGCTGAAAGAAGAGTAGGTCAGGTCAGTTTGCCGCCGTTGATGACGGTAAGCGCGGAATAGCCGGCGCCGAGCAGTGGCGCGTCCTCATTCAGAACAACAGCAATCGGAATATTTGCCAGAAGCGAAGAGAAAGCGCCTTTGTCCGCAAACGCGTGGCAGAAAGTGCTGGCTTTCAGGAGCGGGAGGATTTTCACCGCGATGCCGCCCGCCAGATAGACGCCGCCGTAGGCCAGCACGCGCAGCGCCAGGTTGCCGGATTCGGCGCCGAAGGCGTCGGTCCAGAAGTCGAGCGTTTCCACGCAGGCGGGGCAGGCTTTCGTCAGGGCGTTCTGGGTGATCTCCTGCGCCGAATCGCCGGCCGGCCCGTCGAACGATGCGTGGCGCAGGTCGGGCGCGAGGAATTCGTGAATGGGGCGGAATCCGCGGCCAGAGAAGAGTTCTTCGCAGGAAACGCGAGGCAGGCGGCGCTTGAGAAAAGTCAAGAATGCTATTTCGCGGTCAGTGCGCGGGGCAAAATCGGCGGAGCCGCCTTCGGAGGGAGCGGCCCGATGTCCGTGGCCGTCCCAGTAGAGCACTGCCTCGCCGAGGCCGGTGCCGGCCGCGATGACCGCAATGTTTTCTTCCGGGTGATCCACGCCGCGATTCAGGAACCACAGGTCTTCCGGTTCGAGGCGGCGAAGCCCGCGGGCCGTGGCCACCAGATCGTTCATCAGCACGACGCGGTCGAGCGCAAGGCCCAGGCTCGCGGCGAGCGCCCGGGCATCAAGAACCCAGGGAATGTGCACCGCGTGCAACCGGCCGTCCACAACGGTGCCCGGGACGCCGAAGCCCGCGCCTTGCACCGGGCTCGCTCCCGGCCCGACTTCCAAGAGAGCGTGGCGGGAAAATTCCTCCACCAACTTTTCGAAGCTGGAAAAATCTCGGGTGGCGTAGCGGCGGCGAGCAATGACCTGCAGCTTGCCCGAGCGCTCTTCCAGCGCGACCAGGTGCGACTTGGTGCCGCCGATGTCACCCGCAATGATCATGGGGCCGCTGTTTCCTCAAGAAAGCCGTTCGGGAGTGAAGAGCCGCGTCATCTCTTCGACATGACGATAGTAGTCGCGCTGGGTGAGGGAATAGGCGGCGTCCTCGTCAATGATGAAGGTGACGTCAGGGTGCATCTGCAGGGCCGAGGCGCTGACCGATGAGGTGATGGGTCCCTCAATAGCCTTGGCGACGGCGGCGGCTTTCGAGCGTCCGGACGCCAGCAGCAGGACGCGCCGCGAATCGAGAATCGTGCCGATGCCCATGGTGATGGCGCACCTGGGCATTTCGGAAGCGTCGGGGAAAAAATGCCGGTTGTCCTCGATCGTTTCGCGCGAGAGAGCCTTGAGCCGGGTGCGCGAGGCCAGGCTGGACGTGGGCTCGTTGAAACCGATGTGACCGTTGCGGCCGATGCCCAGGATTTGCAGGTCGATTCCGCCTGCGGCCTTAATGGCCGCTTCATAGGAAGCGCAGTAGGAGTCGTAGTCGCGAGTGATGGTTCCGTCCGGAATATGAACGTGATCCGCCGGAAGGTTCACCTGCGAAAAGAAGTTAGTCTGCATGAAGTAGTGAAAGCTTTGCGGATGAGAATGCGGCAGACCGAGGTATTCATCGAGGTTGAAACTGGTGGCGCGGGAGAAGTCGAGCGAACCGCCCGCGTGCAGCGCAATCAGCTCCTTGTACAGACCCAGCGGCGTATTGCCGGTGGCCAGGCCGAGAACAATGTCTGGCCTTGCGCGGATCGCGCTTGCAACGATGAGCGCCGCCTCCCGGCTGACCTCTTGATAGTCTTTCTTCAGGATCACAAGCATTGCGTTGGCATTTTCCCCGAGTGAGATGGTGGCGCTTCAGCGAAAACGGCGAATGACAAGGTTGTGGCGATCGGAACGATAGATGCCCAGAACGTACAACAGCGGTTTGCCTTTCGTCGAGTAAATCACCTGGCGAATACGCAGTAGCGGCTCGCGCCGCGGAACGTTGAGGAGCTCCGAGGTGCGCGGATCGGCGGCGGTGGCGTCAATCTCTTCGTCCGCATAGCCCAGCCGGACGTCAAAATCGCGCTCGATGATCGCGAACAGGGATTCGCGCTGGAGGGGAGCAACCAGAAGGCCGGGAAATTCGGCCGCAGAGAGGTAGCAGGTTTCGAGCGCGAAAGGCTCGTCCGAGGCGTGCCGCAGCCGCTCCAGCTTGATGAGCTGGTCGGTTGGCGGAAGAGAAAGGCGCGCAGCGGCCTCGGGCTCGTTGTCCACCACTTTGGCGAAGAGGATCTTGGAGCCGGCAGAGAGGCTGCGCGCGGCCATCTGCTCGGTGTAGCTCATTAGTTTGTTGAAGTGAATGCGGGGAGCCGAGACGAACGTTCCCACGCCGCGGCGGCGTTCCACAATCCCATCCCGTTCCAGTCCGGCGAGCGCGTGGCGCGCGGTCATGAGGCTGACTTCGTGCAACTTGGCGAGGTCGCGCTCGGAGCTCACCGGGTCTCCCGGACGAAGCTGGCCGGCGTCAATGCGCTTGCGAATGGCAGACTGGATACGCTGATAGGCAGGAACGCTCGGGCGGGGTTTGCTGGACATACCGGTTACCTCAATCCCGGGTACGGGATAGAACTGCCTGCGATATAGAGCGGGACGAGATCGAACGGCCGCGGCGACAATCGCAAGTAAAACAAATCTTATCACTTAACCAGGCCTGCCGGGCAAGCGCGAGGCGCGCTATATAGCTAGCGTGTTACGGTTAGGCTACTTCTTTTTGCTCTCCAGTGTTTCGAACACTTCCTCGGCCGCATGAAAACCAGCATTGGCAGCGGGAACGCCGCAGTAAATGGCCGCGTGCAGCAGGATTTCCTGGATCTGCTCCCGCTTCACGCCCATGGACAGCGCGGCTTTGACGTGCATGCGAAATTCGTCCATGCGATTGAGGGCCAACAGCATGGAAAGGGTAATGAGGCTGCGGGTCTGCTTGGGCAGGCCCGGACGTTGCCAGATTTCTCCCCAGGCATAGCGGGTGATCAGCTCCTGGAATGGCTCGTTGAAGTCGGTGCGATTCTTGAGAGTGCGATCGACGTGGGCGTCGCCGAGCACCGCACGGCGCGTCTTCATGCCTTCCTCGTACCGCTTGCGTTCGTCCATGGCGACTCTCCGGCAGCAGGATTTTAGGACTGGAGAAAAGAGATGACCTCGCGGGTGAAGGCATCGGCTTGCTCGACATTGGAAAGGTGCGCGGCGTCGAGTTCGACGTAGCGCGCGCCGGCGATCCGTTCGGCGATAAAGCGACCGTCCGCGGGCGGCGTGGCCGGGTCGTGCGCGCCGGAAATGACGAGAGTAGGCAACTGGATGCGGGCGACCTCGGAGCGAACGTTGTAGTCGCGCACCGCGTTGCAGGCGGCGATATAGCCTTCCGGGTCCGTGCTCTCCACGACCCGCATCATACGCGCGACGGTTTCGGGCTCAGCCGCCTGAAAGCGGCGCGTGAACCAGCGATCGGGCGTGATGCGCGCGACTTCTTTCATGCCCAGGCGGCGGACGATGTCTTCGCGAGTCTTCCAAGACTCGACGGTGCCGATGCTGGGGCCGGTGTTGCACAGCACGAGCTTGTTGATGCGCGAAGCGGCCGTCAGGCCCAGGCACATGCCGATCATCCCGCCGACCGACAGGCCGCAGAAGTGAAAGCGGCCGACGCCGAGATGCGCCGCCAGGGCCAGCAGGTCGGCGGTGAACTCCGGGACAGAGTAGGGAGCGGGCGGGGAAGAGGACTGGCCATGGCCGCGCATGTCGTAACGGAGAAGATGAAATTGGCGCTCGAATGCCGCCGTCTGGGGATCCCAAAGCGAGAAATTTGTGCCCAGAGAATTGGAAAGGACAAGAACCGGTCCCTGTGCGTTGCCGGAGAAGGAGTAATGAATGCGCGCGTTGGGAAGATCGGCGAAAGGCATGAGTCCTCGCTAGGGTTTCTCCGGGGATGGGAGCGGAGCGTGCACTTCCACCGCGGAAAGAACGGAATCGATGAAAACGTCGGCCGAGCCGAGATAGTTTGCGGGCTCGAACAGGCTCTTCAGAGCAGCGGCATCCAGGATGGAGGAGACTTCGCGGTCAGAGGAGAGGATTTCGCGGAGATGCGTACCTTCCGACTGGGCGCGGCGGCAAGCGGCTTCGACCAGTTTGTGGGCGCTGGCGCGGTTGAGTTTTTCGCTCAGCGCCAGGGAGATGGCTTCCGCGTAGATAAGGCCGTTGGTGAGTTCGAGGTTCGCGCGCATGCGTTCTTTGTGCACCGCGATACCCGGCAGCAGAACGGCAAGCTGACGCGCGGCGCCCGCCGTCAGGGAAGCGATTTCAGGCAGGAGTTCCCATTCGGCCTGCCAGCGACCGACACTGCGTTGAAATTCGCCATGCATCCCGGAGAGGACGGACGATGCCAGGGCGGGAACGCGGAGTGCCGATGCAAGGATTGCCGCGGTGGCGACCGGGTTTTGTTTGTGAGGCATGGTGGAGGAGCCGCCGCGCCCCGCCGCGGGAGGTTCGGAGAGTTCGGCCACTTCCGTCTGCATGTACAGCGACAGGTCGCGCGCGACCTTTGCCAGCGTGCCGCAGAGCAGCGCCAGGGCGGAGGCGACCTCGCCCATGCGTTCGCGGCTGGAGTGCCAAGGCAAGCGCGGCTGCGGCAAGCGCAATTCGGCGGCCAGATGTTGCGTGACGCTGAGACCGCGCGAGCCGAGTGCGGCCAGCGTTCCGGCCGCTCCACCGAACTGCAGGACCAGGGCGTTTGCGAGCAGCCATTGCAGCCGGGCGCGGTGCTGCAGCATGGCATCGAGCCATCCGGCCGTAACGTAACCGAATGTGGTCGGCAGGGCATGCTGCAGCCAGGTGCGCGCGACCAGCAGCGTGGCACGGTGGTCCGAGGAAAGTTTCGCCAGGGCCGCGATGATCGCCTCGATATCGGAAAGGAGTTCGCGCGTCGCCGCCCGCAATTGCAGTACGAGCGCGGTATCGAGAGCGTCCTGGCTGGTGGCGCCGAAATGAATGTAACGCGCCGCTTCGGGAGATGACTTGCCGACCAGGGCATTCAGTTGCTTGAGTAGCGGAATCGCCAGATTGCCGGCGGAAGGCATGGCCTGCGCGAGCGCTTCCAAATCGAAGAGTTCGGCACGGCACTGGGCCACGATGGCCGCCTGGGTTGATGCCGGGATGATTCCAGCCTGGGCCTGGGCGCGCGCGAGAGCCGCCTCAAAATCGAGGATGGCTTGGACGGTCGCGGTATCGCTGAAGAGTGGCTCGACGGAAGGCGAGCGAAAGAAGCCGTCCAGAAGTCGCATGGGAGAAGTGTAATCGCTCAGGCGGCCAATAGAAACGCATTCCGCCGCGCTGAGACTGTACGATAGACTCCTCGGGAAATCGAGAGGCGAGCCGATGATGAACCGGAGAGAAGTGCACGTGGAATGGGGCGATTGCGATCCGGCGGGGATTGTATATTTTCCGCGATTCTTTGAGTTTTTTGATGCGTGTACGGCGGCGCTTTTCGAACGCGCCGGATTTCGCAAGGCCGAAATGCTGCAGCAATTCAATTTGCTGGGCATTCCGATGGTGGATACGCGGGCCCAGTTTCATGCTCCCGTCGCGTTCGGCGAGACCGTGACCGTGGAATCGGAAATCATCGAATGGGGCCGGACCAGCTTTACCGTGCGACATAAGATGTACAAGGGCAAGGAGCTGGCGGCCGAAGGCAGCGAGAAACGGGTCTGGACGGTGCGCGATGCCCAGGCGAAACATGGGATTCGCAGCGAGCCGATTCCGCAGGGTGTGAAGGACCGATTTCGCGATTGAGCGAAGCGGGCAACTGCGGGCCGTTAGAGTCCCGTAAGAAAAAAGTTGCAAAAAGTCCTAAAGCCGTTGGCGAAGTTGCCGATGAAGGGAGTGTACGCGGCGGTTCCGCGCATCCAGGCGCGGAGTCGGCACAGCGATCCACGCGAGATGACGCCGAAAGGAAGGGTCTCGCGAGTGTTTTTTGTTCGTTGGCGAAACATTGTTTCGGGATGGAGCAGTCCGTCCCGCGATAGTTTGTGCTAACTCCTCTTTCCTCAACAGTCGGTCCCTCCTTGTTTGGTCTCTAAAACGCATGGGTTCCTTCGTCTGTGACGCGGCAATCTTTGCCGGAGGCGCTAGGCAAATAGGTCGCAGCGTCCTGTGGTTTTGGGGGAAGCATGGCCACGACGTGTGTTCAACCGAACTTCCGTCCGCGGGCGGGAATGCTGATCGCGAGCCCGGACTCGCAATTTCGCAGGAAGTGGCTGCTCGATTCGCAAAGGCCGCTGGGCACGGGACATGAAGCGGAGGGTGGCGCGCATGCCCTGGCCAAGCTGCGCGAATTCGAGTGTGATCACGTGGTGCTGGACAAATATTTGCCGGACCTGGACGCCGCCGAGGTGGCGGCGCTGATCCGCGAGAGGTATCCACGCATCGTGGTGCAAGTGGTGGACTCGCGATCGGACGGGGCGAAGTCCTCCGAAATGACCGAGGGAGATTCGGCCAGCGAACGGGATCGCGATGCGGAGAGAGCGAGCCCGCAGACGATCGTGGAGGAGCCCAGTCGCGAGAACGAGGAACCCTTGCCGGGGATGATCGGGCGCAGCCGGGCAATCCGTGAAACGTACCGCCTGGTACGGCTGGTGGCGCCTCGCGATACGACCGTGCTGCTGACCGGAGAGACCGGCACCGGCAAAGAGCTGGCCGCGCAGGCCGTCCATGAGCTGAGCGCGCGAGCGAAGGGGCCGTTCGTAGCCGTCAATTGTGCGGCGATTCCCGAGGCGCTGCTCGAATCGGAATTGTTTGGCCACGTGCGCGGCGCTTTTACCGGCGCCGTACAGTCCCGCCTGGGGCGGATTCATGTGGCTCACGGCGGGACTCTATTCCTGGATGAAATTGGCGAACTGCCTCTGGGCATGCAGGCAAAACTGCTGCGTTTCTTGCAGAACGGCGAAGTGCAGCGGCTGGGAAGCTCCGATGTGTACCGCATGAATGTGCGGGTGATCTGCGCGACCAATGTGAACCTGGCGGCGCAGGTGCAGGCGCGGCTGTTCCGGCAGGACCTGTACTACCGGCTGGCGGTATTTCCGATCCACCTGCCTGCCCTGCGTCAGCGGCTGGACGACCTGGAAGCGTTGGCCGAAGCCTATCTGGAACGGTTGTCCGAGGAAGCGAATGTACCGAGGCGCCAGCTCTCGCGCGAGGCTCTGAGAGTTCTCATCGGCCGGCGTTGGGAAGGCAACGTGCGGGAACTGCAGCACGTGCTTGAGAGGGCTTTCATCCTGGCCGGTCCGTGCCTGACGTTGCGCGCCGAACATTGCCAGGAATTTCACAGCGCGGAACTTCACGAGGCCTAGAAAGGGAAACGGCACGTGCAAGGTACGAGCAGAAACCGCAACTCCGCGAAAACAGGGCTGGCGTCGTTCGTGAACGAATCGCCGCGCGAGGATCTGGCGCGAGCGTTTCTGACCTTCACGCAGGCGGCGAGTTCGCTCGAACATTCCTACGCGCAATTGCAGGCGGAAGTCGTGCGCCTGCATCAGGAGCTGGAACGCGCCAACCACGAACTGGACCGCAGCCTGGAAGAGAACCAGCGGGTGCGCGCGTACCTGGCTCAGGTGCTGGACCGTCTCCCGTGCGGGGTTCTGGCGGCAAATTCCCGGGGAGAATTCCAGGTGCTGAATCCGGAAGCGCGGCGGCTGCTCGAGATTCCGCCGGACTGGCAACCGGGCACGGCGAGCCTGCCCGAGGTCCTCCAGCCGTTTGCTCGCGAGTTTCGCGAAGCGCGGCGCGAGGACGAATGGGAAATGAGCGTGCCCTGCGGCGGGGCGGAACGGTCGATTGGCGTAACGCGCGAACCGGTGCGCTCGGGGAACGATAACCATGCCGGTACGATCTGGATCTTGCGCGATTTGACGGAGCAGCGCCGGGTGGCTGCGGAAAAAGAGGCGGCGCGCCGCGCGCAGGCCCTGGCCGAAGTAGCCACGGTGCTGGCCCACGAAATCCGCAATCCGCTCGGAAGCATGGAGCTTTTCACCGGCCTGCTGGCCGATGCTTCGTCGCACTTGCCGGAAACCCGGCAGTGGGTGGTGCATCTGCGGGCCGGTTTGCGATCGCTTTCCGCCACGGTCAACAACGTCCTGCAATTCCATGCGCAGCCCGCGCTGCAGCTCTTGCCGGCGGACCTGGGGCGTCTGGCCAACGAAACCATGGACTTTCTGCAGCCAATGGCCAAGCAGCGCGGCCAGACCATTCGCGTGCAGAACGCCCTGGGCGACGCGTGCGTGCTGGCGGATGGGCAGCGTTTGAAGCAGGTATTTCTCAACCTGGCGCTGAACGCATTTCGCGCGATGCCGCCAGGCGGAATTCTGACCGTGCGGATCTCCCCGGCCCCGCAATTCCCCGAAGGCCTGGTGCGCGTGGAGTTTTCCGACGACGGGCGCGGCATCGAAGCCGAACTGCTGCCGCGCATCTTCGAACCCGGCTTTACCACCAAGCATGGCAGCCCGGGACTCGGCCTTTCGGTCTGCAAAAAAGTTGTGGAACAGCATCGCGGAGAGATTGAGGTTCGCAGCCGCCCGCAACAGGGCACGACCTTCACGGTTTTGCTGCCCCTTGCCGGAGGTGCCGCGTGAGCGCAGCGCAGAACCATGTGCTGATCGTCGATGACGAAGCCGCCATGCGTGTCGGTCTGGAAGCAAACTTTCGCCGGCGGGGCTGGCTAGTGGAAAGCGCGGCAGGCGCTGCGGAAGCGCTGGTGAAGTTTCGCAAACGGCCGGCTCGCGCGGTGGTGACGGACATGTGCATGCCCGATGGCAGCGGACTGGACGTATTGCAGGGCGTGCGCCGGGAAATGCCCGGCACCCCGGTGATTTTCCTTACCGCATATGGAAACGTAAATGGCGCGGTGCAAGCGATGCGCGAAGGTGCCTGCGACTATCTGCAGAAGCCGGTGGCTTTCGAGGAACTGGAGTCCGCGCTGGCCCGTTTCCTGGCCCCGGACGAAAAAGCCGCGGCGGCCAGCGATTTTGCAGGTGTCGCGAATTCTCCCGCCATGCAGGCGATTGTGGTCCAGGCGCGCCGCGTCGCGCGGACCGAAGCGGACATTCTGATTGAAGCGGAAAGCGGGACCGGCAAAGAGTTGCTGGCGCGTTTCATTCACCAAAACAGCCTGCGTCATGCCGGGCCGCTGGTGGCCGTGAACTGCGCGGCGTTTCCGGAAAATCTGCTGGAAAGCGAACTCTTCGGCCACGTCAAAGGCGCGTTCACGGGAGCTGCTTCGGCCAAACCGGGAAAATTCGCGCTGGCCAACGGCGGAACCCTGCTGCTGGACGAAATTGGCGAAATGCCGGTGAGCCTGCAGCCCAAGTTGCTGCGCGTCTTGCAGGAGCGGGTCATCGATCCCATCGGAGACACCCGGCCGCAACCGGTGGACGTGCGCGTGCTCGCGACGACCAACCGCAGCCTGCCGGAGCGCATTGCGGAAGGGCAGTTCCGCGAGGATCTTTTCTATCGCCTGAACGTGGTTCCGTTAACCTTGCCGCCGCTGCGCGAGCGGCGGGCGGATATTGTTCCCCTGGCGGAATTCTTTCTCCGCAAACACAACCACGGCGGAGAACTGTGCCGGCTCTCGCCGGAATTTGTCGCGCAGCTCGAGGCGCACCACTGGCCGGGCAATGTCCGGGAACTCGAAAACGTGATTCGCCGCGCGCTGGCGCTGCGCTCGGGGACCGAGCTGCAGCCGCAAACGCTCGAAACCAGCGCCCGCGCCTGCACCCGCCCGGCGGTGGCGGGGCTGACCCTGCACGATGCGGAACGCCACCTGCTTGAATCCACGCTGGCGGCGACTGGCGGCAATCGTACCCGGACCGCGCAATTGATGGGCATCAGCTTGCGAACCGTGCGCAACAAGATTCGCGAACACGGATTGGCCGCGGCGGCAGGGAGAAGCGTATGAGCTGGCTGAGCGGGCCGCAAATGATGTTTCTCGAACGTTATCTCGATCTTTCGACCATGCGGCAAACGCTGGTGACGACCAACCTGGCGAACATCGATACGCCGGGCTACCACACCCGCGATATCGATTTCCGCGGCGAGCTGAACCGCGCGCTGGACGCGCCGCTGACCACGGTCAGCGCCCCGTTCACCCGCGAAGTGCGGGGACTGACGGAACGCCCCGATGGGAACAACGTGAGCGCGGACCGCGAGTCCATGCTGCTGGCCGAAACGCAGCTACAGTTCAAAGCAGCGGCGGCGATCTTGCGCGCGCAGTTCGCGCAGCTCAGCACCGCGATTCGGGAAGGACAGTAGCCATGAACCTGTTTCGAGTGATGGAAATCAGCGGCTCGGCGCTGCTGGCCGAGCGGCTGCGCGCGGAAATTGTCACCGCCAACCTGGCCAACGCGGAGACCACGCGTACCGAAAAGGGCGGACCATACCAGCGCATGCATGTGGTTTTTGGCGCGCGCCCTTCGCAGTCCGGCTCCGGGCCGGGCTCTTTCGGAACGATGCTGGCTTCTTTCGCTGACCTGCACGCGGAAGAGGTGCGCGTGGTCAATGTGGTCGCGGACCAGGCCGCGCCCATCCGGCGCTTCGAGCCCGGGAACCCCGACGCCGACACCCAAGGCTACGTTGCCTATCCTGCCATCAATCCGGCGGAAGAGATGGTCAACCTGATGGGTGCGGCGCGTGCGTATGAGATCAATGTATCCGCGGTGACCAGCACCAAGGCCATGATTCAGTCGGCAATTGGGCTGCTGAGCTAAAGGAGAGAAGGGAATGACAAATCCACTGCCAGGCGTAGGGTCCGCCGCTTCGCCTTTCACTCTGCCGGAGCAGGGCGCCGGAGGCGCCGCGCATGCCTCGCCGGAGGCGCCTTTTCTGGACACGTTGAAATCGGCGTTGGATCAGATCGGCTCAATGCAAAGCGAGGCCGATGCCAAGGTCACGCAACTGCTCAACGGCAACGGCCAGGATGTGCACTCCGCCATGATTGCCGTGGAGAAAGCCAACCTGTCCTTCCAGATGATGGTGCAGGTGCGCAACAAAATTGTGCAAGCGTACCAGCAGATTTCCGCGATGCCGTTCTGACGCGTTTCGATAGGCCGGTGTGATGGAAAAAGCCCTGCAGCAGCTTCTGGCGTTCTTGCGCGGCCTCTCGCTGGGGCAAAAGGCGGCGCTGGCCGGAAGCGCGCTTCTCGTTGCCGGCGTCGTTTGGGGCTTCGCCTATCTGCTCGGCGGCGGCGACTACAAGACGCTCTATTCCGGAATGGCTCCGGCCGACGCGCAAAGCCTGGCGCAAAGGCTCACGACGCAAAACATTGCCTATCAGATTTCGCCGGATGGAACCGCGGTGCTGGTGCGCAGCGACCAGATGGACAAGGCGCGTCTCGAAGCGGCCTCGCAGCCGCTGGCCAGCGGCCGCATGGGATTTGAGCTGTTCGACAAGCCCAACTGGTCGGGCAGCGATTTTTCCGAACGGGTGAACTACCAGCGCGCCGTGGAAGCGGAACTTGAACGCACCATTCAGACCATGAATGGAGTGGAAGGGGTGCGCGTGCACCTGGTTCTACCGCATGAATCGCTGTTCAGCGACCGCCAGCGGCCGGCAAAAGCGGCGGTGGTCCTGAAGCTGCGCGGTGCGCGCTTGAACGATGCGGTCACCGCTTCGGTCGCGAATCTGGTATCGAGCGCGTGGGACGATCTCGCGCCACAAAACGTCAGCGTCACCACAACCGACGGCCAATCCGCAGGCTCGGGCCGGGCGCACAGCATTTCCGGTGTCGCTTCGAACGAAGAACTGGAAACGCTGCTGGCCGAGCGCCTGGTGCAGACCTTGACCCCGATCGTTGGCGCCGACCACGTGAAGTCCAGCGTAACGATCGATTACGACGCGACGTCCGGCGAGACGCTGCAGGAAACGTACGATCCCGTGACCACGGCGGTAGTGAGCTCACAGCTTTCGCAGGAGACGGTTGGTGATCTCGAACCTGCCGGGATTCCCGGCACGCCGAGCAACGCGCCGGCCAACCAGGCCGCGCCGACGGCCGCGCAGCAAGCCAAGACCTCTGGAACCACGCAGGGCATCCGCTCCGAGAGCAAGACTTTCGCGGTCAGCAAGACCACGCACAAGCTGGTGGAGCCTGCCGGCCGAATCCGGCGCGTTGCGGCGGCGGTTCTGGTGGACGATGTTGTGGAAAGCAAGGTGGAAAACGGCAAGTCCAGCGAAACGCGCCGCAAGCGCACCCTGGACGAGATGAAACAGATCGAATCGCTGGCGAAAGCGGCGGTAGGCTACGACACCAAGCGCGGCGATTTGCTCTCCGTGGAAAATGTGGCGTTCGCGACTCCGCCGCTGGAAGTTGCGGCGCCACCGGGAAAGCTGCAGCGGGCGCTGCTGGTGGTGGAACGCTGGACCAATCTGCTGCGTTACGCGGCAATCGGCCTCCTGTTCCTGGCAGTGTACTTTTTCCTGCTACGCCCGGTGAAACAACAGGTTATCCGCATCCTGCAGCCGGCCGGCACCGCAGGATTACTGCCGGCGCCCGGTGGCAGCGCCGGAAGTGCAGAGGGACTGGCAAGGAGTACGCCTGCCAGTGTGGAAGCAGCTGCGCCCGGCGTCGACGTGCAGCAGGCGGTGAATTTGAAAAAACATCTTTCGGAGAAGGTCAAAGCCGACCCGGAAGGCGCCAGCCGGCTGATTCGAAATTGGATTCGGGAAGCGGAGGTCAAGCAATGACCGGACGCGAGCGGTTGACCGGAAAGAAAAAAGCCGCGGTGCTGCTGGTTTTGCTTGGCGATGATATCGCCGCGGACGTTTACCGGAGTTTGCCGGAAGAGGAGCTGCGCATCGTTACCCGGGAAATCGCGGAACTCGAATACATCTCTCCGGAAATGGGCGCGGAAGTCCTCTCCGAGTTTCACAACCTGAGCGTGACCCAGACCTATCTCTCGCAAGGCGGGCGCGAGTTCGCTTCCCGCGTTTTGGTCAAGTCTTTTGGCGAGAAAGAGGCCAAGTCGCTGCTGAACGCGGTGGTGCAGGCCCAGGAGGCAAGCGCGCAAGACCTGGACGCGTTGCAGAAAACCGATCCCCAGCAACTGGCAAAGTTCATTCAGGGCGAACATCCGCAAACCATTGCCCTGGTGCTGGCCCACCTGAATGCCCGGGCCGCCCGTTCGGTGCTGCTGCTGCTGCCGGAAAAAACCCGGGCGCAAACCGTCAAGCGCTTGGCGCAAATGCAGCAGTTTTCCCCGGAGATGGTGAAAAAGATTTCGTCCGTATTGCACCAGCGTCTGGTAACCGTGGGACGGCAGAGTCGCCGGGCCTACGGCGGCGTGAAAGCGGTCGCGGACCTTCTGAACCAGATGGACCAGCTCTCGAGCGGCTCCATTCTGGACACGATCGAGCAGGATGATATCCCCCTGGCCACTTCCATCCGCAACCTGATGTTCACGTTCAACGACTTTCTGGAGATTCCGGAAACCGGTTTGCGGGAGTTACTGGCACAGGTGGACAAAAAGACTCTGGCCATCGCTCTGAAAGCGGCCTCGGAGGATTTGCGCAACCATTTCTTTAAGGGCATGTCGTCGCGCGCGGTCGAGATGATGAAGGAGGACATGGAAGCGCTTGGTCCGATGCGGTCGAAGGACGTTGCCAATGCCCAGCAGGAGGTGGTGGCGACCGCGCGGCGCCTCGAAGGAGAAGGAAAAATCATCCTCAAGACCGAACAGGAGGAGTCGTATGTGGTCTGAGCGGAGCAACGGGACTTCTCTTTCCTTGGAAGCGCAGCCATTTCGCTATCGGCAGGCTCCGGCCGATGCTGGCGCTGCAGCCGGCGCGGAAAACTGGTCGGATGATGCGGCGCCTGCGGCTCTGCAGCCGGAGGAGCTGCGACGCCAGGCTTTCGAGCAAGGCCGGCAACAAGGCGAAGCGCAGGCGCGTGCCGCCTTGCAGGCGGAAGTCACACACGAGCGGAATCAGCTGCGCGAGGCGCTGCACAAATTCAAGCTCGAGCGCGATCGCTACTTCGCGCACATCGAAAGCGATGTGGTGCATCTCGCCTTGGCCATCGCCCGCAAGATACTGCACCGCGAAGCGCAGATGGATCCGCTGCTCCTGACGGGCATCGTGCGTGTCGCTCTGGAAAAACTGGAATCCGGCACGCGGGTACGACTGCGCGCGCATCCCGGGGATATCCGTGCCTGGGCGGAATACTTCGCCATGCAAGCCGAGATGCAGGGTACGCCGGGCACGGCACCGGAACTAATCGGTGACGCCAGCCTGCGCCGCGGCGAGTGCACACTGGAAACGGAAGCGGGCAGCACGCAAGTCAGCCTGGAAGGTCAGCTCAAGGAGATTGAGCAGGGCTTCGCCGATCTTCTCGAACAACGGCCGCACGCGGCCGGTTGAGCCATGTCCGACGGGTTCGCCGGTCTTACCGCCTATTTTCGCCGCCTGGAGGAATTTTCCGCGCTGCGCTGGACCGGCCATGTGACAAAAGTGGTTGGCAACCTGGTGGAATCGGAAGGGCCGTTCTGTTCGGTTGGCGAGGGTTGCGCTCTGGTCACTGAGAGCGGCAACACCTACAGCGCGGAAATTGTCGGTTTCCGGGGACGAACCGTTCTTTCCATGCCGCTACAGCGGCCGAGCGGGGTGCGTTTTGGCGATCGCATCATTACCCGCGGCACCCGACCAACCCTACGGGTTGGTCCGGCGATGTTGGGCAGGGTCATCGACGGAACCGGCGCGCCGATCGACGGGCAACGGGACTACCGAGCCAGCGAACATCGTGCACTGTACGGGGATCCGCCATCCCCGCTTGCCCGCGCGCCCATTACGCAAAGCCTGAGCTGCGGCGTCCGGGCCATCGATGGACTCATCACCTGCGGCCGCGGCCAGCGTCTGGGAATTTTTGGTGGCAGCGGTGTGGGCAAGAGCACCTTGATTGGAATGATGACCCGGGCCACGGAAGCTGATCTGACGGTACTGGGTCTTGTCGGCGAGCGGGGCAGGGAAGTCCGGGAATTTCTGGAGGACGCCATTGGCGCGGCGGGCTTGCAGCGTTCTGTGGTGGTCGTCTCCACCTCCGACCAGTCGCCTCTCTTGCGTATACGTGCAGCACTGGCGGCCACAACCGTTGCGGAGTATTTTGCCGGGCAAGGCCGCAGCGTGCTGCTGGTGATTGACTCCATCACCCGTTTCGCGATGGCGCAGCGCGAAATCGGCCTGGCCGCGGGCGAGCCGCCAACCGCCAAGGGATACACGCCATCGGTTTTCACATTGCTGGCGCGGCTCATCGAACGTGCGGGAAACTTTGGCCAGGGGAGCATCACCGCGTTCTATACGGTGCTGATGGAAGGCGACGACCAGCAAGACCCTCTGGTGGATGCCGTGCGCGCGCTTCTCGACGGGCATATCGTCCTGGACCGCAAACTCAACGCGCAGGGGCACTATCCTCCGATCGCGATTCTCGATAGCTTAAGCCGCCTGATGCCGTCCGTTGCCGCGGCCGCGCAACTCGAAAAAGCGAGCCGCCTGCGCCAGTTGCTTGCGGCTTACGCGGCCGCGGAGGACTTGATCCGTGTGGGCGCATATCATCGCGGCGCCGACCCCGTGCTCGATAAGGCCATCGCGGCGCTTCCCGCGATTCACGCCTTCTTGCGCCAGCAAAAAAAAGAGCCGGCGCCCTTTGAAGACACGTATAACCGGCTGTTGGCTCTGCCGGACTGAAGCCATGGCCTTTCGCCCCTCGCTCGAAGCCCTCTTGCATCTGCGGCAAGCTCTGGAACGTCAAGAAGAGCAGAAGCTGGCCCGCATTTCCCAGAGCGTGGCGCGTCTGCGGGCGGAACTGGAACACCTGGACTCCGAGTTCGCGGAAAACCAACGACACTGGCGGTCTGATTTGGGATCGGGAAACCTCGCGACCGCCTTGCATTTCGGAGTGACCTGCGCCGCTGCGTTGCGCGAAGCGCACAAGCGTTTGCGGCAAGCACTGCAGGAAGCCGAGAGACAACGCAAGGAGCAACTCGAACTCTATCGCGCTGCGCGGCAGAGGCGAGAAGTCCTGGCCAGCCTGGTGGCACGGCAGCGCGCCGCCTATGAAGAGCGGCAAGCCCACCGTCAGCAGCAAGCGCTCGATGAGATGCATCTGTTCCGTTTGCTCGCCCTTGGCGCTGAGCCAACTCGGCCGGAAGACTAGGCAGAATTTGCCGTATGCATTCGGCGGATTTCCGTAACGCGCGCCGTGCCGCCCGGCGTGTCTCGCAAAACCTCACAAAATGAAGCTGTTGCGACGACGGCAAGTCTTCTTCGGACAGGCGAGGCCTTTGGCAGCGTTCCTGCTTTGTCTGGGAGTGGGACGCACGTCATTCGCTCTATGGACCTTGCTCTACAACCGAACAACGCATCCCCACAGCCGGGGGCCGCACTCGGCGGGCATTTTGGGGCCGCAACTTCTTCGCTGCGACAAGGGAGCGCAGGATTCGCCGCGATGTTTGCCGCTGCCTCGTCGGGACAAACGTCACCGCAAACTCCGCCGGCGCAGACTTCACCCGCAACAACGTCGCCTGCCGGTGTGCCAAAGGGAAGCTCTTCTGCCGCCAACTGCCCCGGCGATCCGGCGAAGGCGAAACAAGGCCAGAAGCAGGCGTCCCAGGCAGCAGAAGACGCTCCGAATCAATCCGTCCTGCAAGTTGCGGGCGTGGCGCAACTAATCGCACCACTTGCCGGGGCGATGATTGCTCCGATGCCGCCACAGCCGCTCGCAGGCGCGTGTGTGCCGGACCAGACCGAAGCGACCGACGCGCATACTCCACCGGAGGATCTGAAGCCGAACGATGCGCTTCTTTTGGCCATGGCGCCAATGATCCCGAATACGCCGTCGGGTGCCCCGGACGCGGCGATGGCCGGTCCGTCATTGGCAGCCGTTCCCCGGGGAAGCCAGGCAAATTCGCCAAGCGAAACGGCCGACGGGCAAATTTCTCAAGCTCCGATGCCGGCTGCGGAGCAAGACTTTTCCTCTTCGAACCCTGCGATCGGCTCACCCTCCGCAGCGGACGCTTTGCCGGAGCATCGCGTCGCGCGGACCGCGACCACGGCGGACGAACCCAGCTTGGAGAACCGAGTTCATGGACTCTTGGTGACCGTCGAGAGTGCCCTTTCACCACTGGCTGACCGGCAGGCAGCCCCGCTCGCGGCCGAAGCTTCTGGCGTTGCGAGCCATATGACCGTGGTGGCGAGACTGTCCGCGCCTCCCCTCTCGGCTACGGCATCGGGATGGCCGGAGGCGGGAAAACCCGCAGCGCCGGAAACCCTTGCGCCGGTTTCGGGTCTCTCCGCAGCGAAAGCTGCGGCTGCGCAACCGATTCTCGACAATTCCAGTTCTTCCGGCAGCCAGGGTCAGACACCGGAGCGTACAGAGGCGGAAGACACTCACGCGAAGAGCGGTGTCGCGAGCGGGCAAGCTGAGGTCTTGTTTAAGGTGCCGGCGCCGGAGGAAAAGCAAGAGCCCGAACCCTCGACACAGAGCCTGGGCAGTCCAAGCGAGGCCGCACTGCGCACCGTGAACGTTCCTGCCTCCCCTGCGCAAGCCACCACCGTAGAGAATGCGCACACTTCAGCCGCAGGAGAGAGTTCCTCGCCCGATCTTTCGGTCTGGAATCCAGGCAAACTGACGCCGCCGCTGCCGGCGGATTCCGCCTCGCACGGTGAACTACGCGTCGCGCTGCAAACCGAACGTCTGGGGAGCGTGGAACTGCGCGCGCGGATTTCCGGCGACGATTTGGGGGCGGCAATTACCGTTGAGCGCAAGGATGCACACGCGGTCCTTGCCACCGAGCTGCCTGCCCTGGAACGTTCGCTTGCGGAAAAGCAGTTTCACGTGCAACAGCTCTCGTTGCTCCATGCCACCACCGGGTTCCACGCGGGCAGCGATCCCGGGACGTCCGGTGAAAGGACCCCTACACCGCAGCGGCACCCGTCTTCGCACTGGGATTCCACATCACCTGCGAATCGTCCGGTAGAACAACTTTCGCTTGTGCCTGCAACTTCAGGAATTTTCGACGCCAGCGGACGCTTGAGCGTCCGCGCGTAAGGAGGAACCAGAATGCTCGCCATCGGATCACTTCTTCCCCATCCCGCTTCGACCCTGCCGAAACCAACTTCACAGGACACTACCAAAGGAACTTCGTCCACGGGCGCGAGTTCCAGCAGCAGCAACAGCGCGTCCACGCCCAGCAACACCCTCAATGGAAATTCGTTTATTACGCTGCTGACGGCACAACTGCAGGCGCAGGACCCTCTAAATCCGCTTGACCCCAATCAAATGGTGGACGAGCTCACTTCGATGAACACGCTGCAGCAGATCATTCAGATTCGGCAAGACATGGACTCGCTGGTAGGCACAGGCACCGAGGGTCCGGGCACCGGCACCGCCGCTTCGAACGCACCGGCGGACGCGTCTTCCATCTCCACGCCGAACGCGCAAAGCATCTCGCGTGCCTCCGCTCTTGCCGCCGCCCGCCTGGGTTTGACGCAGGCGCATTCTGCTCTTTAGTTCTTGCAACTCAAGGAGAAACACCATGCCATCGTTTTATATTCCGCTGTCGGGACTGGAAGCCAATTCGAACGCACTTTCCGTTACGGCCAACAATCTCGCGAATCTGAATACCATCGGTTACAAGGCGCAGCGCCCGCTGTTCGAAGACTTGTTCTACCAGCAGGTCGGAACCAGCGGTGACGGCGACCCCAAGCAGATCGGAGTTGGCACCAACATCCAGGCCATCGATTCGCAGTTCACGCAAGGCAGCATTCAATCGAGCGGGGTTCCGACCGACGTGGCAATCCAGGGCAACGGCTACTTCGTGCTCGACAACGCCGGCGAACGCGTTTACACGCGTGCCGGGGACTTCTCGATTTCTCAGGTTGGCAATCTGCTTTCCAAGGACGGGGCAAATGTCCTGGGGTATCCCGCGGTCAATGGCGTCGTCAACCCCAACGCTACGCTTGGCCCGCTGCAAATTTCTACCGGGGAAACCAATCCGCCGAAAGCTACCGCCAGCTTCGGCTTGGCCCTGAACCTCGATTCCGACGCCGCCGTGAATGGCAGCTTCAGCACTTCGGTGCCGGTCTACGATTCGCTCGGCGGTTCGCATGTGCTGACCTATACCTTCACCAAGACCGGCGCGAATGCGTGGAACTACCAGATCACCATTCCGGCGGCCGATGTCGGAGCCAGCGGTAACCCGGTCACCGTGCAGACCGGGACGTTGAACTTCAACGGAGCCGGGCAGTTGACAGCACCGGCCGCGAATGTGTCCGGCATCACCGTAAACAACCTTGCCGACGGCGCCAACAGTTTGTCGCTGACCTGGGACCTCTACGATGCGGCCGGCGCCGGAATCGTCACCCAGGTCGCGGCGCCATCCGCGGTTGCATCCACCACCCAGGACGGATTCACCAGCGGCACCTTGGTCAGCTATGTGATTGGCTCAGACGGAACCATTCAGGGCACGTTCAGCAACGGCCAGACGGCGGCGCTCGGCCAGATCGCGCTGGCCTCTTTTCAGAATGATCAAGGCCTGGTGCGCAATGGTTCGAACGAGTTTCTCGCCAGCCTTTCGTCCGGCCCCGCGAATATCGGCGTACCTGGTACCGGAGGTCGCGGTTCGCTTTCGGGCGGTGCACTCGAACAGTCCAACGTGGATATCGCCACCCAGTTTGCCCAGCTCATCCTGCAAGAGCGCGGCTATCAGGCAAACGCCAAGGCCGTTACCACGTTTGATGAAGTGACTCAGACCGCGATTAATCTGAAGCAGTAGCAGGAAGTTTTTGAGCGAACATCGCGAGCCGAGACCCAGAACGGGTCGTACCTGAGCGAACACTCATTAGAAGTGTCAGACACTGCGTAAGCACGCCAAGAACTGCAAAGCGACCGCGCGGGTGCATCGCGGCACAGTCCATAACCGATTGAAAGTGCTTGGCTTTGCCGTCGCATCGGAAAGGCCGGACTTGCATGCGCCGTGTGCCGCTTGGCGAGCGAATTGCTCCTTCCACGCGCCATGGGCGGCGACGCAGCTACGACCATTGCCAGCAACTCGACGGACCCGGCCGAGCGTTCATCGGTTTCCCTGATTCTTGTGGTGGCATGTCTCGCGCTGCTGGGCGGAGCGGCTTCCACCTGGTACGTACTGCATCGCGGCACGCCGAGCGAGGCAGCCCCGTTGCAGCCGGTAACCTCGGCGCCGAAGTATCTGCTGCACCTCGAAGGATTCACAGTCAACCTGGCGGACCCGGAAGAGACGCACTTTCTGCGCGTCACGATGGATCTTGGCGTGGACCATCTGCCACCCGGCACCAACGAAGAAAAAGGAACCGCCGCGGTTCCGGTTGGGCGGGTGCGGGACGCGATTCTTTCTGTGCTCACGGCTTGCAAGGCCGATCAGCTTTTAACCGCGGACGGTAAAACGCAGCTCAAGCGCAACCTGGTGGAGGTTCTGCAGAGGCAGGTTCCTGAACTCGGCGTGCGCGAGGTCTATTTCACGGAATTTCTGGTGCAGCGATAACCATGAGCAGCAAACCTGTGGTGGCGCGAGAAATGCCGGCGGTGCTCCCGGATACCTGCTGGGACGAAGCCGGAATTCTCCCATGTCTGCTGAGTGTGGATCTCGCGGTGAAGGGTTTTACCGTGCGCGACCTTCTGGAGTTGGCTCCTGGGGCCATCCTCGAATCGGAAAACGCGAGCGGCGCGGACGTGCCGGTCGTAGTCAATACCAGGATCATCGGCTGGGCGGAGTTTGAGGTGGTAAGCGACCGTCTCGCGGTTCGGCTGACGGAGCTGGCCTGATGGGGTCCGCTCCCAACGCGGTCGAACAGGTTGTGCACCGAGGTCCCGGGCCCCGAGGTGCCGCGCCGAAAAACCTGGCGAACCGGTTGTTTGCCGCGTTGCAGCGCCGGATACGCGGATGGGCCGCGCCCCGGGCGCGCGCTTTGCGGATCGAGCAGTCGATCGCGCTCGGTGAACGCCGCTCGGTGGTGGTGCTGCAATGGGAAGATCGCCGCTACCTTCTGGGTGTTACCCCGCAAGCCGTGCAGGTGCTCGATGCACGTGCCGCTTCGCGCGAGATGGTGCAAGAACCGTGCGACGGAGTGCTCGCATGACGCGCGGCGCTTCCGGTCTGCGCTGGTTCGCGGTGATGACCGGACTTTTCTGCCTGGAGCCCGGCGCCGCCGCGGCTGCCACCCCGCAGGGCCCGGTCATTCAACTGCCTGGGCTTACGGTTCGCGGCGACTCCAATTCGATCACCATCATCCTGCTCCTTACCCTGCTGACGTTTCTCCCGGCGCTTTTGCTTTCCGTCACCCCGTTCGTGCGCATTCTCGTAATTTTCCATTTTCTGCGGCAAGCGCTCGGTACCCAGACTGCTCCAACCAACCAGACGCTCATCGGTCTGGCGCTCTTTCTGACGTACTTCATCATGCAGCCGGTAGGGCTGGCGATTCATCAGCAGGCGATCGTGCCGTTTGAGAGCGGAAGCATGAGCACGCTGCAGGCGCTCGATGCGGCCAGCATTCCTTTGCGGCGCTTCATGCTGGAGTACACCCGGGAAAAGGATCTCGCGCTTTTCGTCGAGCTCAGCCGCTCGCCGCGTCCGCAGAAACCGGACGACCTGCCGATGCGGGTAGTCGTGCCTGCCTACATCCTCTCCGAACTTAAGACCGGTTTTCAGATTGGCGCCGTGTTGTTCTTGCCTTTTCTGGTGATTGACCTGGTAACCGCGTCGGTCACGACCTCTGTCGGCATGCTGCAGTTGCCCCCGGTGGTCATTTCCACGCCGCTGAAGATTCTGTTGTTCGTCGTGGTGGACGGCTGGAACCTGGTCGTCGGCGCGACGATGCGAAGTTTTCACTATTGAGGACGGCAATGAACGCGGAACAAGTTGTCGAACTTGCTCGCCAGACCATTACCGCGGCCTTCTGGGTGGCCATGCCGTTGTTGCTGGCCGCCATGCTCGTCGGGCTGCTGATCAATGTCGGCCAGGTGATGACCTCGATCCAGGACATGACCGTTTCGACCGTGCCGCGTCTGGCCGCGGTGGGGGTCATCCTCTTTTTCCTGACGCCTTGGATGCTGCACCACCTGGCCGACTTTACCCACAACCTTTTCGCCGATTTTCAGAGGTATGCGCAATGACCCTCGAACTTGCCGGCTCCTCGGTGCTGCAGCGCGTCCTGCTGCACGCTTTGCCGGTCGCGCTGCGGGTCGGCTCGGCGCTGAGTTTCGCGCCATTCCTTGGCAGCCTCTCGATTCCGGTGCGCAGCAAGGCGGTTCTGACCGTGCTCCTGACCGCGATTCTTTACCCATTTTGCCGGGTGCCGGAGCTACCGCTTTCACCGCTGCTCTGGACGCGCGTGGCGCTTTCCGAGATCACTCTGGGGCTGGCGATGGGCCTTGCGCTGCAGTTCGTCCTCGAAGCCGCGCAACTTGCCGGACAGATCACCAGTTTTCAGCTGGCGTTCTCCCTTGTGAATGTGATTGACCCGCAAACCAATGTCGACACTCCCGTGCTCTCGATTTTTCACCAGCTCATGGCCCTGTTGTTCCTGCTTCTTTTCAACGTGCACCACTGGATCTTGCGCGGCCTGGCGCGCAGCTTCGATTATGTTCCGGTCGGAAGCGTGGTCATCACCCCGGCTTCCGCGCGTGCGCTGTTCCACGCCGCTTCCGGCATGTGGCTGGCGGGCGTGCAGATGGCGGTTCCGCTGCTTCTCGTGACGCTGCTGATTGACCTGACGGTCGGCTTCCTCAGCAAGGCCTCGCCACAAATGCCGGCATTGATCCTCAGCGTGCCACTCAAGAGCGCTGCCGGCTATCTCGCGCTGGCGCTCGTCGTCGCCGCCTGGCCCGGAATTTTCGAAAAGCAGTACGCGCTGGCTCTTTCCTGGAGCGAACGCCTGCTGCGTTTCGCGCAGTGAAGCAAGGGAAGGGAATTCGTGGCCGAAAATCGCACCGAACAAGCCACACCGCGCCGCCGCAAACAGGCTCGGGAAAAGGGCCAGGTTCTGCGCAGCCGCGAACTGGTTTCGGCGTTCACGCTGCTGGGTGTGGTGCTCTGGCTCGCCTGGCGCCCCGACCGCTGGATTCTGCATTGGCAGTCCGAATTCGCGCGCATGCTGGACCTGGCTGTCCGCTCGGATTGGTCGGCGGTGGCTGCGCCCGCGCTGGGATGGACGCTGCGCAGCGCCGGGCAATGGGCAGCACCGGTGCTGGCTCTGGCTTTTTTCCTTTCGGTCTTGCTGACGGTCGCGCAGGGCGGTGTGGTGCTGGCTCCGGCCGCTCTGGCGTTTGACGCCGCCCGGCTGAACCCCGCCAACAACCTGCGGCAACTGTTTTCGCTCTCGGCTTTGAGCCGCATTCTCAAGTCCCTGCTGCCGACCGCCATCATTTTTGTGCTGGCTTTGCGCGTTGCACTCGGTGAAGCGTCCGCCATCCTGCATGCCTCGCGCATGCCCTCGCAGGCGTCGCTGGCACTGCTGGGGTCGCTGTGGTTTCGCGTGGCCTGGCAATCCGCCTTTGTGCTGCTGGCATGGTCGGCCGTGGACGCGGTGCTGCAGTGGCAAACCTACGAACGCGGATTGCGCATGACCAAGCAGGAAGTGCGCCAGGAAAACAAGGACAACGAAGGCAATCCGCAGGTCAAAGGGCGCATTCGCCGCCTGCGTCGCGAGCTGTTGCGCCGTTCGTTGCAGAAAGACGTCCAGCGGGCCACAGCGGTCATCACCAACCCCACGCACTACGCCGTGGCGCTCGAGTATCGTCCAAGCACCATGCCTGCGCCGGTGGTGGTGGCCAAAGGCCGCAACCTGATCGCGCAAAGAATCAAGGACCTGGCGCGCTGGCACGAAATTCCGATTGTAGAGAATCCCCCGCTGGCGCAGGCCCTGTACAAAGGTGCCGACGTGGGGCAGATGATTCCGCCCAAGCTCTACGCCGCGGTCGCCGAAATTCTGGCCTTTTTGTATCGCGCACAGATGCGGCTGCAGGCGCGGCCGGGAGCGCGCGCCGCGGCACGCGGTTAGGAAGAGCAGCCCATGGACCAGGACAAATCCGCAAGCTCCCGCAGCACCGCCGAGTGGCTGGTTCCCGTCGCCGCGGTGGCGACCGTGTTCGTGATGCTGGTCCCGATCCCCGCGTTTATCCTCGATTTGTTTCTTGCAACCAGCGTCACCCTCGGGGTCATCGTTCTCCTGTCGGCGTTGTACATCCTGCGGCCCGTGCAGTTTTCCGTTTTTCCATCGCTGCTGCTTTTCCTCACGTTGTTTCGCATTGCTCTGAACATCGCCAGCAGCCGACGCATTCTGCTGCACGGCACGGAAGGTTCAGCCGCGGCGGGCAGCGTGATCCAGGCCTTCGGGCAGTTCGTCGTGGGCGGCAACTACGTCGTTGGTTTTGTCATTTTTCTTGCGCTCATCGCGATCCAGTATCTGGTCATCAATCATGGCGCGGTGCGTACCGCCGAAGTTGCCGCGCGCTTCACCCTGGACGCGCTGCCCGGCAAACAGATGGCGATCGACGCCGACCTGAACGCCGGAATGATCGACGAGCAGCAGGCGAGGCAGCGGCGCGAAACCGTCGGCAAAGAGGCGGAATTTTATGGCGCCATGGATGGCGCGGCGCGGTTCAGCCAGCGTGACGCTCTGGCCACCATCCTGATCACCGCGATCAACATCGTCGCGGGATTTCTGATCGGCGTCTTCCAGCTCAATATTCCCCTGGGGGAAGCGGCGCGCACCTACACCGTGCTCACCGTTGGTGACGGCCTGGTCACCATGATTCCCTCGCTGCTGGTCTCGGTTGCGGGCGGCATCGTGGTCACGCGGGCGTCCAGCGGAGAATCGGTCGGAGTCGAATTCAGCCGCCAGCTCTTCGCGCGCAAGATGCCGTTGCGCATCGCCGCCGGCGTGATGTTTCTGCTCGCGCTGATTCCCGGGCTTCCGAAGTTCTCCTTCTTTCTGCTCGCCGCGGTCGCTTACTACCTGTCCACCAGGGCCGCGGTTCCCGGTGCGGGCGAACTGAAGCCGGCGGAAATCGTGCCCGCCGCGAAAAAATCCGACCCGCAACAGATCGAGGCGTTGTTGAAACTCGATGAAATCAGCCTGGAAGTGGGCTACGGTCTGGTGCCGCTGGTCGACCAGGCGCAGGGTGGCCAGCTGTTGCAACGCATTCGGGCGTTGCGCCGCCACCTGGCGCTGCAGCTCGGATTCCTGGTGCCCTCCGTGCACATCACGGACAATTTGAAGCTTCGTCCGCGGGAATATGTATTGCTGCTGCGGGGCGTGGAGATCGCGCGCTGGGAGATGCAGGCCGACCGGCTGCTGGCGATCAGTTCCGATCCCGCCACGCCTGCGCTCGAAGGGATTGCCACCAACGAACCGGCGTTCGGCGCCAGCGCGCTGTGGATTGTTCCCGGCTTGCAGGAGCAGGCGCTGGCTTCCGGTTATGCGGTGGTGGACCAAACTTCGGTTCTGGCCACGCATCTGGCGGAAATCATCCGGCAGTTCGCGCACGAACTGCTGACCCGCAACGAAATGAAGCGTTTGCTCGACGCTTTGGCGGAGAGCCAGCCCAAGCTGGTGGATGAACTGGTGCCTCGCCTGCTTACGCTTGGCGAAGTGCAACGAGTGTGTCAGCAACTGCTCCGGGAGCAGGTTTCCATTCGCGATCTGTCGGCGATCCTGGAATCGCTGCTGGAAATGGCCGCGGTTAACAAGTCGCACGTAGCCTTGGTGGAAGCGGCGCGCCAGGCACTGGGTCGCAGCGTGGTGCAACCGCTGCTCGGAGCCGACCGGAAACTCAAGGTTCTGACCGTGGATCCGGCGATCGAACAGGAGTTGCACCGCCAGTTCGAACCGCTGGCGGTGGCCGATTCCGCGATCAGCACCGGAGCCGCGCCGCTGCGCCGCGTTCTCGAAAGCCTGCAAAAGCTTGTGGGCGACCGGGTCGCGCTCAGTTCCACCATCCTGGTTTGCAACAGTCCGGTGCGCTTCCATCTCCGTCGTCTGCTCGAACCGTTCATTCCGCGCATCGTCGTGCTTTCGCCGCTGGAAATTCCTTCTACCGTCACCGTGCAGTCGCTTGGGGTGGTGAAATAGCATGCCGGCACGGACTCATCGCGATTCGCAACAGCCGCCTGCAGGCGCGGCCGGCGTGCCGTCGCCAGCCCCTGACCCCGCGACCCAGACGGAACGCCAGCGTTTGCTCACCGAGCACCTTCCCGAGGTGCGTTACATCGCGCGCCGCATTCACGACCGCTTGCCGTCGCACGTGTCCTTCGAAGACCTGGTGCACGCCGGCATTCTCGGGCTGATCGATGCGGTGGACAAATTCGACGTCAGCAAGAACGTCCTCCTCAAGTCCTACGCGCGCTTCCGCATCCGCGGCGCCATTCTCGACAGCCTGCGCGAGCTCGATTGGGGACCTCGGCAGTTGCGCCGGCAGGCCCGCCAGATCGAAGAAGCCACCAACGAACTCGGCGCCACGCTGGGCCGCTCGCCGACCGAAACGGAGGTTGCCGAGCGTCTGGAAATGTCTCTCGCACAGTTTCAGGAGGTTCTGAGCGAGTTGCGCGGCCTGGATCTGGGCAGCCTGCAAGCATCCGCGGAAGATGGCGGCATGGAAGACGCCGCCACGGTTCCCGCCACCCGCCCGGAAGAAGACCCGTTTCATCTCACCATGCGCGCGGAGACTCGCCGCATTCTGGCCGAAGCGATTTCCCAGCTCGAGGAAAAGGAACGCCAGGTGCTCGGTCTGTACTACCTCGAAGAGCTCACCATGAAGGAAGTCGGCGTCATTCTCGATATCGGCGAATCGCGAGTGTCGCAGATTCACACTGCCGCCCTGCTGCGGCTGCGCGCGCGGCTGCGCGGCAAGTTTTCCATCCGCGCCGAACCTGCGGCTTCCGGACCGACCGGAAGACACCAGCCGGTACGGGAAGACACCGGCAAGGACACAACGAGGACGGAATCCGGGTTGAACACGAGCGGAACAAGAACGGAATAAGTACGGAATAAGTACGGAATAAGGAACGGCAACGTGCACAAAATTCTTACCCAATCGGAAATCGACGCTCTCTTCCATGCCGCGCAGAAGACTCCGGCTACCCGTTCGCAGAAAAAGCAGGTCAGTCCGTGCGACCTGGGCCGTACCAGCCAGCTTGGCGCCGAACGCATTCGCGTGGTCACGTCCCTTCACGAATCGCTGGCTCGCCGCCTTTCCGATTCGCTCGGCGCGTCGCTTCGTGTGGCCATGGAAATCGTCCTGGTTTCCGCGGAGCAATTCACCTACGGTGAATTTCTGGCGCGGGTTCCCGATCTCACCTATATCGCCTCGCTTCGGGTGATGCCGATTGACGCGAACGCCGTGCTGCAGACCGATCTGACCCTGGTCTTTCCTATGGTGGACTTGATCCTGGGGGGCTCCGGAGGCGATGTGGTGGAGGCGCGCGAACTCACGGAAATTGAAACGCAAATCTTCGAATCGGTGGTGCGGGTGATCGCGCGCGACCTGCAAACCACCTGGGCGCCGGTTCTTCCGCTTGATATCCAATTTGATCAGCGGCATCTGCAAGCCCAGGCGCAAAGCCTGATGCTGACCCAGGAAAAAATTCTTACCCTGAATTTTGAAGTACGCCTTCCGGAAGTCCGCGGCCCGCTCAGCATCGCGTTTCCAGCCGTGGTGGCCAATGCGCTGCTTCGCAAGCTTTCCGTAAAGTGGTCCTATTCCGAGCGCACGCCTTCGCGCGACATGCGTCGTCGCCTGCGCGAACGCCTGCTGGACAGCCGCTTTTCCGCGGATCTGTCGCTGCCACTCTGTCCGCTGACCATTCGAGAACTCCTGGCCATTCAGCCGGGCAAGGTGCTGATCTTGCCGAAGCGTGCCACTGAACCGATCTATTTCAACGTAGCCGGTGTGCCGTACTTTTCCGCTTTTCCGGTGCGCGAAGGCAGCCAGCGTGGCGCGCGCGTCAAAGAGCGAATTCAGCCGCATCTGCAGAACGGAAAGGAGCATTCGTGACCAGCCCTGATACCCCCTCGCCCGCGCGCTTCTGCCGGCTTTGGGCGGAGAGCCTCGCCACCGTGCTGGAACAAATTGGCGTGACTTCCGCCTCCGGCTCGGCCGCGGAACTATCCGCCGAACCTGCTGCGCCGCCCGCCTCTGCTTCGGTTGCCGCCCGGTTTGCCGGTGGCGGCGCGTTGCGCGGCGAATTGCTGTTGCACGCGGAAGCGCCGGTGGCGTTGCAATTGGCGCAGGCCCTGATGTCCGAGCCACTTGATCCCGGCGCTGAATTCAACGAGCAGTACCAGGATGCCTTCGGCGAAATCGTCCGCCAAGCCGCCGGCCTTGTCGCGACCGCTTGGAAACGGCTTGCGGGCGTGGAAACCGTGCTGAGTTTTCATTCCGCCACAGAACCAGCCTTTCCTCCGGCGCGTCAGGCGGTCATCTCCGTTGCCGGCAAGGATTTTCCCTCCGTCTCCCTGAGGCTCTACCTCAGCCCGCCGCTATGCGAAGCGCTGCAACCGGCGCCGGAAGCCGTAAGCACGCCCGCGCGTGCGGCCGCCGCGGCAGCTGGGGCCGGAACCGCTTCCGCCGCCGCGGCGGTCGCGCTCGAGCCAGGGTCCTCCGGCAATCTCGACCTGCTTCTCGATGTGGCTCTCGAAGCCACCATCCGTTTTGGCGAAAGGGAAATGCGTTTGCGCGAAGTGCTGGGGCTTCTTCCGGGCGCGGTGATCGAGCTCAACCAGCACGTCAATGAACCCGCGGACTTGCTGGTCGCCGGCCGCATGGTGGCACGCGGGGAAGTGGTGGTGGTGGACGGAAATTTCGGCTTGCGCGTGACCGAAGTGGCCAGCCCGGCGCAACGTGCGTCGCTGCTGAACACGCGCTAGACCGCGAAGGAAAGGAAACTCGCTTTGCGCACATTGCTGCGACGTCTGCTTCGCGACCGTTCCTCGGGCGAAATGCCGCCTGCGCCGACCGTCGTCCACAAATGGCTGTCGCCCTGGTACGCGTTCTGTCAGAACGCCAACTGCCGTCGCAACCAGCGCGTCCTGCCCCTGCCTGCGCGCAAGACCCGCGGCTTCCTGGTCGAAGACCGCTGGTTCTGCAGTCCCGGCTGTGCACAGGATTTTCTGTTGTACCGGGTGCACTCGCTGCTCTCCCGGTTTCGGCCCGCGGGCCCGCGCCATCACCGCGTGCCGATCGGACATCTGCTTCTAAATCGCGGCGTGCTGGAACAGGAAAAGCTGCGGGAAGCGCTGCGTTTTCAGAAAGAGCACGCGCCGATGCGGCTCGGCGATTGCCTGGTTGCGCTCGGTCTTGCGAGCGAGATGCAGATTGCCTCGGCGCTCAGCCAGCAGTGGGCTTGTCCCTTCTATCCGCTGGAATCGCAACCCGCCGAATTTCTGCCGTTTTCCGTCGCGCCGCTGGAAGTGTTCCGCGCTTCGCGTTCGGTTCCTGCCTATCTCTCGCCGGATGGCCGGGCGCTGCATGTGGCGTTCTGCGATCGCATTGACCACACCACGCTCTATGGCCTGGAGACCATGCTCGAATGCCACACCCAGCCCTCGGTGGCCACCGCGTCCGCCGTGGCCGCGGCGCTGGATTACCGCGCCGCCACTGCCGCGCGCCAGGAACCTTTCTTTGAAACGGTGCGCGACCCGCGCGACGTTTCCGCGATCCTCGCGAGTTACGCGGTGGAAGTGCGCGCCGCACGGCTGCGCCTGGTGCGCACGCAACATCACCTGTGGGGACGTCTCTTCCGCAAGGGCCTGGTGCGCGATGTTCTGTTCCAGTTGCCGGCACCGGGCAAAGCGGCTCCGCCCCTGCCGACTTCTCCGGCGGCAGAAGCGGTTGCCTCGCAAACGGCGGGCGACGAGCACCGTGCGGATCCTCTGGCATCAATTTCCGCCGCGGAGCGCCCATGAGCAAACCTCCCAGCTTCGCGCCGCCTCTTGGAATTCCCGATTCGCCCGCGCAGGTCGAGCGCCGCAAGCAACAACTGCTGCATATTCTCAGCAAAGGTCTGCCCACGCTGCCGAGCTACGTCCTGGACCTGAACGCGCTGCTCGGCTCGCCGACCGTGGATCTCAAGAAAGTCGGCAAGGTCCTCAGCACCGATCCGAGCCTCAGCGCGCAGGTCCTGCGCCTCTGCAATTCCGCACTCTTTGGATTGCGTCGCCGCGTGCTTTCCATCGAACAGGCCGCGGTGTTGCTCGGCACGGAACGCCTGCGCACCCTGGTCCTTACCTGTTCGGTGATGCAGTTTGCCGGCAAGCGCATTCCGCCCGAACCGCTGGTTGCTTTCTGGCAGCACAGTTTTCTCGCCGCGCTGCTCAGCGAACGCATTGCCCGCCAGGTGGACTACTTCGAAAAGGAGCAAGCCTATCTTGGCGGACTCCTGCACGACATCGGTCAATTGCCGCTGTGGATTCTGGTTCTGGAAGAGGCCGCCAAGCAGCGGCCCATGCCTCCTCCTGCCTGGCCGGACAATCTTTTTATGGAGCGCAACTACTTCGGCATGGACCACTGCAAGGTCGGCCGTTGGATGGCCGTCAATTGGAACTTCATGCCGTCCTTTCTCGACGTGTTTGAAGCCCATCACCAGCCGGACCGCGCCCAGCATGATCCCTATCTGGTTGGCATCGTTGCCGCCGCCGACCGTTTCCTGCAAGCGCAGGAGGCCGTCGCCGGAGAACCGCCGGAGCCTCCGTCTCCCGAGCATCCTTCGTCTGCTGAGCCTCCGCCTTCTGAAACCGACGCTGCCGGTTTTCTTCAAGCCTGCCTTCCGCGCCTGAACGAAGCCGAGCGTCACGCTCTGCTCGAAATGCTGCAGACCGAGTACATTCACTTTCTTCCGCTGGTGCAACTTGGTTTGGCTGCCGCTTCCGGTTACGCTCCCGAAGAACCCAACCCGCAAGCGTAGTTGCTCCGTCACTCGAATCGCGCCTCGCCCGGGCAAGCGTTCGCGAAGTCCTGAGATATTCAAAGACATCGTTGCGAACCGGAAGTACCCGGCAAGGCTTGCCTAGCTCCTTTTGAAAAATCCGGCATTTCTCGCCGAGTCCCGTGCGCGTCGAGAGTTGCCGCGGCGCAAGTCCTTTATTTGCGTGATTTGTGTGTCCGCGGTTGCGCTACGTTCTGGCGCGTTGCGTGCATTGCTCAAATTGACTGCGGAGGGATGGATGAATACAGGTTTCTATTCCGCCTTTTCCGGATTCGCGGCGCGCATGGACGCACTCGATGTCCTCGCGAACAATCTGGCTAACACCAACACCACCGGCTTCAAGTCCCAGAAAGAGTTCTACCGCTCTTTTTTTGCTTCGCTGGCCAACGAGCAGCCTGTGCCGCAGCCTGCGACCGTGACTGCCGCGCTGAACAATGCGCTGCATCAATTCGGGGGCCTGGCCGGTTCGCAGCTGGATCTCTCACAGGGCACGCTGGAAAGCACCGGCAACGATACGGACCTCGCGATCGAAGGCAAAGGCTTCTTTGCCGTGCTCACCGCCAATGGGGTCCGCTACACCCGCAATGGCAGCCTTCATCTTGATACCCAGCGACAGTTGGTCACCGAGCAGGGCGACCCGGTTCTGAGCCAGCAGCCTGCAGGGCGCAACGAACCGATTCGCGTTCCTTCGGGAAAGGTTACCGTCAGCTCCGATGGTTCGATCACAGTGGATGGCGGCCTGGTCGCCAAGTTGCGTGTGGACGATTTTCCTCCGTCCACGGCGCTTGCGCCGGAAGGCGCCAGCTACTTCGTCGCGCCCGCCGGGGCAAAAGCCACGGCCTCCAGCGCTTCGCTGCGCCAGGGCATGCTCGAATCCTCGAACAGCGATCCCGTGCATTCCACGGTGGCCCTAATCGACCTGCAACGCACGGCACAAATGATGGAGAAGGCGCTGTCCATCTTCCACAACGAATTCAACCGCTCGGCTGCGCAGGATTTGCCGCGCGTGCAGTAGCGGCTCTGACTATATTTCAGGAGAAAACGCATGTATCGCGCGATGTTCACCGCCGCCAGCGGAATGGAAGCACAGCAGCTGAATCTCGATAACGTTGCGCACAACCTGGCCAACGCCAGCACCACCGGGTTTCGCCGCCGCCGTCTGCAATTTCAGGATCTCGTGTACCAGAATCTGGTCGCGCCCGGCGCGGCAGCCACGCAGCAGACCACCTTTCCGACGGGTTTGCAGATTGGCCTCGGCTCGCGAACCGCGGCCTCCGAAGTGATTCAGCAGCAGGGCGATTACGACGAAACCGGCAACCCGCTCGACCTGACCGTGCAAGGGGCAGGCTTCTTTCAGGTGCAGTTGCCGAGCGGCGAAATCGCTTATACCCGCTCCGGCGCATTCCACCTGGACAACACCGGAATCGTTGTGGACGCGCAGGGCAATCAGTTGCAACCGGCCATCACCATTCCGGCCAGCGCCACCAACATTACGGTTGGCAGCGATGGAACGGTGAGCGTTCTGCTGCCGGGACAGCAGCAGGCGCAGCAGGTCGGCACGATTCAACTGGCTACGTTTGCGAATCCCGGCGGACTAAACAGTGTCGGCAACAACTACTTTCTGGAAACCACTGCTTCGGGAAATCCCATCATCGGCACGCCGGGCGGCACCGAAGGCCTCGGCACCATCCAGCAAGGCGTTCTGGAAAACTCCAACGTGGACGTGGTCGGCGAATTCATTCAGATGATCATCGCGCAGCGGTCCTATGAAGCGAACTCCCGCGTGGTTCATGCCGCGGACGAAATGTTCCAGACCATCAACGGTCTGACCACCTGAGTGGCGCATGATGACTCCGCTCCTGTTTCTCACCGCACTGCTGGCCGGCCATGGCGCGGCTACGCCGCTGCCCGGGCGTGTGCGCCTTCCGGAAACCGCACAGGTCACAGGGCAAGTCGTGCTGCTTGCCCATTTTCTGCCGGAAGATGCCCCGACGCCGGCTCGCCGCGCCGCCGAACGGGTGGTGCTTGGCCCGGCGCCGGAGCAGAATTCCGCGCGAGCCTTCTCCCGCCCGGAAGTGGCTGCCGCATGCCGGGCTGCGGCGATTCCTTGCGAAGCCCTGTTCGAAATCCCGGAACGGATGACGGCCAAGCGCGGGCCTGCCTGGCTCGACGCGGCCACCGTACTGTCCCTGGTCGGCGCTGCGCTGCGCCTGGACCAACCGCTCACTCCAGCGGAAGTCAGTTTTCCGGCGTTGCGCTTCTCCGAACGCGCACCGGCCTTGCACGTCATTTCCGTCAAGCAAGACCCGCTGTTGCACCGTGCGACGGTGCGGATTGCGCCGCTGCGCGGCAATTCCCCCGTGCCATTCGATGTGCTGGTGCATCGTGCGATGCCATTCGGAGGACCGCTCGGGGGAAACGTTTCACCCGAAAGCGCCGAGGAGTCGGTTGCGTCGCAAGCCCTGGTCGATCCACGCCGCCTGGCCGTTCTGACCCTGACCTCCCAGCAAGCGCATCTGGTGCTGCAGGTGCACCCGCTCGAGAAGGGAGCGCAGGGACAAGTGATCCGCGTGCGTTTGCCGGCCAGCGGAAAGACGCTGCGCGCCGCGGTGATTGGGCAAGACACTCTTGAGGCCAATTGGTAGGTGCACCTTGATGCGAGCCCTGGCACTTTTTGTTTGCAAATGGCTGCTGCCGCTGCTTCTCGTGGGCGCGGCATTTTTGCCGGCAGCGTACGGCATTCCAAAACTCAAGCTGAAAAAGCCGCAGCAGCCAAGCGCGCTCGACCAGTATCTGGTGCGAGCCCGGGCCATGAATATGCCGCAACCTGCCACGCTCGGAAGCTTGTGGGTCGCCTCGGGACCGCTGGCCGCTCCTGCGGCCGACTACAAAGCGCGCAACAGCGGCGATACGCTGACCATCCACCTGGTGGACAACTTCACCGCCGCCACCAACGGCGAAAACAAGCAATCCCGCCAGTTCTCCACGAACTCATCGCTCACCGGGCTGCTGGGCACCATCGGCGCCAGGAACCGTCTGCAGAACCTGTTTGCCGGAAATTCCGCGACCAATCTGGATGGTAAAGGCCAGTCCTCGCTGAGTTCGAACGTCTCCGTAAATCTCGCCGCCCAGGTGGTGGAAGTGCTGCCGAACGGCATGCTGGTGGTGCAGGCGGCGCGCGATATTGCGGTGGGCAACGACCGGCAGACCATCTTTGTGCGCGGCATCGTGCGACCCGGCGACATCGCGCCGGACAATTCCATCCTGTCGTCTTCGATTTCCGATCTGGAAGCCGAAATCAAGGGCAAAGGCGCGGTCGCGGAAGTCACCCGCCAGCCGAATATCGTCATTCGCACTCTGTTGAAGTTTCTGACCTTCTAGCGAGGCTCGTATGCGTGTACGCCGGCTGATAGCTCTTCTGTTACTCCTCGGCAATACCACCGCGCGCGCCGCGGAACAACCGGAAGCCGCGCATGTCGCACGCATCAAGGATGTCACCACCGTCGAGGGCATTCGCGACAATCAATTGATCGGCTATGGCCTGGTGGTTGGTCTGGCGGGGACCGGCGACAAGCAACAGACCATCTTTTCCGTGCAGACGCTTGGCAGCATGCTGCAACGCATGGGAGTCAGCGTGCAGAACCAGATTTCCACCATACAGGTGCGCAATATCGCCGCGGTCTTTGTGACCGCAACGCTACCCCCGTTCTCCCGGCCCGGCATGAAGATTGACGTAACCGTCTCCTCGATCGGCGACGCGAAGAGCCTCGCCGGAGGCACGCTGCTCCTGACTCCCTTGAATGCAGCCGACGGCAAAGTGTATGCCGTCGCGCAAGGACCGCTGATTCTCGGCGGATACAGCGCGGGCAGCGCCGCCAACGCGAAAATCGTGAATCACCCAACCGTCGGCCGTATTCCCGCCGGCGCTCTGGTGGAACGCGATACCGCCGTGGACTTGAGCAAATTCGACTCCCTGTCGTTTCTGCTGCGCGATCCGGACTTTGTGGCCGCAACCGATGTGGCAGCGGCCATCAATCACCTGCTCGGGAAGGGAACTGCGCACGTGGTGGACAGCCGGCGCATCGAAATCGCAGGTATTGCCGCCAATAACGTGGATGTGCCCACGCTGATGGCGCGTGTCGGGGAACTGACGGTGCGCTCTAGACCTGCCGCCAAAGTGGTGGTTAATGAACGTACCGGGACGGTGGTGATGGGCGGAGCCGTGACCATCAGCTCTTGCTCCATCCTGCACGGGAATCTCTCGATCCAGGTCACTACCGAGTTTCAGGTTTCCCAGCCGGCGCCATTTTCCAAAAATGGCCAGACCGTGGTTGTGCCGCAAAGCAACGTCCAGGCGCAAGAGTCGCCGCTGCAGGTGGTGCAGCTGAAGGAAGGCGCGACGGTGGAAGAGTTGATTCGCGGCTTGCAGACCATTGGCGCTTCGGCGCGCGATATTGTCGCGATCCTGCAGGCTATCCGCGCCGCCGACGCCCTTAATGCCGAATTGGAGGTATTGTGAACCCGCTGCAAGTCCAACGCGGTGCTTCAGGCCATGCCAGCGGTTTGAGCCGTCTGCACCTCGACAAGCAGGCCGAAGCCGCCTTTGAGCGAACCCCACAGGGTCGCAAACTGCGCAAAGCTGCCGGTGAGTTTGAAGCGCAGCTGATGTCCAGCCTTTGGAAGTCCATGAAATCGACGTTTTCCGACGATGATACCGATCCTGCCAGCCAGAGCCTGCAGGACTACGGCATGGACATGATGTGCACTGCGGTCGGCAAGGCCGGCGGATTGGGCATCGGAAAACTGGTGATTCATGCGCTGGCGGCCAAGTCTCAAGCTGCAGACGACGCCCCAGGTGTGTTCCAGAACGGAAAGGGAGGTTCGCAATGACATAAAGTCCCAGAGGAAAATTGCCGATAGGGAAGGTGACGGACTGGAAGACGACTGAAGAGACGCGAGATAACGCGCTCCGGTGAATGAGAGTTCTCAAAGCTGTATTGGCATGCCACTCGCAAGAGGGTAGAGCCCAACCAGAAAGCGTTTCCGGAAAACGCCCGGAAACGGAGGTGGCGGATGAAAATTGATCCGAAAGTGCAGTTTCCGAATCATCCGGCAACCGAGCAGATTGCCACCCGGAAAGCGGCGACATCCTCCACGAAGGCCACGAACGCGGGCGTATCGTCCCCGGCGGGCGAAGATACCGTAAGCCTTTCCGCTGTCCACAGCGAAGCGCAACATCTTGCCGCTGCCATCCAGCAGGTTCCCGAAGTTCGCAGTTCGCGCGTGGATGCGCTGCAGCAGCGAGTCCGGACCGGGCAGTACACGCCGGACCATCAACAGGTCGCGGACGCGCTCATCGCGGAACAGACGCGGAACGCCAAGAGCTGACCGGCATCCCAACATGGATGAACTTCGCCCATCGCGAGCGTCCATGCCTTCCGCGGTAGAACGCTACCCATCCGGTGACTCCTCGCCGGACCGCAAGACGGAGCCACCCCAACGTCCGGCCAGCAAAGCCGCACGGCAACCCGAGTCCTTGCCGCCTGACGTCGCCGCAGAGGACGACGAGCAGCACTCACTTGATGAAAGAGCTTGAATCGTGCGTGATTCCGCGAATGCCATCCTCGATTATGTGAACCGCCGCGGCCGTTTGCTCACTGCGCTGAGCGATTCGCTCGCGGCCTCGGCCACGTGCGCTACCAGATTGGACCTCAGCGGATTCGAAGACCAGGTAACGGAACAAGAAACGCTCTGCCGGCAAATCGCCGGCCTGGATCGCCACGCGGCGCAACTGCGAACCCATCTCGGCCAGCTGACTTCGGCGGATCAAGTTTCACCGGAACTACGCGAGGCGCTGGCGCGGCTTATGGAGGCGCAAGCGCGTCTGGCCATCTGCAATCGCACCCACCAGTTGCTCTTGCGGCGCGCGCGGCGCACGGCCGCGGCCCTGCTGCGCTCCTATGAACATTTTTTTTCCGGCGTTTACGAGGATCCCGCCCGCTCCGCCTCGGGCCAGGTGGCCTGACCATGGGCAATCTCACCGCCGGACTGAACATTGCGCTGCAGTCCATGCTGGCAGAGCAAGGGGCTATCGACACCACAAGCAACAACATCGCCAACGTGAACACGCCAGGCTATGCGCGCCAGCGCGTGGACCTGGAAGAGACGCCGCCCATCCAGATCGGCAACATCACCTACGGAACCGGCGCACAACTGAAGCAAGTCCTCAGCCTGCGCGACTCCATTCTGGACCTCCGCGTGAATCAGGAGACCCAGCAGCAAGGCAAACTCGATTCCTTCCTTAGCTCCGCGCAGCAGATTCAGGCTCTGTTCAACGAGACCTCCGGCACCGGGCTGCAAAGCGACCTCACCGCATTCTTCAACAGTTTCTCCGAACTCTCCACCAACCCGAGCGACCTCAACCTGCGACAGGCGGTGCTGACCGCAGGACAAAATCTGGCGTCCGCATTCCAGCAAAGCTCCAACAGCCTGGCCAACCTGCAGCACAGCGTGGACCTTTCCGTCACGCAATCCGTGAACCAGATCAATACCCTCGCGCAGCAGATCGCGGTCGTGAACACGCAAGTTGCCGCGGCCGTCAGCTCTGGGCAGAATGCGGGCGCTTTCATCGATCAGCGCCAGCAGCTCATCAACCAGCTCTCCAGTCTGGTGGACGTTTCGGAAATAGATGCCGGCGGTGGCAGCCTGACTCTGACCACCAGCAACGGTGCGGCGCTGGTCGTCGGCGGGCAAAGCTTTGCCTGGACCACGCAAGCCGACCCCACAACCGCGCTGCAGCACATCTATTCCCAGGGAAGCGATATCACCGCACGGATCAGCGGCGGCCAACTGGCGGGCCAGTTGCAAGTCCGCGATCAGGAAATCCCCTCGTTGCAAGGCTCTTTGGACGCTCTTGCGGGCGACCTCTCCACCGCCGTGAATACCCAGCACCAGGCCGGGTTCGATTTGAGCGGAGCTGCCGGCGGCAACTTTTTCACAGCAGCACCCGCGGGAAACGTCGGTGCCGCGGCATCCATCCAGGTGGCCATCACCGACCCCAGCAGGATTGCCGCAAGCTCGGATGGCAGCGCCGGCGATAACGGCAATTCCAATGCGATCCTGGCCTTGCAGAATCAGAATTTCATCAACGGGCTTACGCCCATCGGCGCTTATGCGGGACTGGTCTTTAAAATCGGCAACGATGTGCAATCCGCGCAGAGCAACGAAGCCGCCGGCAGCCAGGTCCTGCAGCAACTGCAAAATCTGCAGGGCGGGGTCTCCGGCGTCGATATCAACGAAGAGTCCGCAAACCTGATCCGCTTCCAGAATGCCTACAGTGCGTCCGCACGGGTTGCCTCGGTCATCGATTCCTTGCTGCAAACCACGATCGATATGGTGAACCCCTAATGAGTGTGCGACTGAATCCGAACATCCTGCCAGACCTGCTCACTTCCATCCAGGAAAGCCGCGGCAACCTGAATACGGCCACCCAGCAGCTTTCAAGCGGCCGTCGCGTCAATCAACTCTCGGACGACCCGTCCGCCGCCGCGCAACTCGTGGCCAATCACGATCAGGCCGCGCAGGACGATCAGTTCCTGCAGAATCTGAGCGGCCTGCAATCGAAGTTTCAAGTGGCCGACTCGACGATGAGCAGTGTGGTTACGCTGCTCACGCGCGCTGTCTCCATCGGGACCGAAGGCGCCAATGGCACGGTGAGCGCGTCCGACCGCCAGGCTATTGCCGGCGAAGTGCAGGGCCTGCTGACGCAGCTCGTGAGCCTCGGCAACACCTCGTATCAGGGCGCCTATCTGTTCGCCGGAACAGCCTCCACCACACAGCCTTTCACCCTTGATCCCGCTACCCAGCAGGTCGTCTACAACGGGAACGGGAATAGCAATGCAGTGGCGCTTCTCAATGGCGCAAGCGTCAAATCGAATGTACCGGGCAGCCAGCTTTTTCAAAATGCTTCCGGCAACGCCATGAGCGCTCTCGGCGACCTCTATCATGCATTGCAGACCGGCAACAACATCGCCGGCGCCTTGAGCGAAGTGGAAAGCGCGCTCAGTGAAGTCAGTGTGCAGCGGGTCTTCTATGGCAACGTGCTCAATCAGATCACCAGCAGCGAGAATTTTCTGAGCCAGGACAAAGTGAATCTGAGCAGCCAGGAGAATACGCTGGTAGGCGTCGATCCGGCAGTTGCCGCAACCGACCTCGCTCAGTCACAAACCGCCTATCAATCGGATCTTGCGGCTACCGGCCAGATCTTGAACCTGCCATCCCTGCTGGACTTTCTGGTTCATTGATCTTGATCCGTGAGCCCGGTTGCCGGCCTGTACGCGGCCTCGTTTGGCCGGCCCGTGGGGGCAGAGGGCCAACCGGCAGGCGACTCTCAGCGCGTGGAAGAAAGAGCGCTGGTCCACTGCGAGACCGCGTGCATGTGGGATCGCGCGGCATCCAGTTCGTGGCGTTGCCCCAGCAGCATGATTTGAGCTTTTTCCAGTTCCGCTTGCAGCTCCTTCGCCATTCGGATGTAGTGTTCGAGGGCTACACCGAGTTCCGGATGCTCTTCGCGCATCGCGCGCGCTGCTTGGATATGCGGCGTCGCTTCGCTGACCACCCGGGACAAGGCGCGTACCAGCGCCACATCAAAAGCGCGTTGCCCGGCAAGTGACCGGCGGGTTTGCTCCAGCAGCATGAAGAGTTGGTCGTTGGCCGAGGCCAGTGCGGCAGCGAGATTCGCGGGCATGGGGAATCGTCAATTCGTCTAGGCGTTCCAGTTTCCGGCTGAAGTTTGCTCGTCTCGGGCGGAAGAGGTGCCCTGCTCCGCGGCCGGCGCACAAGCAGAATCGGCCGGCCGCAGCTGGCGATCGGCGTGTTCCCATGCCTGGCGCATGCCGGTATAAAGGTCGATCAGTTTCTGGAGTTCACTGCGCGATCCGCTGACGTTGGCCGTAAGAATCATCGCCCGGGTAATATCGTAGAAACGCTGGAACCGTTTGGCGGCCTCGCCGCCGCGCGCGTGATCGAGCACGCTGCGAAGGTGCGCGATGACCGTGAGCGCGTGATTGAGCTCGAACACCCTCGTTTCCACGTCGCCGGCATCGGCTGCGTTCAAGGCGCGGCGCAGGTCACGCAGAATCGTGTCGTAGAGCGCGACCACCTGGCCCACCGGCGAGGCCCCGCGCGCCGCATTCATCTGATAGCTGTGCGCCGCCGATGAGTCGCTCACGGGATGCCCGCCAATTGCTGACTTAGCTGCGCCTGCAGCAGAGGAAGTTCCTGCAACGTGGTGTTCACCTGCGAATAGACCAGGATCAAGTTCTGCTGTTTGGTATTCAAGGTGTCCTGCAGGTCGGAAATTGTCTGCTGCAGCGATTGCGACGTTTGCTGCAAGCCGGTAGCGTCCAGGCTGAGCGAACCGATGCCTGAAGAAACCAGAGAATTCAGGGCATTGTTGAAATTTTGCGCGAACGAGCCGCTCGCAGATTGCAGGAAATTCACCACGTCGGAATAGTTGCTGGCCAGCGCCGAGGTGAGCTGGTTCTGGTCCACAGTGAGTGTGCCGTCGTCGTTCAGGTTGATGCCCAGGCTGGCCAGGTTCACGATGCCGTTGTTTCCGCCGACGGAATAGGCGATGGCGGAAAGCAGCGCCCCCTGCGCTTCGCGCACGGAGCCGTCGGCATTCAATGGTCCGCCTACGGTGCCGTCGGCGTTCACCGTAAACTGCGTGTTGATGTCTTTGATCGCGGTGTTGTAGGCGGAAACGAAAGCATTCAGCGCGCTGGCGGCCTGAGACGTGTCCGGTGAAACCGTCACGCTCGTTGGCGTCGCCGATGGAGAAACCAGGTTGAGGGTAACGCCGTTGATGGCGCTGGTGACGGTGTTGGAAGTGCTTGCGATCGGAATGCCATCCACCACCAGCGAGGCGTTGCTGCCGGTGACCGCTTTGGTGAAGGTTAAGCCGCTGCTGTTGCCGGCCACCGTCAAATCGCCCGGCGCGCCTGAGGTCTCGCTCACCAATGCCAGGCGTGCGCCGTTGGCATCGCTGATCACGCTGGCACGCACCCCTGCGGCAAGATTGTTGATTGCAGCGGCCAGCCCGGTCAGCGTGTTGTCGGTCGAATCGATGGTCACGGTGACCGGAGTCCCGCTCCCGACCTGGATCGTAAAAGCGCCGTTCGCGAGCGTGGTTCCGGCAGAGGCGACCGGGGCCGTGTAATAGGAAGAAGTGGTCGCCAGCGAGTTGACGGTGACGCTGTGCGTGCCGGTGTTCGCCGTGGCGGACGCGGTTGCGGAAACAACCCCGGAATTGGAGCTGATCGCATTCTGCGCGGAGAGGCTGCCCAGCGGGTCGTTCAGCGTGAAAATCGCGCCTTGCACCGCCTGCAACTCCGATGTGATCTGCGCCAGCGCCGTCGATTGCTTGTCGACCGCCGTCTTCTGGCTTTGTATCTGGTTTAGATTGGCTTGATCGCCCGATAACGCAGCAGCCACGAATGCGGTTACGTCGATTCCCTGGCCGAGGCCGGTGTTCGTCGTGCTCGCGCCCGAAACCGCCGATGAAGATGACATGACCGCTCCTACGCCTTGGTTTCCACTCGCGGTTTCTGTTCTTGCTGCTTCAAATACTCAGCAATTCCTTGCCCAACCTTGCGTACCTCTTCGGGAGGAACTTCCTGCAGTTCGCGTCCCGTTTCCGCGTCGCTGAACACGTAATAGATCTGTCCGTTGGCATCACGTCGAAACGTGACATTCGCTTCTTGGATCGACTGCGGTTGTGCAACTGCATTAGGAACAGTTAAGGTCTGCGACGAACTGCTTCGTGGCGCTGCTCCTTTTGTGGTTGGTTTGGCGCTTGTCGCCGTGCCCTCCGCCTGTGCCGCGCCGTCTAGATTGTTGGTTGAAGGGATCTGCATTTAGTTTTCCTCACAAAGCACCAGGACGGAGCGAATCGCGCTCCGTCCTGGTGCCCTTTACGTTGTCTCCGTGGCGTTAACGGAGCAGGTTCAGCACGCTCTGCTGAGCCGAATTGGCTTGTGCCAGCGCCGAGATGCCGGACTGGTTCAGAATCGTGAAGCGCGAAAGATTCGCCACTTCCGCGGGGATATCCGCGGCGCGGATGCCATCCTCGGCGCTGGTCAGGTTCTGTACCTGGTTGTTGATCACGTTCACCGCGGACTGCAAGCGGTTGATACCCGCTCCCACCGAGCCGCGAATGCTGGCCACGTTGGCGATGGCCGTATCAATATGGCCGAGTGCGGTCTGCGCGTTCGCGCCGGTGGCGCCAGTCAGCGAGTCGCTCGAAATGTTCACGGAGTTGGCGCCGGAGCCGTCGGTGATGGCGGCGGAAGACAGCGTACCGACCGTGACGCCAATCTGGCTGGTCGAGGATGCATCCGACAGGAAAATCGAAGTGGTCGTGGCGCTGAACACCGAAGTTCCATTGAACGTCGTGGTGCTGCCAATGCGGTCGATTTCAGCCTTGATCTGCGTGAACTCCGCATCCAGAGCGCCGCGCTGCGCTGAGCTTACCGTGCCGGTCGACGCTTCCGTCGCCAGGGTTACCGCGCGATTGAGCAGGGTCGTCACCTGCGCCAGCGCGCCGTCCGCCACCTGCAAGGCGCCTACGCCATTGCTGGCGTTCTGTGCCGACTGCGTCAACGCGGTGGTGTTCGCTTCCAATCCGTCCGCAATCGCGAGACCCGCAGCGTCATCCGCGCCGGAGTTGATGCGCGAACCCGAAGACAGCCGAAACAAAGTCTTCTGCAGGTTCTGGTTGGTAATGTTCAAGTTGTTTTCCGCCACCAGCGACGGAATGTTGTTCAGAATGCTCAATGCCATGGGACTAGGCTCCTCGTTTTGTCGTTCCGTTTTGGTGCGCTGGCTTCCGGGAGCCTGGAGTGCAAGGGGCTTGAACCCTCGAGATTCGGCGGCTCGCACATCGCTGCGGAAGAACCAACGTACTCACACTCTTTATCGGCGGAAGCAAAAAAGGCTTTAGCGGGTACTAGGAGCCGGGCGGGAGACGGCTTCTCCCTCATTAGGCTGCGAGACGTGGAACGAAAGTTCCAGGCGCGCGCTAAGAAGACTCTTATCTTCCGGAAACCGTCGAAGGCCTTCCTCTACCACGCTCGCCGCGCGCCGCCATTCGCCGCTTTTCGACCACAGGGACGCCGTCCGCAAAAAATCGTTCGCGCTCGGTGCCGCGACCTTGGCCAATTTCTCTTCCATGGCGCTCGCCGCTTCACCGCAACGATCCAGCGCCAGCAGCGCGAACACTTTGCGGTCGTAGAGTTCCGGCGCTTCCGGCCGCTGTTCGCTCGCGACCAGCAGATGGCGCAAGCCCGGCAGCGCTTCTCCGCAGCGGACCAGCGCCAACCCGAGTTTGCTGGTGAGGCAAGGATTTCCCGGATCGCGACGCAAAGCCGTCCGATAAGCGGTCGCGGCATCGCGGTAAGCGCCGCCGTTGTAGAGTGCGTCGCCGCGGGTTTCGGCAACCAGGGCCGTGCGGTGCCCTTGTTCCTCCGCTTGGCGAAGGCAATCGAGCGCACCTGAAAAATCGTTCTGGCGAATGCGCGCTACCCCCTGAAAAAACCAGGCTGCGCCAAAACGTGGATTCAGGCGACAAGCCTCGCGAAACAAGCGCAGCGCTTCGGCGACATCTCCGAAGTTGTCCATTTCGACCAGACCCAGTTCCAGATGGGCTTGCGCGTCTCGCGGCATTTCGCGCAGCTTCTGCCGGCCAAGTTCGCGATAGTAGCGGTTCTTGGCTGCGCGCTCTTCGCCAGCCGCGGCAAGACCAAAGTGATAGATCGGAAAGTTTGCCGCGCCGATGGCCCGCTTCTGCTCCGCGATCACCGGGCCCACGGATTCATGCACTCGGCCGCGGAATCGAATTGCCGGTTCGTTGCGGAACAAACGGACATTGTGATGATCAACGTAAGCCGGATAGCGCCGCCCTGCGGCCAAGCGAGTGTCGTTGGGCAAGGCTGCTTTGTCCCACACGCGGTCTTGCAGCGTCAGCACAAAGTTGCGGATGGTTACCTGATATCCCGCGGGCCCTCCGGTGTTCAGAAGCCCGCGGACCCTCGCGCCGTCGTTCTCGTCCAGCATTTCATCGGCGTCGAGAACCAGCACCCAGTCCGAGCGCATGGCGGCGAGACACTGGTTTCGTGCCTCGGCGAAATCGTCGTTCCAGGAGATGCCCATGGTCCGGGCTCCGAAGGAGCGCGCTACCTCGCGGCTCGCGTCGCGTGAGCCCGTATCGGCGATGACCATTTCATCCACGATGGAACGAACGCTGTCCAGACAGCGGGGCAGGTCGCGCGCCGCGTCGCGAACGATCATGGAAAGGCCGAGCGTCGTCATGGCGCGGCCAGTTCGCGGACCACCGGTTCGTCGGTCGTTTTCCGCCCGGCTTGGTTTTGCGTCTGCCCGGCCGCAGCGAGGAAGCTTTGAAACAGGTAATGCCAATACACGGTCGGCACAATGGCGCCGGTCTTTTCGATAATCGCTTCGAGCGGCCGCTGGCCCGTCGGATCCGGCTTCCACAAAGGCAGAAGATCCAGATCGTCCAGGGCGCGTAACGCGAAGACGCCCGCGGCGGCTGCTTCCGCGTTGTGCGCGTGCGCCTTGCGCAGCCGCGCAAAGTCCGCTTCCTGCAACTTGCCGAATGGCCCGCCGCCGTCACCGAGTAGCTGCGGGTGCTTGCCCAGCAGCTTCCAGGTGGCTTCGCCGTAAACCTGCGCGCGCCGCAGCAGATCGTCGGTGGTAAAGCTGCCGTGCTCGTGCGTGGCCATCGCCGCCGGCTCAAAACGCACCCGATAGCCGCTCTGCTGCAGCCGCGCGCCGAGTTCCGTATCTTCCGCAACGCGGAACGCCGGATCGAAGTTTCCGGCATCCAGAATGGCCTGCCGCGCCACGCTCAGGTTACAGGTAACGAAGAATGCCGCGTCGCAAATCTGGCCTGCCTGCAGCGCTTGCTGCGGAAAGAGAAATGGCGAATGCTGCAGCCAAAAGGCCAGCGCGGAGCGCCGGCAACCTTGCGACGCCTGGAACTGTCCAAGAACGGCGAGTCTCTGGCCGGCAAATTTCCGTTGCAGGTTGAGGTGCGTTTCCAGCAGCGACGAGGCGCAGATCGTATCGTCATTGCACAGCAGGACGTATGCGCCGCGTGCCGCCGCGACCCCGGCCCGCCGTGCCGCCCCCGCTCCCTGATTCTCTTGTCGTACCACGCGCAGCGGAAAGGGAAGTCGTGCGGTGGAAAGATAGTGCGGCGTCTCGTCGGTCGAACCGTCATCGACCACCACGACTTCCCAGGCGCGCGTCTCCAGCGTTTGAAACGCCAGCGCGGCCAGGCTCAGGCGCAGGGTTTCGCAGCGGTTGCAGGTCGGCAGAACGACGGAGAGCTGCGGGCCGTCTTCCTTCCGGCGGGGTCTCGCGACAACCGGCGCCCGGATGCCGGTGCGAACCAGTTTGTTCATTTCGGAAGTGATTCGCGCCGCGCGCTGGCGGTCTCCAAGCCGCCGATAGGCGTCGTGCATATCCTGCAGCAGTTGCCGGTGGAACGTTGTGTCCGGCAACATGCCGCGAACGCTGACAAAGATGTGCCGGAATTCACGCAACGCCCGTTGCGCCTCTCCTGCTGCCAATGCCGCCGCCCCTCGCTGCCAATACGCCAGAACGCGCAGCGTGCCGCGATATTCCCACAAGCCGTGCAGCACCTCGGGATGCGACTGCTCGACCGCGCGGTACGAGTCGAGTTCCGGGTCCACCAGGAGTTTCGCGGGCAGATGCCGCAAACGCTCCACGACTTTTCGTACCTGTCCCGAAAAGTGCGCGTGCGAAAGTGTCTCGGCCACCAGACGCCGGCCCTCGCCGGCCAGCCGTTGCCGCAGGTTTGGATCCGTGCACACCCGCTCAATAGCATGCGCGAAACCGGCTGCATCGTCCGCGATGAGCGCGTGCCGCTGGTGCTGCAACCCGAGCCCTTCCGCGCCGATCGTCGTGGTGACAACCGGCAGACCGTGCGCCAGCGCCTGCAGGTTTTTGGTATTGATTCCGGTGCCAAAGCGAACCGGCGAAACCATGGCCAAGCGTTCGTGCAAAACGGTTGCAAGATTCGCTACGCGACCCAGGAAGACGATGCTTCCATCCTCGCTGTCCGGCTCTGGCGCGCAGCCGTTTCCAGCCACAAACAGCTTCAACCCCGGAAGACCCGCTCGTACCCGCGGCCACACCTCCTTGCGCAACCATTGCAGCGCGTCGCGGTTCGCCAAATTCTCGAAATTTCCGAGAAACAACACCCCGGAACGCTCGCTAGCCGGTCTTTCGGATTCGTCTGTTTGCGGACCCACAATCGGCAAGTGCTCCATCGGCACGCCGGCAAGGGCTGCGCGAAAATGTGCCGCGTCCGTTTCCGCTATGTAGAGCAGCAGGTCTGCCGAACGATAGGCCGCCAGCTCGCGCGCCTCGAAGTCATCGCCGCGCGCTTCGTCGGACAACAAACCCGAAAGTCTTGCGGCGCGCCGTTCGCGTTCTCCATGCCGGTCGTCGGTCAGAATTGCCACCCGGGTGGCCGGCGCAAGCTGGCGAACACTGCGCAGGTGTTCCTCGGCCAGAGGCACCCCTGTCCAGAACCAGTGGCAGAAGATCACCGCGTCGATCGCTTCCCGTTGCAGCAGCTCTGGTAGTCGCTTTCCCGCGTCTCCTGCCATCACGCGGATCCCGGCATTCTCGAGCGCCGGGGTGTAGCTCTCCGATTCCGCTGCGTCGCGGGCCAGCAGCGTGACCGCGTGGCCTTGCGCGCGCAGTTCGTGCAGTACGTCCAGCAGGCGCAGGTCGGCCCCGCTGCGGTCGCCCCGCGGCACAACCTCGTGCAGCACGATCAGCCGCAGAGAGGTTGCCGCCGGCGGAGCGCCGCCGGATGGCTCGGCCGATTGCACCATCCTCCGGTCGGTTTGCGTGCCGAGCCGCAAATAAAACTCCTCCGGAAAGCGCTCCCGCACCGCACCGTCTTTTTGTCCCAGGAAAAATATATTGTCGCCGCGCCGCGCGACCGGCTCGCCGCGCGACGCCAGCAGGCGCAGCGTGTCCCGGCTTGGTTGCCACCAGCTATCCTGCGTGAGCAATCGCCGCGCCACGAATCCGGCGGCGCAGGTCAACCGCTCCACCTCGCCTGCCGTGTATTCGCGATTGTGACGGTCGGTTGATGCGCCGCCGACTTCAAACTTTCCGTAGACGTACGGGCTGCTCCCGCGCAGTGCACATTCCACGCTGTGCGCGCTGGCCAGGTTGGGCGTGGTCAGAAGCAGCAGTCCGCCGGGCGCCAGCACGCGGTTGATCTCTGCCAGCACGCCCATGGGGTCGCTGTGAAAGTGTTCCAGCATTTCGCAGCACAAGACTGCATCGAAGGCCGCGTCCTCGTATGGCCATGGCCCGTGCTGTACATCGAAGTTATCTACGTGCACGCACAACTGTTCCGTTCCGTCGGCGGAGTGTAATTCGCGCTTCGCCCGCGTCGCGCCCTGCCACAGATCGTTGCAGCGGGTCTGCGCGTAGCCCTTGTTGCGAATCAAAAGCGGCGTAAGGTGGTGGAACGCCGCTCCAAGTTCCAGCAGCCTGGTTCCCGGGCCGGCATCCGGCAGGAGTCTCAGCGTTTCGAGATAACGTTTTTCATGGGTCTTGAAATAGGAGCGCTCGTTTTCATCGTCAGAGACCCAGCGCCGCAATTCGCTGGGCTCGACCAAGCTGCAGCGGAGGTCCGTCGAGCCGCTTCGCGATTGCAGCGCGGCGAGATTCTCTGCCGCTTCCCGGTGGGTGTGATCCAGGGTCACCGCCAAAAGGAATCCGGCTGCGGCTTCATCCGCGGCGCCCATGGAATATTGCGCGGCCGCCCAGTCGTTCCATAACTCCGCCGATTCCGTGATCGCCAGCGCTGCCTGAAACCGGCGCAGAGCATCCTGGTAGCGACCGGCACGAAACAGCGCAAGGCCCTCGGCGTGCAGCGCTGCACCGGTCTTCACGGCGTGGAAATCTCCGCGCCTTTCCACGCGCCGGACGCCGCGCCGTCGGCGCCCTTTACGCCAATGAAGCGCCACAATCCCAGGCACAGCCGCCGTACCACGGCGTCGCAGGCTTCGGCCAGCATCTCCGGCTGGTCGCGGAGCGCGATGATCTGTTCGCTTGCGTGGGCATAGAGTTGCGCCACTCGGGTCATACGCCGCCGGATCCGCCGCTCCAGCTCTGGTCGCAACCCCGGATAAATCTCCTGCTCCAGCCGGCGGCACATCTCGGAAATCTGCGGCGCGAACCAGGCCACATGGTCCACACTCGGGTAACGCTCGAACGGTTTCAACTCCACGCCATGGCGCCGAAACGCAGCCGCGTAGAACTTTTCGCCGCGCTCGAAGCCGACGCCGTAATGTTCCGGACGTTCGCCGGTCGCCAATTGCCAGTACTCGATGGCCTGCGGCCGGGAAAGCGTTGTGATTCCCGTCAGCGCGTAGTGATGGTCCTTCAGCAGTTGGTCCACGCCATATTTGTTCGGAATCTGGACATAGATCATGCCGCCTGGGTTCAACATCGCGGACAGGGAAGCAATCACCTCTCCCGGCTCCATCACGTGTTCCAGCACATCCTGGCAAACGATCACGTCATAGGTTCCGAGCCGCGCGCAAAGCTCCGGATCGCAAATGTCGCCGTGATGGTAGGGAATCGCCATGCGCAGATCGCGCAAGCGGCGCTTGCCCATGCGCGCTCGCTCCTCGTCGATTTCCACGCCAACCACGTTGGCACCCTGCTCGGCCATCGAAATCAGCATCCCGCCATAGCCGGAACCGACATCCAGCACCCGCCGCCCGCGCAGCGAACGCACCTGCCGCAGCATGCGCACGATCTCGCGGCCGCGCTGAATCTCGCGCCACGCGTAGTCCCGCCAAACTTGCGCGTTGTGGCCGGCCGCGTACTCGGCTGTAGAAAGCCGTTCCCGAAAGGCGGCAGGGAAGTAGCCGTGGTCGCTCTTGCACTCCTCCAGCCCCTGCGCCACGCGATGTCGCTCGTTCCCCGGACAGTCCTTCAGGAGCGCTTCCCACTCGCCCGACGCCAGGTCGTTCATTCCCGCCGCGCGCAACGCTTCTGCCAGCAGGTAGCGGGCGTCGCGGTCGTGCGGCTGCCGCGCGCACAACGCTCTCGCCGACGCTACCATCTCGGAGGTCGCGCGCCGCCAGTTGCGGAAGGCCACCGTAACCTCGCGTTCCTGCTGCTGTTCTGCGGAATCCATACCAGGCACCGCCCGGGAGAGATGCCGCGCCGCCGTCCCCGAAAGCGCACGGCATGACTGCGGCGCGTTGTTTCCCTGGTTTGCCATTGCAAGAGCGAAGCCAATGAGTAAATTCTCACGCGCGTCCGGCCTTTGCCGTGCAAGGCGTCTCCTCGGATTTCTCTACTCGGAATGGCTGCGCCTTCGCCACCCATGATTCAGCTCACGCGACTTAACAACCAGGCTCTGGTGGTGAACAGCGACCTCATCAAGTTCGTTGAGTCCGCCCCGGACACCGTCCTCACGCTCGTCAGCGGTGAAAAAGTTGTCGTGCGCGAAACGCCCGATCAGGTTCTGGATCGAATCGTCCGCTTCCGGCACATGGTTCTGGAAGGCACGTCCGCGAAGCCTGATGACGGCCCTGAAGTTCGCCCGCCCAAGCCGCACGGCGGCGGCGATGAGCCCGGCCTGCCGGCCTCTCCGGAGCGTCGCGATGGATAAAAGCACCCTCGGTGGTCTGGTGCTGGCGCTTGGCGGAATCCTTCTGGGGTTGTTTCTGGAAGGCGGCCGCATTGCGCAAATTCTCCAGCCGACCGCTGCCATGATTGTTCTCGGCGGCACCCTCGGCGCGGTGTTTTTGCAATTTCCACTGCGCGTGGTTTTGGCCGCAGCCCGCAGCCTCGGTGGGGTCTTCGTGGACCCGTCGCGCGACCCGCAACGCCTGATTAACGAAATTGTGGGTTATGCGAATCAGGCTCGGCGTCAGGGGATCGTTTCTCTCGATTCGGAACTCGAAAGAGTGAAGGATCCCTTTTTGAAAAAATCCCTCATGCTCGCGGTGGACGGAACCGAACCCTCGGAAATACGCAAAATGATGGAACTGGAACTCGATAACCAGGCCGAACACGAAGAGCACATTCCCAAAGTGTTTGAGTCGGCTGGCGGTTTTGCGCCCACGATCGGCATTATCGGCGCCGTACTGGGCCTGATTCAGGTGATGCAGCATCTGGACAACATAGGCGAGGTCGGTCGCGGCATCGCGGTGGCTTTTGTCGCCACCATCTATGGCGTCGGGCTGGCCAATCTCTTTTTCCTGCCCGCCTCCGGCAAAATCAAGATGCGCATCCGCCAGGAGCAGATCATCCGCGAAATGACCCTGGAGGGAGTGATTTCGATCCTCGAAGGCATGAATCCGCGCATGCTCGAGACCAAGCTGCGTGCCTTCTTCCACGAGGCGAATCGGGTCCAGCCCGCACGGAGGCCCGCATCCGCATGAGGCGACGGAAAAAACACCCGGAGCATATCAACCATGAACGCTGGCTGGTCTCCTACGCCGACTTCATCACCCTGCTCTTTGCCTTCTTTGTCGTGCTGTACTCTTCCGCGCAGGTGGACAAGCGCAAAGTCGGCCGCCTGGCGCTGGCCATACAGGTCGCCTTTCAACAGATGGGCGTCTTCGATACCTCCAGCACGGAGATTCCGCTGAGCGATTCCGAGGCGGTGCCGTTTTCGAAGGTGCAGGTGGTGGAGAATTCCGAACTTACATCGGACATGACACGTTTCGTCCAGCCAATGAAAGGCTTTCTGATTCCCACCTCCAACGCCCCTCTGAAAGACATCCAGCAGGAGCTGGAAAAGGTCCTGGCCCCGGAAATTCAAAAGAAGCTCGTGGACGTCAAAGCTCACCGCGAAGGCCTGGTTATCAGCCTTCACGAAGTCGGTTTCTACGAAAGCGGCTCCGCTTCACTTCGCCCGTCCTCCCGTGATGCTCTGGATCGGCTGGCTGCAATCCTGGAAAAGCGCACCGAGAGCCTGCGCATCGAGGGTCACACCGACAATCAACCGATTCACAATCGGCGCTTTGCGTCGAACTGGGAGCTCTCCACCTCGCGTGCCTCGGAATTGATTCGCCTCTTCGTCGAGCACTACGGCATCAGTCCACAACGTCTCTCCGCTGCCGGCTATGCCGAGTTTCACCCGGTGGCGGCCAACGACACCGCCGAAGGCCGTGCCCGCAACCGCCGCGTGGATATCGTCATCCTCAACCCCCCGCGTCACAACGTGGAACAAGACAGTTCCAAATCGGAACAGTAGCTCGCGGAAACTTTCTTTCGCGATGCGTGATTTAATGATTGACACGTAATGAACTTGCACTCATACTGCAGCCCTCCCCTTCACATCTTCATTGTGTGAGCGTGCTATGCGAATACTTGTCGCTGAAAGTGACGCACCCCTGGGTGATTTTCTCTGCAGGAAGCTGGAAGCGGAGCAGTTCGCGGTGGACCTGATTCCCGGTACGCAGGAAGCCTCGCGTATTGTGGCGGAGCGTCCCTGCGATCTGGCCTTGCTCGACTTATCATTGCCGTGCGCCGCGGGAATCGGCGCTTTGCGACAGATTCGTGCCCGCAAGCCGGAACTGCCGCTCGTGTTCCTCACCTCGTCCGAAAGTGTGGAAGAGCGGGCGCAGTGTCTGGACGCCGGCGCCGACGATCTCATTCCCAAGCCGTTTGCCTTTGCCGAACTTGCCGCACGCATTCGCGCGGTCCTTCGCCGCGGCGCCCAATCCAATCGCGCCACACTGCAGGTGGAGGATCTGGTGATGGACCGTCTGAGCCACAGTGTGCACCGTGCCGGCCGTGCCATTGACCTCAGTCCCAAGGAATACTCGCTGCTGGAATTCCTCATGCGGCACGCCGGCCAGCCGGTCAGCCGCTCCACGATTGTCGAGCAGGTCTGGCGCTTGAACGTCGAAACCATGACCAATGTCGTGGACGTGTACATCAATTATTTGCGCCGCAAGGTGGACGCAAATCACGACCGCGCCCTCATCCGTACTGTCCGTGGCACCGGCTACCAAATCGGCGTCAATCTCAACACCATGGTTTCCTGACGGCTGCCTTACTGAACGCAACAAGATCTCCAGCCGGGGCGCCGCGCCCCAAAAAAGAAAGCGCCCCGAACCACTGGGGCGCTTTCCGGTTTCTCGGGTTGGTCGGTCTTACCGCGGCTTTTGCACGCCGGTTGCGTCCTGAATCAGTGCCGAGGAATCGCTGGCCGAGCGTGCTCCGTTCTCAAGCGTGAACAGCCCTTCTGTCGCCGAAACCGCCACCAGCGAACCGCTGCGGCTCGCGCGCACCAGGGGGAAGAAGCCTTCCGCCAAGGGATCGCTCACGCGCTGCCAGCTCTTGCCGCCGTCGAAGGAGGCCACGAGTCCGCGCTTCTGCAACGCCGCAAGGCGCGCATTGCCCGAGCCCGCCGCGTCTTGAAACTGCAGGTCGCGAATGTCCGCGCGATTCCAGTTGCGGCCCGCGTCATGCGACGTATAAAGGCCCATGTTGGAAGTGATGAAGAGGTTTTGGTCGTCCATGCGCCGCAGCCGCAGGTTGCCGGCCGCCGCAAACGCCAGTTCCTTGACGTCCCAATGGGCGCCGTGGTCTTCGGAATAGAGCAGGTTCTTCTGCGAGACAGCCCAGACCAGCGAACCGTCGTTGGAGACTTCCACCGACTGGGATGGCTGCTTGGCAAACGCTTCCTGGCCGGCCTGTTTCCAGGTCGCGCCCTTGTCGGTCGAAATCAGCAATCCGCCGGTGGTCGCGGCAAACCATTCGCTGCCGCCGAAGTTCAGGTCGTTCACCTGGAACGCCAGAAGAGTCGGCACCGGTTTTTTGGCCACGGGAACCGCCTTCTTCACCGGCGCTTTGCCTTTGGCGGGTTTGGCGGGAGCCGCTGCCGGCGTCGCCACCGGTTCCGGTACCAGCAGTCCGGCCTTGACCCACTTGTTGGTCGTCTCGTCGTACTTCATGAGGCCGCCGTTCGCGAGCGAGGCCCAAAAGCCGTTTGGCATGGCGTAAACGTGGCGCACGTCCGTACGCTTCAGGCCGGGACCAAGCGCGGACCAGCTGGTTCCGCCGTCCTTGGTGGCCAGAAACGCGTTGGTGTCAAAGGTCAGCACCACCAGAGCCTTTTGCGGGTTGTCGCGATCGATCGCCACATCCAGGATGTGCTGGTGATGGAATCCGGTATTGGCTGCGCTGAACGACGCGCCGCCGTTTTCACTGATCTGCACGCCTTCGCGTTCCGTGCCCAGGATCACACGCTGCGGATCGCGCGGATCGAGGATGATGGCGTTGACCACCCAATCGCCCGGCGTCATGCGCTTCCATTCGACGCCTTCGTTGGTGGTCTTCCACAGGCCGCTGGTGGTTCCGGCGTAGAGCGTCTCCGGATGCTGCGGATCCTGCTTGATTAACTGCGTGCGGCGGAACACAAAGGGAATGCCGCCGTAGCGCTTCCAGGTCTGGCCGGCGTCCACGCTGTGATAGATACCGGAGCACGCAGTCGCGTGCACATTCGAACTGTTCGCCGGATCGACGATGATGCTCATCACGTCCGAGTCGTCAATCATGCCCTTCACCACCGGCGCCCAGCTCTTGCCGCCGTCCGTGGTCTTCCAGGGGAGGTGGTAGGTTCCGGCGTAGATGGTGTTCTCGTCCTTGGGATCGAAAGCCAGCGAGTCAAAGTTGCGCAGGTCCTCGTGGTTGTTCGGAGTGATTTTTTCCCAGGTGTTGCCGTCGTCGAGCGAGCGATACACGCCCGTGAGCGAGCCGGCCACAAAAAGCTTTGGATTCGTCGGCGCCTGCGCCAGCGCGCGCACCGTTTCCTTCGCCAGCCCTGTCAGCTTCCAGGTGCGCCCGGAGTCGTCGCTGCGATAGACGCCGCCGCCGCCCGAATACAACGTCCAGGTGCTGGCGTAGAGGCGGGTGGAGTCGCGCGGGTCCACGATGATGTGCGTGATCACGTCATCCTGACCGTTGCCGATGCGGCTCCAGAGGGTCCAGTGCTTGCCCTGGTCCGAGGACTGGAACACGTGTCCATCCGAAGTGCCCAGGTAAATCTTGTTCGCGTCGCGCGGATCCGCTTCCAGCGAGATCACCGTGCCCCCCGCGGGACCAACCTGACGCCATTGCTGCGCGCTCACTCCCGCCGCAGCCACCAAGCCAAGTGCCAAAGCACCAATCCACTTTGCCTTCATACGCTTGATTCTCCCAGAGCGCAGGGGCGCTCACAAGAAGCAGTCTAAATTCCCCCGTGGCCGCTCTGCGCCTGTTCTAAAGGTCAGATTTCGGGCAAGTTATTTACAGTACCAGTACCCGGAAACGCCGAATCAAGAAAACTCGTCTTCTTAATAGGAGCTGCACCCCGCTGGCCGTATTACAGGACTGCAACTTTTTGTCAGTCTTGGGGTTTATCGGAGCGAGAGGGTGGTTATCCTCCATCCGGCCTGTATCTGCCTGGAGTAGAACGGGTCCGGGGACAGAGACGAGCTTATGAATACGAAATCCACACAATCCAGGTTCTCGTTGCTGCTTCTTGCCGGACTTTTGAGTTTCCTGACACTTGCGCCTGCGCGGCTTCACGCGCAGGACGCGCCTCCGGTGCCAGGCCCAGATGCGTCGAACACCCCGGTTGCTATGTCCACAGATCCGAACGGTAATGGGGTGATCGCGGATGGCGACACTTCGCAGGATCCCCCGACTCGGGTAGCCCGTCTGAGCTACACCGATGGTTCGGTTTCGTTTCAACCCGGCGGCCAGGGCGATTGGGGTACTGCAACGCGCAATCGTCCGGTTACCGTTGGCGACAAGATCTGGTCGGACCGCGACTCCCGCGCCGAACTGCAAGCTGGTCAGGCGTCCATCCACCTCGGCAGTATGACCGCGCTTTCGTTCTTGAATCTCGATGAGCAGACCACGCAGATGCGCCTGGCCGAGGGCGCGATCAATTTTCGCGTCCGCGAGCTTCGCCAGGGCGACGTCTACGAAGTGGACACGCCGAATCTGGCGTTCACCGTGACGCAAGCCGGCGCTTTCCGCATTGACGTCAACGAAAATGGCGACGGTACTCGGGTCACCGTGATCCGCGGCGAAGGAACCGTGGCCGCCGGTGGCCAGACGTATACGCTGCATGCCAACGAACGCGGCGAATTCACCGGCACCGACAAGATCACGTATTTCGTCGCCGCCGCTCCCGCGCCCGATGGTCTCGACCGGTGGTCCAATGAGCGCGATCTCCGCGATGACAATTCCGTCTCCGCGAAATACGTTTCACGAGACGTGCCCGGCTACAGCGATCTCGACGATAACGGCACCTGGAGCGAGGTGCCGGACTACGGCCCGGTCTGGTATCCGACGGTCGTGAGCGCCGGTTGGGCTCCTTACAGCTACGGTTACTGGAACTACATCGGTCCCTGGGGCTGGACTTGGGTGGACTATTCGCCTTGGGGCTTTGCGCCCTATCACTATGGCCGCTGGTCCTATATTGGCGGTCGTTGGGGCTGGTGCCCCGGTCCCTACTACGCGCGTCCGATCTACGGCCCGGCCTTTGTGGGCTTTATCGGCGGCAGAGGCTGGGGCGTGGGCTTTGGATTCGGCGGAGGGTGGGGCTTTGGCGGTGGCATTGGCTGGTTCCCGCTTGGACCGCATGAGCCGTTCCGGCCGTGGTACCGCACCAGCGGCGCGTACTACCGCAACGTCAACATCCACAACACTTACATTCGCAACACCACCATCATCAACAATCGCAACACGAACTTTAACTACGCGTACGCGCACAACACCCACGCAGTCACGGTCGCGTCACGCAACACTTTCGTGGGTGGACAGGCCATTAACCGCAGCGCGAATCGCGTGACCGAGGCAAGTCTGCGCGGCGCGCAGGTCATGAACCGCGCGGATTTTGCGCCGACCCGGCAAAGCTATATGGGCGCCAACGCAACCCGCGGCAACGTCGCACGGCCGTCCCAGAATATCGAGAACCGCCAGGTGATAGCCCGTAGCACGCCGGCCGCGGCTGCCGCGCACATACCGGTTCGCACTTTCGGCGGCGCGACCAGCAGCGCTCCCACCCGCGGCTTCACTGGCGGCGAAAATCGCGGCGGCTTCAACAATGCCAACCGCGGCAGCTCCGGCGCGGGCAACGTGGGCGCCGGCAACTCCGGCTTCCGCAACAATGCCAACTCCGGCTTCCGCAACGATCGCCCGAACATTGGCCGCGCGGAAAATACCAACAACGCTGCCTTGAGCAATCGCCCCGGCTTCTCGCAAGGGCAGGGCAATGCGTCCAACGCGCAGCCGGGTATGACCGCTCGCCAGCGCGAGCTCTCGCAGGATAAGCCGCAATCTCACATGCGCGGCGCGCCGAGCGACGGCGGCTTCAACGGCAATCGTGCGAACACGGGCGCGGCGAACAACACAAACGCTGCGCGCACCTGGTCCGCGCAGGGCAACTCCACCGATCGTGGCCGCGCCCCGCAGGGCTTCGGCTCCAACGGCAATTCGCGTAACAACGACACGCCTCGCAATACCGCGCTCCGCTCCGACCGCCCTTCGTGGGCCGGCTCGGCTAACAGCGGCCGCTCCTATGACGTGCCGCAACGCAGCAATCCCGCCAACTCCAGCTATTCGAACCAGCGTGGCGGATTCGGAAACAACGGCGGCGCCAACCGCGGCTACTCGCAGCAGCGCTCTTACGAGCCGCCGCAGCGTAACTACTCCTCGCCCTCGTACTCGCAGCCGCGCGGCAACGGTGGCTTTGGCGGCAACTCGGCGCCGCGCTATTCCGCGCCCCCGAGCGGCGGCAATCGCGGCTACTCCGCTCCGGCGCCGCGTGGCGGTGGCGGCGGCGCTCCCCGCTCCAGTGGAGGCGGCAGCGGGCCGCGCGGTGGTGGCGGTGGTGGTGGCAGCCATGGTGGCGGCGGAGGCTCATCGCACGGCCGGCACTAAGCCAAATCTGACCCTGCCCGACTTCCGGCCCGCCTTCACCGGCGGGCCTTTTTCTTGCGCGCAACTCTTTCTGTTCGCTTGGGTTATATCCCCCAGAACGACGGGCTCCGCGGTGCTTGCCGATGGCTCTTCCGGTGATTCCCATCTGGAAACTCCAGCAATTTCCCGATGGTCAGCCAAGCGGACCCGGGTGGTAAGGTGAAACCCATAATCCGGTTTCCAACCACGACCTGGAAGAGAAGCGCCACCCCGTTTCCGGTTCTTTCCGGCGCTTCAGGAGAGATTGCACCATGCGCAACGCCGCCGCTCGCCGCTTCACGCTGCTGACACTCTGGTTTGCCGTTCTCGCGCTTGCCGCCGCTCCGCGCGCTGCCGCGCAAGAAGGCGAAGGGGACGATCCACCTTCCCGTGCCGCCCGTCTCAGCTACACCGCCGGCTCGGTTTCCTTCGAGCCCTCCGGAACGGAAGACTGGGTGAGCGCCGTCATCAACCGGCCCATGACCACGGGCGACAAGCTTTGGACGGATCGCGATGGCCGCGCCGAACTGCGCGTCGATTCGTATGCGCTGCGTCTCGGTCCACAGACTGGCTTCTCCTTCCTGAATCTCGATGACCGTACCGTGCAGATTCGCCTGACGGAAGGCTCCCTGAACATTCGTGTGCGGCGCCTCGACGAAAACCAGACGCTCGAAGTGGACACGCCAAACCTGGCCTTCAACGTTCTCCGCCCCGGTTCCTATCGCGTGAATGTGAATGAGAACGGCGACGCCACCATCATCTCGATCCGCGATGGCCAGGGCGAGGTCACAGGCGGCGGCTCGGCCTACCCCGTGCACGCCGGGCAGACCGCAAGCTTTTCCGGAACGGACCAGCTGAGCGCCGACGTGCAAAGCTACGGTAGCGACGATGATTTCGACCGCTGGTGCGCTGACCGCGACCGCCGCTGGGATCGCTCCACCGCGCCGCGTTACGTTTCCGACGACGTGGTGGGCTACGAAGACCTTGACGACTACGGCGGCTGGCGCCCGGTGCCCGAATACGGAACGGTCTGGTTTCCGCACACCACGGTCGTAGGCTGGGCGCCTTACCGCTACGGTCACTGGGTTTGGATCTCGCCCTGGGGATGGACCTGGGTGGATGACGCGCCCTGGGGATTTGCTCCGTTCCACTATGGCCGCTGGGTGGTCGTCGGCGGCGTGTGGGGATGGGTGCCGTGCCCGCCGCGTCCCGCGGTCTATACGGTCGCCTATGTCCGCCCGGTGTACGCGCCCGCGCTGGTTGCCTGGGTTGGCGGCCCGCGCTGGGGCGTCGGTGTGAGCGTGGGCGGCGTCGCCGCGGGTGTGGCTTGGTTTCCCCTTGGGCCGCGCGACGTGTTCTGCCCAGCCTATCGGGTGAGCCCGCGCTACGTGGAGAACGTCAACGTCTCCAACACGGTCATTATCAACCGCACCCAAGTCACCAACGTTTACAACAACGTGTACGTCAACAAGACGGTGAACGTGACTAACATCACTTATCAGAACCAGCGCGTGAACAATGCGGTGACCGCCACTTCGCAAGCTTCCTTCACGTCCGCGCAACCCATCGGTCGAAACATGATTCGGGTGGATGCGCGCGAAGTTTCCGCGGCGCCGGTTGCGCCTCTCACGCCGGGTGTCGCGCCACAACAGCGCAGCTTTCTCGGCGCCGGGGCTGACGCCCGGGTTCGTCCGCCCTCCAATGTGTACCAGCGGCCGGTCGTTGCGCGAACCGCTCCACCGCCGGCGGCCATCCCCGTTTCCCGCCAGATCCAGGATGTGCAGGCCAACGGTGGCCGCCCCGTCTCCGCCGCGCAGATTCGCCCGCCGCAGGAAGCACCGCGGCCCAACGTTCGCGTCGCGCCTCCGGTGCGCACCACAACGATGCAGACGCCCGGCAACAATCGGCCGGCAATGAACAATCCCATCGTTGCCAACGGGCCGATCAACAGCAATCGTCCAACGACCGCTCCGAGCGCCAACAATCAGCCACAGCCCAACAATGCGCCAAACAACGGCGGAGTGAACAACGGTAACGCTCGCAACTACAACGATCGCCCGCCAACCTCGCGGCCGAACGTCGATCCGGCGCTGCAGCAGAAGCAGCAGCAAGAGATCGAAAGGCTCCGCCAGCAACAGGACCTGGAGCGCCAGAAGTTCGAGCAGAAGCAGATGCAGCAGCAGAACAAGGTCCAGAACCAGAACAACCCGCAGCGCCAGCAGAGCCTCGAGCAGAAGCAACAGGCCCAGCTCGACCAGATGGAGCGCAAGCACGACCAGGAGCAGCAAAAACTCGAGCAGAAGCAGCAAAAGGAGATTCAGAGGACCCAGGGCTCGAGCAACCATGGTTCAAACGCATCGCCCAAGCCGCCCAAGAATGAGAACAAAGACCGTCCGCACTGAGCTTGTTCCCGAGCGGCAATCCGGAATGCAAAAGGGTCACCGCAAGGTGACCCTTTTCGTTGCTCGCCGCGCACGCGAGGCGCGCACGTTGTGCTACCCTCAGTAAAAATGTCTTCCGTGCCGATTACTTCCCTCGACTTTCGTCGCGCGCTCGGTCAATTCGCCACCGGTGTCACGGTCGTCACCGTGCAGCGCGAAGCCCGCGCCGTGCACGGCATGACCGCCAACTCGTTCACGTCGGTCTCGCTTGATCCGCCGCTGGTTTCCGTTTGCGTGGACCAGCGAGCGCACCTGTTGCCGCTGCTGCTGGAAAAGCGCTTTTTCGGCGTCAACATCCTCAGGGAAGAACAGCAGCGTCTCTCGGAATTTTTCTCGCGCCCGGACCAGTCGGAGAGGGAAGAACAGCGCATGCACGTGGACTTTCAATGGACTCCCGACGGCATCCCGCTACTCGGCGCGGTTCTCTGCCAGATGGCCTGCCGCCTGCATGCCGCCCATCCCGCCGGGGACCACACCATTGTCGTGGCCGAGGTCCTCTCGGCGTCGCTTCACGGCGGACTGCCGCTGCTGTTCTTCCAAGGCCGCTATACGCGCCTTCATCCTTAATTCTTCCGTTCTTTGCGGCGCGCCCTAGTGGTGCCCACCGATCGGTTCGCGTTTTACCCCGTACTCCGTGCCCCACTTGTCGGTCATCTCGTTGCGGATCTCCCATAGCTCCGGGAAGAATTTGTGCCGCATCCCATCTTCGAGGATTTCCACCGGTCGCCCTTTGAGTGATTTCGAGCCGAACCCGATGGTGCGGTGAATCAGCTGCATGTGCTCGTAGCGGAATTTTTGAAACAATTCGTCGAACTCGGCCAGCGCTTCGGCCACGACGTAGGCATCGCCGTGGTCGTACTTCGAGTCGTAGATGCTCTCGACGGTCAGCCCGTGCTTCTTCAGATAGAACTCCTCAAAGGAGCTCCACACCGGCTGATACATTTTGAGCAGTGTGCGGAATCCCGGCGATTCCTGCCCGCTGCCGTTGCCGAGCCGCTGCCGGATCGCCTGATACTCCTTGGGAGACATCGTTTCCAGCAACCCAATCTGCGCGATCATCATCCGCTGCACTGCGTGAATTCTGCGGAACAATGTCAGCACGCGATTGGTATTCTGCTGTTGCAGGTATTCGTCAATATCCAGCAGCGTATAGGCAATCAGCTTCATCCACAGTTCTTCCACCTGATGCACGATCTGGAATTGCAGTTCGTCCTTGTTGCACAGTTCGGCGTACTCGGTCTGGCAGTTCAGCAGCGCCTTTGTGCGCAGGTACACCTCGTAGTCCAGCGTCCCTTCGCCGTCCATGATTCGGTAGAACTGCTCTCGATTCACCGTTGGCCTCCGAAATTTCGCGCGGTGCAAACGCACGCAGCAGCGTTCGTCCCGCCTTTTCCGCCATTACCAGCAGTTTTGTTTTCGTCGGGAAAACACCACAGGAAGGAAGCGCCGCCAGCAGCGCCGCTCAAGGCAACTACCGTTCCGAGCTCCCGGAAGGCCGCGCTTGTTCCGCCGAATCGCCCATCTCCTTGCGATGGCTTTTCACTTCGCGCAGGGTATAAATCGGCTTGTTCTGCGATTCGTAGTAGGTCCGGGCCATGATCTCGCCCAGCAGGCCCATGGAAAGGAATTGAATGCCGCTCACCAGCAGGGCAATCGAGAGCAGCAGGAGCGGCCCGTGCTCCGCCATCACGGAGACGTGGTAAAACAGCTTCTTGAACACCACGTACGCGCCGATCAGCGTGCCCATGCCGGCACCCGCGATGCCCAGCAAGCCAAAAAACTGCGCTGGACGCGTCGAGTAATCCAGCAGGAATTTCACGATCATCAGGTCCAGAAACACGCGAATGGTTCGCCCGATGCCGTAGTTTGATCGCCCGCTCTTCCGCTCCAGGTTCTCGATCGGCACTTCCACGATTTTTGCGCCGGTGGTACTCGCCAACGCGGGAATGAAGCGGTGCAGCTCGCCGTAAAGCTGGATCTCCTGAATGATTTCCCGCCGATAGGCCTTGAAGGTTGTTCCGAAGTCGTGCAGTTCCACTCCGGACAGCTTGGCCATCAGCCAGTTCGCCACCCGGCTGGGAATCTGCCGCATTAGCCAGTGATCGCGCCGCGCGTAGCGCCAGCCGCTCACCAGGTCGTAGCCTTCTTCTATTTTTTCCAGAAACCGGGGAATTTCCTCCGGATCGTGCTGCAGGTCTCCGTCCATCGAGATGATGACCGCGCCGCGCGCGAAGTCGAAGCCCGCCTTTAGCGCCGGGGTCTGCCCGAAATTCCGCCGCAACCGGATCAGGTTCACCCGCCGGTCGTGCTCGTAGATGTCCGAGAGCACACGAAACGTGTTGTCCCGGCTGCCATCGTCCACGAACACCAGTTCGTAGGGCTCGCCCAAGGCGTCCATCACTTCCGTCAGCTTCATGTACAGGGCAGGGATGTTCTCCTGCTCATTGAAGAACGGAACGACGATCGAGTACCTGATTTCGGAGTCGTTGCTCATGCGCCTGCCGTACCTAGCTGATTATAGTTTATCAGGCGAATTCCCAGCTCCAAGATACTTTTTCGGACCCCTTTGTCCGTCAGTATCTCCAGTTCGGTCTGCCGCGACCCCTGCAACCGTGTTGCCGTGCGCTTCAACTCGTCGTCCGCGTAGCCGGGGTGGCACATCAATTCGGTCGTGCCATCCGGCAGACTTCCCAGCAGTTGCGTGACGCCCTTCTTGGTCAACACACCGGTCTGTGCAATGCCGCAAAAATAATCGGCGGTGGAAATGCCCGCGTGCTCCGCGAGCTCCCGCGCGTCGCGCGCCAGCAACTTCAGCCCTCGTGCCTGCACGCCCTGTCGCAGTAACACGCTCGCCGGTTCGCTGCCGTCGGTCAGTGCCATGCGCAGCGGCGAAGCTTCGTGCGACACCCGCACCGCCTCGATGCCATGTTTCTTCGCCAGGCGCAGCGCGATGGCGAACAGTCCCGGCAGCATCTGGACATGTTTGTGCCCATCCAGGTGGGTCGGCCGCACTCCCGCGGCGCGCACTTTTTCGATCTGCGCGTCCCATTCGCGTTCCACCTCGCGCGGGTCCAGGTGTTTGGTCGTCAGCCGCAACAACAGCGTCTCCGGCCCGCCTGCAAATTCGCCGCCCTCGTTCAGCAGGCTGGCAACCTGCCCGGCCGGGGCCACCGGTTTCCCGTCGCTCAAATTCAAATGTACGCCCACGCCCAGGCCCGGATTTTCCGCCGCCGTGCGCAACCCATCGGCGAAGGCTTCGCCGTTGGCCAGCAGGGAGGTGCTGGTCACAATCCCGTTGCGGTGCGCCTCCGCGATGCCGCGGTTCACGCCCGCCGTCCAGCCCAGATCATCCGCATTGACGATCAGATTGCGCATTCCGGCAAATGTCCGCTTCCCTGTACCCGCCGCGTTTTCCGCGCGATTTACTGGCCTTTCGTACAGCTACCCAATTGCTCGCTCGCTCTTTTCCGTACCATTGACCGTCTGTTCTCTCAACTCTAGCATGGCGATGTAGAGACCAAGCGAGGCTCGCATGCAGGTCAAGACGCCCGATCAGAAACCGGCCAGCCTGAAGAACATCGGCGGCCGCTACAGCGATAAGCGCCGCGGCAGCCGCATGAACTCGCGCGTGCACGTTCGCGCCGAATGGGATGCCGACGGCCGGCGCGCCGCGGTTGAGGCCTACACCCGGGTCGTGAATCCGTACGGCTGCATGGTCATACTGAAAGACTCGCTCAACCTCGAGCACCGGCTCTCGCTTACGAATCTTGCAACCGGCACCAGCAACGCTGCGGTCATCGTCTGGAAAGGGAATCCACGTCCGGAAGGCTGGGAATACGGCATTGAGCTCGTCGCCCCGGACATGGATTTTTGGGGATTGGAACTGTGAAACCGCCTGTCAGCAATCGTATGCCTGCGAATAACTCGGTCAAGCCCGGTCTCACCCGGCCGTTGACCTCCGAAGAGCGCCGCCGCGCGCAACGCGTGCTGCTACGTGTTCCCGTGCGCATTACCGTGGCGGGCAAAGCCGCTCCGGTCGAAGGCCATACGCATACGGTTTCCGCTACCGGCGCGCTGATTCAGCTCGCGGAGGGCCTGCCGCAAGGCACCAAGATTTCGGTTGAGAATCTCACCAGTAAGAAGACCATAGAGGCGCATGTGCCGCGACCGACACAGTTCAGTCCGGAAGGCTCGCTGGTGCCTATCGAATTCACCGCTCCCGCGCCGAACTTCTGGAATGTGTTCTTTCCGCCGGTCATCAACTAGTTTCGGCAGAGCGCAGGCTATCCGCCAGCGTTCGGTCTAACTCCATCGAAGCCCAATCTATCGTCTAGTGCACCGTGATGGACGTGCTCCCCGACGCCGACGAGTAGTTGGAGTCTCCCGCATACGCTGCGGTGATGGTCCTCGCGGACCCGCCGCCGCCCCCGCCGCCAGAACTGGACCCGCCACCGCAGCCCGCGGCGATTGCCGCCGCCAGCAGCAAGAGTCCGCAGCCCGTAAACGTGGCGTACATGCGCCGCCGCGCGGCCAACTTGGTGCCAAGCAGGAATAAGGCAAGGCTTAAGGCGGCCATTAGCCCGGCAAACCAGAGCAAAGGCGAAATCGGCCGCCCCGGCCCGGATACAGGCGCAGGCCCGAAGAGTCCCGGCGGCAAAGCCGAAATCGTCGTCGTGAGTTGCGCCGTGCAGAACGCCCCGGTGCCCGTGTTCACGTTGAAGCCCGTGGGTGTGCAGGTGGCCGAGCCCAGTGTCGTCCCACCGTTCATAAAGGTCACCGAGCCGGTTGGACCGGTCGAAGAATTGCTCGACGAGCTCACCACTGCCGTAAAAACCACGCTGCCGCCGGAGTTCACGCTGGTCACACTCGGGCTCACGGAAACGGAAGTCGAGGCTTTGGTGATCGTCACCGAAAGCGTGTTGCTGCTCGAATTCGAATTGTAGCTACTGGTGGAATTCGCGGTGTAGGAAGCGGTGATGCTGTGGGTGCCCACGCCCAGTTGAATCGGCTGGTCCTCGGCAAAGCCGCGGTCGTTCAGCGTGGCGACGTTTGTGGCGTTTGGTGTCTGCGCATTCGGGAAATCGTTCAGCGCGCCGCCGTTGTCCTTCAGCGCGATCGTTCCGGTGGGGCAGATGAAGGTGAGCGCGCCGGTGCTGACGTTTTCACAGGTCCCGCCGCCCGCATTTGTCACGTCCACGCGCAGGATGTAGGGCGATCCGTACGCGACGGATTGCGCTGCGGTCGTCAGCGATCCGGTGCTGGTCACAAAGCTCACAACCACCGTGCTGTTCTGCTTCGCCAGGTTCACCGCAATCGCCGGCGAATCGCTTGCCGCGAACGTCGTGTCCCCGCCATAGTGCGCTTTCAGGTTGTAGGTTCCCGCCGCCAGAAATGCCGTGCTCACGCTGTAGTTGCCGTTGGAGTCCAGCGAAGCCGAGTCCGCCGGCACGCTGGTGGACGAATTCTGAAAGACAACAACGCCGCTCGGCGTGCCACTGCCGGAGCTCTTGGTCACCTTACCGCTCAGCGTCACCGCGGTTCCAACCGTGCCGGAGACGGAGGACGGCGTCAGGGTCGTGGTCGTGGCAATCAGGCTGGGCGTCGCCCACTTGTTCAGCAGGTTCGCGACGTTTACCGAACCGAGCCCGGTCGCCAGGTCGTAACCTGTGGTGGTGCCGTAGGCGATCGTGGTGCTGTTCGTCGCCAGAACACCGAATCCGCCGCTCGATGTTTTGCTGCAGTTCGTCGAGCCGCCCGCGCAAGGCACCGAAACCGTTCCTTTGGTCACGTCGTTAAACACACAGGTGGTGTTGCTCGAACTGCCGCTGGTTCCGCTGCTCGAATTGCAACTGGAGAACGTTTCGGCCTTGGCCAGCGCGTAGAGCGTGACGTTCGCGTTGCCTTGCCGTTGCCCGGTTTTCTGGTTCACCAGCGCCATGATGGCCGCAAACGATGGCGCGGCGGCCGAAGTTCCGCCCACCGCCTGAAAATCGTGGAAGGGTGAGCTGGAGGTGAACTTGGTCAGATTGCATCCGGTGTCGCCGGAAATATCTTCGTCCGATTCGCACACGATGTAGAAGCTGCCATTCTGCCCGTCGCTGGCAAAAAGGGAGACGTCCGGCGTGTCGCGCACCGAGTCGTTCGGCACGCCGGTGATCGAAGTCGATTGCCAGGCCGGCTTGCTGTATACCGAGCTCGGACCACCGCTGCCGGCCACAATGTTCAGGCTGGCGCTGCTGGAGGTCACCGAGTTGCAACCGGTCAGCCCATTCTGCGCGCAGGAATCGTTCCACGTCGTCTCCGGAATGTAGCCTTTGGCGGAAACCTGCGTTCCGCTGGCGTTCGAGGAATTCCAGAAGGTCGTCTGGGAGCCGGCCTGATCGAAGTCCGTACCGCCGGCGGAAATGTTGAACGGTGTAGAAGCGATGCCGCTCACCGCGATGCCGCCGCTTGCCGAGGTCACCGAGTTCGGGTCATCGCAGCCCGCCGCGCCGTTATCGCCCGAGGACACCACGACCGTGATGCCTTGCGCGGCCGCCTGCTGCCACAGGGAATTGTAAAAACTGTTGAAGCTGCCGAGCGCCGATTCGCACGACCCGTAGCTCTCGCTCATTACGGGCGCGATGTTGTTGTCCACGATATACAGGGCCGAAGCGTCCACGCCGGAGAGGCCGTCGGTCTGCGAACTCTGCGTGGCCACGAACTTGATCGTGGCCTTCGGCGCCACCGCGCCTGACCACTCCACGTCCAGGTCCGATTCGCCCTCGTCGCCGGAAACCAGCCCAGGGTCGGGGCCATTCAAAATGATTTGCGGGTCGTTCACCGGCAGCCCAAAGATGCTGCGGAAATCGCGCACGTCTTGGATGTTGATGTTCGATTGCCCCACGATCGCGATGCTTTGCCCGCTGCCGTCCGCGCCCGCGGGAATGTTGTAAATCTTCGCAAAGTCGCCTGGCCCGACCCCGTAAAAGGTTCCGTTTACATCCGTGAAGGTGAAAAGCGGCGTGACTTCGCCGGTCTTTGCATTGCGGCGGAATTTTCCAAAGCGCTTGATCTGCGGCTGCGGATGAAAATTGCTGAGGCCCACCACGCCCGCAACTACCGGAGCCAGCGCTGCCGGAATCTGCGCCTCGCGCATCACCCCGAAATGTTCCTTGCCGCCGACGCTTAGCCTGTGTATTTCCGCGTGAAACGCGTTGCGCACCTGCCCTGCCGTGCCGTCGAACGAAACCACCGTCCGCCCGTTGTTCACCTTCACGTTCGTAAAGCCCTGCGATGCCAGCCAGGTTTTCACCGCTGCCAGGTCCGCGTCCGCGGGACCGAACCGCGCGCCAAACTCCTGCGGCGTCAACCACGCGTGATAGTGCTCCGACTTCGGATCCTGCTGCTCGGCCAGCAGCTGTTCCAGCGCCGACTCCTGCGCCGCGCTGCGCTGCAGCAGCAGGCCCATACGCGTCACCGGCTGTTGATCCGCCAGCGTCCCGCGATCGTTCGCCGCCCGCGCCCAGGGATGCACGTTTCCCCGCAGCGTGACCGTCTTCTCGTTCTGCACCGCTTCGATCACTCGCGCCTGCGGCGACGATTGCCCGCGCGCCGAGCCCGCGGATGCCAGGGCAGCCAGACTCATCATCGAAAGCATCGTGGTGCGAAAGGAAAAGCGGGCCATGCGGAAAATACGGCTGGAGCTGCTAGGGTTCATCGTCATCCACACCAGGTTTGGATTGAAAGACTCAGGGAATCGCAACCGCCAGAGGCCGCTTCACCCCTTAGAGCCGCATTTCATGCCCGGAGTTGCTTGTAAACGACGGGGCACGGGTCGCAGTACACCGCAGAGTAAGCACTCGGACCAACGGCAAAACGGGGTGGGGAAGCCGTATCCGTCCGCAGGCTCACGCAAAAGCTCAAAGGAGGTTAACACGAAAAATTGCGGCAGAGTTGCGGGCCGTGCGCCGCCCGTTCTCCCGCGTAGCCACCCTTGCCTATTGCAGGATGATCGTCACATTCAATGGATGCGAAAGATTGCCGGATTGCGCATTCACGCTGAGGATCGTCGAACCGGTCACCGTTTCGGTCAGTACCGGCGAAACGGAGGGGTAGTGGGTCGCGTCGCCGTTGTGCGGATGCCGTCGCGGTTTTGGAGAATTGGAGCGAACTCCTCGCCGCCTCGCAACTTGACGCGACGCCTGAGAGAACCCGCAAATCCCGCCAGAGCCCGCGCTCGGCCGTTACTGGAACTGCGCGGAGGATACCACAAATGCAATTGAATGGAAGAGGTATGGTGTTAAAAGGGAAGTGAGTTCAAGTCAATGTTTCCACCTGACAGAATAATCCCGACCCGCGGCGACTTTGCCGATCCCGGACGTGTCAGCCTGCCCACACCGCCCGCCCGCAGCAGCGGCGCCAGCGCAATCGCCGAAGACGGCTCCGTGATCACCTTCAGCCGTTGCCAGAGCAGTTGCATCGCTTCGACGATCTCGGCTTCCGTGACCAGATAAATGCCGGCCAGATGGTTGCGCAGGATGGCAAACGTCCGCGCCGCCAAAGATGCCCGCAAGCCGTCCGCGATGGTCGTGCTGGATTCCATGGTTTGCAAGACGCCCGTCTCCAGCGAACGGTAGGCATCGTCCGCCAACTGTGGCTCGCAGCCGAAAATGACGATTTCCGGCTGCAGGTGCTTCGCCGCCAGACACGTACCGCTGAGAAGGCCGCCGCCACTGACTGGGCACAAAATCGCATCCAGCGGCCCTGCGTCTTCCAACAATTCTTTCGCCGCCGTGGCCTGACCCGCGATGATCCGGTCGTCATCGTATGGATGCACCATCGCGGCCCCGGTCTCGGCCTGAATCTTGGCTGCGGCGGCGTTCCGCGCGGAAGCCGTCGGCTCGCAAAATGTGATTTTGCCGCCGTACGCTTCCACTGCCGCGCTCTTCACCTTTGGGGCATTATTCGGCATTACGATCCAAGCCGGCACCCCGCGCCACGCCGCCGCGCAGGAAACCGCAGCGGCATGGTTCCCGCTGGAGTGCGTCACAATTCCGCGCGCCGCCTCTTGCTCGTTCAGGGAAAAAATCGCGTTCGTGGCTCCGCGAATCTTGAAGGACCCCGTCTTCTGCAAGTTCTCGCACTTAAAGAAGAGCTGTGCCCCCGTCAGCTGATCCAGCGTGGCCGATGTCATCACCGGCGTCCGGTGAATCCGCCCCGCAATCCGCTGGTGCGCGGCCGCAATATCGGCCCAGGTGGGCGCGCTCGCAGTCGTCGTCGCAGTCGGTGCAGGTCCGGCAGTACTGGTCATACGCTCGCTTCTCCCTACACTGCTACAGAAAGTTTCTAACAGCTACGCCTGATACGTTTTCAATTCTTAAAACACTATAACTGTAACGCAGCTTGTATGTCCGGCGGGGCTGCAACCATTGCTTGGACAGGTTCCGCCGGATGTGTTTCTAGGGTGCAGTTGTCGCTGAGGGATGAGAGGACGCGAAATCCGGTGGTTTTCGCCTGAAGTTTGCCGGCGAAACTCAGGTGAAGCCGGTGCCGCTTTTCGGGCAACCTGGATCGCGTTTCTTTGCACAAATTCAACTTGACCGCGCGGCGGTGTTTGCTATCTTCGACGTACCCTTCCGCACGTTTAGTGAGCCGCAGTCTCCCTCCCTGCGCGAAGGAGATAATGGTATGGACATTTCGGAACGCCGCCAGCTGACGCGTTTTGCTATGCGTACGCCCATTCGCTTCAAAGCGATGGGTCTCGCCGCGGACAAAAGCGAGCATTTTACCGAAGCCCTCAACGTCTCTCAGGGCGGGTTCTATTTCGCCACGTCGGCGCCGCTGCAGGTGGGTATGCCCATCGAAGCCACGCTGCGCATGCCGGCGGAGGTTACCGGCGATAAGCCCAAGGATACCCACTGCCGCGCGCGCGTCGTTCACGTGCGCAATGAACCCTACGGCGACGGCCGCATCGGTTTCGGCGCCGAAATTGAAACCTTCGTTTCCATGCCCAAGAACGAACGCTGGGCCGGCTAGCGGCGCGCCGGAACAAGCGCGTTAAGGCTGGATCGTCACCACAGCTTTCCCGCTACCCACGTTTTCGAACCGGTCGTATGCCCGCACCGCGATCGTGTGCTCGCCGGCCTTCAATCCGTTTGCACGAAATTCGTAAGACTCCTGCTTCCCGTCGCTGATCCCTCTCACCGGCGCCAGCAGCGTCCACTCGCCGCCATCCACGCTGTATTGCGCCCGTTCGATGCTCGACCCGGTATCCGTCGCCGTAAAGCGCGCGGTCACCGCATTGCCTGCCACTGCCGTTTCCACCTTACTCACCATAGGCGGCGTGTTGTCCACCTCAAACCGCTCGCTTTCGCGCTCCGTCTTCAGGGCTTTATCCGGCGGATTCGAGGTCGCGTCGCTCGCCACGATCTTCAGGTAGTACGCACCATCCGGGAACGACGTGGTATCAAACGAATAGAACCTCTGGTCCAGATTTTCTTTCAGCGGCTTCCAGTTCTTTTCATTCTCCCCGCGGAACCACACCGAGTAGCGCAACTCGTCCTCATTGTCGTCGTGCGCATTCCACAAAACCGATTGCCAGCCCTTCTGTGCAGTCCCTTGCGGCGGATTGTCGAATTTCGCGCTGCTCGCCGAACTCGTGGTGATCACCAGCCCGCTTCCCGTGGCCGGTGCCGCTGGCGGAAACTTCAGCGCCACCGTTGCCGGGCCGCCAGCGCTCAGATTTGGCGGCGCCTGCGCTCGCACCCCCGGATCCTGCAGCGCGATGCCGTCAATCACCGGCGCCACATTCTTCGGCTGGTAGGCAATCGTCACCCATTCAATCCCGTCGCCCGGACGCCCGTCATGAATCACCGCCTTCCACTGAAAAAACCGCGCCGCAGGTGCTTCGGTCTGCGCTCCGCTCGTCGCGTAGGGCCCGTACCACTTCGACCACTCCTTGCCTGGATCTTCCGTGTTTCCGCTGCGCGCATAGAATTCCAGCCGTGGCTCTTTGCTCCCCGCGCTGTTTGCGCTGGCGCCGCCCGCCGGGGGGCTCCACCATTCCAGCCGTCCCCATTCCGAAAAAAGCTGCGCGTCAAATGCACGCGATTCGTAGGTTCCTTCCGCCTCGTATTCCGGTCCCAGCGCGATCAGCTTTCCCGGATTCGCCGTGCACAGAAAAATTTTGCCGCCCGCGCCGCGCACGATTCCCGTGATCTGAGCCGAGCCGGCCTTCGCCAGTTGTGCGAACACGCCGCGCCCGTCAATCGCCAGCAAAGCCCCCGAATTTCCCAGACCGGCCAGCAGCCGCCCGTCGCTTGCCAATCCCAGCGAATACACGACATCGTCGCGCGAGGTCCACAGCTCCTCCGGCGCGCCGTCCGCGGCAATCTTGTAGATTCCGCTCGAGAGCATCGGCGGGAACGCCACAAACGGACTCTGCGGCTGCGCTGCTCCTGGCCCGGAACTCACCACCGTCACGCTCGTGCCGGCCGACACCATCGCCGCTGCCGCGGCGCCGCTGACCGAGGTTCCCCCCGCGCTGGCCGCCGTGTGCGTCCGTTCACCGATCGCCGCCGCGTACACTGTCCCGTCCGCCGTCACCGCCAGCGCCGTCACTTCGCGTTTGGGCGTCTCGTACAAAACAAATCCTTCCGCCGCGCCGCCTTTTGCCTTGCTCAGGCGCAGCACCCGGCCGCTCGGCTCTGTTCCCGCGATCAAGTTGCCTTTCCCGTCGAACGCCAGCACCCGCACGTGCGCTTCATCGCTCGCGTAAAACACCGAACCCTTCCCGTCCGGCGTCACCGCATAAATCTGTCCCTTGTCCCCCGTCGCCACGTACAGCGTGCCATCCGCCGAGAACGCGATGTCCCAGATGTATTTCGTCTTCGGATCGAAAAAGACGGTCTTCTCGCCCGCCGCCCCGACGCGATACACCTTTCCGTCCGGCGAAGTCGCCACATACAGTGTGCCTTTGGCATCAAACGCCATGGCCTGCGCGGAAAGTTCGTTCGATTCGAATACTGCCGCCGCTTTCCCGGCCGAGTCCAGCTTGAACACCTTCGCCGGTGAGCCGCCTGCCGTGTACGGTGTGCCTTTCGCATCCAGCCGGATGGTCCACAAATACGAGGCATCTGCGTCCGCCAGCTGGGTAAACTTCGGCGCCAGCTCCAGCCGCCCGTCGCTGCGCACCGCCACGCCCTTGGTGGTGCCCTTCAAGAAATCCTCATAGGTCGATTGCCGCCACCGCCGCGTGTGTTCGGCCACCGCCGCGCCCGCGCATAGGCACGCCAGCGCCACCGCCGCAATCGCCAGCGTACCCGGTTTTCGCACTCTGCTCATTCGTGGGTCCTTCCAACGTCCAATGTCTTCGGCTTTACCGCACCGGCAAATTCAGCGACACGATTCCGCTCACCGGACCGGACAGCGCAATCGAACTCTCGCCCGCCAGCGACTCCCGCAGAATCTGCACGCTGCCCGGAGCCGGGCGCCCGTCGATCGCGTTGATCTGCGAAAGGGGCACGTTCGGCAATTCCTTGTCGTCCCACAACATCGTCGGCGACGGCGCGAACACGCCGACGTAGACGCGATCGTTTCGCCGCTCGCGGTTGATCAGCGAGATCAACGGATCCAGGCCCTCCGGACCTTGCCCGGTCCCGCCCGCGAATCCCCGCGATGCCCGGTTCATCCACTCGGCGTCGCTCACCAGCACCCGCAGGGTGGTACCGCGCGCGGCCTGGTCCGGCACTTTCACCGTGGTCTCTTCGATGCGTGGCGTCCCGCGATACGGCCGCACGAGCACCCGAAGACGCAGCGTCTCCCCCGGCGCCGCCTCGCCTTTCTCCAGCCAGGCGCTTTCAATCGAATACGATTGCCGCCCCGGCACGCTTTCCACGCTCACCGCGATCTTTTCCACCTGCACCGCTTCGAAGGGATTGGCGAACAACCGCGTGAATACCGACATGATGTTCAGTGCGATTGGCATCCCGTCCGGATTCAGCGAGTCACCCGGTGCAAAGGTGTTCTCGAGGGTAACCGGCGCGTGCCCCTTCAGCCGGATTTCCGCGTGCAGCTTCTGCGTCGTCCCTTCGCCATATGAAATGTTTTGCGTGATTCCGTTGTAGGCGGTGATGCCCACCAGCAGCGGCGTCAGTTTGGCATGGTTCACCAGCTCCGCATGGAGTGTCCTGGTTCCCAGCGCCGATTTCGTGGTCAGCTCCATCGGAATCATCGCTGGCGTCGGGCCCAGCTTGCCCGACACTGCGGTCAGGTGATCGCCGGTGATCGTTCCGATTGCGCCGCCTACGTTCACGATTTTTGTCGAAGCCAAATCCGAGGACAGTGTCGTCAGTACCCGGCTGCGCGCCATCGGAATCTGCACTTCGCCCAGGTTCAGAAAGGGATGTCCGCAGAGGAACACTCTGTCCGCTTGCACCGCCGTCACCGTGCACGCCGAATTCACGGAAACGTCGCCGGACACCAGCACCATCCCTGCCATGTCCCCAGGCGCCAGCTTCCCGTCATCGGCGCGCGGTGCCACCGTCCCGCCCTGTGCCGCCACGAAGCCCATTCCGTCCAGTTGCGGCGCGAACTTCTGAATCGCTGCCGGCTGGAACCCGGAAAACACCAGCGGCGTCTCGATGGACCGCAGTTCGGCCCCGGCCTGCACCCCGGCTCGCGCCGCCAGTTCGCCGCCCATCGGCGCTTGCGGGCCGCTTGCCGTGGAACTGCCCGGATCGCTTCCCGGCTGCGCGCCTCCCGCCAGCACGTCCGCAATCGGAGTAACGCCCGCGATTGGCTCCTTTGTGAACACTCCCAATTTCAGCGAGAGCGCGCCGGCCAGCTTGCCGTCCAGATAGACGGGGCTGCCGCTCATCCCGGCCACCACGCCGGTGTGCTCCACCTTAGGCCCCTTCAACTGCACCAAAATGATGGCCTGCTTCGGCCCAAGGAAATTGGGCAGCACTCCGATCACTTCCAAATCGAACTTTTCGACCTGGTCGCCGGCAAAGATGGTGTAGGCATAGCCCTGCATCCCCGGACGCACTTGGTCCAGCGGAAGCGTTTGATTTGATTGAACTTGTGCGGATAATGGGGAAATGCCGGCTAGCGCAAGCACCAGCGCAAACAGCACAAAAGCGGCCTTGGCCATGAGACTGAATCGGACGCTGCTGCTGGGGAATCGGTTGGCCGCTCGCATGAATCAACGATGATACGCGCCGCCAGTACCGCCACGCAATCGAACCAGCGCTCCACCGCCGGCTGGCCCCATCGCTCCAGCCGTCCTAGAACTCCGAAGTGACAAAGGTTGTCAGCCGGTGCAAGGTCCAAACTTCATCCAAGCCATCACAACCGGCGATCGACAACCCGCGACCGCCAACCGCCTGGATTGCGGTCAACGAACCCTTGCCCAACTCAGTCGTGATGATGCATCGCAAAGATCGCTTCGGGCGAAGTCTCGTACGGATACACGTGCACCATCCACCCAAACACCGTCGGGTGAAACGTGCCGCCTGCGGCGTCGCACGCCTGCTGCGTCGAGATCGATCCCTTCAAGCCAAACTTCGTGTAGTCCGCCGTCTTGGTCTGCTCCTTCGGCGGCATGCACAGGTTCGTATGCAAGTGCCACATCGCCACGCTCAGCGGCACCCGTGCGTTCAGCTGCTCTTCGGTCGCACGCTTTGGCATGGTGTACATCGCGCCGACCAGCTCATATCCGCCGTCCGGCGTCTTGCGGTACAGCAGGGAAGTGGGTTTCGCCGGGTCGAACACAAACGCGGCCTCAAACGCGTTGGAGAAATTCGTGAAGTGATACTCCGGCTGCGGCACGTTCGGCAGGAAGATTCGGAACCCTTCATTGAGCGCGACGTGATAATCCTTGTACTTCTCCATTGCCACTTTGAGCTGCGCCACAATCTGGTTTGCGCGCTCCGCATCTCCGGGTTGCGGCGCCCGCATCTCGGTCATGTGCAGGTGCGGACTTCCGCCGTGCATGTGCGCCATCTCGCTCATCGCCGCTGACTCCTCGGCCTTTTCTTCCGCCGAGGGCGTCCCCATCTTGCCGTGGTCCATCCCCGGCATCTCCTGCGCCGGCGGATTCTGCGCTCCCTGCAGACCGACAGCCTCGACGGTCGGCGCATGGTGCCCCGGCGCTGCCGCCAGCAGCACCGTCACCGCGAACACCGCACCCAGCAGAATCCCCAGGTGCCCCATAGCCTTTAGAATCTGTTCCCGTACCGAACCGCCCGCTTTCATGACGCGCTCCTCTTTCTGTTTGTTCCCACATCTATGATACGAACTCGCAGCGCTCCTCATTTCGCCCGCTTTGTAAGGAAGTGCATCTTTCTCAACTGTACGGGCGGCCAGTTCTGGCCTGGAAACGCGCCGCTCCGGGCGATGCTCGCTCTTGCGTGCTAAACTTTTTCCGCAGGCATTCGAATTTGCTCGGCGGAGCCGCAACCTCTTGAGTAAAAAGACCATTCATCCGGCCAAGACCATTGCCGGCGGCGTGATGCCTCCGGGCGATAAGTCCATCTCGCACCGCTACGCCATGCTTGCCGCAATCGCCGAGGGCACCACCGAACTCAGCAATTTCGCCCTGGCCGCCGATTGCCACAGCACCCTGGGCTGCATGAAGGCGCTCGGCGCCGAAGTCAAAGTCGAAAAGGATCTGGTCCGGGTCACCGGCAAGGGTCTCCGCGGATTGAAGGGCAGCTGGCGCAGCCTGGACGCCGGAAATTCCGGCACCACCATCCGCCTGCTCGCCGGCATCCTGGCCGGCCAGAATTTCACCAGCAAAATCGCCGGCGACGACTCTCTCAACAAGCGCCCGATGAAGCGCATCCTCACCCCGCTTCGCCAGATGGGCGCGCAGATCAACGCGCGGGAGGAAAATTTTGCGCCGCTCGAAATCAAGGGCGGCCGCCTGCAGGGCATCCATTACGAAATGCCCATGGCCAGCGCACAGGTGAAGTCCGCGGTTCTTCTCGCGGGACTTTTTGCCGACGGCGAAACCTCGGTTACCGAACCTGCGCGCACCCGCGACCACACGGAACTTGCGCTTGAGGAGTTCGGCGCGCCCATCGAACGCACCGGGCGCACCACGCGCATTCTCCGCAACGGCGAAATCCGCCTGACAGGGCGCAAAATGGAAGTGCCCGGCGACCTGTCTTCCGCCGTATTCTTCATCGCCGCGGCTTCGCTGTTCTCTGATTCCAGCCTGCACATCCAGGGCATCGGCCTGAATCCCACGCGCACCGCGATTCTCGATGTCTTCACCCGCATGGGCGCTTCGATCCAGATGCTTTCGCTTCGCAGCGCGCAGGGCGAGGTCATCGGAGACCTGGCCATCAAGGGCGCCGCGCTCAAGGGCGGGGTTATCGAGGGCTCCGAAATCCCCCTGGTGATTGACGAACTTCCGATGCTCGCCGCGCTCGGCCCCTTCACCGAAGAAGGTGTGGAAATCCGCGACGCTGCCGAGCTTCGCGTCAAGGAAAGCGACCGCATCGCCGCGCTGGCGGAAAATCTCCGCCGCATGGGCGCGCAGGTGGAAGAGCGCCCGGATGGATTGAAGGTTGGCGGACGCTCAGCCGGAAAAATTCACGGGGCCGAAATCGAGCCGCGCGGCGATCACCGCATCGCCATGGCCTTCGCCGTCGCCGCTCTGGCCGCGGAAGGGCCCACGGTTATCCGTGACGCCGAATGCGCCGGCGTTTCTTACCCCACGTTCTACGACGACCTGGCCCGCGTCGCGGAGTAACGCCATTTTTTCAGAATCGGTTCGGAAGTCCGCAAACCATCGCGGCTAGCGGGCATTTCCGCCGCGCGGACCAAAATACCGGTAGTGGCCGATGAGATTCCAGGCGAAGAGTACATCCTCTCGCTGCGGCCCACTCCCGATGTTGTGCACGATCAGATGCTGCTCATGGTCCGGCGATGTCTCCCCTACCACGATTCCGATGTGGGTGATTCCTCCGCCCAGATCCCACGCCACCACATCACCCGGCTGATAATCCTTCGCGCTCGAAGAAATCGGCAATGCCGCACCTTGCCGGAAAAAAAAGACCATCAGATTGCGTACCCGCCGATGGTCGATATTCGTGTCCGTTCCGTCTCGTTTTGCTCCCCAGCGGCGCGGATAGGCGGCGCGCGCCCGCACCATGTCCTCATGCACTTCCTTTTGCAGGTCCACGCCGACCTCGCGGTACGCTCGGATCACTTCGTCCGTGCAGACTCCGGTGGCGGCCGGAACGTCTCCGCCCGGATAGGGAATGCGCACGTAAGCCGGTTCGTAGCGAACGCTGTGATGAATCCGTTCTTCGGCAGCGGCCGCAAACGCTTGCAGGAAGTTCTGTGGAGGCGTCGCGATCTGTGTCGCCCACGGCATCGCGAAAGAGGGTGAAGAGGCAAGGGCCGCGAAAATCGCCAGCAAGCCCGCGCAGGGGCGTGGCCAAGAGATGTGCGTGGGCATGGCAATTCTCCCCGGCTGGTTTAGACGCGAAATTCACGAAATTGTGCCCAACGTAAGGGCAATCTCTAGCGGTCCCGGCTAGGGTGACACCGGGCTGGCGCGGGGGTATACTTCCCGGGTTGACGATGTTCCCCAGCGTAGTCCAGGCCCGGTACCGACAGTCCCTGGTTGGCCGAAACGATCCCGGCGGAGAGAGCAGCGAGGTTTCATGAACTCCACAGAAATGATGCGGCGGGAGATCCTTCGTTTGGCGTTCGCCACGCAGCGCAGCGCTTTTATCAACGTGCGGCGTTTGGCAGCCTTTTACAACGTTCCGGAGCGCGGCGTGCGGCAGGAGCTTACTAGGCTGGCCGCGGAGAACCGCATTCGTATGTCGGTGCGCGACCAGGAAGAATTTATGGACTCCGCGGGCGAAACCGCGGTGCGCATCGAACTGGTTGATTGAATCTCCGGTCGCGGGCGCTTGCGCCGCCCCTCAGGTGGTCTTGCGGATCTGGATTGAGTCGTAGCTCGTCTTGAGCGTAATTTTCGGCCCTCGCCCCGCGCCGTATTTACCTTCCAGGTGCGAATCGCCCTTGTCCGAACGCGAGGTATTCAGCGTGCCGCCGCTGAATTCGGAATCGATGTCGCACGAGCGGCAGTCGCCCTGAATCTCAAAGCTGGACCCGGAAGGAATGCTGAGCGTGATCGACGCGCGCTCATTGTTCACGGTGATGTCTTCTTTCGGCGGATTCGAGAAGCGCAGTTCCACCGAGCCGTTGGTATTGTCCAGGACGATTTTGCCGGTAACGTTATCGAGCGAAATCGAAGTGCTCTTGGTGCGCGAAGTCAGATTGCCCGGCGCGTCGCTGATCTCCATGTTGCCGGAGCTTTTTTCAAAATGCCCGCCGAGCTGCGTCAGCGTCAGGTCCGTGCGCTGCGAAACAAAGCGCACGCCCTTGGCGATTTTGTCGGCGCGAATCGAGCTGTAAAATTCGCCGTCCACGGTCAGGCTGCCGGTGGCGCTCAAGACTTCCACTTCGCCGCCGTGCCCCGCGACTTTCACGTCGCCCTTCGTATCGGAAACCTTCACGTCGCCCTTCTGGATAGCCACGTCCACATTCCCGCTGGTGTCGCTGATTTGCACGTCGCCGTTCTGCGTGCCCACGGAAACGTCGGTGGACATGTCCGAGATGGTGATGTCGCCGCGTTCATTGCGGGCGGTCACCACGGACTTCTTCGGCACCACGATGTCCAGGTCCACGGAAACGCGCGAATCGCCCAGGTCGTAGCCGGTTGGCCGCACTTCGTACACGTCGCCGTTCTTCACCACTGTCACGCTGATGCCGTTCGCTCGCTTCTCGGCCTCGGAGTCGTTGAACACGCGAACGGTCTTCTGCCCGGTGATGCGAATCGCGGCCTCTTCTCCGGAACGCACCGTGATGGCTCCCCGTCCGGTGCGGACGTTGATGTGCGCGTTTTCCGGCACCGGCTGCGAAGGCACATCAATGTCGAAAGAGTGCGGGTCGCCGACATCGATGTCCATGTCTTTCAGCCTGCCGGGGAGTTCATTCACCAGCACGGTTACGCCGGTCACCGCCAGCATCGCGATAACCAGAAATACTTCGCTTGGCGTGATCCAACCCGCGGAACGGCCCTCGCGCTGCGCCATCATGCGTTCATACAGCTTGGTCGCGCCCCAGAAAATCAGCAGCAGCGGCCACCAGCGGCCGAGCACCGAGCCGATGCTGAGGTGGCCATAGTTGTGCAGCAGAAGCAAAATACCGAACAGGATCAGCAGCAAGCCGCTGAAGACTCCGCTGGTGCGCACGCGGGCTGGGGTGCCGTTGGCCATGTCGTTTACTGTCCTTGCCCCGGATAGGGACTTCCGTAATTGGGAGGAGCTGCCGGCGGCATGGGAGCAGCGGGAGGAGCCGCTGGCGGTGCGGGCGGCAACGACTGCGGGTCAACGTGGCCGTCCATCGAAGCGAAGGCCGCCCCGAGCAGTACGCCGCCAATCACGATGAAGAGAACCGGAAACGTGCGGCTGAAAGATAAATCGCCGCCGCGCAACTCACTCAGCAAGAACAGAATGCCGAGCGTGGTGATGATGGCCGGGCCCATGAGGCCGCGGATGGTGCAGCGACTGCAGGTGCAGCGGACCTGGTTGCTCATCGTGACCCTCTCCTCAAGAGCGCGCCGCGCCTCCGCCACCGAAACGGTTGCGGAAGAGGTAGATGCCGACGCCAATCAAAATCAGCGGCCAGAACTGACCCAAATGAATGAAGTCAAACAGGTGGAAATTGCCGAGCAGGAAGAGTGCGCCCAGGCCGATCAGGATGATGGGTCCAACCGGGCGTTCCTTGCTCCAGGACTCAAGGGGGTCGGGCGGTTGCTGGCCTGCGTTCATCGCGTTTGCCGTCTGCCTGGCTTCAAACGCGGTATAGAAGATGAAACCGGCCAGGAAGATGCCGAGCATGGACTTCAAACCGCCGTCAATATCGCTGGCGAGGCCCAGAATGATCGACGCAAAAATGGCGATGTGAATCAGACCCTTGTTGTATTGGCGATTGTAGATGGCGCCCAGGCCGGGAAAAATGAAGGCGAGAATGAAGGCGACGGCCGGGCTCTGCTGTCCTGGCTGGCGCTGATAGGGAGCGGGCACGGGAACGTACGCGGGCGGAGGTGACTGCGCGTAACCCGCTGCCGGCGGAACAGCGGCGGCGCCCGGAGCAGGTGGCTGCGCCGCGGGCGGCGCGCCGTGGCCCAATACCTGGGCCAGGCAGTCTTCGCAATACAACACGTCGCGCACCGGCCGCGAGCAGGCCGGGCACATCGCTTTGCCACAGTTGCGGCAGTAGCCCGTTGCGTCCACGTCGTGATGGACAGCGCACTTCATCGAGTTCTCCCTTCCGAGAGGACAAAGCACAACCTGGTGCTGAGGACGGGGAGTTCCTCGGCAAGAACCTGGAGCGACGGGTTGGCGTCATTGGCGCGATTCTGCTGGCGTGGCGTGGAGGGCGAAGTACCGTCGGTGCGGCCGGGTTCCTTCTGCGGCGAGCTTTCCGGCACAGTGCCTTCATTGTTGGTCGGCAGTTCGTTGTCCTGGCGCAGGCGCGATTGAATTTCGTACACCACGCGCAGATCGCTCACGTATTTGGTGCCGCGCGCATAAGCCAGATGCGCCTGGCGATTGGTGTTGCGGTAGATGTTGCTGGGCGCCAGGTCGGCCAGGCGCGGCTTTTTCCAATTGAAGCCGGAGGCGGTGACGATCATCAGAAAGGTTGCGGCCAGGGACAGCGAACCGTAGGCGAAGCGCGGCGAAGCCACACCGCGAATCCAGGCGCGCACCGCGGCCCAGCCGGTGACGGTTTCCCGCGGACCCAGGGTGGCATCCAATATGTTGTAGACCAGGCGCGGCGGCGTTTCGAGTTCCGGCAGCGCGCGCAGGCCGCTAAGAGCGTGGGTCACGCCAGAGACCAGCGGCGTGCAGCGGTCGCAGGCATTGACGTGCGCGTCGAAGGCGTGGCGCAGATCGTCGGCCAGAGCGCCGTCGAGATAGTCGGTCAGATAAAGTTCGGTCTGTTCGCAGGTCCATTTCATGACGGGCGGACCCCCATTTGCTGCAGTATGCGCGCGAGCTCGATGCGCCCGCGGTTGATTCGCGATTTTACCGTGCCTTCGGGAACCTCCAGCACGGTCTGAATTTCGCTGTATTCCAATTGTTGCAAGTCGCGCAGGATCACCGCTTCGCGAAGTTCCGGCGAGAGACGGGTCAGCGCGGACTGCACCTGCTGGCTCAGCTCGCCGAGCAACGCCTGCTCGTCCGGGCGGCGCGCCGAGGATTGCTTGTTCTCCACCACCGGCATCGCGTCGTCGAGCGAATCGGTGATGCGATCGCGCTTGGTGCGGCGGTAGTGGTCAATCAAGAGGTTGCGAGTCACGCTGGTCATCCAAGTTGCAAAGCCGCCATGCGCGGAGCGATAGCTGCCCAAAGTGCGATATACCCGGAGGAAAACATCCTGCGAAAGGTCCTCGGCTTCCGTGCGGTTGCCGGTGAACCGGTAGCAGATATTGAAGATGCGGCGCGAATGGCGACGCACGAGCTCCTCCCAGGCAGAGCCGTCTCCCTGGAGGCATTGCTGGACCAGTTGGGCATCCTGCTCCAACGAAAATCAGCCTCGAATCCACAAGAGCTTCGCCAGGCGCGGTAGCGGCCAGATGCTGGGCGCCCTGCAAGCGGGTGAATCGGCCTGCCAAAGTATGGAACGAAAACTGCTCCCGAATTGTTCCCCTAGCGTGAATGGGCACCGACAAACCATTGGCGGGGCATAGTAGCAAGATTGGCGAGAGACAGCCAGTCCGGGCCGAAAAGGCGCTGGAAGCTGGCGGATTTCAGCTCGCAGCCTCTCTCGCATCTATAAGTCATAGAAAAGAAACGGGATAGCATTTCTCCTGCGAGGAAGAACATGAAAACAGGGCACTTAGGGCGGTTGGGACCGCGGAGTGCGAGGCCAACGGTACCGGCCGTCTGGCGGGTGGCTGGCGCGGGCAATCCATTCGGACGTCCTATTGATATTGGTAACAAGAGAATATAATAATATACAAGTAAATATGTAAATGAGACTTCAGCCCCTCGCTTGCGGGCGCGGGATGCGAGGCTTGCCGCCATGAATGGGCGGGCGGCCTTGACGGAGACGGCGGGCGGCCAGTAGGCTCAAAGTCCTCATGACTACAGGTGACCGCCCAGCGGTTAAATCCAATCGCACGTCCGGCTCAGAGCAGAAATCGGGACATTCCGGCGCAGTGAAGTGGCTGGTCATCGTTGCGCTGGTCGTGGTCGTCGCCTATCTGGTGTATCGCTCGAGCGGTTCGCTCGGTTTTGCGGGATTCAGTGGAGCCAAGCTGTGGGCCGCGATTAGGAACACCAACCTGCTTTGGCTTGGCGCCGGGCTGGTGCTCATCTACGGGTGCTACGCGTTGCGTTCGGTCCGCTGGCAGATTTTTCAGAGCAATCTGGGGCACGCGAAGTTCTGGGAGATTTATCCGGCGACGCTGGCGGGATTTTCCGCGGTGTTCCTGCTGGGCCGGGCAGGTGAGCCGATCCGGCCGCTGTTGCTGGCCAAGCGCGCGAAGTTGCCGATCGCAGACATTTTTGGAATCTGGGTCCTCGAGCGTCTGTTCGACGTGGCCAGCATGGCGGTGATCGCTGCGGTGGCGCTGCTGGTGTATCGAGGCAGCGATCATACGGGCGACGCCGCGAACACGATTGCGACGGCAGCGCGGACGGCGGGTACGTTTCTGGCGGTTGGGGTTGGCGCAGCGATTGCGTTTCTGGTGTACCTGCGCGTGCACGGGACCGCGCTGATGGAGAAGCGGTTGGAAGGCTGGCTGGCGCGTCCGGGATGGCGCGCAAGCATCGCCAAAATGATTCTGGGCTTCATCCGCGGCATGCAAACGGTGCGGTCGTGGAAAGACCTGGGCGCGGCGGTGCTGTCGTCGATCGTGCACTGGATGCTGGTGCTGGTGGTGTACTACTGCGTTTCGCAGAGTTTCGGCGGGCGGCTGGCGGCATTGACCTGGAGCGATCAGATGCTGCTGCTGGCATTTACCCTGGTGGGCTCGGCGGTGCAGTTGCCGGCGGTGGGAGGCGGCTCGCAGGCGCTGGCGATTTTCGCCTACACCAAGGTGTTTGGCGTGGAGAGCGAACCGGCGGTGGCGTGCGCCATCGTGCTGTGGCTGGTGACCTTCGCAGGATGCGCGATTGCCGGGATTCCGCTGCTGATTCGGGAAGGCGTGTCGCTCGGGAAACTGCGGGAAATGGCGGAACACGAAAAGGAAGAACTGGACGAGGTTGCCGCGCACCGCGGCAAAGGAGCGGCGGAGTGAAGTGTCCATTCTGCGGGAATCTCGACGACAAGGTGATTGACTCGCGTGAGGGGCGGACGGGCGACACCATTCGGCGACGCCGCGAATGCTTGAAGTGCGAGCGGCGCTTCACCACCTACGAGCGGATCGATGAGATTCCCTACATGGTGATCAAGAAGGACGGGCGCCGTGAGCGCTTTGAGCGCCAGAAAATCTTGCAGGGTCTGTTGAAAGCGTGCGAAAAGCGCCCGGTGGCGACTCCAAAACTCGAAGCCATCGTGGATGAGATCGAAGGGGTGGTTCAGGAAGCTACGGAACGAGAGCTGACCACGACCGAGATTGGCGAGATGATCATGCACCGCCTCAAGAAACTGGATAAGGTGGCGTACGTGCGCTTCGCCAGCGTGTACATGGATTTCAAGGACGTGCAGGAGTTCATGGCGGAGCTGAAGAACCTGCTGAAGGATCGCGTGAAGAAGTAGAGATGGCGAAGGGATTAAATCGTAGGCTCAACAAACCCGGCTCTGTTCACGGATTGCGAGGACTAGCGGGGCCAGACGCCGGCGGTGAAGGAACGCAGGGTGCGGAAGCCGAGCTTTTCGTAGAGTTGCACAGCGCCGTGGTTGACCGAAGTGACGGTGAGCGTTAGCTCGTGGAATTTCAGGTTTCGCAGGGCATCCACCGCGGTGATCATAAGCGAGCGGCCGAGGCCGTGGCCCTGGTGGCCGGGCAGTACGCAAAGCTGTGTGATGTGGCCGACACCGGGCGAGACTTCGCTGGTCAGCACGGCGCCAAGCAATTCATCGCTGCCGGGCAAATGCAAAACAAAGGAAGCGCTGGGAACAAACTGGCCGCAGCCGGGCAGCAGAATGATGTTCTTCAAGAAGCGTAACGCGCCATTCTTGCTTTGATACTGGTCATTGATGTCGCCGTCGATGTGGTTCGAATAAGCCAAGTGGATGAGCTTGGCGCAGGGGTCGAAATAGCGATCGTGCCAGCGCGAGAGCCGCAGTCCGGAGGTGGTTCCCGAGGGCGCTTCCATATCCGTCGCGGCCTTGACCAGGTCCAGCAGCATGAACTGGCGGGTGTAGAGCCGGAAGCCCAGCTCGCGTAGCGGATGGTCTACCGGTCCTCCGAAGGGCATGAGCTGTGCTTCAATGCGCGAGAGATGGGGAAGCGAGCGCATGCCGAAGAGCATCTCTTCGAGCAGGCGGCGCGCGATCCCGGCCTGGTCGAATTGCGGGGAGACGTACAGCCCGCCGATAAGGCCTTTGCGCTCTTCCATCACGTAAAAGGTGTAGCCGACGGCCGAGCCGTTTTCATAGGCGACGCAACCGGAAAGCGCGTGCGCTTCCAGGAAGCGCTTGATGAGCTCCAGCGCCCCGCGATAGTCCCAGTGAAGCTCGTCGCGCCAGTGCAACGATTCTTCCTCGAGCAACGGCTCGATCTGGCGCACGGTGGTCTGCCGTAAGTCAACGATGTGCATAGTAAGAGCGCTGCGCCGCTTCCTAACCCCTGTAGCGTGACTATGATAGCCCAAAGTGCATGCCGGCCCGATTGGCCGACCTTCTGGACAGGATATAGATGCGACACAGGGCAGAGCAGGCCTCGGGGAGGCTCGGCAGGCGTGTGCTAGAGTCGTGGCTGAGGCACAAATTCCCAAGAGGTTAATTCAGGACTCGCGCTCTGCACGAGGAGTCGCGCAAGCCACCGTATGTCAATTCTCTTCGAGCTCCGGTACCCCACGAAGTGGTACACGAAGCTGTTTACGGCCGTGGTGGCGCTGGTGTTTTTCACCGGGCTGGCGACACTGGCCATTGCCGGTTTCCTGGTGTACCGGATCGTGAAGCCAAACCGGACCAGCACCGAAATCAACATGGCCACGTTTCCGGGGCGGCCGGACGCCATCAATTTCGAAGTGCCGGGGCCAAACGGCGCCCGCGAGGGCTGGTTTTTCCCGGGGTTTCGTGGCGCGCCAACCATCATTCTTTGCCACGGGTATGAGTCGAGCAAAGGCGAGCTGCTGACGCTGGTGTCCGCGCTGCAGGAGCACCAGTACAACGTCTTTGTGTTCGACTTTGTGGGACACGGCGCGAACAACGGCATCACCGCATTCGGCTATCGCGAAACGGCGGAGCTGAAAGCGGCGATGGACGCGGTGGCGCAACGCAACGACGTGGACCCCAGTTCCTTTGGCGTCTGGGGCTACAACATGGGCGCCTATGTGGCGCTGCGCGAAGCGGAAAGCGACAAGCGTGTGCGCGGGCTGGTGCTGGACTCGGTGTATGACGAGCCGAAGCAGATGGTCATGGTGGAAGTGCGCAAGACCGGCCTCGGCGGATTTCCCTTCATGGTGCGCGCGGCGGAATTCAGTTTTGACTGGCTGAACTATGAGCACCGGCAGGATCCGCCGCTTTCCGCGCGATTGGGAGCGCTCACAGGAGTTCCGAAGTTGTTCCTGCAGCCGGGCGATGACCGCGAACTCGGCGAGACGACGCGGCAGTTATTCACCAAATCGCCGGAACCGCGCGAACTGGTAATGCTGCCGAACAGCAATTTTGTCTCGTTGAGCGAAGACGAGAAGCGGACCTACGAAAACCGGGTGGTGACGTTTTTCCTGCTACGGCTGCCGCCCACGCCCGCCAGCCCCGCCAAGCCCGCCAAGTGAAGTTTCGTTCGTGACTCGATACAAATAGTATTGGCTTTTCCCGAGGAAGCGCGGATCGCTGGAGCATGTGTACGGTGCTGCAACCAGCGCGCCGCAGTTTTTCCCGGGCAAAAGTAGATAGCCTTCCTGCGGTCGATTCGAATCCCAATCCGGAATTTCGCGATGCAGGTAGAAGTTCAAGCTGTAGTGCTGCGCACGATGCATGTTCGCGACGAAGAGATTTTGCGCAGCTCCGGCGGATGCCACTTCGGTGGCCACGGTCTTCGCGGAAGGATCGCGGCGAAGAACACGCGGAAGGAAAATTTGCACGGAGAGAATGGCAATCAGCACGGGGACGACAAAACTCAGCCCGACCACGCGAGGCTTGGGCAGACGGATCTGGATCAGGCGAACCAGCAGAAGGGCCAACGCCGGCACGGCCGGAAGGATGTAGCCCGGGAGCTTCGATTTCGAGATGGAAAAGAAAATCAGACAAAACCCAGACCAGCAGAGAAGCAGCACAGTCGTAGGCGCCGGGCGGAATTCGTGGCGCCCGCCGGAGAGTGCCGCGTATGCGGACCAGGGGAGAAGCAGCGTCCAGGGCAGGAAGGCGATAAGCAGGATAGGCAGGTAAAACCAGAACGGCTGGATGTGCTGAAATTCAGGGGTGAGATAACGCTTGAAATTGTGTTCGATGATGAAGACGCGGAAAAAATCGGGATTGCGGCGGGCGCACAGGATGTACCAGGGAAGCGCGGTTGCGCAGAAAGCGGCGATGGCGGCGGGGTGAAGCAGGCGGAAGGTGTCGCGCCAGCGCCGGGTGAAGATGGCCCAGAAGAAAACGGCGCCGCCGCAAAGAATAATCGCTGCCGGGCCCTTGGCCAGCATCGCCAGGCCGAGAAAGAAGCCGAAGAGCAGCAGGGCAAACCATGGAGTGCGCGGAAGGACGGGCGTGTTATGGTTGCGCGCGAGGCCGATAGCTACCGCCGCGCAGACCATGGCGACGGTGAGCATTCCGGCGAAAGGCATGTCGGTGGCGGCGGCGTGGGAGAAGGCGATCATGCCGACCGTGGCCGGGAGCAAAAGCAACAGCCAGCGAGCGCAGTCTCCGCCATAGACCCGGCGTGCGAACCAGGCCAGGGCCAGCGTCGCCAGCAGCGCAGAGATGGCGCTGGGCAAACGCGCGGCAATCTCCGGATGACCGGGGAAGAGGCGGAAGAAAATCGCGCCGCCCCAGTACAGCAGAACGGGCTTTTCGAACCAGGGCTGGCCATAGAGGCGCGGGGTGACCCAATCGCCGCTCTCGGCCATGTCGCGGGCAATCCAGGCGTAGCGCGGCTCATCGGGGCCGGCAAAACCGACGATGCCGAGTTGCGCGAAATAGCAGACGGCGAGGACTACGACGACCAGCGCGGCCCAGGCGCGGCGTTGCGCGGGAGACGCCAGAGATGCGGGGGAAGGTTGTGAAGTCATGGACGGAGGCGTGTATCCGCGAGCCGCGGAATGTAAGTTCTAGCATAATGTCGAGCATTGAGCGAAGGACGATGAGCGAATGGCATTGAGCGAAGGGCGATGAGCGAATGGCGTTGAGGGAATGGCTTGGCTATGCGGCGGTGTGGTGTGTGCTGAAGCTGGCGGGAGCGCTGCCGCGAAGCATGGCCCGGGCGCTGGGGACGGGCATCGCACGAATGCTGCTGGTGCTGGTGCCCAAACTGCGGCGCACGGCGGCGTTCAATCTGCGCCTGGCATTTCCGGAAGCCACCGCGGGGCAACGCGAGGAGATTTTACGCGGGATGACCCGCAGCCTGGGCTGGATGGCGGCGGAGTTTGCGCGGATGCCCAAGTACACGCGCGAGAACATCGCGGACGTGATCGTGCTGGACGGGCAGGAAAATTTTCTGGAAGGGCAGAGGCGTGGCAAGGGTGTGCTGTTTCTGACGGCGCACCTGGGTGCGTGGGAGTTGTCGTCGTTTGCCCATGCGTTGTATGGGTATCCGCTGCACTATATGGCCCGGCCACTGGATAACGCCCGGTTGGACGCGCTGGTCAACCGCTATCGCGGGCTTTCCGGGAACGCGGCGATTTTTAAGAACGAATCGGCGCGGGCCATGCTGCGCATTCTCAAGGATGCGGGAACGATCGGCATCCTGGCCGACCAGAACACCATGCCGGATGAGGGCGTGTTCGTGGATTTTTTCGGAAGCAAGGCTTGCACGACCACGGGCATCGCGCGGGTGGCCCTGCACACCGGTGCGGCGGTCGTGCCGGGCTACGCGGTGTGGGATGCCGGGCTGGGAAAGTATCGCCTGCGATTCGAAGCGCCGCTGGAATTGATTCGGACCGGCGACAGCGAGCGCGACGTATTCGAAAATACGCAACTCTTCGCGAAGGTGACGGAAGAGATTATCCGCAAGTATCCGGAGCAGTGGGTGTGGGTGCATGCGCGCTGGAAGACGCGGCCGAAAGGCGAAGCGCCGCTGTACGAATTTCTATAGAAATTGCTGTTGGGAACGGTGGTTGCTGGCGGAAAGCGGGGAGCGATGAAATTGACGGCGAACGAGCTGGCGCAGAAGGTCGGCGCGGCGGTGGAAGGCGACGGCGCAGTGGAATTGCTGGGGGTCGCAGCGCCGGAGCGGGCCGCGTCGAGCGATCTGATTTTCGTGACGGCGGAGAAGCACGCGGCGCGGGCACAGGCGTCGGCGGCGATCTGCGTGATTGCGCCGCCGGGCATCGCGCTGAAGGGCAAGACTGTGCTGCGGGCGAACAACGCGAAGGTGGCGTTCGCCAGGGCGGCTGCGCTTCTGCGCGAGGCGCCGGTGATCGCGCGCGGCGTGCATCCGACGGCGGTGATTGCTCCGCTGGCCAAGATCGCGGCGACGGCTTCGATCGGCCCCTACGCCGTGATCGGCGAAGATGCGCGCGTCGGGGACAACACCCAGATTGGCGCGCATTGCGTGATTGGCGCGGGTTGCTGGATCGGCGATGCATGCCGCATACATCCTCGGGTGACGCTCTACGCAAACGTGCGGGTGGGCAACCGCGTGGAAATTCACGCGGGGGCGGTGTTGGGAGCCGACGGCTTTGGATTTGCCAGCGGCGAAGGGCGCAACTGGAAGTTTCCGCAGGCGGGAATCGTGGAAATTGGCGACGACGTGGAAATCGGCGCGAATACGACGATCGATCGCGGTTCGCTGGATGACACACGCGTCGCCGAAGGCGTGAAGCTGGACAACCTGGTGCACGTGGGGCACAACGTGCAAATCGGCGCGCACACTTTGATTGCGGCGCAGACCGGGATCTCGGGATCGAGTTCGCTGGGGCATCACGTGGTGGTCGGTGGACAGGTAGGCATCGCGGATCACTGCACGCTGGAAGACCAGTCGATTGCCGGCGCGCAGGCCGGCATTCCCACCGGGAAGACCATTCGCAGCGGGCAAGTGGTGTGGGGAACGCCGGCGCGACCGCTGGAGAAGTTCAAGGAGCAGTATGTGTGGTTTGCACGGCTCCCGGAGCTGGCGGCGCGCATCAAAGCCCTGGAGGGCGCGGCGCAAGCAAAGGTCAAGGCGGAGCGTGAGAAGCCAGAGTCAGGCCAATCGTGATGGAAGGAGCCACTGGCTACGGTTTTTCGGTGATGTCGAATGCAAAAAACAGGACATCTTGGACGTTGACCCTCGGTGGGAATAAGGCGATACTTAGATAGTACTTGGGGAACGTCCGCGCAGCCCTGCTTGACTCTGGAACGATATGTAAAATAAGGGCTTAAGCGAGTCAGAGGAATCGGCTGGCACGCGCGAAAATGGTCCCGGGAACTGCTCTGGGGGAGCATTTCGATGGCGTCGTTCGTCAGAGTCGGCGAAGAGTATTCGGCGGCAACCGCGCCAGTGCCCTGGCGCGAGCAGGATTGGGCGCAGCGTCTGCCGGAAGCGATTGAGCGCGGCGCAGACCATCTGCTTTCTCTACAAGCCCCTGAAGGCTACTGGCTCGGCGAGCTGGAAGCCGACTCTACACTCGAATCGGATTACATCTACTACCTGCACGTTCTGGGCAAGGCCGAACCGGCTCGCATCCAGAAGCTTGCGAACTATGTGCGCCGCAAGCAGCTGCAGGATGGTGGCTGGAATATCTATCCTGGCGGACCGTCCGAGCTGAACGCCACGTGCAAGGCGTATTTTGCGCTGAAGCTGGCGGGCGACGACGCGAATTCACCGCAATTGCGGGCGGCGCGGGAGACGATTCACCGCCTGGGCGGCCTGGAACAGACGAATTCGTACGTGCGGTTCTACCTGGCGCTGGTCGGTGCGGTGGGCTGGGAGCTGGTGCCCTCGATTCCGCCGGAGCTGATGCTCCTGCCGAACTGGTTTTTCATCAACATTTACGAGATGTCGTCGTGGACTCGCGGGATTGTGATTCCCATGGCGATTCTGAGCACCCTGCGGCCGGACTGGCGGTTGCCGGAACGCGCGCGCGTGGACGAGCTGTTCAAGGATCCATCGCGCAAGACCGCAGCCTTCGATTGGAGCAAGCAGCTGCTCTCCTGGAAGAATTTCTTCCTGGCGCTGGACCGCGGTCTGAAGCTGTACGAGAAACTGCCATGGAAGCCGGGACGCAAGCGGGCGCTGCGCGAAGCGAAAACCTGGATGCTCGAACACATCGAGCGCACGGAAGGCCTTGCCGCGATCTATCCGGCGATGATGAATTCGATTTTTGCGCTGATGGCACTGGGACACGGGCCGGACGATCCGCTGACCTACCGCGAGATCAAGGAGTTTTCGCGTTTCGAAATCGAAGAAGGCGACACGATTCGCATGCAGCCCTGCGTTTCGCCGGTGTGGGACACCTGTATCGCGATGGTGGCACTGCAAGAGGCCGGTGTGGCACCGGATCATCCAGCTTTGGTGAAAGCCGCGGACTGGCTTCTTTCCAAACAGATTCTGGGGCCGGGCGACTGGCAAGTGAAAAACAAGGACGCCGAGCCAGGCGGCTGGGCGTTTGAGTTTCGCAACGATTTCTATCCCGACGTGGACGACTCGGCGTTTGTGCTGATGGCGCTGCAACGGGTGAAATTCCCCGACGAAAAGCGCATGGAAGGCGCGATGCGCCGCGGCATCCAGTGGCTGCTGAGCATGCAGAACCGCGATGGCGGGTGGGGCGCGTTCGACCGCGACAACGACCGCCAGTTGCTCTGCAATATTCCCTTTGCGGACCACAACGCGATGATCGATCCCTCGACCGCGGATGTGACCGCGCGGGTCCTGGAATGCCTGGGTCGCTACGGCTGGGGCGCCGAGCACCCGGCGGTGCAGCGCGGGCTCAAATTCCTGCTGAAGGACCAGTGCGCGGACGGCTCCTGGTTCGGGCGCTGGGGCGTGAACTATGTCTACGGCACCAGCGGAGTTTTGCGGGCTCTCGAAACGGTTTCGCTGAACGCTCAGGAATATTGCAAGCGCGCCGTAGAGTGGCTGAAGTCCGTGCAGCGGCCGGATGGCAGCTTTGGCGAATCGCTGCGCAGCTATCACGTCGCCAGTTCCAAGGGCCAGGGCAACAGCACGCCGTCGCAGACCGCGTGGGGCTTGATCGGCTTGCTGGCTTCCGCCGAGCCCGGGGATCCGGCGATTTCGAAAGCCGCGGAATATCTGGTGCGCCAGCAGAACGCGGACGGTTCATGGGACGAAGAGGACTTTACCGGCACCGGCTTCCCCTGCGTCTTCTATCTGAAGTACCACCTCTATCGCAATTCGTTTCCGGTGTACGCCCTGGCCCGCTTCTACAACCAGGCGCGGCAGACGCCGGAGTTCTGTGCCATCAAGTTTCCTCCGCAGGAGTTCCGGCTGCGCAGCGGATTTTAGGAAGCGCATGAAGTTTCCTCTTCGGCTGACCCTCGATCTGTGGCGCGGTGGTATCGAGCGGCGATTTGCTCCCGCGGGCGCTTCCGTGTTGCGCTGCGTCGCTCCTTCGGAAATCCCGCCTTCCGCGGAAGAGCTGCCTTCCGCCACGGAGCGGATGGCGCAGTTGGCCACGGCGTTCTGGATCAGCGGCGAGGGCATAGAAGGCGATGCCCTGGGGCACCCGGCGATGGGCCGCGCCGCGGCGCAGCTCAATGCCGCGCGGCGGAATGTCTTTATCCACACCGACGGCGCCTTGTTGCGGCGGCGGATTCACGAGTTCCGCCCCGATGCGCGTCTTTTCTTCGCGGTGGAGTTTTCCGGCTCCGAGGCGGTGCACGGCAAGATGGCCCACGCATCCAGCCGGTTCGTGCGCGCAGTGGAAGGCATCCGCGCCGCCAAGCTTTCGGGTTTCCACGTGTGCGCGCACGTTACGGCGCGGCCCGAGACCGGCGTCTGCGAAACCGGCATGCTCTTCGAATTTCTGGACCGCTACGACGTAGATGGTTACCTGGTGACCGCGGGCAGGCCTGTGAGTCAACAGGGCGCGGTATCGGAGCAGGAACGAAAGGACCTGCGGGCCTTGATACGCGATGGGCGCTGGGAGCGGTTTGCGGCACTGCTGGACGCTTCGTATGCCGCCGCGCCCAAGCCCACAGCCGTCCGGCCCGCCGCGCGGATTGAGACCGGACTGGACATGCCCGTCGCGTCAGGCGGCGAGTCCTCAGCCTATGAGGAGACCGCGTGAGCGGCGCGAAAATTCTGGTCACCGGTGCGCCGGGATTCCTTGGCAGCCATTTGACGCGGCAGCTGGTGGCGCGCGGCGCGGAGGTCCGGGTGCTGTTGCGCCCTTCGAGCAACAATCGCGCGATAGCCGATTTGCCCCTCGAATATGTGACCGGTGACTTGCGCGATCCGGCCTCGCTCGACCGGGCGTTGAACGGCGTGGAACGCGTGTTCCATGTCGCGGCGGACTACCGCCTGTGGTCCAAGCGCTCGCAGGATATCTACGATTCGAACGTTGGCGGCACGAAGAACCTGCTGGAGGCGGCAAAGCGAGCAGGAGTGCGGCAGCTCATCTACACCAGCACCGTGGCGACGATCGCGGTGGATCGCCCGCAGCTGCCGAGCGAAGCCACGGACGCCAAACTGGACGAGATGGTCGGGCACTACAAGCGTTCGAAGTGGCTGGCGGAGAGGGAAGTGCTGGAGGCGGCGCGCGCGGGCTTTCCGGCGATCGTGGCGATGCCCACCACTCCGGTCGGACCCTGGGATTGGAAGCCGACGCCCACCGGGAAAATCATTCTGGATTTTCTGAATGGCAAGATGCCCGGTTACGTGGAGACAGGCTTGAACTTTGTCGGCGTAGAGGATTGCGCCGCCGGTCATATTTTGCTGGCAGAGAGAGGCCAAGTCGGCCAGCGCTACCTGCTAGGCGGAGAGAATTTGACGCTGAAAGCGGTTCTGGACCTGCTCAGCAGGATTACCGGGCTTTCCGCGCCCAGCCTGAAGATTCCGCATCGGCTGGCGCTGGGCGTGGCCTATGCGGAGACCGCATTTTCGAGACTGGTCGGGCGCGAGCCGCGGATTCCCGTGGAAGGCGTAAAGATCGCGCAGCACATGATGTTTGTGAACGCGGGCCGCGCTCAGGAGGAGCTTGGCTTCAAGCCGGGACCGGTGGCCGCGGCGTTCGAACGCGCCGTCCGCTGGTATGTGGAGAACGGATACGTGTCGGCGCGGCGGGCAAACAAGATTACGGTGCAACAGGCGGCTTGACCGCCGGCAGACGGCTCGAGGATGCGGATTCTTGTGACATTTGCGGTGCAAGCAGAGTTCGCGCCGTGGCGGGCGCTCCGCGAGTTTCGCCGGATGCAGACAAGAGGACTGGAGCATTTCGTAGCGGAAGTGGAAGGCGCTGAAGTGCATGTGCTGCTCATCGGAATCGGCGGGAAAAAGCCGTGGCTTGCTGCGGCGCGCGCGATATCCGATTCGAAACTCGACCTGGCCATATCAACCGGGCTGGCGGGGGGATTGAAGCCGGAACACAAAATCGGCGAGGTGCTGGTGGCGGAAAAGGTGCTGAGTGCGCGGAGAGACGTCGCGGCCCGCTGCGACCTCTCGGCTGTGGAGACGGCCGTATCGCTGGGAGCGAAGCGGGTCAGCTGCTTTTACAACGCGAACCATGTGGTGCTGAGCGCCGCAGAGAAGCGCGAGACGGGCGGGTTTGCCGACGCCGTGGAGATGGAGGGATTCAACGTGCTGGCGGAAGGGGCGATGTTTGCGGAAAAAGTGGTGGCCATACGGGCCATCAGCGACACAGTGGAGGAAGACCTGCCGCTGGACTTCAACCGGGTTACCACGGATTCCGGCGAGGTGAGCCTTGCGCGCGTGTTGCGACAGGTGACCGCCGCGCCGTGGACGGTCCCGGCATTGCTTCGCTTCGGCAGGCGCAGCAAGTCCGCCGCGCAAGAGCTGGCCGGCTTTCTGGAGAGATATGTGAGAGCGGTTGTCGAGAGCGCCGCGCGGCTGGAAGGGGCCGGATCGCGATGAGCCCTATGGTGGCCAAGAGCGAAGCGCTGCGCACGCTTGGGACAATTCCAAAGACCATGCATGCGGGCGTGTACCGCGACAAAGGCGTGGTGCGCGTCGAGGAAGTGCCGGTGCCGGAGGTAGGCGCCCACGAAGTGCTGATCAAGGTGGCGGCCTGCGGCATCTGCGGAACCGACATCAAGAAGATTTTCCAGCGCTACGTCGAACCGCCGCAGATCCTCGGGCACGAACTGGCGGGGACGGTGGTGGCCACCGGGCCGGGGGTGACTCGCTTCCAACCCGGCGACCGGGTGATGAGCTTCCACCACATACCGTGTCAGGCGTGCTTTTATTGCGAGCGGCGGCTCTTTTCCCAGTGCAAACAGTACAAGACGACGGGGCTGACGGCCGGCTTTACGCCGAATGGCGGCGGGTTCGCCCAGTACGTAAAGGCCATGCCCTGGGTGGCGGAACGGGGCATTATTCCGCTGCCGGAGAATGTCTCGTTCGAAGAGGCGACGTTCCTGGAGCCAATCAACACGATCCTGAAGGCCGTGCAGAAGGCCCGGGTGTCGGCTGGGGAGAACGTTCTGATTGCCGGCTGCGGTCCGATTGGCCTGCAACTGCTAATGGTTGCCAAACTGGCGGGCCCCCGCATCTACACCAGCGATCCCATGGACATTCGGCGGCGCAAGAGCCTGAGCCTGGGGGCGGCCGAGTCTTTTGACCCCAGCGGTGGTAAGCTAGTGGAAGAGGTCAAGGCCCGGACTGAGGGACGGGGAGCGGATGCGGTTTTGGTTGCGGTAGCGCATCCGGCAGTGGTGGAAGAAGCTCTGGCGGCGGCGCGCCCCGGCGGGCGAGTGCTGCTCTTTGCGGCGAACGACCCTGTGACTCGGATCACGTTTCCTGCCTCGGCTGTGGGAATAGACGAAAAGGAAATTCTAGGTAGCTACAGCGCGGCCGTAGACATCCAAGAAGAAGCGGCGGCGCTGGTGCTGCAAAAGAAACTGCCGGTGATGGAAATCGTCACGCACCGGTTTCCTTTGGCTAGAATTCAGGAAGGTCTGGAACTGGCCGCCAATCCGACTGCCGAATCGCTCAAGGTCTTGATTACGCACGAATGAAAACCTCCGCAAAAAAGACCATTGAAGCAGCCATCGATGAAGTCGTAGCGCTGGCGCGAAGGGTCGTCCCCCCCAAGATGACTGCCGCGGTGCTTTACGGCAGCGAAGACCTGCGCATTGAAGAGATTGACGTTCCGGCGCTGGCGCCGGATGAGGTATTGCTGCGGGTGCGGCTGGCGCTGACCGACGGCACGGACCTGAAGGTGTGGAAGCGCGGCTACCACGCCAAGATGATTCGCCCGCCGGCGGTATTCGGGCACGAGGTGGTCGGAGAGATCGTTGCCGTGGGCAAGCGCGTGGACCAGCGCTGGCGTCTCGGTTCGCGGGTGGTTGCCGCCAACTCCGCGCCCTGTTTTCGCTGTTATAACTGCCGCCGCGGCCAGGAGAACCTCTGCGAGGATCTGCTCTTCAACAACGGCGCGTATGCGGAATACATGCGTATTCCGGGGCGTATCGTCGCGGAAAACATGCTGGAAGTGCCGCATTCGGTGGACGACCAGAGCGCGGCCTTGGTGGAGCCCTTGGCGTGCGTACTGCGCGGCATCCATGAGATGGAGTTGCGCACCGGCGACACGGTGGCGGTAATCGGTTGCGGTCCCATCGGCTTGAAGTTTGTGCGCATGCTCTCGCGCCGCGGTCTGCGGGTGATTGCGCTGGCCCGCCGCGAGGCTCCTTTGGATGTGGCTCGCCGCCTGGGAGCGCATGCCGTTATCAACGTGGCCCAGACCGCCGACGTG
>DATKLU010000033.1:0-35611 GCA_035542235.1 Dongiaceae bacterium
TGGTCAGTGCGAACGGGCAGGGTCATTAAGGAGAAAAAATGACCAAATCCGTTCGTTATCAAGATGGATGTTTGTATGCAGATCATGCGGCTTGGTACGTAAGGTATCGCGTCCAGGTACGACAGGAAGATGGATCGATCAAATTCAAGCAGCGGGCAAAAATGTTAGGACGTTTGGAACATTATCCACGCGAATCCGACATCAGGCCTCTCAAAGTCGAGTTCATGCATCGGCTCAACGCCGGCAAGTTCACGCCTGAGAGCGGCATGAATCTCAAGGAATTTGTCGAGAATACCTACCTGCCTTACATTGACGAGCTGCGTGCTTCGACAAGAAAAGGGTATCGGGAAATCTGGAGCAATCACATCTCGGACCGCGTCGGACAGATTCGTTTGCGTGAGTTCAGGACGGTGGATGCGAGCAGAATGCTCAAGGCCATCGCCGAAGATCACGACCTGAGCAAAACTACTCTGCAGCACATCAAAAGTGTGCTCAGCGGCGTTTTCAGTCACGCAAAGAATGAAGGCGCGTTCGATGGAGTGAACCCCGTCCAGGATGGGCGCATTCCGAGGAACGCACGCGAATCACGCGAAACCTTTGCGTACAGTTTGACTCAGATACGTTCGCTTCTGGACGTTCTGCCGCTGTTACCGAAGGCTGTGATTGCGACAGCAGCTTTTGCGGGGCTCCGCGAGGGAGAACTGCGCGGGCTGGAATGGACTGACTATACGGGCGATTCCCTCAATGTCACGAGGTCCGTTTGGAAGAGAGTTGTAAATGGACCCAAGACTCGAGCCAGTGCCCAATCCGTTCCGGTCATTCGGCAACTAGCAGAAATTCTTGAAACGTATCGACTTTCCATGGGAAGTCCGTCGAAGGGTGTGATGTTTCACTCGGGCCGCGGAGAACACATGGATTTGTACAATCTGAGTCGACAAGTCATCCGCCCGGTCATGAAGTCAATTGGACTGGAGTGGTACGGCTGGCATGCGTGCAGACGCGGTATTGCATCGAACCTGTTTGAGCTGGGCGCGAATGAAAAAATCGTCCAGCGCATCCTGCGTCATGCGAAACCACACGTTACCAAAGAGCGTTACATCAAGGCTTTTGATCCGGCTGTTCTGGCGGCGATGAAGACTTTGGAGACGACTTTGGACGATTTCCACAAATGTTCAGCAACTGTTCAGCAGGTGAATTGAAGTAAATGTGGTAAGCTGTTGATAACAAGCCGCGGAGAGGTGGCAGAGCGGCTGAATGCGGCGGTTTGCTAAACCGTTGTACCGGCTAAAACTGGTACCGGGGGTTCGAATCCCCCCCTCTCCGCCAGAAATTGAAAATGCAAGTCTTCTGTGCCCCGTATTATTCCCCGTAGCGAAGGATTGTTCGGAATCTACGAACGCCAGTCATTACTTCGCGTTGGTCTCGATCGGCCCTCTTTCGGCGGAAGTCAGCGGTCATCGATCCCCCTCACGCCACCGGCATGCTGCAGGGGTTGCATCGGCACGGTACCCAACTCTCATCATGTTCTCATCATGTCCTCATCTCTGAACTTTCAAGAGCCCTAGACTCCTCTGTGTCTGCTATCGACACAAAAATGAACTTATAGGAGGAACGAAATGTTAGAGAAGAGTGCTACCACTTATACCGTCTTGCACCTGCGCTTCAAGTTGCGGATTCCGCCAGAGCGCACGTCGTTCCAATCTGTCTGCTAGGGGCATGGCCACAGTTTACCCCGTCTCTTACGTGTCGATGTGTCGCGGCAATCTGTGGTGCGGAACCACTTCTTTTGGTAGTCAGACCGTCACCGGCCAATAGTTGCGGAAGCGAAATATCTCTCTTAAGCCGAGCCTCACGTACACCGGCACTCCTACCCTAAGTGGCCTCCAGAAAGACGAACTACTCCAGCCCGAACTCACGTCCGCCAGCACTTCGATCACTTCGTACCTCCCCAGCCTTACTTTTCATCGGATGGGTAGTTCGTATTCTTTCGGTCGTGCCTCTCGGGATTGCCTTTGAAACGGAATTTCCCATTCATTAACCCGGGACGTACCAGCTTCCAGTGAGCGGGGTCCGCCGGATCTCGGGGCCGCTGGCGTCGATGGGCACGCTTAAAGAGTGGCACTCCGCAAGGTTCAGATCGTCGAGGACGACCACGCGCGTCCGGGTCGAGCGCCAGCCCGATGGCCCCGACTATGCGCCCCTCACCAGTGCCGGTTCGCCCAAGCGCGATGCGGAGCGCTGGTCTGAGCGTTCGGCGACCAGGGCTTGGTACTCGCTCAAGTCAGAGTGCACCCCGACGGCGATGTTGCGCTTGTACTTGAGTACTTTCGCGAAGTGGTACACGAAGACCGCGATGTTCACGACGAGCGCCAGGAAGCTGACCAGGAACAGGGCCGTGGGGTTGAGCGAGGCCTTTACAGCGAATACGGAATCATCCAAGCGGTACGAAAAGCTAAGACAGAGCATCATCCAATAAGCCAAAGTCTGGGCGCGGTGCTGGATATAAGCACCCTTGCGCCACGTTAGGGCTGGGATGGTGCAGGCAGCGAGCATGCAGAATCCGGAGTAGAAGGATTGATCGCCAACGCAGTTGTAGCCGTACGCCAAGTTCCACAGGTCGTAGGCGAGGACCCAGAACCAGAGCATGTCTGGCCAGATCATGTCCTTCTTCTTATCCTTGCTGGGGAAGATGCCGAGCCAGCCGGAGATGGTCAGAATGTTCAGGATGCCGGCGATGCCGTTCATGATGTTCCATGAACCGCTCCGCATGCCCATGCCATTAATGACTTGACCGGTGGCATGGAAGGTGAAGACCTGGAAATCGCGGACGACCGCCTCCGCGATGTTCACGGCCAAGATCAAGGCGGGAAATGAGAGGGCCCACTTGTTCTTGGAAACACTAGGCACGAATCGGATCGCCATGAAGCCCAGGCAACCAGCGAGGACGGAATACACCTTGACCCAGTAGAACCATGTCCCCATGGTTGTACCGGGACCGGCGGTCTGCGGCCATAGGGTGAAGGTCAGAATGGTGGGCAGAACCAGGAACATTAGAAGCGAGAACCACTTGTTGAGTCGGCACAGTTCGTTGAGGGCAAGACAGACCGCCAATAAACTGAACCACCCGAGAACCGCATACAATGAAATGGATTGATACACAAAAGTCTCCTTTCAAATTTTCCAACGACTTCGCGTCAGCGGACTCGCCGCTTCAGTGCCTCGGCACCGAACATGGGGCACCGGGCACGAAAAGTCGGCTACGATTTGGGTTGAACCCATGAATCAACGATGGGATCACCGGTGTTAGTTGCAGTTGAAAACCCCACTTGGGAGAAGGAATCGCAGTGCCGTAGTAGCGCGTGGGACGAACGGCATAATAGGCGTGAGACTCGGCGTAGAAGTTGGAGCTTGCATTCTCGCAATCGTCCTTGGTGCAGTTAGTTACTGACTCCACGTCGCGACCCACACGTTCTGTTACATCGGCACCGGGATGGTTTGCCCGGGCTGATATAACTGCTGCATTCAGGTCACTACGCAAAGATCGTTGTGACGGGAATAGCAAAAGCAAGTAGCGTGCCAAACGCCAGCTCGTTGCGCCCAGGTTCGAGATGGCAACAAGACAATGCAGCACTTAGCCCTTCATGCGATGAACTAGCCCTTACGATTTTCAGTACTCATCGAAAGCCTTTATATGGTCATAGCGGTCATGCAGTGCCCGCCGCTGGGCCTCATTTCTCCAGCTACATAGCCATTGTCATGAACCTGGACGGATTCCATCCGCAGGGAATTGCGAATACGCAAGAACAGCGGAAGTAATCGCTATTCGGTCACGGCAGAGGAGTAGCCCGACCGCGGATATCAATCGCAGGCGTCGAAGTGGGGTGGAGTTGGAGGACAAGGAATTCAGGCTGGCTACCGTGTCGGCCGCCAAAATAGGGTCCTTACCGTGGGGTTCGCCGCACTCAAACCGTTACATTTGACCGTCATTGGGCATGTGTTGACCACAGATAGGCACCCTCAATACCTTGAGACCCATATGGGTATCGGAGCTGCATCACTTCGTCGAATCCCGGTAGACGGATTTTTCTTCACGATGGCCGCAGCTCGTTTCACCCACGACGGACGGCGATTGAGTTTTTCTATTCTGGTGTCATCCGATGTAACGCTGCCAATCGGGTGGCCGCACTCAAAAAAAAAGCGGCGCCGCGGTTTCAACCGAGACGCCGCCCTGTCTGTAATGCTGCCGTGCTGATCCGGCTAGCGATTCGCCGCCACTTCGAAGCGGTCGTGGTTCATGACCTTGGTCCACGCGGCCGCGAAGTCCTTGACAAATTTTGCCTTGGCGTCGGAAGACGCATAGACTTCGGCGACGGCGCGAAGCTGAGAGTGGGAACCGAAGATAAGGTCCACCCGCGTTCCCGTCCACCGTAGCTCGTTGGTCTTGCGGTCGCGGCCTTCGTAGATGCCCTCGGCTGCGGCGGCGGGCTGCCACTGAACGCCCATATCCAGCAAATTAACCAGAAAATCGTTGCTGAGCGCGCCTGGCTGTTTGGTGAAGACGCCGTGCGCCGACCCATCATAATTCGCGCCAAGCACTCGCAGGCCGGCCACCAGAACGGTCATTTCCGGGGCGGTCAGCTTGAGCAACTGCGCGCGATCCACCAGCAGCGCTTCCGGCGAGGCACCATTCGTTCTGCTGCCGACGTAATTGCGGAAACCATCGGCCGCGGGTTCCAGGTGCGAGAAGGATTCAACGTCAGTCTGTTGCTGGGAGGCGTCGCTGCGGCCCGGTGTAAAGGGAATTTTGACTTCCTGGCCTCCCGCTTTAGCCGCCTTTTCGACCGCCGCATCGCCTCCCAGAATGATCAAGTCGGCGAGCGAAACTTGCTTGCCTCCGGACTGCGAGGCGTTGAATTCCTTCTGAATCGCCTCCAGCTTCTGCAGCACTTTTGCCAGCTGGGCTGGCCGGTTCACTGCCCAGTCCTTTTGTGGCGCCAGACGCACGCGCGCGCCATTGGCGCCGCCGCGCTTGTCGGAGCCGCGGAAGGTGGACGCTGAGGCCCAGGCGGCGGAGACCAGCTCGGAAACGGATAAGCCCGACGCAAGAATTTTCGCCTTGAGAGCGGCGGCGTCCTGCTCGTTGATCAGCGGATGATTTACCGCAGGCACGGGGTCCTGCCAGGGCAAAACTTCTTTCGGAACCAACGGGCCGAGATAGCGGACGATTGGGCCCATGTCGCGATGGGTGAGCTTGAACCAGGCGCGGGCAAACGCGTCCGCGAACTGATCCGGGTGTTCATAGAAGCGGCGTGAGATCTTTTCGTAAGCCGGATCAAAGCGCAGTGCCAGGTCGGTGGTCAGCATGGCCGGCGCGTGGCGCTTCGACGGATCGTGAGCGTCGGGCACAGTGCCGGCGCCCGCGCCATTCTTCGGACGCCACTGATGGGCGCCGGCAGGGCTCTTCGTGAGCTCCCATTCGAATCCAAAGAGGTTTTCGAAAAAGTTGTTGCTCCACTTGGTGGGAGTGGTGGTCCAGGTCACTTCCAGCCCGCTGCCGATGGCGTCGCCGCCCTTGCCGGAGCGGAATTTACTGGCCCAGCCAAGCCCTTGCTCCTCGATGCTGGCGGCTTCCGGGTCCGGACCAACCAGCGCCGCATCGCCCGCTCCATGGGTTTTCCCGAAAGTGTGACCGCCGGCGATGAGCGCAACCGTCTCCTCGTCGTTCATTGCCATGCGGCGGAACGTCTCGCGAATATCACGTGCCGCCGCAACTGGATCCGGCTTGCCATTGGGGCCTTCGGGGTTTACGTAGATCAGCCCCATTTGCACCGCGGCCAGCGGATGCTGAAGATCGCGGTCTCCACTGTATCGCTCGTCCGCAAGCCACTTGCGTTCCGGGCCCCAAGAGACGTCTTCCGGTTCCCAGACGTCGGCCCGTCCGCCGCCGAAACCAAACGTCTTGAATCCCATGGATTCCAGTGCCACGTTTCCCGCAAGGATCATCAAATCCGCCCAGGAAATCTTGCGGCCGTATTTCTGCTTGATGGGCCAGAGCAACCGGCGAGCCTTATCGAGGTTCACGTTGTCCGGCCAGCTGTTCAGCGGAGCGAAGCGTTGCTGGCCAGCCCCGGCGCCGCCTCTTCCGTCCCCGATGCGGTACGTTCCCGCGCTATGCCAGGCCATTCGAATGAACAGGCCTCCGTAGTGGCCGAAGTCGGCCGGCCACCAGTCCTGCGAATCGGTCATCAAGGCGTGCAGGTCCTTGATAACGGCGTCGAGATCGAGGGTTTTGAATTCCTTGGCGTAATCGAACTCAGCGTCCATGGGATCGGACAAAGAGGAATGCTGGTGGAGGATCGCAAGATTCAGCTGATTCGGCCACCAGTCGCGATTTTGCGGTGCGGAGGTACTGCCCGAAAACGGGCACTTGCTTTCACTTGCCATATCTGTCTCCCAGGGTGATTGGACGCGTAGGCTTTGCACCACAAGTATCCGAAATCCGGGAAAAGTTGACAACTTGCTCGCGCGCGCCCGGAGAAGCTCGCGCTGGCGGTCGCGACAACGGTCGCCGCCTTGCTTAGCGAGAGCTGTCCAACGTGAAGACGTTGCCGCCCTCTGCGCGGACCTGACGTCCGGCCAAACGATCGCGACGCCCCTCGGAAACCTCTATACTTCTCGGCATGCGCCTGCGCTCAAACACTCTTGTCATCAAGGTTGTCTTCATCGCCTGCTCGCTCACTTCCGGAGTTCCGTCCGCTTCTGCGGCCGGCTGGAAATACTTCCGCAGCGGTAATACCCAGGATGCGAAGGTTGCGCCTCGCGGCGGATTTGCCCTGATGGGCGGCGGCGCGAAGCAGGATGCTGCTTACAAGTTCCTTTGCGAGCGCGCAAACCGGGGCGACTTCTTGATCCTGCGCGCGGATACCGAAGACGATTACGCCAAAAAGGTGGACGACGAAATGCTCACCGTCTGTCCGCTGAACTCCGCCGCGAGCATCGTCTTTGCAAACCGCGAGGATTCCGACGATCCCAAAGTGGTTCAGATCATCGAACAGGCGGAAGCCATTTTCATCGCCGGAGGCGACCAATCGAACTACGTGCGCTTCTGGCAGGACACGCCGGTGCAGGACGCGCTGAACCGCCATATCGCCGCGGGAAAGCCGATCGGCGGTTCCAGCGCCGGCCTGGCCATTCTCGGCGAATTTTCCTTCTCCGCGATGATCGATACTCTGCATTCCAAGGAAGCGCTGGCGAATCCTTATAACAATGAAGTGACCCTGACCCGGGATTTTCTCCGCATTCCGTTGCTCGGCAACGTCCTAACCGACACGCATTTCGTCAAACGCGATCGCCTCGGCCGCACTCTGGTTTTCCTCGCAAGGCTGTTGCAAGACGGCTGGACCACACACGCGCGCGCCATCGCCGTGGACGAAAATGCCGCCGCCCTGGTGGAGCCGGACGGAACCGCGTCCATCGTCGGCGGTCCTGTGTATTTCATGGAAACGACTGTGATGCCCAGGGAATGCGGGTATCGCAAGCCGCTGTCATTCGAAGCGGTGCAGGTGCAGCGCGTGTTGCCGGGCAAGATGTTTCACGTGAAACGGTGGCAGGGCCAATCGGACAACTATGCGCTCACCGTCGTTGCCGGAACCGTGCAGGCCAGCGGTTCCACCCACGGAATTTATTGATGTCAACGTTTCCGAATACCTCCAGAAATACCGCTGCCGGGTGCATCTTCGTGCGCTCTGCTGGATAATCCTTTTCGCAAACACTCTCGAAACGAGGCTCCATGACCAGCATCGCGACTCGCATTCCATCATTCGCTCTGAAGCTGATCTTGCTCACAGCGCTGCTTCCCGTTGCGATCATCGCCGCGCCACAAACTGCCGGCCAAGAGTCGATCGCTTCGAAAACCGCCACGGTTGACGGGCTCAAGATTCACTACCTTACGGCCGGCAGTGGCGATGTGGTATTGCTCCTCCACGGCTACACGGAAACTTCTCGCATGTGGCGTCCGCTGATCCCGCGTCTCGCCGAAAAATTTCAGGTCGTCGCCCCCGACTTGCCGGGGATTGGCGATTCCGATATCCCTCCGAAAGGCGTGGACATGAAATCCGCCGCCGTCGCTATCCACGGCTTGATGCAGGGGCTTGGCGTCAAGAAGGCTCGCGTCGTTGGCCACGACATCGGCTTGATGGTGGCCTATGCCTACGCCGCGCAGTACCCGTCGGAAACCGAGAAGCTCGCGCTGCTCGATGCTTTCCTTCCCGGCGTTCCCGGCTGGCAGGAAATCTACAACAATCCCGGCATCTGGCACTTCCGCTTCAACGGTCCCACTCCGGAACTCCTGGTAAAGGACCGCGAGCGCATCTACTACGAGCACTATTGGAACGATTTCGCTGCCGACAAAACGCATTCTCTTTCCGAAGCGGATCGCGTTTTCTACACCGCCGCCTACGCTCGGCCAGGCCGCATGCGCGCCGGTTGGGCCTACTTCGTCTCCTTCCCGCAAGCGGCAAAGGAGTTCGAGGAGCTTGCGAGAACCAAGCTGACCATGCCCGTGCTCTCGATTGGCGGCGAAAAGGCCAACGGCGCCGCGCTCGGAATGCAGGCAAAGCTCATCGGCACCAATGTGACTGTAATCGTCATCAAAGACTGTGGCCACTGGCTGATGGAAGAAAAACCAGCCGAAACGATGAACGATCTGCTGAAGTTTCTTTAGATCGCGCACAAAGAAGGGTCCGTTGAAAGCGGGACGCGTTCACAAACTGGGTGGACCGGAAGTCATCACGGTTGACGACGTTGCACGCCCCAAACCCGGCACCGGCGAGATGCTCATTCGTGTCGCCGCCGCCGGCGTTGGCCCTTGGGACGCCTTGCTCCGCAGCGGAGCGAGTGTCGTTGATGTTGCGCTCCCGCTCACTTTGGGTTCGGATCTCTCGGGCGTGGTCGAAGAAGTTGGTCCCGGCGTTACGAATTTCAAGCCGGGCGATGCCATCTACGGCGTCACGAATGCCAACTTCTGCGGAGCCTATGCCGAGTACTCCGTCGTTTCCGGCGGCATGGTCGCCAGCAAACCCGCACACCTCTCGTACCTCGAAAGCGCTTCCGTCCCCGTCGTCGCGGTCACAGCGTGGCAGATGCTCTTTGACTACGCCAAGGCCCAGCCCGGACAGACGGTCTTGATTCACGGTGCGGCCGGAAATGTGGGAGCTTTTGCAACGCAACTCGCGCGCTACGCGCATCTGCAGATTTACGCTACGGCCTCCGCGGCAGATGCAGACTTTGTTCGAAGTCTGGGAGCTGCAAACGTCATCGATCACAAAGCCACGCCATTTGAATCGGCCGTTCCGCCGCTGGACATCGTTCTGGATACGGTCGGAGGCGAAACCCGTCTGCGTTCGTACGCGGTTCTGAAGCCGGGCGGCATTTTGGTCTCAGCGGTTTCGCCCATTACCGAGCCTCCCGACCCGCGAGGAGTGCGCTCCGTATTCTTCCTGGTGGAAGTTACCACCGAACGACTGAACGCTTTGAACCCGCTGCTGGCCAACGGCACGCTGAAAACACAAGTCGGAACCGTTTTGCCGTTGCAGCAAGCGCCGCTCGCGCACGAAATGCTGGCCGGAGCGCCGCACAAGCGCGGCAAGATCGTTCTGAATATCACTCCGGAAATGAACCGCTAGCTCCCGCCTACCAGCTCTGCGGTTTCAGGTTCAGGTACGAGCGATTCAGCTCTCCGACCGAAGGGCACCCGATGAGCCGTAGCGTTCGGTCCACATCCGCTTTCAGGATTTCGATCGCGCGATCCACGCCCGGGCGTCCGGCGGCGGCCAGTCCATAGGCATAGCCGCGCCCAATCAGCACCGCGCGCGCGCCCAGGCACAATGCTTTCACAATGTCGCTGCCCCGGCGCACCCCGCCGTCCATCAGCACTTCCACCTTGCCAGCCGCCGCCTCCACCACTTCCGGCAGCGCCCGCAGGGACGCCGCGACGCAATCCAGCTGCCGCCCGCCGTGATTCGAAACCACGATTGCGGCGACGCCTTCATCCACGGCGCGCTTGGCATCCTCGGCAATCAGCACGCCTTTGACGATGATCGGCCCTTTCCAGAGTTCGCGAATCCATTTCAAGTCGTCCCAGGTCACCACGGCGCGAGACAGCGCCGCCCCCACATCCACCAGCGACATCGGTCCTTTGCCTGGTATTACCACGTTTTCCATGGCCGGCATTCCGCCGTCGGCGAGAAATTGCCACAGCCAGCCTGGGTGCGACACGATTTCATCGAGGAACGGCAACTTCTGGAACCACGATCCGCCGATCAGCTGTTTCATACCGTTGCGGAAGTCGCGCTCGCGCATTCCCGCAACCGGCGTATCGATCGTGACCACCAGCGCGTTGAATCCGGCCTTGTTCGCACGGTCGATCGTCAATTCGGATGCGGCTCGCCCGCCCACCAGATACAACTGAAACCACGCCGGGCCCTTGGTCGCCGCGCGCACATTTTCCAGCTTGTGCGCGGAAACCGTGGAAAGCGTGTAGATCGTTCCCGCCGCTCCGGCCGCGGCCGCGGCCACGACCTCCCCGCCGGGATGCATCAACCGGCTGTAGCCCACAGGCGCCAGAATGGCCGGGAACGAAAGCTCATGCCCCAGCACCGTGGTGCGCATCTCGTAGCTAGGAAACGTCACCGCCTGGCGGGGCCGGAAGGAGAGTTCATTGAACGATTGGCAGTTGTCGCGCAGCGTAACCTCATCGTCCGCGCCCCCGTCCAGATAGTCGAACACGGCCTTGGGCAGGCGGCGCTGCGCAATGCGGCGCAAATCGGCGATATTCACGACGTGAGGAGGCTGCAAGGAAGCGGGCACGGTGCTTGGTCCTATCCCAAAGAATTGCGCTGTGCGCGCTATAGTAACTCAGTTTGTCGCAGGAACAAGTTTGCTGCGCGGCCCGGTCGCTGCAGCCCTAGTGCGGATCTTGCTGCAGCACTCGCAGCATCTCTTCGGCCTCGGGCAGGTCCGGGTTGAACTCCAGCACCCTCTTCAGGACACGTTCCGCCTCACCCGTCTTCTTCTCCGCATACAGCACTTTGGCCAGGTCCATTCCGATCACGCTCTCCCCCGGCTCGCGCGCAAACGCCGGTTCCAGCAGCGCCTCGGCTTGCTGGAAGTTCCCGCTGCGCGCCGCCTCCACGCCCAAATCCACTTCCGCCACGTTGTCGGTGGCGTCCGTTTGCAGAGCCTTGCGCTCCAGCTCCGCCGCTTGCACCGTATGGCCTTCACGCTGATACAAAAATCCCAGCGCATTCAAGAGAGCCGCGTCCGTCGGATCTTCTTTGAGAGCTATCTTCAGAAATCTTTCTGCTTGCGCAAAGGCCGCGGTCATTCCGCCTTCTCCAAGCGTCTGCCAGGCCAGTGCAAGATCGCGGTTACTGATTCTTCCGGGCGTGAAGGGATATTGTCGCAACGTCACCGGGCTCTGCGAGGCGGCCGCGCTTTCTTGTGCCGCTGCATCGTGACGCTTCAGGATGCGATGGTCTGTCGCGGCCGTGTGCGCGACATCCGAGGCAGCAAGCCGCGGCATGTGGCAGGCAACGCAGTCGCGCCCCTCGGCAAAATGCGCATCTTGCGGTTTTGCGCTTGCATGGCACGCGACACACTTCTGGCTGTAGAACGCCGCCTTCTCTCCCTCCACCGGAGAAGCGTGCGGGTCATGGCAAGTGGTGCAGGAAAGCGCATCGCCCGACTTCCGCTTGCACTGGCTCTGCGCCAGCGCTTCGAACTGGCTCGCTGCCCGCGGGCCGGTGCCTGCGCTCTCCACAACGAAGTAATGAATGTAGTCGCGCAGATCCTCGCCCGGCCGGAAGTCGGTGAGTAACTTCCCTGGCTGGACCACCGCCGCGTTCCCTTCCATGTGGCATTGCATGCAGATGGAGTCGCGGCGTTCCGCGCTCAACTTCGCGGGATTCACCGCCGCACCATTTCCCTTCGCGTGCGCCGCGCCCGGACCGTGGCACCGCTCGCAACCGATGCCCTGCTGCCGCATCAGCGGCTCGGCATACTGGTTCTCCGTTCCCGTCGCCGGACTCTGCGGCGCGCTTACGTGACACCAGACGCAGGACGCCGCCAGCGGCAGGTTCAGGGGTGCATGCTTGGCGGTGCCATATGCCGGCGCCATGTCCCAAATCTTTTTCTGTCCATACCAGTTCACCGGCGACTCGAAGTAAAAACCGTCCTGTTCGAATACATACGTTCGCCCGCGATGCCCGGAACCAATGAAATACAGCAGCTCCCGCGCCGCATGCATCTCTTCCGGTGCTCCGCGGTCCAGGCGCAGCCACACTCGTCCGTCCTGCTCCTCGATCTTGTAATGCACTCTGGACGCTGCGTGCGTGAACTCTCCTGCGATCACATTCCCGGCAATCGGCCCGCTCGCCTGTGCCATCGCCGTTGCCCGGTACTTTGCGTATATCTCGCGATGGCAATGCGCGCACGCCTGGTCTCCCGCGTATTCGCCGGAAGATTCGCTGGACGCGTTCCTGGCAGCGGAACTCTGCGCGCTGGAGAAATGGGGGTGGGCAAACAGAATTGCGGAAATGAACAGTGCCAGCCGGACGATAGCCAGGTGCGCGCGCCCGTGCGCGTGAAGCCGCGCTTCGTCAACACTTCGAAAACCCATTGGTGCAGCTCCCCGTCCGCACCGATTCGCAGATGGACCTGGAACCAATTGCTGTTGAGACGTGTTTCACCGCAGAAAGGGTTACACCCAGGTCAGCGCAGGTGTGTCACGGGCCCCGGCGAGCGGCGCCTCTCTAGCCGAGGAAGCCGAGATTCGACGTGGGGAAGTTCGCCAGATTCGGGAAGATCGCAGGCAGGTCCGCGCCGGAAACGCCAAACCAGGAAGCCAGAGTCGCTGCATACTGGTCCACGGAAGTCGAAGGAATCCAGCGGCCGTTGCTGCCCGTGTCGTCCGGACCGCCCAGGGCCAACGTGGGGAATGCGCCGTAGATGGAATTGCCCTTCACGGCTCCGCCCACCACGATCTGATGGCCGCCCCACGCATGGTCGGTTCCGGCATTGGAGCCCGGCTGGAAGGTCCGGCTGAACTCCGAAAGCGTGAAGGTGGTGACGCTGTTCGCCACGCCCAGCTCCTTCGTCGCCGAATAAAACGCCGCGAGCGCCTGGCTGAGCTGCGTGAAGAGTCCGATCTGCGCCGTCAGTTGATCGCTGTGTGTATCGAACCCGCCCAGCGAACAGAAGAAGATCTGCCGGTTGATTCCAAGCGAGCCCCGCGCCGCGATCACCTGCGCGACTTGCTGCAGCTGCGACGCCAGACCATTTTTCGCCGGGAAAACGGTTTGCAGCGGGGCAATGCTCTTTAGAGCGCTCGCCAGCACCACCCCTTCCTGAATCGCAGAGCTGGTAACGCCGCTCGCCGACTGCACCAGCGACAATCCGGAATCGAACGTCAGGATCTGCTGCACCGCCTGAAAACGCGCCTGGCTCGCTGCCGAGGTGCCAAACCCCTGGACACCTGGGGTGCTGCCGGGACTCATCGAAAACGGCCGCGTGGTATCGCCGGTGCAGAAGATCGGGCTGCCGGCCACCGAGAGAATCGGCGGAAACTGCGCGTTGCTGTTGAACGTCGGCCCGAGCTTGTCGGCCACCTTTCCTGCCCAGCCTGCGTTGGGCAATCCGGAAAGCTGCGTGGTCTGCCACTGGTCCTGCTGGTCGGAGTGGGAAAAAAGGTTTTGCGGCAGATTCTGGTACTTCTGGTATTGCGCACGCGTCGTCGGCTGCACCAGGGTGCCGACATTGGCCAGCACGGCCAGGGCCTTGTCATTGTTGAAAAGCCCCTGCAGCTCCGGCAGGTTCGGATGCAAGGCGAAATTTGCCTGATTTCCGGTTTGCAGCGGCAGAATCGATGCCTGCGGAAGCGCCAGATTCGCGCGAATCGCCTGGTAGTTTGCGTAGCCTGCCGTATCGTTCGGCACGATCATGTTGTTCGAATCGTTGCCGCCAAAGAGAAAAATGCACACCAGCGCCTTGTAATCCTGGGTGCTCTGGGCCATCGCGCTGACCAGCCCGAACTTGCTCAGGCCGCCGACCAGCGATGCCGTCGCCGCCGAGCAGCATGCCAGCCGCAGAAAATCCCGCCGTGTGTGAGGTGTCATGCCGCTTTCCTTTCTAGTGCTGCACCTGGTATTGCGAAGACGAAAGCACCAGATACGCCGCGGCCTTCGCCTGATTCTTGTTGTCGGTCGCGCTCACCGTGTTCACCGCGGTCAGCACGCTCTGCTTCATCGCGTCAGACATCGCGCCGTGCAGAAACAGCGTGTTCAGCCAGCCCACCATCTGGTCCGGCGACCCGGCGTTCACCACCGGGGTCAGGTCAATTTTGGTGTTGCTGCTGATCTGCCCGTACACGATGGAGTTCACGAAGTTCACACGCGCCAAGCTGGTGTTGGTATTGAAGATCGCGAACTCCGGCCCGTTCAGAGTGGTCCCCGGGATCAGCGAATCCGGCGGAAAGAAATTGAACACGCTCGGCGAACCGAAGAGGTTCTGCGACATGCTCGTGGCCCAGCCATTGAAGCCCGATCCGTCGGTCGTGGCATGGAACGCCCGCGCTACGCCGACCACCATCACCAGCGGTTCCCGTAGTTTGCCGTCGCTGGCCACCGCCGTCGTCTGCACATCTCCGCGGCGCGCCTCCTGGTCGAACAGGATCGCCGCGATCGTCGCCTGCATATCCCCGCGCTTCCCGCTCCCGTAGTTGTTGTACTTGCCGCTCGCAAACGACTGGGCCACGCGCTGCACATACCCGGGGCTGGGGTTGCTCGTCACCAGCTTCTGTATGAGCTGCCGCGAAACGAAGGGAGGCAGATTCGGGTGATTGAAGATGATCGTCAGAACGGTATCGAGTTCCTGTTCCGCGGTTTGCCCAGCGGGAACCGGCTGCCCCAGGAATGTCTTGGCGCCGCTGTCGTGATTGCTGGCCTGCCCTACCACCATCGGTCCGCCGTAGTATTCCGGGTTGTGTTTCATTAGCGTCTGCCCGGGCTGCGTCGGATACGTCCAGCCGGTCAGCGAGCGTCCGAGCGCCATCACGTCGTCTTGCGTGTAGGTCGGCGCTGGATTTCCTGTGCCGTCCAGCACCGGCGTGCCGTCGCTATTCAACTGGCTCAGCCCCAGCGTGAAGAGTTGCATCAACTCGCGCGCGTAGTTTTCGTTCGCGTGCTGCCCGTTGCCCGGCTTGTCGTTGTTCACCATGTCCAGCATGTGGCCCATGGCCGGGGTCAGCGTTACGTCTTTCATCACGTCGTAGTAGTTTCCGAAGGCGTCCGCATTCAAGGCGCTGATGTAGTTCGTGTAACCGGTCGGATCGCCCACTTTATTGGAGGAGACCACCCAGATTTCGCTCAATGCCAGCCCCATGCGCTGGCGCAGTTGATCCGGCCCGCCCACCGCGTTTACGAAGAATGCGTTCTGCACATTGCCCAGACCGGAATCGGTCGAGAGCGGCACGGGATACGCCGTGGGCGGCGTGGCAAACTGGCCTTGCAAATAGGCGTCCAGGCCGGTTTGCTGCAGCTGGTTCATGGTCTCTGGCGTCGGCCCGAAAGACGACTGCTCCAGGAAGCGCACGGCCGTTGCCGCGCTCACTTGCGGACCAGAATTCACCACCTGCGCATTCAGGGCACCTGAAGTCATTCCGCCGGGATTGCTCACCGTAACCGCAACGCTGCCCGCTTGCGAAGCCATCGCGGTTCCGGCCGCAGTGAGTTCCGTCGAGGAGAGAAACATCGTGGTCAGCGGCTGTCCGCCAAAATTTACGGTCGAGCCGCTTACGAAGTTGGAGCCGGTCACGGTCAACAGGAACGCGCCCACTCCAATGCTCGAAGGATTCAGCGCCGAAATGGCCGGCGCCGGATTGGTCAGGGTGATCGTGCCGCTGGCGTTCTTCGAAGTGTCTGCGACGCTCGTCGCCACGATCGTGTAGGAGGTATGCGCGGGCAAAGAGGCCGGAGCGGTGTACACGCCGCTGCTGCTGATCGTGCCGGCCGTCGCGTTTCCGGCGCCCAGGCTGGTGCCCTGGTCCAGGATGGACCACGTGACGGCCGTATTCGTCGAGCCGCTGACCGTCGCCGTCAGCGTCACCGTCCCGCCCACCTGCACGCTCGCGGTTTGCGGCGTCACCTGCACGCTGATATCGGACGCCTTGGTGATCTGTAGATTTTGCGCCGCGGACATCGCTCCGCCGGGATCGGGGTTCTTCACGTTCAGCGCCACCATGCCGATCTGTGCGCTGGTTGCCGTTCCGGTCGCCGTCAATTGCGTTGAAGAAACGCGCGTAGTCTGCAGCGGCGCGCCGCCGACGGCGATCGCTGCCCCCGGCGCGAAGTGCAAGCCGTTCACCGTCACGCTGTAATTGCCGACGGCAACCGAAGAAGGGGAAATTGTCAAAAGCGTTGGCACCGGATTCTGCAGCGCAATGGTGGCGCTCGCAGTTTTCGTGGTGTCCGCCGAATCCGTGGCGGTAATCGTCACCCCGCCCGCAGCCGGAGGAAATTCCGGCGCCGTGAACACACCGGTCGCGCTGATGGTGCCGGTCGCTGCGCTGCCGCCCGGCGTACCGTTCACCGACCAGGTCACGGCTTCGGCCGTTCCGTTCACCGCGGCGCTGAAACTCTGCGCGTCGCCGCCGCGCAGGGTCACCGTCGAAGGGGTGACGCTGAGAGCTTGCTTCTCCTGCGCGAGTTCGCTGTGCTTCAGGTCGTTCAGGCCGGAGCATCCGCCAAGCAGCAACGCGCCCGCGAGACTCAAACTGGCTTGCCATCTCTTCACGGCGGTTCCTCCCTGGCCCCTTGCCTTGCATCGTTCGCGTGCAGCTATCGCCGGCCCGCGGCAAATTTCGCGCTGCGGTTCCTGCCTTGCGGTGTGACTGAACTGGGTGCACGGAGAATAGGTAAGTCGCCGGATGCGAGCTACTGGTCCGAAGTCCAGTTTCGGGACAAGGGCCGCGTGGGTGATGCCCTCACGCGTCGCGGGTATAATCGCGCGATGCCAAACGATTCGATCGGGCTCACTCCGCAGGCCATGCTCGCGGTCGCGATCGCCGAGGCCCGCAAAGGTCTTGCCGAAGGCGGCATTCCGATTGGCGCCGCGATTTTTGATGCACAGGGAAGTCTTGTTGGCAGCGGCCACAACCGCCGCGTGCAGCAGGGCGACCCTTCTATCCACGGCGAAACCGACGCGTTCCGCAACGCCGGGCGCCAGCGCAGCTACCGCCGTCTCACCATGGTCACCACGCTCGCGCCCTGCTGGTATTGCAGCGGCCTGGTGCGGCAGTTCGGATTTCCGCGGGTCATCGTGGGGGAAAGCCGCACGTTCCGCGGAGGCATCGAATGGCTGCGCAGCCTCGGCATCGAAGTGCTTGATCTGGATTCGCAGGAATGCGTGGAAATGCTCGGCGCTTACATTCGCGCCCATCCTGCGGTCTGGAATGAAGACATCGGCGAGGAATAACGCTACTGCATTCGTCTGCCAAGCTCCGCCGCGTAGGCTAGGAGCCGTGCATCGTGTCCCCGCGCGGCAACCAGCTGCATCCCGGCCCCGCCCGCGTACGGCAGCGTGACCACCGGCGTTCCGGCCAGGCTCATCGGCACGGTGTACCGCAAAATGCGCGCCCGGGTTTCCGAGTGGTCTGCGCCCGCGCGCAGCTGGCGCATGGGCGAACAGGGCAGCAGCAGAAAATCGTGCCGTTCCAACAAATCATCGACCGCAGCGCGAAACGCGTCGTGCCGCGCTCTTTGCCTGGCCACTTCCTCTTTGCTGAGAGACGCTCCCCATGCCAGACGTTCGTCAATCGGTGAAGGAAACCGGGAATAGTCGCCGCCGGTAGCGGCTGCGTGGATCGCCGCCGCCTCGCTCGCTTGTATCGGCGCATAGATTTTCATCGCCTCGTTCCAGCCGCTCGCCGCGAAGGTGGAGAGCTCCGCTCCATCCGCGGCCAACAATTCCTTGCAGTCGTCCAGCGCCCTTCGGACATCCTGCTCGCAATCGTGCAGAAACTCCTCCTGTACAACTCCTATGCGGGGCTTGCGCTGCGTCGCCGATGGAACGCGTAATCCGAACAGTCCTTCGGCCAGCAGCGGCGCATCGCGCAAGTCCCGGAAAACCCAGCCAAGCGTGTCGAACGTCTGCGCCAGGTGCACTCCCCCTGCCCACAGCTTTCTATCCCACGCCAGTCCGATGGAAGCGCGGAATCCCGCGAGCCCGCATAGCGCTGCCGGAACGCGAATCGACCCGCCGGTGTCCGTGCCGATCGCCGCCACCGCCGACCCCTCCTGCACGCTCGCCGCGCCGCCGCTGGTCGAGCCGCCGGTCAGCAAGGCGCTGTTCTCCGGCTGAACGCAATCGCCGAAATCGCGGTTCTCGCCCGTAATTCCGTACGCCAAGGGGTGCAGGTGCGTTTTCCCGGTGATCACTGCGCCCTGCTCGCGCAAGCGCGCCGCCACCGCCGAATCGCGGCGCGCTTCCGGACTACGCTCCGCGTAAAACCGCGTGCCGGCCGTGGTCCGAAACCCTTCCAGATCGAAGCAATCCTTCAGCGAAATCGGCAGGCCGAACAGAGCAGGCTTTTCCCGCGTGCCCGCAAAACGTTGCGCCGCGCGCTCGGCCTCGCGCACGCTGAACTGTGGATCCTGCGCCAGGTAAACATTCCTGTTCGCGTTTCGATTGGAACGCGCGAGCGCCGCCGCGGCCGTCTCGCGCGGCGTGGTTTCGCCCGCGAGCAGCCGCGCCCGCAGAGTTTCGATGGGGCCGCGCTCCTGCTTGATCATCGCTCCTGCATTTTACTGGTTCTTGCGACGGCCGGGCGGACACACTTCGGCGTCATCAGCCAGGTAGCTCTCGCAAATTTTCAATGTAGTCGTCAGTTGCCGCTGGCCGGAATCGTTACCGGCTTTTCCGCCTTGCGCTTCAGTTCGAACACTTCGCTGGAGGCTTTGCCGTCCTTACCCTCGAACGTCCAGGTCTGCGTAACGTGATCCGGGTCCTGCAGCGTCAGGACCAGCCCGGTCATGTGCCCTTCGTGCGACTCTTGCATGCCGTTCACGCGCAGCAGGGTGAACGAATATTTCTTCACGTCGTCCTTCAGCGCGCCCGTTTTCATCTGCGGCTGGTTGCCCGCGCTGCAGTAGTGCGTCACCAGGATGTGATCGCCTTCCTTGGTGTACATCGTGATCATTTCCGGCTCGTTGTCGGGTTTCAGACGCTCCATCAGCGCGCTGCCCCCCGAAGTCAGGGTGTAGGTCACTCGCGTGTGGCCTTTTCCGGTCGAAGCGTCCCACTCGCCGACCAGCGTTTTCAGCCGGTCGAAGGCGCTCGGCGGTCCGCCAGCCCGCGACACCCTCGCCGCGCAACACAAAATCAGCATCACCAGGGCCGCCAACACAGTTCGCTTGCTCATGACATTCCTCCGAGCCTTCCTCCCGGTCTTCCCCCTGTCATCCGCCTCGGACCCGTGCCTTTTCCAGAACGATCTTTGCCGCTCAGCCCAGCGCCTGCTTGAGGTCCGCAATCAGGTCCTCGGGGTCTTCCAGTCCAACCGAAACCCGCACCGTCCCGGGCGTCACGCCCGCGAGCGCCAGTTCCGCGGCGCTCATCCGGTAGTGCGAGCTGAACAGCGGCAGTACCACCAGCGACTCCACTCCGCCCAGGCTCGCCGCCAGCAGAAATATTTTCACCCGGTCGCCGAAGCGCCGCGCCGCCGGCAACCCGCCCTTCAAATCAAAAGCCAGCATCGCGCCGAAATCCTTCATCTGCTTTCTCGCCAGCAAGTGATCCGGGTGCGATTTCAGCCCCGGATAGTGGACTCGCGCGACTTTCGGATGTTTCTCCAGGAAGTGTGCCACGGCCATCGCGTTCTGGCACTGCTGCTTCAGTCGCACCCCGACCGTCTTGATTCCGCGGATGAGCAGGAACGCCGCGCCCGGATCCATCGACCCGCCCAGGTAAATGACCATGCGCCGCACGCTCTGCATCCACTTGGCGCTGCCCGCCGCCGCGCCCGCGATGATGTCCGAATGCCCGCCGAGATACTTCGTCGCGCTGTGCACCACCATATCGAACCCCAGCGCCAGCGGCTTTTGCAGCAGCGGCGTGGCAAAGGTGTTGTCAATGATCGAGACCAGCTTGTGCTTGCGGGCAAACGCGATGGCCTTCTCCAGATTGACCAGCCGCAGGGTCGGATTTGTCGGCGTCTCCACGTACAGCGCCTTCGTGCGCGGCGTCACCTGCGCTTCAATCCCTTCCAGCGACGTGCTCACGTGCCGCGTGGTAATCCCCAGGTCCGGAAAAACATCGCGCATCAGCCGGTAGGTTCCGCCATAGAGCTGCGCCGTCGAAATCAGCTCGTCGCCCTGCTTCAGCACTCCCAGCAGTGCCGAAGAAATTGCGGCCATTCCGCTCGATGTCACCACCGCGGCTTCCGCCCCTTCCAGGGCCGCGATCTTCTCTTCCGCCACGTGCAGCGTGGGATTGCCGTAGCGGGTGTAGATGTACGCTCGGCTCTTTCCTTCCGCCCAGCGCTTCATCTCCGCCGTGGATGAAAAGGTAAAGGTTGAGGACCGGCAGATCTCCGGCACCACCGCGCCGCCTACGCCGTGCCGTTTCGGCTCGCCGGCATGGATGGCCTGGGTCCTGGCTCCTGCCTTCTCCAGCTGTTTTCGCGATTCGCTGCGTATTTCCCTGTTCATAGTTCGTCCATTCTGGCCGCCGCCCCTGGCCCGGCAAGCACCAATTTGGCGCCGCAGGCCACAATCTCCTAGACAAATTTGTCGCTCTGGCGTGTCTTAGAACAGAGTCTCGTTCGGGAAGGCGCATTGCCAGACACTCTTTGGAGCCACCAGGACCTGCAACGCCACTACGAGCGCCATGGCCCGGCGCTTCTGGCCTACGCCCGCTCGTTTCTCTCGGATGCGGCTCGCGCCCAGGATATTTTGCATGGAGTCTTCTTGAAATTGCTCAGCAGCCGCGTCGCAAAACCCGATTCCGAAATCGGCTACCTCTACCGTGCCGTCCGGAACGCCTCCCTCAACGACCTGCGCAAGACTTCGAGCGAGGTCTCCATGGATGAGGGCCATTGGTTTTCCGCGCCGGCGCCGCACGCGGTCACCGGCTTTGCCTTGCAAACTGCGCTGCGCGCGCTCCCCGAGGAGCAGCGCGAAGCCGTCATGATGCGTATCTGGAGCGGCATGACCCTCGACGAGATCGCCCGCGCCACTGGCGTCTCACTGAACACTGCCGCCTCCCGCTACCGCTACGCTCTCGAAAAACTTCGCCGGCAAATTGCCGGCGATCAGAAAGGGCCACAACCATGCGTGACGACCAGTTCGAAGAGTTCCTGAAATCATTCCAACCGCAACGCCCGGCCCCGTTGCCCGTGGCGGGTGATTCACCCATAAAGCGCCGCCTTGCTGCGTCAGCCGTCCTTCTTGCTGCGGCTTCGCTCTTGCTCGCGTTCTGGAAAATGCCGCCATCCGACCCGCCGGTCTCAAACTCGCCTCAAGCCTCCGGGCTGGGCGTTGCGCAACCTTTCGAGCCGCCTGCATCCGTGGGCCGCATCTCCCGCACCGCCCGCACCAACCGCGCGTTCGAAGATTCCGCCGGCCTCGAAGCTCAGCTCGAACAGGACTTTCATTCCGCGGCGCCGCATTTCGATCGCGACGACAGTGCGCTGCGCATCTTATCTCGCGAATAGGAGCAATCGTGCGCACCTTTCGTCTCTGGCCCTTGCTACTGCTTTTTCTTGCGATTCCATTACGTCTGAGCGCGCAGGGTGCCGCGTTGCCCACCGGCACAAAAAATGCCGCTCTGCGCTACTGGATGGCCTTCTCTGAACTGAAAGACGAACCTCTCGACAAGAACACCGCCCTGCTCCTGGAACGAATCGAACAAGGCAAGGCTCCCTGGAACGAAAAGGCTCTCGGCCATCTGCTCGATTCCAATCTCCACGCCATCCAGATCATGCGCCGCGCCACGAAACTTCCCGAATGCGATTGGGGCATGGAAGCAAGTTCGGAAGAACCTGTCGGCCTGATCTACAAAGCCCGCGTTCTTGCGCGCCTCAATACGCTCGAAGGTATGCGCCTGGCCGCGCGCGGCGATTCCGAAGGCGCTGTCAGCTCCTGGCTCGACGGCATCAAGTTCTCTCAGGACGTAGCCAAAGGCGGCACCCTTATCTTTCTTCTCATCGGTCGCTCGGCCATGCTCTCCAATCTCGACGCCATCAAGAGCGCCGCATCCTCCGGCGAGCTTAACGCCGACTCCCGCTCAGCCGCCAAGGCCGTGCTCAACGCGCTCCCGCCCACAGGCTTCGACTGGGGCGCGGCTTGGCTGCTCGAATCCGCCGCCACCGAAAACACCTGGCAAGTCATCCTCAAATCCAAAAATCCCGCTGCCAAGTACGAGGAACTCGTGGGCGAAGAGCTCGACCGCGATTTCCATCTGCCCAATCAGGCCGAACTCCAGTCCTACCGCAGCTTCATGAATGACGTTGCGGCGGAACTTCGCCGCCCCCCGGCCGACGCTCGCATTCCCCTCAAACGGTTGTTCGATCGCGAAAAATCCCTCAATCCACTCTTTCAAAACATCATTCCTAACTTTGAAAAGGCCAACGCCAGCCGCGAAGAAGTCCTCGCCGCCCGTCAGGCCGCTCTCGACGCGCTGGGCTCGAAATAATCCATCCGGCCCGCGCCGTCCGGGCCGCGCTGCGCCAGGCTGAAATAGATTCAGCCGCATGCGCGTATCATAGACAGGTATCGACTATGAGTACCTTCGCCGCATCTCTCTTCGCCGCGCTCTCCCAGCCGCTTCTGGCCCTGGACCGCCAGCAGGCCTTCCGCATCTGCGGCCGCGCCTGGGGCATTTGGGCCATCTGGTGGCTGGCCATGGCTTTTTTGAGCAAGCGCACCAAGCGCCGCGAATCCCCGTTGCAGCGCATCGAACACGTCATTCCTGCCGCTCTCGCCTTTCTCTTCGTTTTCGATAACCGCTTCCGTTTCGCCGCCCTCGCGCGCGAAATCTTTCCGCCGCTTCCCGGCCTTCTGCTTCTCGCCGTCATCGTCACCATCGCCGGATTGCTCTTCGCCGTGTGGGCTCGCTTGACCCTGGGCTCCAACTGGAGCGGCACGGTGACCATCAAGGCCGATCACCAGTTGATTCGCCGCGGTCCTTACCGTTTCATCCGCCACCCGATCTATACGGGAATGCTCGCCGCGCTTCTGGCCACCGTCGTAGCGCAAGGTCTGCTTGCCGGCGCCGTGGGCTTCGCCTTCCTCCTCATCGCTCTCTACCGCAAGGCGCTGCGCGAAGAGTCCTTCCTTGCGCAGGAATTCGGCGAGGGCTTCGCCGAACACCGCCGCCACACCGGCATGTTCCTGCCGCGCTTTTCCTGAATAAGCCGCCCTGCGGTCCTAGTTTTTCGAGGAACCCGGCACCGAGGGCGCCGCCTGCGTCGCGCTCGCATGCTTTCCGCGATGGTGATAAAGGTCGGCGATCGAATACGTCACGCCCGCGAAGAATGTGGTCCGCGGCAAATTCCCATAGGCCGCCACGTAGACCCCCATATCAAACACGCGCCGTGACGAAGCGCTGTACGCGGCCGCTCCAAGGACCGTCAGGGTCGCCGGCGTCCCCGCATTCGCCCGGCTGAATCCCGCCACTTCCGCCGTCATGCTCCACTTCCCACGCACCGGATGGGAGTACGCAAGCGCGCTGAAGTAGTTCCGATCGAATCCGCTTCCTCCGGGCCGCCCCAGCCACTGCGCGCTTTCGTTCCAGTCCAGGTGGTGCTTCCCAAAATCCCTGCTCAGCAAGACTCCCACCGAATGCCCCGTGGCGCCCAAACCCAGTTCATCCCGCGTCGCCGTTGGAATCATCAGCGTGTACAGCCCGGAAATCGTAGGACGCCAGCCTTTCTCTTCCATTACGCGATACTTGAATCCCGCTCCCGAATCGCCCATTCCTCCGACACCGTCATCCCGCTCCAGCGGGTTGTGCAGGAAACGTAGTTCCAGTTTTTCGGTGGCGCCGAACTTCACCAGCCCGTTGAGATTCTGGTGCCCGTCTGCCAGTTCGAAGCCGTACTCCACTTCCAGCACACCGGCTTGCACCGATTCCGCCGTCGTGGAAAATGTGGGACGATTCGGCACCGCGTTGATTTCGTCGCTGCTCACGCTTTGCGGCACGCTCTGTGTATCCGGCGCCGCTGCCGGCGGATGCGCCGGGTCCTGCGCCCGCGCCGCCGGCGATCGCAACGCGACCGCCGCGCACAGCGACACAAGCAGAATCCACCGGCTGACCTGGCTCGACTTGCACATAGTGGAGATTCGGCCGAGCATAGCAGGTGCGGCGTCCGCTTGTGTGAACACCGCGCGATAGCGCAAGGAACCAGTAACGACCTCGGTCTTCTATGAGCCATTCCTCCACGCCCGGCAAAGCCGGCCTCTGCGGCTCCTGCCTTCACGCCGAGCGCATCGCATCCAGTAAAGGTTCCGTTTTTCTTCTCTGTGCCCTCAGCCGCTCCGACCGACGCTTCGCCAAGTACCCGCGTCTCCCCGTGCTCTCCTGCCCCGGCTATGCCAGCCGACCCGCTGAGCCTCCCGACAAACTTTCCTAATTCGTTATATAATTTGTGTTATATTCTCGTCCGCTGAATCTGGCTGACTGGCGGCTGCCGATGCCACTTCCTCTCCAGACCCGCTCGCTGCTCCTGCTTGCAGTGTCGTTATGCGCCGCGTCGCCACTGTGCGCGGAGAAGCTCCGCATCACCAGTATTCCGCCCGGCGCGACGGTGGAAATAGACGGAGTGGCCCTGGGCACCACGCCCTTCGAAAAAGACTATCCGGGCGGCTATTTTCACCGCACCAAGACCTTTCTGGGCGCGCGCCTGGAACATCCGCTCACGGCCCGCCTGAGTCTCGCCGGGTACGCCACCAAGGAAATTGCTCTCACCGAAGGCCCCATGGAGTGGATCTCCCTCAACGGTCGCAACCGCGCCCAGTACTGGCTGCTCAAGACCAAATCTTTCAGCACACAACTCGACCGCATCGAAACCACCTTCAACGGAACCATCGATTCTCACGGCGCCGCCGGCGTCGCCAGCCTGACCCCGCAACTCTCGCTGGAAGTGCTTGCCCGTCTGACCAAGCCCGCCGTGGTGCAGCTGAGGGGCAGCCAGAAGATGGGCAGCGGCTTTTTCGTAACGGAAACCGGCGTCATCGCCACCAACGCGCACGTCGCCCGCGAAGAGGGCAATCTGCTCGTGCTCCTCGCCGACGGCACGCAATTGCCGGGCAGTGTCGCTTATATAGACGCCGAACGCGACATCGCTCTGGTCAAAATCACCGCAAAAAACACGCCGCACCTGGCGCTGGCCGCCGCCGACACCGTCCGCCAGGGCGAAGAGGTCGTTGCCATCGGGAATCCCGGGGGCGCCATGCCGTTCAGCATGACCCGCGGTATCGTCAGCGCCGTCGGCAAATTTCCCAACGCCGGGCCCGGCACCTGGGTGCAGACCGACGCGCCGATCAATCCTGGCAACAGCGGCGGCCCGCTGCTCAACCTGCGCGGCGAGGTCATTGGCATGAACACCCAGAAGCTCGTCACCAGGAATGTCACCGGCATCGGCTTTGCCCTCAGCGCCGGCGATCTTCTGGAAATTCTTCAGCGCTTCTATCCGGTGGTCCAGGTGCGACCGGCAGATCACGCTGCCGGCGTGCAATCCCTCGCCTCCAATTCGGCTACCGGCTCCGCCGCCGCAGTCGGCACCACCCGGGTTTCCTTTCCGGGACCGGCCGGCGCGCAAATCTACGTGGACGGCAGTTTCGTCGCAAACGCGCCCAGTTCGCTGCAGCTTCCCGCCGGCGCGCACACCTTTCGCATTTCAGCCAAGGGCATGGCGGAGTGGACCCAACAACTGCAATTGGTCGGCGGAAGCGAGATAACCCTGCAGCCCGACTAGCCCGCCCTCTCTGGCGAGGCTTTTCCCTCTGTGCTAGCATCCCGCCGTCAGCCGGGTGCTACGGCGCCCTGCTGGCAGGGGAACGGACCAGGGGAATTTCGACTGTCCTTCGCCCCGCTGCGCGCGCGCTCCCGCGCCACGCAACGGGACCCAGGTCGCCGGCGGCCACGCTCTCCTTACCCCAGCGGCACAACTCACCAGGCGCAAGGCCCGCGCCTGCCAACCACAGGTCGGACCTCGCCTGCACGCGCAGCGCGGCGCAGAACGGGAGCTCTCTATGAAAACCTATCTCACCAGGGACATTCGCAACGTGGGCATTGTCGGCCACGGCGGCACTGGCAAGACGCAACTCGTGTCGTCGTTGCTCCACACCGCGGGCATGACTCCGCGCTGGGGAAAAGTTGCGGACGGTACCTCCGTCACCGATTTCGACGAGGAAGAACTGGCGCGCAAGATCTCCATCCAGACCGGCCTGGCCCACGCGGAATGGCCGTGCACCCTGTGCGGCGGCGGCAAGGTCAAAATCAATCTTCTCGATCTTCCCGGCTACGGCACCTTCATTAACGAAACCAAGTCCTCGCTCATCGCCGCCGACGCCGCCCTCATCACCGTGGACGCCCATGTGGGCGCGCAGGTCACCACGGAAAAAGACTGGGATTTCTGCGTCGAGTACGACATTCCCCGGGCCTTCGTGCTCACCTGGATGGATCGCGAACTCGCCAGCTTCGAACGCTCGCTCGCTTCCCTGCAACAAGCCTTCGGCCGCACCGTCGTTCCTCTGCAATTGCCCATCGGCTCCGAGCGCGGCTTCCGCGGCGTAATCGATCTCGTGGCCATGAAGGCCCATCTTTACGCGCCCGACGGCGACGGCAAGGCCAAAGTCGAGGAAATCCCGCAAGCCCTCGCGGGCGACGCCAAGGAAGCCCACGAGCGGCTGGTCGAAATGGTGGCGGAAGGCGACGACGAACTGATGGAGGAGTTTTTCCGGGAAGGCACCATACCCATCGAAGACCTCATCCCCGGCGTGCGCAAAGCCATCGTTGCGGAAAAGATCGTTCCCGTGCTCATGATCTCCGCGGCCCACAATATCGGCAACGCCAGCCTGCTCACCTTCCTCGCGGACGTCTTCCCGCATCCCGACGAGCACGCGGAAGAGGGGTATTCCGAACCGAATGGCAAAGGCCACCGTGTGGAACGCAAATACGACGACGCTCAGCCGCTCTCGCTGTTCGTTTTCAAGACCCTGGCCGATCCCTTTGCCGGCCGCATCAACTACTTCAAGGTCAAAAGTGGCGTGCTGAAGAACGACGCCACCCTGAATAACTTCAGCCGCGGCAGCATCGAACGCATGCAGCACATTCAGGTGGTGCAGGGCAAAACCCTCACCGAAATCGGCGAGTTGCACGCCGGCGACATCGGCGCCATCGTCAAACTCAAGGACACCCAGACCGGCGACACCCTCGGCGACAAGAACGCGCCGGTCTTCTACAAGCCCGCGCAGATCCCGGAACCCGCCATCACCTTTGCCATCGAGCCCAAGACCCGCGCCGACGAGGACAAAATCGGCGCCTCCATCCACAAGATCCTGGAAGAAGATCCTTCGCTGCGTTTCTCCCGCGATCCGCAGACCAAGGAATTCCTCCTCGCAGGCTCCGGCCAGCAGCACATCGAGGTGGTCGTGGCCAAGCTGCACAAGCGCTATCACGTGGACCTTACGCTCAAGCCGCCCAAGGTCCCTTATCGCGAAACCATCCGCGGCCGCGCCGACGCCGAAGGCAAGCACAAGAAACAATCCGGCGGGCACGGCCAGTTCGGCGTCTGCCGCGTGAAATTCGAGCCGGTGGAGCGCGGCAAGGGCATCGAGTTTGTGGACGACGTCTTCGGCGGGGCCATTCCGCGCAACTGGATTCCTTCCGTCGAACGCGGCATCCGCGAGACCGCAGCCCGCGGTTTCCTTGCCGGCTTCCCGATGACCGATTTCCGCGCCACGCTTTACGACGGCAAGTATCACGATGTGGATTCCTCGGATATCGCCTTTAAGATCGCGGGATCGCTGGCGTTCAAGGAGGCCATGAAGCAGGCCCGGCCCGCCTTGCTCGAACCCGTGATGCATGTCGAGGTGTATGCGCCCGATCAATATTCCGGCGACCTCATGGGCGACATTTCATCGCGCCGCGGTCGCATTGAGGGCAGTGAGGTGCGCGGACACACCGTGGTTATCAAGGCCCAGGTGCCGCTGGCCGAGATGCTGACCTATGCCACCGACTTGACCGCAAAAACCCAGGGCCGCGCCACCTACTCCATGGAGTATTCGCACTACGATTACGTGCCGCCCGAACTTGCGGACAAAGTGGTCGCCGCGCACAAGGCGGCGCATGGCGAACAGCTGGTGGAAGAAGAAGCGTGAAGCAAGCCTGAGGCAAACCGGAAGCGGGGGCCTGCCGCGCAGCACCTTGCGGGTCGCGAACCGCGACTCACATCAGCAGCGGCTTGAGTTTGGCCACCCAGACCGCGAAGCCCTCGAGCGGCACGGCTTCAATCCCGGCATCGCGCAGGGTGCTCTGCACAAAACGGTGCCGCTCGTTTCCTTCCTGCAAAGCGACGTCGGTCACCGCCACAAACTCGCTCTTGCGCGTCCCGAGACGCGCGATGCGCTCCGCGACGTAGGCATAGTCGCGGCAGTCGCCCGGCGAGCGCGAGACGCTCAGCGTCTGCACGAAGCCGCGCGTTCCGTTGCGATGGTAGTCGTAGTCGATGCGCATCGGGTCACCGGCAAACGTGAATTCCTCCACCCGCACCGAGCGCCGCACCTGCTCCCACAGCCGCGCCTGCTGCCACACCTGCCGGCAATAGCTGCGCAGCGCGGCCCTGCTCCCCGGCGCCCCCACCCGCAGCGGCCGCTGCGGCGGCGCCACATGCTCCGCGTACAGGCGCTCCATCTCCGCATCCAGGTCTTGCGCGTGCGTTCCCCGCTGCAGGGAAAGCTGGATGCCGTTCGAAAGCGTGGCGCTCCACTTTTCGATTACCGCCTGCACCGCCGCGCCCGGCGCGAAGGGCGCCGCTTCTTCCGCGCGGTTGTTGCGGCGAAACGTCGCGATGCGGTCTTCCAGATGATCGCGCAACCGCCGGATCACTTCTTCGTCCGCGCGCGGGTCCAGCCTGCGAATGCGCGCGAACTCGTCCTCGCCCTCCACCATGCGTATGCGCACGTCGCCGCTGGCGCCGTCGAACAGCAGCACCCCGACGTTCACCCACTCGTCGCGCACCAGGTCCGAGGCATACCGCAATACGTGATATGCGAAGACCGCGTCCTCGCGCACCGCGCTTCCGTTCGTTGGTTCGTCGGCCATGCTCACACCCAGTTCGGGAACGGCTGCCGGTTGGTCATCTTGGCTGAATGAATCAGCTCCGGCACACGGTCCCTCCGCTGCAGCAGCCTTTCCGCGAGTGCGGTCACCGCGTCCAGGTCGTCTTCGTACCAGTCAGGAGGAATCTCTCCCAGCATTCCTTCCAGCACCCGCTCGTTGATCAGCCGGACCCGTTCCATCCATGGCTCGAACGATTCCCGCCCGATCACCCCTTCATACACGCGGTTGCGCGCATACAACCCCCGCAGCGGCGCATCCGGAAAATTCCACTCGCCCGCGTTGAAGCAGAATCCCTGATCGATCATGATCGCTTTGTAGGTGTACGAAAGCCCCTCTCCATCTTCCCCCCTCTCCTGTCGTTCCGGGCGAAATACCGTCTGCCTGCCGTTGGTGTTGCAGGTCCACTTATCGAATACCAGCATGCCCGCAAAATCGTGCAGGTTCTCCACCCGCGCCAGCTGCGGGTCCGGCAAAAAATCGTGCAGCGTCAGCCGGTGCGGATCGCCCGGGTAGCGCGAGCCAAACTGCGGCCCCGGCCGGCACGGAATCCGCTGCCGCGGCAGCTCAATGCATAAATCCGGCGTCAGATGGATCAACTCTTCGCTGACGTGGACCACTTCGACCGGCGTCGTCGGAAGCCCCATCCGCGCCGCCAGCCTCGTCCCCAGCATCTCGTTCACCAAAACCCTCGGATGCTGCGGGTTATTCTGGAACTTCACCACGTAGTAGAAACCGTCCGAGCAGCGCATCAGATGCGCTTGCGCGCCACCGCGCATCCGCCGTATCTGCTCCAGTGCCCGCAACATAGCGGTGTATCGTATCGGCACTTATCCCTGCAGGCAAGCACGCTCCTTTCCCTTCCCGCTTTGCACCCGCGCTCCTGCAAAAACAAAACTGGCCCCGCTACCTGCCGGGGCCAGTTTGAAACTTCCTCGATGCCAGTTTCGTCAGCGCTTCTTCTTTTTCTTGGCCGGCTTTTTGGCTTTCGCCTTCTTCGCCGGTTTTTTCTTGGCTGGTTTCTTGGCCGCTTTCTTCTTGGCCGGCTTTTTCTGGACCTTGGCTTTCGCGGCGGGCTTTTTGACCGCTTTCGTTACCGCCGCCTTGGCCGGCGCCGCTGCTTCCTCGTCCTCCGGCTCCTCGCCGCCAATCACCAGCTCCTCTTCCTCGGTCTCCACCAGCTCGTCCGCCTCGCCGCCCAGTTCCTCTTCCTCCAGAGGCGAGAGCTCCTCGTCGTCGAAATTGTCTTTCTCGAAATCCATTCCATCCTCCCGGGGAATCGGCCGCCGAACGGCCATGCGCTCGGCTTTGCCCCGTGCGCGGAGCAAAAAGCCTCTTCCGCGTTCGTATCGTATTCAAACGGCAATGTCAAGGATTTCGGGCGTTTCAGGGGGTTTTCTGCGCGGATGCCGTCGCCGCCGAGGACGAAGCCGTGTTCACTGGGCTCTTTTTCTTCCCGGCCGCCGCGGAGGTCTTGCCCGAAGCCCGCTTCCGGCTGGGCGACGCCTCCGGCGCTCCGCCGATGGTGTACACCCGCAGCACCATGCCTCGGCTCACCTTCGCCGCTTTCAGCCCGTTCCACTTGCGAATCTGCTCCGGGCTCACGCTGAACTGGTCGGCGATCCCGCCGAGCGTGTCGCCCTTGCGCACCCGGTAGCGCACCAGCCGGCTCTTGGTCTCGCTCTCCGGCTGCGTCGCCGGAATAATCAGCTTGTCCCCGGGCGTCAGCGCTTCGTTGCGCTCCAGGTTGTTCGCGGCCGCGATCGCCGCCGGGGTCACTTTGTACTTCTTTCCCAGCGAGGTCAGGGTCTCGCCCGCCTCCACCCGGTGCCGCCGCCACGACACCCACTTCTCCGGCGGGATGTCCGCGATCTCCGCGGAAAACTTGCCCGAACTCCCTTGCGGCAGGTGCAGCTCAAAAGCCGGGTCGTCCGGCGTGGCCATGCGCAGCAGCGACGGGTTCAGCGCACGCAGCGTCTCCACGTCCACGTCAATCGTTTCCGCCACCAGGCGCAAATCAATCGCCCTGCCCGGCTTTACCACGTCGTACGGCACCGGCTTTTCCAGCTCCGCCTGAATGCCGTAGTGCTGCGCATCCTTGGCAATCAGCGTCAAGGCCAGGATAATCGGCACGTAATTCTTGGTTTCGCGCGGCAGCACGTTGCGGCGGTAAAGCTCCCAGAAATCCGCGTATCCGGTGCGCTCGATGCCCTTTTGCACGTTCCCTGGCCCGCAGTTATACGCCGCCATCGCCAGGTACCAGTCGCCGAACAGTCCATAGAGGTCGCGCAGGTGCTGCGCCGCCGCGCGCGTGGCTTTCTCCGGATCCTGACGTTCGTCCACCCACCAGGTGCGCTTCAATCCGTATTCGTTGCCCCGCCACGGCACAAACTGCCAGATGCCGCGGGCCCCGGCCCGGGAAAGCGCCAGCGGCTGAAACGCCGATTCCGCCTGCGCCAGGTAGATCAGGTCCTGCGGCACGCCCTCTTCCCGCAGCACCCGCGAGATCATCTCCTGGTAGCGCCCGGAGCGCCGCAGGCCCGCTTCCACGATCGCCCGCCCGCGCGGCGTCTGGAAAAAGTTCAGGAACGACAGCACTTCGTCGTTCACCGTCAGCGGCAGGTCGTGCGAAATATTTTTCGCGGCCTGCTCCGCGCGATCCTTCAGCCGCGGATCCACCGGAAAGGTCATTTCCGCCACTTCGTCAATCGGCGCGGGCACTGCCGGGGTTTCCTGGAAGCCGTCGCCCGCGCGAAACGCTTGCAGCTCGTAGCTGTACACCGTATCCACCACGCGGTGGAACAGTTCGCTCAGCCGAGGGTCGCTGTTCGGGTCGTACCCGCTGGTCAGCAGCCAGTCCACGGCATCGTTGAAGTCGCGCCGCGCGGCCGCCAGGTGACCGGCCTTGAAGTTGGCCTGGCCCGAGGCGAATTTCTCTTCGACCTGTGCGATCAGATAGCTCTTTCCATCCCCGGCAGCGGGCAACAGCGAGCGCGGCGGAGCGTTGCGGCTGAAAAGCGGCAGGGGCGCCAGGCCACTCAGATCACCGACCTGTGCGGGCTGGGCCTTGGAACTCTGCTGAGCAGGGGGCGCCGGCATGGCGCCATCGCCGTTGCCCGCGCCCAGCTGGTTGCCGGGATCAAGCGCCGCAGTCCGTGCGGCCAGCGGCTTGCGACCGGCATCGTCGCAGCCGGCGGCCAAAACCGCAGCCAGCGGTGCGCCAAGCCAGAGCAGGCGAAGGGTGCGTCGGGACGCCATTTTAGGATGGTACGGAGCGCGAGTGCGGCCGGTCAATCCGTTCGCAAGGGCAGGTTGGCGCAATGGTCATGCACGGCGGGGGCGGCGGGACCGGGGAGACCATGGCCTGGCACCTTCCGGCTGCCCCCCAAAAGCAAAACGGGCGAACCGGAGACCGGCTCGCCCGTTGATTACTCCCTCAGCCGCCGATGAAACCGGCCGCCGGGTGGAAGCGGTTTACAGAGGCTGAACGTTCGACGCCTGCAGGCCCTTCGGGCCGCGGACGACTTCGAACTCGACCGCTTGGCCGTCGTTCAGGCTCTTGTAGCCATCCGCCTGGATCGCGGAGAAGTGCACGAATACATCTTCCCCGGTCTGGCGCTGGATAAAGCCAAAACCCTTGGCCGCGTTAAACCACTTCACTGTTCCTTGTTCTTTGCTCACTTCTTTGTACTCTCTTCTTTTAATAAAGCTATCTGGTGCTTCGTACGGAGGGACCTTCTATAGGGAGGGCTGTAAGCCACTACCGAGAGGGACCGGCTCCGGTCGTCTTCCGCTGCGTTCTTGGTTCCGGAGTCCGGACACAAAAAAAGGCCGCTAGGTTTGACCCCCGCGACCGCTTTCACAACAAAGGCGATTCAAGAGCAACAAACGCAAAAGCAGAGTAGCAGAACCCAAGAAGGAATGCAAGAGGCAATCCAGCCCCCACCCGGGAGCGCTGCCCCGCCTTGTCGCGGTCCTCTTGCAACCCCAACAAGTTAACGAACAGCGCCTTACGGCGCTCCAGAGCGCCCGAGATTTTCTAAACCGCTGATTCCTCAGCGGTTCCACGCGGGAATGCCTGGGGCTGGAAGTGGGCACCAGCTTTGCCAGCCGTCGGGTGACCCGCGTGTCGCAACAAATCGTTCTGGAGCGCGGAGTTCCGGCGACGATACGTTGCGATAACGGCGCGGAACTGACCAGTCGGCATTTTCTGGCGTGGTGCATGGGGAAGCAGATCGAGCTGGTGCACATCCAGCCGGGGAAGCCGCAGCAGAATGGGCAGGTGGAAAGTTTCAACGGCAAGCTGCGGGATGAATGCTTGAACGTGAGCTGGTTCGAAAACCTGTGGGACGCGCGGCGGAAGATCGCCGCGTGGCAGAAGGAGTACAACGAGGAACGGCCGCACAGTTCGCTGGGGTATCAGACGCCGGCGGCATATGCGCGGCGGCTTCTGGCTTCGTCTGGCTCCGCGCTTCGCGCTACGCCAGACGAAGCCATCCTCTCACAGGTTACGAATGTCGTATGATCCACCTTGCGGACGCGGGGGGCAGGTCAATACCTCGCCCGCTTTGAGATGCTCCAACATCCATCCGCTCATTTTATTTTTTCCGATGGTGTCATCGAAGAATTGGACTCTCCACACTACTGCCATCGGTTAAGTGTAGCCATTTCGGAGTTGCCAGTCGGTACTTGAAGCAGGGTAGTTATTCAGCGTGGTGTCATCCCCACAGGCGGTCCGAATTGCAAGCCCCGGAGAATTCGAGATTTTCAACCAGTTCCCCCAATTGCCGCCGTGAGTCCAGAACACAGGGGCTTTTTCTTGGGCGAGAAACGGGCCCGGAAATAGAAGAGAAAGGCAAGTCAGCAAGCACAAGGCTGGTCTACGTCGCATTGGAGGGCTCCTCCTCGCATTTCATTGTGGTGGTGGCACAGGGACGCTAGCAGTGTCATCACTCGCCTTGTGCGTCTTGTTTGCACAAAGCATATCAATTCCTTTGACGATCTCTTGGTAGGCATCCATTTGTTCAACGGCCGCTTTTCTCTTGTCGTCTAGAGTTCTTAGCGTCTCGTTGATTCGTCTCACTTGAGCCTGAACAGTATCTCGGTACTCCTCTGCGTCATTTTTCTCCTTCGCATACTCAGCAGTGTCCAACAGCAATTTGGTGCCAGAGCCTATTTGCCCTCCATACTTGGCGAACACCTCAGCGGCTGCTTGCTTGGCGGCTGCCTCAGCATTTTCTTTGGTGTAGGTTTCTAACACCCCGATTCCGGTAAGAGCTGTGGCGATTTCACCCGCATGGTGGATCTGGCTGATTCCAATTTGGACGGCTTCGCCTTCCGGGACGAACAAGCCAATCGCGTCATTGACTGCATCTGTAAAACCCTTGATTTCGATAGCAACACCAGCTCCTGTGCTTCCAGCCCACCAATTGTCATCCATGAGTGTAGCCGTCTCGTCACGGAGTTTCTTTTGTTCCTTGCTGCCTTCCGTGAAGATTACGTATTTCCGTTGCTCTGTATCCCATAATTGAAACAATTGATGATCTCTGAATTCGGTAGCCTGCTTACACAGGTCTCCTTTGTCATCTGCCTTGGCCTTCTTTTCTTTGCTGGATTCATGTTTCCACGCACTGTTGTCCTCGGGGAGAGCACATTTCTGGATGCAGGCAGTAAAAGAATCCGCATCGTTGGCAAGACTACTGCAGCTTGATGCACACTGCGCAGCGCGAAGACAAGTCGCGCGAAAGGTTGCCAGTGATTCAGGATCCAATTGTCCGGCGGAGTTTGTGGCGCCCTCACACACCTTAGCCATATCCAAAGTACTCTGCGCGGAGCATCGTGGCACCTCAGCCAAGAGAATTGCACAAAGGATGAAACGTTTCACAGATCTCCTTAAATTATCGTTTGCCGGACTTCGCGCTAGGCATGCAGATAATCAATAGCGATTGGACGGTTGAAGCTTTCATCGAGTACATAGCTTTACGCCTATATACCTTTCCGACTTATAGAAACGCGAGCTTTCGAATTATGGCCGCGAAAAGTTGAGTACCTCGTTTCCCTGCCTTGAGGTGAGCGATTGGCCATCCAACTCGACTTCGAATGAGAAGGAAGTATTGCAGTTGTCAGGAACGCAAGAAGTCGCTTTCACTTGCACGCGACATGGCTGCGCATCGTCTGTGCCGCAGGATATTTTAGCGTCATACATTTGAGTAGCAAAAGA
>DATKLU010000034.1:0-104668 GCA_035542235.1 Dongiaceae bacterium
GAACGGCGACAAGGCCAGCGTGACGGTGCTGAAGGAAGGACTGAACACGCCAACCGGCGTCGAACCGGCGGGGGACACGATCTGGATCGCGGAGCGCGGCGCGGGCAAGGCAGTTTCGATCCCGATGCCCAAATGACGGGACCTACAATCCCGCAAAACCACAGCGCGCACCCGCTGACGTCAAGAGGAACCTTGTTCAGTATCAAGAAATATACGCCACTGTTTCCTGCAGCCCACGTTGCGTCCGCGGTTCTCTTCTATTTCAAGTTCTTTGGGTTGACCACGGCCCGTTTTTCCGGGCGACCGATTCTACAAGCCTTCGTCTTCGCAGGGTACTTACTGCCGCTTTTCCTGATGCGGTATTACCCGACCTTCGCGATCAAGCACCGATCTCAGGTTCAAACAGAGGAGTTTTTCTTTACTGGACAGGGCTATTTTGAAGCCGCCGCAATTGGAGCTTTGGGCTGGGTGCTCAATGAGGTCCCCTGCCCATCAATTCTCAAGTACTGTGTCTTCCTGTGCGCACTACCCGCAATCCACTTCTTGTTTACAAAGCGCATCTACTCAGTGACGCCGGAGATGTTGCACTACTCAGACGTCAGCAGGCCGCTCAACCCCGACGAGTGATATCCGTAAAGGATGACGGTCGGCGAGGGTCACGAATACGTTGCGACACGATACGACACGAAACAGAGATTCGAATTTGCAATCGATTGAAAAATAGAACGTTCGTGAACCGGAGAGGACTCGAACCTTCCAGAATCGCAGGTTTAAAAGCGCAGTTGAAACATAGGCTGCACGACTTTAATGACCGGATGCCCGTGCGATTTCCAGGCAAGTGGAAAGCGTCGAATTTGCCATTCATCAAGAAGTATGAAGACTTCGGCGATGAGACGAACGAAAGCCAGGTCATTGAAGTGGCGAGCTCTGCCGGCATCATCGACGGGAACATGTACAAGGTGTATTCAGGTGCGCTCGGCAAGAGGAATTCAGTGGCTCACCCTTCCACTCAACACGTCACGCAGGTGGCTGCTGAAGGCTTCATCGATGAGCTGGTGAACAACACAGTCAAGCTTCTGAAGATTTGAAACGGATGTCCTAATGGCGATTCTGACCCCAATCTTAGACTTACTTGCAATTGTTGGTGGAATTTGTGGTGTCTGCAGCCTGGTTTACACACGCCGTCAGACGGCGATAATGGCGCAGGATATTGCTGATAGGAAGGAGCGAGACCAGGAAGACGATGGGTGGGCTCAGAGATTCGAGAATCTTCAGCGGAAGCTTCTCCAAATAAACCCTAATCTCCAGGTACAGGAGCCAGGTTTCAGCAACATGACGAGGATCTACTCGACCATGTACGGGGACCCGAAGCTTAGAGTGGACATCGAAAGCTTTATTGTCGAATTGAATCCTTCAGGGACTTTGTTCCTGCCTCGCAAGCCTCAGCCTTACGAGTTCCGGTCCCCGAGAATGCGGGAAACAATCGAGAGAGCCGAGGCAGGAATGGACCGGTTCATCAGGGAGCATGCATATTGCAAGCAGCTGTTTGGAGCGTAGTTTTTTCAGAAACTTCTACGCTCGGTTAATGACTAATGTTAACTAACCCCCGGTAGGTGCGGACGTTATGACGACTCTGCGGATGTCTTTCGGGGACGGCCCCTCGGCTTCGCCTTGAATTCGTCCTTGGGGAATTTGCCTGTATTACGGTCGAAACCGCATCCGCGGCAGATGCCAGTTGCCGGGTCAAAGCGATGCCGAGCCGATTCATCAACCTTCTTGTACTTGGGACACGGCGGGAAGCTGCGAGGACGGCCGCCTTTCAGACCGTTCCTCCGGGCTGCTTCGATTTTGGCTTTCGATACCTTGGACTGCATCTCTTCCTTTGTTAGAGGAATGCAGTCTTGCTTGGGCCTTTAGCTTTGTCAAGGCCTTGAGATAGACGACCAAAGCTTTCTGCGATGGGCCAAGGCGCGCGATGCTTCATTCGATTTGGGTTTTTCAAACAGAATGGGGAAAAATCAAACCGGCGCTTCGCCAACTCGCATTGCCCCGACACGCGGACGTGACAACGACTCTGCGCATTTTATCGGCATATCTCAACCTAAGAAATGCGCTCTGCGTTAGCAGATGTCACGAAAACGTTGCGACAAGTTGCGACAAGCGAGGGAGTTTCGATGGAAAATGGTGTTGAAAACAAGTGACTTGGTGAACCGGGGAGGACTCGAACCTCCAACCCGCTGATTAAGAGTCAGCTGCTCTACCATTGAGCTACCGGTCCACAAGAACTTTAGTAGTTTACACGTTGCGGAAAAAATTGTCGAACGGGCCGCGCGCATCCTGCAGGCAACGCGACCGCAGGTCCGCTGTACACATCCATCGCAAACCGTAGAAAGCCCGTCCCGTTGCCGGCGCCCGCCTACTGCGTTGCCAGATGTTTGCTGAAGAAGGGCAACACCTTCTTCGTCACCCGCTCCGCGATGTGATTGACGTGGTCACCGGGATAGATTTCGAAGGCGTGCGGGATTTTGTAGGCGCTGAGAATGGTATCCAGGTCGCGCGCTTCGGAAGTGATAGGCGGATCGTTGTCGCCGGCGTCGAAGGCCAGCGCGGTGAGGCTCTTGAGGTTGTCCATGTACTGATACACCGTGACGAGCGGCGCGTTGGCGGCCCATTTCTGCGCGACTTCAGGCTGCCACTTGCCGTCCTTCACCGGCAGGTCCACGAAGAAGGGCGGGTTCTCCGGGTTGGGCGACCAGGCAGCGGCGGACGCGAACATGGAGCGGGTTTCAAAGCTGGAGCCGTCGATCTTGGCCGGGTCGGAGATTTTTGCGGCGGCCTTGGCCATCGCAAAGGTGGATTTTTCCGTGGGCGCAGCCATGCTCCAGGGGCTGAGCAGGTATACGGCAGAGAAAACTTCGGGATGCTTCATGCCGATACGCAAGGCGCCGTACCCGCCCATTGAGTGGCCGGCAATGCCGCGGCTGTTGCGGCCGGCGATGCTGCGGTAATGCCCGTCCACATAGGCGACCAGCTCGGAAGAAATAAACCCTTCCCAATCGCCGGTGACCACCGAGCTGGAATAGAGCGAGCCGTGGAATCGGGTGAAGGCGTTGGGCATCACGACGATCATTTCCGCGCAAGTGCCGGCCGCGATGCCTTGATCCATCAGGCTGGAAAGGCTGATCCAGTGCTTGGTCAGTCCCATCCACTTGGCGTCGTTATCGGTGAAGCCATGCAGCATGTACAAGACGGGATAACGGCGGTCGGGCGAGGCCGCGTAGCTTGGCGGGAGATACACGGTTACATCGCGGTCGGGCGAATCGCCATCGAGATTGCCTTCCAGCAACTGCCCGTGCACCTTGATGCGCTGCAAAGTTCCCTTCTTCACGGCACCTTGGCCTGACGGCGCGCCGGGCTGTGCGCCAATCTGCGCGCACATCAGCACGAAGACAAGGCTTGCAGCGAACACGGGCAACAGCGTGCGGATCATGCGGAACGGCCTCCGGGGTCTTGACGCGGGTTCAGCGTAAAAATTCTTCCAGGCGGATGCGGGAGTCAGTCTTGGCGTCGCGATACTTCACGATAACCGCCGCGTAGAGCGAGAGTCCCCACTTCGCGCCGATGGGATGCTTCACCGGACGCGAACCTGGCACGACGATGGCCTCTTCGGGAATCACCAACGGCGCATCGTCGTTTGCGGCGTACACGGTATCACGAACCAGGTCGTACACCGGGGTGGAGGCGTTGAGGATGGTTCCCGTGCCGAGCACGGCGCGCTTCTTCACAACCGTACCTTCGTATACTCCGCTGTTGCCGCCGATCATCACGTCGTCTTCGATGATGACGGGCAGCGCGCCGATGGGTTCGATGACCCCGCCGATTTGCGCGGCGGCGGAAATGTGGCAGTTGCGGCCAACCTGAGCGCAGCTGCCGATGAGCGCGTGCGAATCCACCATGGTGCCCTGGTCCACGTACGCGCCGAAATTGATGAACATCGGCGGGATGCAGACCACGCCGGGTGCGACGTAGCTGGCGTCGCGAATGCTGGAGCCGCCGGGAACGAGGCGGACGGAATCTTCACGGCGCAGAGTCTTGAGCGGGTAGGAAGGTTTATCGAAAAACGGCTGGGCCGTGGGATACGGCCCCATCTCCACCAGCTTGCTGCCGGACAGGCGGAAGCCCAGGAGAATGCCCTTCTTGACCCAGGTGTTGACCCGCCAGCCGGAAGGCGAGGCAGAGTGCGGCTCGGCGGCGCGGATTTCACCGCGGTTGAGCGCGTCCTTGAATTTCTGGAAGACGCGGCGGTCGTCTTCGGAATAGTCGCCGGCTGGGCGCTCGAAGAGCTCCTCAATTTGCGACGCTAGCGAGGGACTTTTTGGCGACGGCAACGGGAGGCCTTTCCAAGAGCTGCAGGGATTCGAGAACCGCCTGGATGCGTTCGAGATTTTCCACTTTTGGAGGCACCAGGGGCAAGCGCCAGACCGGTTCCAGCAAACCCATAAGCGCGAGGGCGGCTTTGACCGGGCCGGGATTGGATTCGACGAAATTGATTTCCATCAGCGGAAGATATTTGCGGTGAATTGCACGGGCATTTTCGAAATCGCCCTGCGCGGCCCGGCGGCAGAGTTGAGCCATCTCGGCGGGAATTTCGTTGGAGGCCACAGAAATCACACCGCGGCCGCCAAGGGCGTAGAGCGGCAGGGTGATGGCATCGTCGCCGGAGAGGATCACAAACGAATCCGGCACTGCGTTGGCGAGCGCCGCCATTTGCGCAATGTTTCCGGAGGCTTCCTTGATGCCGACGATGTTTTCGATGGCTGCGAGACGCTTGACGGTGCCAGGTTCAAGATTGCTGCCGGAGCGGCCGGGCACGTTGTAGAGAACGATCGGCAGGCGCGTGGCGCGCGCGATGGCCCGGTAATGCTGGTAGAGACCTTCCTGCGTGGGCTTGTTGTAGTAAGGCGTGACGGAGAGGATGCCGTTGGCGCCGAGGGCTTCCAGTTCGCGCGCCAGATCCACCACTTCCTGGGTGTTGTAGCCGCCGCAGCCGGCCAGGACCGGAATGCGGCCGGACGACTCTTCGAGCGCGATTTCGACGACGCGCAGATGTTCGCGGCGCGTGAGCGTGGGATTCTCGCCGGTGGTGCCGCAAGGGACAAGGAAGTCCACGCCGCTACGAATCTGGCGCTGCAGCAACTTTCGCAGCGCGGCCTCATCGAGCGAAAAATCGCGCTGAAACGGCGTGACAAGCGCGGTGCCGCATCCAGTGAATTGCATGGTGACCTCCTTCGTCAGCGTTCGCATTTCGCGGTCTATGCGATTTTCAGGAAGAGCCGGATCGGATTACGGGAGCTCGTCCACGATTTCGCGAAACTCAAAAAATCCCTTTTTGCCGCGGGCGACGAGCCAGCGGGCGGCGCGCAAGGCGCCGCGGGCGAAGCCGGCGCGGCTGCGGGCGGTGTGGCGCAAGGTGATGGTGTCTTCGGCGGTGTCGAAGCCGATTTCGTGCGTCCCTGGGACGAAGCCGGCGCGGTTGGCGGCCAGGCTGACGGGACGCGTGTAGCCGGCGCGCGCGATGTCCTCGGCAAGGGCCAGCAGTGTGCCCGAGGGCGCATCTTTCTTGGCGGCATGGTGAAGCTCCCAGCCCCAGGCGCCGCAGGCATCCTCGCGGGCCAAGCGGCGCGCGGCTTCGGCGACGACGGCGCGGAAATGGTGCAGCCCGACGGAAAAATTCGGCCCCCAGACGACGGCACCTGCCTGCTGGGCCACGTGAGCGCGGATTTCGCGCTCGTGGTCGGTCCAGCCGGTGCTGCCGGAGACGACGGGGACGCCAAGGTCCACCAGGCGCGCGATGTTTTGCGGAGCGGAATGTCCGGAGGTGAATTCGATGGCGGCGTCAACGCCTTGCAGGGCGTCGCGGTTGAGCGCGGCACCAGCTGCGTTTTCCGCGGAGCGGATGATGCGGGCCACCTCGCAATCGTGCTCCGGCGCAAGGCCCTCGACGAGGCGCCCCATCTTGCCGTGGCCGACGATGGCGAGGCGCAGACTCATGCCGGCGGCGCTCCGGAGAGCAGTCGCTGCACCATGCGGCTGTAGATCGTGATGGCGTCCTGCAATTGTTGTTTGGGAATGCGCTCTTCGGCGGTATGCGCGACGTGGATACTTCCCGGACCGATGAGAAAGGGCCGGCCCCAGGCGCCGGCGAAGTTTGGGATGTCGGTGGTATAGGCGACCACGGTCGTTTCGAAACCGTCCATGGCTTCTAAATGCAGGGCTGGGGTGTGCAGCATTTCCACCAACTCGCCGCGCGCAGCCACCGCCTGGCGCATGGCGGAGCGGATCGGCTCCGGATCGCCGACGGTGCGGAACATCAGGTCGGCGTGGGCCTCATCGGAAATGACGTTCGGCGCCCGGCCGCCGGCGAGGGTGCCGATATTCAGCGTGGATTTGCCGAGCACGGGATCCTGCGGCAAGGGAAGTTTGCGAATCTCCGCGAGCAGGTCCAGCAGCTTTTCGATGGCCGATTCGCCCAACTCGGGATAGGCGGAGTGCGCCAGGCGACCACGCGCGGTGAGCACGTAGCGCAGAGCCCCTTTGGAGCCAAGCGCCAGCTTGTTTTCCGTGGGCTCGCCGTTGATCAGAAACCGCGAGCCACGCGGATGACGCGCGGCGGCGAGCGAGCCGAGGCTGTCTTTTTCCTCGCCGACAACGAAGAGCAGAGCGAAGTTGCGCCGGCCCTCGGCGAGCAGATTCTGCGCCGCGGCGATCATCGCGGCGATGATGCCCTTGGTATCGCAGGCGCCGCGGCCGCGCACGAATTCCGGGTCTTCGCTGGAAGGGAAAAAGGGCGGAACGGTGTCCATGTGCGTGGAAAGCGTGACCACCGGCTGGCCCCAAACCGCGAGCACGTTGAACCGGTCGCTGGCCACGGGCATACGCTCGACCGCACCGGAAGTGTCCGCGGCGAGCTTGCGCAGGGTCTCCAAAAGAAAGTCGCCGACCGCGAGTTCATTTCCTGTGACGGACTCGATATCGATCAAAGCGCGCGTGAGTGCAAAAGGATCCATAGGCCCCGCTAAGAAATATGGCTTTGGAGGAGTGCGCGCAGGGAGGAAGACACACGTGGAATCGTGTGCCCAGCCTCTCGATAGCGCTTCGCGCCGGACGAACCGGAGCGACAGTGCACAGGCCTTAGACCTGCGCCCCAACGCCGTCTGTTTCAGCTACAGACTGCGTTTCGGCGAAGCTTCCCTTTCACCGCGGCCACCGACGCTGCACGGAAAACGGCCGAGCTACTCATGAGCTTCGCTCCTCTACCAAGAACCCCTACAGGGTAAGACAGTGAGACGGATGAGGCAACACGGAAAATCAGCGGGGCGAAAGTCGTTTCCCCGCTGCTTCGAATCGCCGTCAGCTTCCGCCGCGCATGGCCTGGCGCAGCACGCCCACCAGGGAGTGGGCGACCTCCTTGGCGCGGGAGATGTTCGTGGGGTCGAAGGAGATTGCTGCCACCCGCTGATGCCCCCCACCGCCGTACTTTTCGGCGAGCGAGGCGAGATTCTGGTCAGCCGTGGCCTGGTTCCAGGGATTGGTGCCGAGCGAGACCTTGGCGCGAACCGCGGAGGCACTGACGCTGATGGAATAGACGCACTCGGGGTGCAGCAAATAGGGAATGAACTTGTTGTAGCCCTCTAGATCGAGATCGCTGACATCGAAGAAGATGACGCCGTCCCTGGCTTCGCAACGTTCCCGCAGAATCTCGATGGATCGGCGGTGCCGCTCCAGCAACGGACCAAGATGCTTGGCGACGATCGGCAGACGAACGACCTCCGCCAAAGGCTTGTAAGCCAGCTCGCGAATGATTTTCGCGGGAACACCGTCTTCCGGAGCGGCTTCGATGACCAGCGCGAGCTGCGTGGCGGGCTCAACCAGCTCGACGGCGGACTGCGCCGTGGGAAATTGCGCGCCGTCAATGATATCTCCCCAGTGAATGAGATCCTTCAGCGGCGCGGTGTCGAAGCCGAATTTCTCGCGCGCGGTGTCGGCGATAAGCATGGTGCAGGACTTGTACTCCGGCTCGTAGAACATGTGCGGGCCGGGATGTTTGCGGAAGTCTTCCGCATCGGCGGGCGTCAAGAACGCGCTCTGGTGGTGGTCAAACCACCAGGTGACCTTGGGCGAGTTGGAGTACTTGAAGTCCACGATGACGTTCTCGTCGCCGTCGAATAAGCCGGGCTCCCAGGGTTGCTGGGCGCGGTGGGTCATGCCGGTGAAGTGGAAGTCGGCGCCGGCGTCGAATTTCTCGCGATAGAAGCGGTAGAACAGGGCGGCTGAAGCGGTGCCATCAAAACAGCGGTCGTGAAAGCACAGTCGGACGCGGGTCATGAGCGATTAATTCGAGCCTTTCTGCACAGCGGCGGCTGGGACCGTCCGCAAAGCCTTTTACGATGCGTCGCGCTGGCGAGAAAGTCAAGCGGCGGAAAGTAAAAGAAAAAGCCGCCTCGCAAGAAGAGGCGGCTTGGCCGGAAGAGAAGCGATTGCACGCAGTCGATCTAGCTGACCATCTTTTCCACGATATTGCCGATGATGGGGACCTTGAACTTTTCGTGCTGGTAAGCCTTGTACATGCAGAAAATCCAGAGCGCCAGGAAGGCCAGTCCTACCACCGGGAACAGCAATCCGAAGAGAAAACCGATCGGAAGATGCATGGCCGCGGTGATCATGCCGAGCACGAAGGTGACAACCCAGAAGGCGATCCAGACGATGAAGAAACCGATGTTGAGGGCGATGGCCTGCGCGCCGTGGAACTTTACGAACGGCCGCTTGTCAATCAGCAGAAAAATCAAACCGGAGATCCAGCCGAAGATGTAGCAGAGGAGTCCGGCGACATTTTCCTGAATACCATCGGTGGGCGCAGCAGCGGCCGCCGCCGGAGCAGCGGCGCCCTGGTTGGCGCCACACTTGGGGCAGAAACCAGCCGTGCCAATCTCCTGACCACACGCTTTGCAAAATGCCATGAAAGAGCCTCCAGGTGCTGCAATGCGCGGGAAGTTAGCAAAATCCCGGCGGGCAAGCAACACAAATTCCTGAATCCAAAGAATTTGGGGGCCGGCACGGACATCGGCTAGAATCCGCGGCACATGGCGCATCCGACAACAGGACATCCTTCGCCGAATATCGCAACCGTAGCCGGAAAGTTTACCTTGCCGCGGGACATGAGCGCAGCAGAGCGAAAGACGCTGCTGGCCGGCGGGCTCGGCTGGATGCTGGACGCGATGGACGTGATGCTGTTCTCGCTGCTGGTCGCGTACCTGATGCGCGACTTCGGTCTGGACACGCGCGGGGCCGGCTTGCTGAATTCGTTGACGCTGGTGGCTTCGGCCATCGGGGGATTTTTGTTCGGTTTCATCGCGGACCGCATCGGACGGACGCGGGCCCTGATGGCGTCGATTCTGGTGTACTCGATCGCCAGCGCGGCGTGCGCGTTCACGCAGAGCGTGCCGCAACTGGCGGCGTGTCGCTTTGTGCTGGGCCTAGGCATGGGCGGCGAGTGGTCCACGGCCGCGGCGCTGATCGCAGAGACCTGGCGCGCGGAGCATCGTGGCAAAGCGCTCGGGCTGATGCAGAGCGCCTACGCAATCGGCGAGGCGCTGGCGGCACTGGTGGTGGCGTTTGTGTTTCCGCGCTTCGGGTGGCGCGCGGTGTTTTTGGCAGGCGTTCTGCCGGCGCTGATCGTGCTGTGGATCCGGCGCGGCGTGCCGGAATCGGAATTGTGGAAGCGAAGGGCGGGGCAACCAAAAGCAAGGCTAGGCGAACTCCTTCGCGGCGAAACGCTGCGCAATGGCGCGCTGGCCACGACCATGAACGCATTCGCGATGTTCGGGTACTGGGGTCTGTTTGTCTGGATTCCCGGCTATTTGTCGCTGCCCGTGGAACAGGGCGGGCGCGGGCTCAGCCTGGTGAAGACCACGACGTTCTTTCTGGTGTTATGCGGCGGAAAATGGCTGGGTTATGCGCTGTTCGGATTTTTTGCCGACGCCTTCGGCAGAAAAAAACCGTACTTCGCCTATCTGGCAGCGGCGGCACTGCTGGTGCCGGTGTACGGACTGGTGAAAACGCCCTTGTGGCTGCTGATTCTGGGGCCGGTGGTGGGATTTTTCGGCATCGGATTCTTCTCGGGCTTCGCGGCAATCGCCAGCGAAATTTTTCCCGGCGAAATTCGCGCTGCGGCGATGGGCGTGAGCTACAACGTAGGCAGAGGGCTTTCCGCCGCGGCGCCATTCGCGGTGGGCGCGCTGGCCTTGAAATACGGCGTTGGCCCGGCGTTCCTGCTGCCCGCGGTAGCGTACTTGATCGCCGGGCTGCTCACGCTGCTGTTGCCGGAAACGCGGGCGCGTCAGCTTTCCTGAACGGAATCCACCGTCCTAAATCCCGGGGGCTCAAAAGCCGGCGACTTTGGTGAAGGCGCTGCCGCGGCGCGCGCGCAGGGTAAAGCGCAATGGCGTGAACTGAGCGGCCGCTAGCGTCTTCTGAAACTCGCCATCGTTGGCGTAGACGCGGCTGGGAATGCGGCGGGTCATGATGCTGACCGGCAGCGGGTCGCGGCGGAAGGGGTAAGGCGCGATGGCGATGACGTTGGCGCCTTCCGCGTGAATTTCGAGATCGGTTTCAACGCCAGCGTCGTTCACCGGCACGGCATCGATGGTCGCATCCTGCGCGGCGTTCAGGCAGAAGTGCAGGGAAAGACGGTCCAGTGCTTCGAGCCGTGCGGCGTTGGCCTTGATGAGCGTCTCTTCCGTCACGGCTTTGGTCGCGGGATTGGAGCGCAGGTCCACTTTCAGGCGCAATTGCTGCAGGCGGAGCTGCTGCACGAACTCGTTGGCCAGCGAGACTTCTTCCCCTTTCACATATTTAGCGGAATAGCCGGGCATGGTGGCACGGGCGCGATCGTATAAACCCATGACGTGGATGCTGACGAGCAGCGCGGCGTAATGATCGGCGCGCGCCAGCCGGTCCAGGCCTTTGCGATAGAGGGCGATGTGGTCGGCCGTGGGGATGGACATGAAGCTGTAGGGCAATTGGGTGCGGTAGTCGAGACTCGGCTGGAGCTCCCAATCGGTCCAGCCGTTGTCATGTTCGGCGGCGGCCAGGCAGAACGAGGCATTGGGCTCGGGCTTACTAAAAACTTCATTGCCCCACTCGCGCGCAAAGAAGCCGGTGAGAAACGCGTGATCGGTCTGGCGGATGACGACCAGCTGGGGATCGCGAAAGTTGCTCTTTTCTTCGACGATGATCATCCGGCAGCCCCGGCGGCAGCTCTTCTGGTTTGCCTCGTAAACACAGTTAGATCACGCCTTCCGCGGCAAGACGCGCCACTTCGGCAGCGGAAAGACCCAGCCAATCTTGATAGACCTCGGTATTATGCGCTCCGAGCGGCGGGCCAATCCAGCGCAAAGCACCGGGCGTGGCCGAGAGCTTGGGCGCCACGGTCGGCAGCTTCATGGATTCGCCGGTGGGAAGAGCGACGTTTTCATAGACCCCGCGTTCGCGATAATGCGCGTCGTGCACCATTTCCTCCGCGGAGTAGATAGGGCCGGCGGGAACCTCCGCCGCTTCCAGAGTGCCGATCGCTTCCGATGCTGTGTGCTGGCGGGTCCAGGAGGAAATGGCGGCGTCGATTTCGTCCACGTGATGCGAGCGGCCGTCGTTCTGCGCGAGACGCGGGTCCTCGGCGAGATCGCCGCGCCCAATGGCGCGCATGAGGCGGCGGAAGATGCTGTCGCCATTGGCGCCAATCACAATCCAGGCGTCGGAGCACGGGTATGTGCCGCTCGGCACGATGCCAGTGAGGCGCATGCCTTCCCGCTCGCGCTTCACGCCCGCGAGGTCGAATTCAGAGATCGTCCCTTCCATCAAATTGAGAACGGACTCGTAGAGCGCGACGTCAATAGACTGGCCCGCCCCGCCCCTGGCGTCGCGATGATAGAGCGCCATCAGGATACCGAGCGCGGCATGCAGACCGGCGACCGAATCGCCAAGGCTGAGGTTGGGCCGCACGGGAGGCCGATCAGGCTCGCCGGTGACGTAACGCAGGCCCCCGAATGCCTCCGCGACCGCGGCGAAGCCTGGTTTGTGGGAGTTGGGCCCGGTTTGGCCGTAGCCGGAGATGCGCGCGAGGATGAGACCCGGGTTCTCCGCTTTCAATGCGTCGTAACCGAGGCCCCACTTCTCGAGCGTGCCTGGCTTGAAGTTTTCGAGTACGACATCCACACGTTTGGCCAGTTGGCGGGCAAGTTGTTGTCCCGCGGGCGCACGCAGGTTCAGCGTGACGCACTTCTTGTTGCGCGCCATGGAGTACCACCACAGTGAGGTGCCTCCGTGCACCACGCGCCAGCCGCGCAGCGGGTCACCGGTGCCGGGCGGCTCAACCTTGATGACCTCCGCGCCAAACCAGGCAAGAAACGCACTGGCGAACGGCCCGGCGATAAGCTGACCGAGTTCGAGAACCTTGATTCCAGCCAACGGGCCGGGGGTAGTGGATGGCGGCGCAATCATGAAATTTCGCTGAAGGTCGAAGAGGAAGGCAGTTTACGTGCGTCTGAATATCTGTTCAATGGGCACGGGCGCGGCGGAAGCCGTTACACCATGTTCAGCGACTCTCTGCTAAAGTCTTGGGGACAAGAGCAGTCGAAAAGCGGTTTTTCGACTGGGGAGGCAACAACCATGAAGAAGCTACTGTTGATCGGGAGTGCGGCGCTTTTGTGTACGGCCATCGCGGCGTGGCGCATCGGCGCGCAGCAGGCCAAGCCAAGCCCGGCGGCACAGGCCAAGTGCGACCTGGGCGGCGGCAAGTCGGTGACCGTGGACTATTCCAGCCCGCGCATGAAGGGCCGCAAGATTTTTGGCGGGCTGGTGCCGTACGGCGAAGTGTGGCGCACCGGCGCGAACGAAGCCACCACGTTCGTGACCAACAGCCCGCTGACGGTGGGCGGCAAGCAAGTTCCCGCCGGGAACTACACGCTATTCACAGTGCCGGACAAGGACAAATGGGTGCTGATCATCAGCAAGAAAACCGGTGAATGGGGAATTCCCTACCCCGGCGCGAATTCGGATTTGCTGCGGGTGGACATGAAGACGGGCGCGACGCCCTCGGCGGTGGAGAATTTCACCATCAGCTTCGACAAGGCTGCGTCCGGTTGCACCCTGCGCATCGAGTGGGAGAACACGCGGGCCACGATTGACATCATGCCGATGTAACAGCTCTTGTTGCAGGCAAGTTGCGGGGCGCGCGGCGCGCGGTCGTCAGTCCGACGTCTTCAGCCGCGCGAGTCCCCGGTCCACCAGAAACACCGCCACGATCACCATTCCCGCCGCAATCAGCACATTGAACGAGATGTGCTCCCCCGCCAGCCACCAGCCTAGCAGCACCGCCACGATGGGATTGACGTAGGTATGGGTCGCCACGAGCGTGGGCGAATAATGTTCCAGCAGCCAGTTATACGCGGTGAAGGCGATGACCGAGCCGAAAACGATCAGATACGCCAGGCCAAGCCAGGAGCGTGTGGTGACGTCGCGGAAGTGAAAGCCGCGGTACTCGCCGAGCATCGTTCCCGTCGAGAGCAGCATCGCCGAGCCGGCCAGTAAAGAGAGGGCGGAAAGCAGCAACGGGCTGCCGGAAAGGTGCGAGCGGCGCGAATAGATGATGCCCGCCGACCAGGAGATGGCTCCGACCAGGCACGCCACCGCGCCAAGAAACACCCCGCGACCGGCGGACCAGACATCACGGCCGAGCAGCAACGCCACTCCGCCAAGCCCCAGCGCTACGCCCGCGAGGAGCAAGCCATTCATGCGCCAGCGCTTTTCGGAGGCGGAGGCCAGCAGGAAGACCCAGATCGGCTCGGAAGCGATGAGCAAGGATGCCAGCCCGGTCGGCACCTGTGTTTCCGCCCAATGCAGTGTTCCGTGACCCACCAGAAAGAAGAAAAATCCGATCACGACACTGGCCTTGAGTTGCGGCCAGGTGGGTCGCTGGCCCTTCATCAGGGCGGCGGCCAGCAGGATGGAACCGGAAATGGCGTGGCGGAAGCCGGCGGTGTACAGAGGCGGAATACTGGCCACGGCGTACCAGATGGCCAGGTAGGTCGAGCCCCAGATGAGATAAGTGGAAAGAAAGGCTGCCATGACCGCGAGGCGGGCCGGAGCGGCCTTCTCGGAAGCGGAAGAAGGCACGGCGGGGAAGGTTTTGCTTTGCGCGCTCATGGCGACAACCTGCTTCCGTAACGAGTTAAAACTGATATACTCATTAGGCAGTGTAGCGCCGGCTCTGTAACGAGTCAAGGTGTTTTAGGTCGTTAGCAGGAACCCCGCGATGAACTCCGCTCACCAGCAGTTTCTGAAACAAGGCCACGGCAAGACCGCCCCTTGGGTGGACCTGGCGAACAGCGAGGAATGGGACACCTTCGGAAAACCCACCGATCACCTGGAAAATCCCGCCTGGCCTTCCTTCTTCCTCCGGCAATGGCGCTTCGCGGCGTCCGCGAGGAATGCGCCGCGCACGCAGCTGCGGGCTTTGCGGGCCGCCCTGCGCCATGCATGCGAGGCTCTGGCGGCCGGCAAGGCGATCCCCGGCGCGGCGCTGCGGACGCTCAATTCCGCGATGAATGTGGCGGGCAGGCAGCAACTGGTCGAGAGCCAAAATGGGAACGGAGGGGCCCCTTGGACCGTCCGGTTTGTGCCCGCCGTACAGGGCTGGGATTGGGTTCTGGCGCAGGTCGCGCATTCTTTCGCGGAGGCGCTGGCCGGAGACGGAGCACAGCGCATCAGAATCTGCCGCAACGACGGCTGCAAGTGGGTTTTCCTCGACCGCACCAAAGGCCGCACGCGCTGCTGGTGCAGCGACAAGAGCTGCGGGAATCGCGATCGGGTGCGCCGCGCCCGGGCGCGCGAGAAGGGCGCGACTTAGGCGGAACTAGCTGGGGTTGCGAACCAGCGAGAGAAACTCGTCGCGGGTCTGCTTGTTGTGACGGAAGGCGCCAAGCATGGAGCTGGTGACCGCCTGGCCGTGCTGTTTTTCCACCCCGCGCATTTGCATGCACAAGTGGCGGGCTTCAATGATCACGCCGACGCCCTGCGGTGCGATCTTCTCTTCGATGGCCTTGGCGATCTGGCTGGTCATGCGCTCCTGGATCTGCAGGCGGCGCGCGAACATGTTGACCAGGCGGGCGATCTTGCTCAAACCGAGAACCTTGTTGGACGGGAGATACGCCACGTGCGCTTTGCCGAAGAACGGCAGCAGGTGATGCTCGCACAGGCTGAAAAATTCCACGTCCTTCACCACCACCATTTCGTCGTAGTTGACGCTGAACGTCGCGCCATTCAGGACGTTATCCACATTCATGTGGTAGCCGCTGGTCAGAAACTTGAAGGCCTTCTCAAAACGTTCCGGCGTTTTGCGCAGACCTTCGCGATCCGGATCTTCGCCCACCAGACGGATGATTTCGCGCACGTGGCAGGAAATGCGCTTGGCATCGTACGGGGTGGCTTCTTCCAGCTGGAGTTCCTCACTTTGCGGCGATACGGGCTTACTCATGGCGTGATCCTCGTTGCCCCCGCGCGTATTCGAAGCTGTTGTTCGACGTCTCTTCGACGCGCACCGCTTCCAAGACCGCGTGGGGATAGGTTTTCAGGCGCTGGAAAATTTCGATACACACGTTTTCCGTGGTAGGCACGACCTCCCGAAAGGCCGGCACTTCGTCCTGCAGCGAGCGATGGTCGAATGGCTCAATGACGCGCTCGTTCACGTACGCATCCAGATCGGCGAGATTGGTGATCATGCCGGTTGCGGCATCCACCGGTCCGGAGAACCGAACTTCCAGTGTGTAGTTATGGCCGTGTCCGTGCGGATTGTTGCACTTGCCGTACACCCGGCAGTTTTCTTCCTCGCTAAGTAGCGCGCTGTGCAGGCGGTGCGAAGCGCAGAAGCGATACCGGCGGCCAAGCAAGGTGAAAGGAACGGCCGCCATTAAACGCCTCCCTGTGGCGCAGGCTCGCGCATGCAATCGGCGAATAAATCCGGGGACTCGTACAGCCGCACCCGATGCAGCGTCCCGCTTGGGATTTTGCCGTCGAGCAGCGACCAAATCAGCCGCGCCACGTTTTCGCAGGTGGGAATCTTGTCTTGCAATTCCGGCACTTCCTTGTTCAGGAAGCGGTGGTCCATGCGCTGCATGATTTCCCGTTCCAGAATCTCCTTGAGCTCCTTCAGATCCAGAACCATTCCGGTGACCGGGTCAGGTTCCCCGGCGATGGTCACTTCCAGCGAGTAGTTATGTCCGTGCCCATGCGGGTTGTTACATTTCCCGAATACGCGCCGGTTCTCTTCCGCCGATAGCGCAGGGTTGTGGTACAGATGCGAAGCGGAGAATTCGACTTTGCGAGTCAGATAGACCATAGGGCTGCTCTTATTTAGATGCGCCACCCACCCCAACCGGATATTCCCTGCCCTTCCAGGCAACTTTGCCCTTGGCATAGCTCTCGTGCGAAGCCCAGAGAGCTCCTGCGTACAGGAATACCGCGGGGAGGTAGTAAATGATGAGCTTGAACGGGAAATGGTTACGGGAGAGCGCGAGTCCGTAGGAAAGCTGGCGCAAAAGCAGCAAGACCACGCCGGCGAAAACCGCCACGGGAACTTTGATGCCAATCGCCAGAACGACCAGAATCATCCAGGGGAAGGTGGATTCAAACTCCGCAAAGAGAGCACCCGTGGTGCCGCCCATCAGTTGAAACAGATTCTTTTTCCAGCCTTCCCACATGGCCGAGAACGAGCGGTACATGCGCACACGGACCAGGCCCTCGCCCGGGGCGAACCACAGCGGAAAACCGGCAGCCTTGACGAGCCGGGCCAGGGCAACATCTTCCAGCACCTGCGCCTGCACCGCTGCGTGCCCGCCAACGGCGTCGTATGCGTCCCGGCGAATCAGCAAAAATTGCCCGTTTGCCGCGGCGTCGGGTAACTTCGGGTCGTTGACCGCTTCGAAGCGAAATTTCCGGGCCAGCCTGACGTAAACGAACGGCACCAGAGCCTTTTCGTACCAACTGCCAAGCACCTGCTCGGGCGAAAAGGAGAGCAGCGCGGCGTCGTGTTCCTGCGCGAGCTGCAGCGCCCTTGCCGCCGCGCCCGCGGAGAGCACCGCGTCGGCGTCGGTGAAAAGAATCCACGGCTGCGTGGCTTCCTGCGCGCCGAGCCACACGGCGTGATTCTTGCCTACCCAACCCGCCGGCGGCGGCGGCGCATCGAGCACGCGCAATTGCGGCAATTCGCAGGCGAGGGACCGCAGGACCTGGCCGGTAGAATCGCTGGACTGATCGTTTACCACCACGATCTCCGCGATTTCGGGTTGCGCGGCCAGTGAGCGCACGCAGGCTGCAATCACCGCTTCTTCGTTGCGGGCAGGGACCACGGCGCTGATGGGTGTGGAAAGAGCCATTAGATTGGCTTGCGGACGTTTTCGGTCTCGAGGCGGATACGCTAGTATAGCATTGAGATGGAATCGCTACGAAGGGTGCTGGTGTGGGCCGCATTGACGCTTGGAGTGGCGGCGTTGGTGCTGTTCGCGCTGCCCAGCTACCGTCAGGGCGAGGCCTCGATCGCCGGAAAAAAGGCCGACGATTTCGCCTTGAGCATTGACGGCAAGCCCCAGCATCTCTCCGACTACCGCGGCAAAGTGGTCGTGCTCAATTTCTGGGCGTCGTGGTGCCCGCCGTGCATTGAAGAGGCTCCCGCCCTCAACCGGTTGCAAACCCACCTGGCGGCAAAAGGCGGTACGATTCTCGGCGTCAGCCTTGATGAGGATCCTGCGGCTTACGAAAAGTTCTTGCGGCAGTTTGCGGTCAATTTCCCGACTTGGCGTGACCCCAACGCGCGCGACGGCAAATCCGGCATCGCCCTTGCCTATGGCACTTCCCTCATTCCGGAGACCTATGTGATCGACCGTCGCGGGAAAATCGCACGGAAGATTATCAGTGCGCAAAACTGGGACTCGCCGGAAATGCTGGCATACTTCGACGCCCTTCTGAACGAAAAGTAGCGCATCGCCCTAGCGCAGGGCCTTCACCACCGCGCCGAAGAAGGCGCCATCGTCGATCGCGTCCCGGCCCACCGGCTTTGGGCGCGCGCTCAACACAACAATCGCCAGATTCTCGCGGTGGTTGATGTACATGTGCTGGCCGAAGATGCCGATGGCCTGAAATGCTCCGTCGTGCACCGCCTCGGATTTGGGAAATGTCCACCACAGGTAGCCATAGTCCTGTTGCTTGCCGCCTATGACCTTGCTGCTGCCGGCCAATTCGAACCAGCCCTGCGGCAAAAGCCGCTGTCCATCGACCACGCCGTCGGCTAGAACGAACAGGCCGAAGCGGCCAAAATCCCGTAGGGTGGCTTCCAGCCCTCCGCCGCCCAGGCCCATGCCGTTGGGAGATTCCAGCCACCACTTGGCGTCGGCTTCCATGCCCCAGGGCGTCCAGATCTTCTCGCTAAGATAGGTTGCCAGCGGTTTGTGCGTCGCACCTTCCAGAATCGCGCCCACCACAAAAGTATCGCCGGTGTTGTAATGCCAGATCGTCCCGGGCGCTCCTGCGCGGGGCAGCGCGTTCATGTACGGGAGAATCACGCCAGGTTTACCGGATAGCTGGAGCTCCAGGACCTTGCGCCGGTCGGATTTTGGGTCTGTATAGGTTTCGTCCCACTTCACGCCCGACGCCATCTGCAACATGTTGCGTACCGTAACTCCTTCGTAGGCTCCTTGCTTCAGCGAAGGAACGTACTTCGCGACGGAATCGTCCAGGCTGGATATGGAGCCATCTTGCAGCGCCGCACCTATCAACGTCGAGACCACGGACTTGCCCATGGAGAACGACGGCCAGCGAGCGTGTTCGTTGAAGCCGAGTTCGTAATCCTCAAGCACGACCTTTCCGTCTTTCAGGATGAGCAGGCCGGCGACGCGATTGAGCGCGAGATAGTCAAAGAGGTCGTACTGTTTACCGTTGTATTCGAATACCAGATTCTTCAAGGCCTTCGCCGCGGCAGGCAGCGGGCGGGTCTTGCCATGATGTTCCACCGTGCGCGTTGGAAAAAGATTTTCGGCGTTCTCCATGGTCTTGACTTCGACGCCGGGGAGCATCGCGCCGTCGAAGAGCTGCCGCGCGTCTACGGGCTCCTGAGCGCAAAGCGGTGGCGCAAATCCAGCGGCCAGAGCGAGGACCGGAACCAAAAAGCGCAGGGCTTGGGTCAACAAACGAGCCTCCAGTCACGGGGTTGCACGGGTCGCATGAAAAATTCCGGCACATCTTACGCCGCAACGCCGTGCAATCCAAACGGCAGTTGGCCCTGAGAAACGCCGCGAGAGAGTTGGTTTGCGCGCGACCTGCTTCGGCGTAGCATCGTACTTGGGACGAGTTCTGTGAAAACCAGCCTCTTCGAAATCTTCAAGATCGGCATCGGGCCATCGAGTTCGCATACGGTGGGACCAATGCGCGCCGCTGCGGCCTTTTCGGAGAGCTTGCGCGCGACCGGCCTGCTGGAGAAAACGGCGAGGGTCGAGGCGAATCTCTACGGTTCCCTGGCTTTGACCGGCCACGGCCACGGCACCGACCGCGCCGTACTGCTGGGGCTGAGCGGCGAACTGCCCGACCAGATTGCACCCGAGACCATCGAGCCCAAACTGGCCGCGATCCGGGCCGCCAAGAGCTTGCAACTTTCGGGCGAGCACGGAATTGCATTCGATGAGACGCGCGACCTGCTCTTTCACAAGGACAAGACACTGGCCTTCCATTCGAACGGCATGCGCTTCCGGGCCATGGACGAGCACGACCATGTTTTGTCGGAGCAGGTGTTCTACTCCATCGGCGGCGGCTTTATTCATCGCGAGGGGGAGAGTTCCGGCGGAGCCACAAAGCCCGCCGTTCCCTTTCCTTTTTCCAGTGCCGCTGAACTGCTGAAGAGCGGAGCGGAGCGTGGACTTGCCGTCTGGGAAATCGCGCTGGAAAACGAAAAAACCTGGCACAGCGAAAAGGAGATTCGCGACTATGTCGCGCGCATCTGGAGCGTGATGCAAGGCTGCATCCGCCGGGGGCTGGAGACGGAAGGCATTCTGCCGGGCGGATTGAACGTACGCCGGCGCGCGCCGCGGCTCGCCAAAAAGCTGGGCGAATCCGGCAGCAACGATCCCTTGGCGCCGATGGATTGGGTGAATGTCTTTGCGATGGCCGTGAACGAAGAGAACGCCGCCGGAGGCCGGGTCGTGACCGCGCCGACCAATGGAGCCGCAGGCATCATTCCAGCGGTAGCGCAGTATTACAAACAGTTCGTGCCCGGCTCGGACGACGCCGGGTTGCTGCGCTATTTCCTTACCGCCAGCGTGATCGGCGTCCTGTACAAGGAAAATGCCTCCATCAGCGGCGCGGAAGTCGGTTGCCAGGGCGAGGTGGGCGTGGCGTGTTCGATGGCCGCGGGCGGTTTGGTGGCCGCAGTCGGGGGATCAAACGGGCAAGTGGAGTACGCGGCGGAAATCGGCATGGAACACAATCTCGGCATGACTTGCGACCCCATCGGCGGCCTGGTGCAGATTCCATGCATCGAGCGCAATGCGATGGGCTCGGTGAAGGCCATCAACGCCTGTCGCATCGCCCTGCGCGAAGGCAGCGAGCACAAGGTCTCGCTCGATCAGGTCATCCAGACGATGTACCAGACCGGCATGGACATGCAGTCCCGCTACAAGGAGACATCGCTCGGCGGGTTGGCGCTCAACGTCATCGAATGTTGAACGGGTGTTGAAGGGAGCGTTGAAGCGCCCGAGAAATGCGCGTATTACTATCCTCGATCATGCGAAGGACACCGATTTCTCTGCTGGCGTTTGCGTGCGCCGCAAGCGCGCTGCTTCCCCAGAGCCTTCCCTCGGACGTCCCCGACGAATTGAAGCCGCCGGCGGATGCGCACTTGGTGCTGCAAGCTCACGCGAAGGGCGTGCAAATCTACGGCTGCCAGGTGGGAAGCGATCAAAAGCTCGCCTGGATTCTGAAAGGGCCGGAGGCGGAGCTCTTCAATGAAAAGGGCGAGTCGATTGGGAAGCACTCGGCGGGACCCGCGTGGGAACTGAGCGATGGCAGCGGCGTGACCGGCAAAGTCGTGGCCAAGAAAGACGCGCCCGGAGGCACCGCGATTCCCTGGTTGCTGCTCAGCGTGACCGGACGCTCCGGCAGCGGTGGACTGAGCGGCGTCAGCGCGATTCAGCGATTGCACACGGTGGGCGGGCTGCCGCCGGATTCGAAATCCTGCGACGAGCCGCGTCGCGGCCAGGAAACGCGCAGTTCGTATTCGGCCGACTATTATTTTTACGCTGCGACACCGCAGCATTAGCGAGCTACTCGTAGCGCAGCGCTTCGACCGGGTCCAGCTTTGCGGCCTGCATGGCCGGCAACCAGCCACTGAGCACGCCGACGATAATCAGGATCAAGCTGGATAGAAACATGGTCATGAACGAAAGCGTGAGGTGGATATCCACCTTGCCGGATTCGTCTTCATAGGCCGGGCCCAGGAACGGAAGCGTGCCGATGGCCGAGGTCAGCGCCCAGGAAAGCAACATGCCGATGGCCCCGGCGGCGATGGTCATGACCAGCGCTTCCAGCAGGAACTGCCAGCGGATGTGCTTCTTGCGCGCACCCAGCGCCCGCCGCAGGCCAATTTCGCGCACGCGCTCTTCCACCGAGACCAGCATGATGTTCATCACGCCGACGCCGCCAATACCCAGCGTCATCGCGCCAATCATGAACAGTAGCGCTTCGATCCCGATGGTGATGCCTTCCATGACCGGCTTGAACTCCTCGCGGCCGAACATGGTGATGGCGCGCTTGTCGCTCGGCGAGAAATGCTGGCGATTGGCGATGGCCGTCCGGAATTGGGTCATCGCCGCGGATTCAAAACCCGGCGCCACCGGCTCCCAAACCATTACGCTCGAATATTTTGTATCCCACAAATCTCCGGCGGCGGTGTACGGGATGAAGGCCGATTCGTCGTCGCAGTTGAAGTAGCAGCTGTCGGAGAATTTCCGGTCCATCGAGCCAATGACGGTGAACGCAACGCCGTCGATGCGCACGATCTCTCCCATGGCCGGTTCGCCGCTGAACAACTTCTTGCGCAGTTCGGAGCCCAGAAAAATCACGCGGCGCCGTTCCGCCACGTCTTCCGGGCTGATCCATCGCCCGTCGCTCGGAATTTCATTGCGCATCTCCCCGTACTCGGGATAGACGCCGCGCACCGCCGTGTCTTTGAGCCGTTCATTGTGGGAAACACCGCGAAAACGCACCGTTTCGCGGGTCACCCGGCGGATCAGCGGCGATTGCGCCTTCACCCAGTCGGCGTCTTCCGCTTCGAATCGCACCGGCTTGCCCGCGCGCTCGCCGCCGGCCTGTTCGCTGGTTGTTCCCGGCCAGGCAACGACCGCGCCCTTGCCGAATACCTCGAAGGTGTACATCAACACGCTGCGGAAGCCCGAGCCGTAACTGAGTAACAGAGTCACGGCCACGATGCCCCAGGAGATGCCGGACATGGTGAGAAAGCTGCGCACTGGGTTGCGCCCCAGCGCGGTCCAGGCCTGTTTGAAAATTTCCTTGAACATGGCTCAGCCCCCCGCCTCGAAGCGCAGCGCCTCGATCGGATCCACCGACGCCGCACGGTTGGCCGGATACAGCGCCGACAAAATTGCGATCAGACTGAGCAGCGCTACGGACATCGCGCCGATCTTCCAGCTGGTGAGCATTCCGCTGAAAAACGGCGGCATCGGCGCCAGGTTCACCAGGGCGCAGAAACCGTAGGACAGGAGCAGCCCGGTGCCGCCGCTGATGGCCACGACGAAAATCGTCTCCAGGAAGAATTGCCGCAAAATCGATTGCCGCGTCGCGCCCAGCGCCATGCGCACTCCGATCTCCCGCGTACGCTCGCGCACGCTTACCAGCATCACGTTCATCACGCTCAAGCCGCCGAGGAACAACGTCGCGATCCCGACTGCGCCCATGAAGATTTCCATGCCCACAATGATCATGCGATTGGCTTGCGCGTTCTTCACCGTGTCCCAGATGCTGGCTGCCTCTTCGTCGCGCGGGTCGAAGTTGTGCAGCCGCGCCAGCGAGCGCCGCAATTGCCGCACACAATCCTTGTGGGTCTCGAGCGACCACGGCGCCACCAGCAACCGGTCTACCGAGTGCTCGAACGCCGGCGGCTTGTTGGGAAAATCGCGCTTCATGGTATTGAACGGGATGAAAATCTTGCGGGTGTCGAAGCCGTCGTAGCTGGAGTTCTGATCTTTGGCCTTCATGACCCCGATCACCACGTACGGTATGCCGTTTAGCCACACGGTTTGGCCCATGGCGTCGCGGTCGGCGAACAGCTGCTTTTTCGAATCGCTACCGAGGAATGCGACGTTGCGCGCCTCTTCGTTGTCCTGGTCGTTGTAGAAGCGCCCTTGCTCGGGCGCGACGCTGCGGATCTCTGAAAAGGGCGGCAACGCGCCGACCACCGGAATCGTCCCGCTGTTGAACAGGCTGCGAGCTTGCACATCGTTGCCCAGTTCGGGCATCACGTATTTACATGCCGGCGCCTCCTTGGCCACCTGGAGGTAGTCGTCCTCCATCCAGTGGATGAGACGCCCGGAGCGCGTGCCGCCAGCCTGCATGCTGGTGCGCCCGGAGAACACGATCATCACGTCCTTGCCGAAGGTCTGCTGGTTTTTCTGGATGCCGTCGCCCAGACCTTCGCCCGCGGCGACCATGATGGTGATGGAGATGATGCCCCAGGCGATGCCGAACATGGTCAGCATCGTGCGGCGCTTGTGCGCCCAAAGCGTGGCTAACGTGTCGCGCAGCAGGTCGCGTAAGGACACGGTTTGCTCCTACTGCAGAATCACTTGCTGCTTTTCATTGAGCCCGGAAACGATTTCCGTCTTCACGCCGTTGGAGATCCCCAGCTTGACGTCCACTTTCTTCTTGCCGTTCGGGCCTTTGACGTCGGGAATTTCCACCTGGGCCTTGCGGTCCTTGTCGTAGATCATCGCCGCTTCCGGGGCCATCAGGACGTTCTTCTTCTCTTCCAGAAGAATTTCCGCGTTGGCGCTCATGTTGGCCTTGAGCTCGCCGGAGAAATTGGCGATCGAAACACGCACTTCGAAGGTTGTAACGTTGTCCTTTTCCTTGCCCAGCGGAGAGATCTTGGTTACTTTGCCTTCAAACTTCTTGTCTTTGAACGATTCCACCACAATGCGCGCCGGCTGGTTCAGGTACACCTTGCCGATGTCCGCTTCATCCACTTTTCCCTGCACGTAGACTTCGCTGACGTCGCCCAGGGTCATGATCGGCGTGGCCTGCGATCCGAGCACCAGAATGGAGCTGACCGCATCGCCGACGTTGACATCGCGCGAGAGCACCAGCCCATCAATCGGGCTGATGATCGTCGAGTTGCGCAAATCCTCTTCGGCATTGTCCAGTGAAGCCTTGGCCTGGCTCTCCTGGGCTTCGGCGCGCGCGATTTCCGCCTTGGAAACCGCCAGGTTGCGCTGCGCGCTCATCTGCCGGTTCAGCGCCATCTGGTAATTTTTCTCCGCGTCTTCTACTACGCTCTTGGACATCACGCCGTCCTTGAGCATCTGCTGCGCGCGTTCCATATTGAGCTTCAAATAAGGGACGTCCGGCCCTTCCGCGTCGACCTTGTTGCGCTCCAGCGCCGCTTCCGAGGATTCTTTGGCCGCTTTCGCCGCTTCCAGATTGGCGCGTGCTTCGCGGACCACCGCCTGCAGCTGGACCTTGTCCAGTTCGGCCAGCACTTGACCGGCCTTCACCCGATCTCCGTAGTCCACGAATATCTGTTTCACGATGCCGCTGGCTTTGGACTTGATCTCGGCTTTCGAGAGCGGCTGGATCCTTCCGGTCGCCACCACCACGCGCGCCAGATCTCCGCGCTCGACGACGGCAAGCTTCGAGGGATCAATTTCGTGGTTCGGACTGAGGGCAGCCTTCACGCCAAGCCCCCCGCCGAGGAGGACCACCAGAGCAATCGCTCCCCAGATAATCCGGCGACGCCGCTTTTTTCCGTTTTTCCCGCTACCGTTCAAGCCGTTGGTAACACTGCCCATGCCGAGGACCCCCGCCGCGTTTCCTTACACCCGAAGATACGGCCCCAAGTTACGAAATGTTCCGTAGCTCCGGGAAGTTAGACGACGGGAAGCCGGAATGGTCTGTTGTGGACACCAGCCAATTTGCCAGCCTCCAACCGGCTTGGCTCTGCCATAAACATTGACAGGAAAAGGACTTCGGGCGAGCATGACTCCTCTTTACAAACTTTCTTCTCGCACCACGAAGGAGCAGCCGTGGACTTGGGTTTGAAGGGCCGTGTGGCCGTAGTGGCCGCCGCCAGCAAAGGGCTGGGATATGCCGTTGCCGCGGAATTGGCGAAAGAGGGCACAAAGCTCGCGATTTGTTCGCGCGACACGCAACAGATTGAGGCGGCGGCCGCTCGCCTGCGCTCGGAATATTCCGCCGATGTCTATGCCGAAGCCGTGGATGTTCGCCAGGAAGGTCAGGTAAAGCGTTTCTTTGCAAACGTTTCGGAACGCTTTGCCCGCGTGGACGTCTGTGTCACGAACTCCGGCGGTCCCCCGTCCAAGCTTTTTGGCGATGCTACGCCGGACGACTGGCAGGGTGCCTTCGAATTGGTCCTGATGGGCACGGTGTTCCTCGCCCGCGAGGCCCTGCCCCGCATGAAAGAACGGAATTGGGGCCGGTTGATCAGCATCACCTCCTACACCGTCAAGCAGCCGGCGGACGGGATGTTGCTCTCCAACTCGCTGCGCGCCGGGGTGACCGGCCTTGTGCGCACGCTGGCGAACGAGTACGCTCCGTTCGGTATTACGGTGAATTCGGTATGCCCTGGCTACACGGCGACGGATCGCCTCGGTGAACTGGCCGACGCCATGGCCAAGCGGCGCGGCATTGCGCCGCAGGAGGTCTTTGCCGGATGGGAGAAACAGACGCCCGCCGGGCGCCTGGGCAAACCGGAAGAGTTGGCTGCCGTAGTGGCTTTTCTGGCGTCGGAACGCGCGGCATACGTGAACGGCACCGCGATTTCCGTGGACGGAGGAATTGCCCGCAACCTCTTCTGACGCTGACGCGTAGGCGCGGCGGGAGTGGTCCTGCGTATACCGCAATCGGGGCCCACGCAGTCTTCGTCGAGTCCGTTCGGCTGGAAGAGGTATGAGCCACCAACTTACGATTGTGATTCACCCGGGCCGGTACGCCATCTACCGATTGGACCCCGAAGCGCCGGTGCCGTCATGGGCAGAGGGCGAAGGGTTCGTATCGGTTACGCGGACGGCCGATGAGCTGTCTGTGGTGTGCGTGCAAGATCGCCTGCCGCACGTGCACCACGCGGAGCGGGAGCGGCGCCTTCTGCAGATTGAGGGTAAGCTGGCTTTCAGTTTAGTCGGGGTCCTAGCTGCCGTCGCGGTGCCCCTGGCCAAGGCGGAGATCAGCGTTTTCGCCGTTTCCACCTACGACACGGACTATCTGCTGGTGGCCGAACGAGACCTGCACAACGCTACCCAGGCATTGGAGGCTGCCGGACACTCGATCCGGCGCGTCTAAGAGAGGGATAGCGAGCCACAGCAAAGATTTTGCTGCGATACCTCACGGAGAGAATCAGAATGACCATGGACGTAGTGACCTCGATTTGGAAGTATGCCCGCCTGGCCGCGTTGACTCTGGCGCTGGGCCTGTTTGCGGTCCGCGCTTCGGCGGACGAACCCTTTGCGCGCAGCCGCGACTATGACCTGCAGCACTCGCGCATCGAGTTGAAATTCGATGTCGAGCAGAAGAAGGTCATCGGCGACGTCACGCACTCGCTCACCATCCTCAAAGACGGGACCGCCAAGCTGCTCTTCGATTCCGTGGGATTGAGCATCTCCAGCGTGAGCGTCAACAAGGCGCCGGCAAAATTTTCCACCACGGAAACCAAACTGATCGTTCCATTGGCTGCGCCGGCCGGCAAAGGCCAGAAGTTTGAAATTGAGATTAAGTACGAAGGCAAGACGACCAAAGGACTGTACTTTATCCTTCCGGATAAGGACTATCCGGACCGCCCGCGGCAGATCTGGTCGCAAGGCGAATCCGAGGACACCCGCTACTACCTGCCGACGTACGACTATCCCAATACCCGTCTGACCACCGAAACCATCCTGACGGTTCCAGCCGCCTGGGTCACCATCGCCAATGGCAAGCTGCTTGGGGTGAAAGACGCGGGCAACGGCCTGAAGACCTGGACCTGGCAGGAAAATGTCCCCAGCTCAACATATTTGATCACCGTGGTCACGGGCGAATTTGAGGAAGTGAAAGACTCCTGGCACGGCAAGCCGGTCACCTATTACGCGCCGAAGGGCCGCGGCGACCGGCTCAAGATCAACTACGAACGCACGCCCAAGATGCTGGAACTCTTCAGCAAGAAACTCGGCGTCGAATATCCCTGGGAAAAATACGCGCAAGTCATGGTGGATGATTTCGTGGCCGGAGGCATGGAGAACTCCAGTGCCACCACCAACACCAGTTCCTCGCTGGTGCATCCGGCGCTCGCGCCGGAGTACACCACCGGGCAGGACCCGCTGATCTCGCACGAACTAGGGCATCAGTGGTTCGGCGACCTGGTCACCTGCAAGGACTGGGGCAACATCTGGCTCAACGAAGGATTCGCGACCTTCATGGAAACGGTCTGGAGCGAGAACTATTTTCCGAAAGACCAGTCCGAGTACGAGCGCTACAACAACATCCGCGAATGGTTCGACCAGCCCAATCTGTGGGCCAAGCCGATCGTGCGCCACGATTTCGATGATTCCAGCGAATTCGATGGCAACGCCTATGGCAAAGGCGGCCTGGTCTTGTACATGCTCCGGCACCAGCTGGGCGAAGACGCCTTTTACGCCGGCCTGAAGCACTATCTCGAGGTCAATCGCGGGAAGAACGTCGTCACCGCCGATCTGGCCAAAGCCATCGAGGAAGAAACCCACACCAATGTGGACCAGTTCTTTACGCAGTGGATTTATGGAGCCGGCGCACCGAAATTCGACGTCAGCTACGCCTACGACGAGGCCAAGCACCAGATCCTTCTGCATGTGAAACAAACGCAAAAGCTGGAAGGCCGGGTTGGACTGTTCCGGGTGCCTCTGGATGTGGAAGTGACCACTGCGGCGGGAGCCAAGACCTACCCGATCACCGTTTCCAAAGCCGAGGAAGCGTTTGCCTTACCGGCGGATGGTGCGCCACTCCTGGTCGTTTTTGATAAGGGCGGTCACGTGCTCAAGACCGTCGATTTTCACAAGGACAAGAAAGAGTGGCTCTATCAGTTGAGAAACGGCAGCGAGCTTGCCGACCGTGGCGACGCCATCGCGGCGCTGGCCAAGCTCGCCGACGACGCGGACGTGGACGCCGCACTCGGCGAAACGCTACGAACCGACAAAGCCTGGGGCGTGCGCGCCATGGCAGCCGACGAACTCGGTGAGCGCAAAACACCGGCGGCCGCCAAGGCCTTGCTCGCCGGCCTGGACGCCAACCCGCAACCCTGGGTGCGCAACCGCATCGCCAATGCGCTTGGCAATTTCAAAGACAACGCTGAAGTCGCCGCCAAGCTCGACGATCTCGCAAAGAACGACAAGTCCTGGCGCACCCGCGCTGCGTCACTGCAAAGCCTGGGGCGCGATAAGGTGCCGGGCGCGCTGGCCACGCTGAAGGCAGCGGTCATCGCCGATTCGCCGGACAATTTCCTGCGCAATGCCGCACTCCGCGCCATGGGTTCGCTGGGAGACGACAATGCAGTGCCCACGCTGAAGGAGTGGGCCGCTCTCGGCAAGCCCATCGAAACGCGGCAGGCCGCGATCAACAGCCTGGGCCGCCTGAAGAAAGACGACCACACCATCACACAACAACTTGCCGGCTACCTGTACGAGCCGCACTTCCCCGTGCGCATGTCCGCGATCTTTGCGCTGGGTGAACGCGGCGACGCCACGGCAATTCCCGCACTCGAGGAACTCCTCAAGAGCAACGACCTCAGCATCGAAATGACGCCGAGAATCAGGGACCAGATTGCGCGCTTGCAGAAAGGTCCCGGCAAGGGTGCCGCGGAAGCCCACGGACCGGAAGGTGCCGGTGATGATGTGAATGCGCGGCTGGATCGCCTGGAAAAGCTGCTCGAAGAAATGAGCAACCGCCTGAAGACCATCGAGCAGCGTCTGCCGAAGCAATAAGGCGCGAGCCCGAAGCGGCAGCTTTCTAACGCGGAAGCAAAAGGCCTGGGTAATTTCGCCCCCAGGCCTTTTCCATCTTACAGAACCCGCGTGTGTCTACGGCCAGGCGAGCAAAATCCGCAAATCCCGCAAATTGTTGCCGGTGGGGCCGGTCACGACCGCGTCGTCCAGGGCCGCAAAAAACGAATAGGCATCGCTCCGCCGAAAGTAGTCGCCCGAGTCCATCCCTGCGGCTTCGGCCCGCGCAAGCGTTTCGCCGTCTGCCACCGCCCCGGCAGCCGGGCTGTTGCCGTCGATTCCGTCGGTGCCGCAACTCAGCACCGCAATCTTCCTTCCGGCGATCCTCCGCGCGCAGGCCAGCACAAACGCCGCGTTCCTGCCGCCGATTCCGCTTCCGGTGACCGCCGAGCTCAATTCGCCATCGGCAATCAGTGCCACATGCTTCCCCGGATTGGCTACCCGCAACTCTTCCAGTTGCCCCAGCAGATACTCCGCAGCTTTCTCCACCGGCCAATCGTCCGTGGTGTTGTCGCAAAACGCCTCGCAGTCTTCCGATTGCGCGACGCGATGCGCGTTGTGAAAAAGCTCATGCAGGCCGAGCACGCAACAGAACTGCGCGCGCGCGAACGCCGCATCGCCAGGCTTGGGAGTCTCCGGCACGTCGCCATGCGCCAGCCAGTCCGCCAGCGCCCTCGGGAACTTTTCTGCGAGCCGGTACTTGGCCATGATTTCCGCAACGTCGCTCCCGCGCGTCGGATCCGGCAACGTCGGTCCGGAAGCCAGTGCGGATTCCTGGCCCGCGGGCACGTCGGTCACTGCCAGGGTCAGCACCGGCGCTGGAGCGGCGGCTTGCGCCAGCCGCCCACCCTTCACCGCCGAGGTGTGCTTGCGCACCGCATTGATTTCCACGATCGACGCGCCGCAGGTGACCAGCGCGCGATAGAACGCCTGCAAGTCTTCGAGCGAAAGCCCCGGCAGCAGGGGCGCTTCCATAAGAGCCGAGCCACCGCCGGAAAGCAGCACTACCAGTGGAGACTCCGCGGCCTCGCGCGCCAGTGCCAGCGCCGCGCGACCGGCGTTCAAGCTCTCCTGATTGGGCGCCGGGTGGCCGGCAACGTAGTATTCGAAGGCGTCGCGCGCCGCAGGCGGCATCGTCGGACACGCAACAATGCCGCGCGCCCGAATCGTCGCGGGAATCCTTGCACACAGACCGTCCAGCATCGCGTGCGCGGCTTTGCCCACAGCAATGACCCGTACCTCCCCGGCGCGCAGTTCGGCGTGCCAGCCGCCTGCGTACAGGTTCGAGCCATCGCAACGCACCGCTCCGCGTACCGCGGCCGTCACGTCCAACGCTTCGAGCGTGCGGCCGAACATGCGGCGCAAGAGAGGCTTGGCTTGCATGAGGCTGACAGCATGCGGCGGGTTCGCCGGGCAGGCAACGGAAAAAGTTGCGAGGAATGTCTAGCTTTTCAGGACTTCTGGATTCAGCATGTTCGCGGGCCGCTGCCCCTTGAACAGCGCGACCGTATTCTGCGCCGCCACCAGAGCCATTTTCTGCCGGGTCTCCACCGACGCGGAGCCAAGATGCGGCGCCAGCACCACATTCGCGCGCTTCAACCCGGGATGCACAAACGGCTCCTGTTCGAACACGTCCAGCCCGGCCCCGGCGATTTTGCCCGCCTCCAGCGCGTGCACCATGGCCATTTCGTCCACCACCGGTCCGCGCGACGTGTTAATCAGAAATGCCGTGGGCTTCATCCGGAAAAATTTGGGGGCATCCATCAACTGCCGGGTCTCGGCGGTCAGCGGCACATGCAGCGTGACAAAGTCCGATTCGGAAAGCAGCGCGTTCAGGTCGCGGCGTTCGGCGCCGAATTCCTTTTCTATATCCTCCGGCGCGCGATTCCGGCTGTGGTACAGCACTTTCATCCCGAAACCCTTGGCCCTTCGCGCCATGGCCCGGCCGATGCGGCCGAAGCCTACGATCCCGATGGTCTTGCCCCACACGTCAGTGCCGCAAAATTGATCGAAGTTCCAGCCCTTCCAGTTTCCGGCGCGCACATAGCTGTCAGCCTCCACCACGCGGCGAGCCACCGCCATCAGCAGCGCCCAGGCGAAATCCGCCGTGGTTTCGTCCAGCACGCCGGGCGTGTTCGTCACCACCACGCCGCGCTTGGTGCACGAAATCACGTCCACGTTGTCGTAGCCCACAGCGACGTTGGCCACGATGCGCAACCTCGGCGCCGCGCGCAACACATCCTCTCCCACGCGCTCGGTCAACAGGCAAACCAGCCCTTCCTTGTCCTTGATCCGCGCCAGCATCTCCGCATGCGTCGGCCGCTCCGACTTGCTCCAGAATTCGCACTCACACGCCGCATGCAGCAGCGCCTGCGCTTCCGGATACAGCGGGTGGGAAATGAACACTTTCGGTTTAGGCATCGGCAACCCCGGGGAAAGGGAAAGGAGTAAAGTAGCATAGGCATAGCAATGAAGCGGAGGGACGTTGCAAGCACGGCGCGAGAATCACTATAGTGACCTGAACCTCAGCATGAGCAGAATTTTATGAACTCCGCGATCGCCGCCGAACTCACTGCGCTGCTCGGCACGCGCAACGTTCTCACGCGCCCGGAAGACCTCGCTTTATACGAATACGACGGCTCCGTGGACCGCGCCCGCCCGGAAATCGTGGTCTTTCCCGACAACACGCAAGACGTCGTGAACATCGTCAAGCTGGCCGGCAAACACGATGTGCCCATCGTCGGCCGCGGCGCGGGCACCGGACTCTCGGGCGGCGCGCTGCCTCGCGGCGGCGGCATCATGATCGCGTTCGCCCGCATGAACCGCATCCTGGAAGTGGACCTGGAAAACCGGCGTGCGATCGTGCAGCCGGGCCTGGTAAATTTCGATTTGACCCGCGCGGTCGAGGCCAGCGGTTTCTACTTCGCGCCCGATCCTTCCAGCCAGAAGTCCTGCACCATCGGCGGGAACGTGGCAGAAAATTCCGGCGGCCCGCACACGCTGGCGTACGGCGTCACCAGCAATCACGTCACCGGGTTGACGCTGGTCCTGCCCAACGGCGAAGTACAGCGCATCGGTGGCAAACGCAGCGATGCCGGCGGTTACGATCTGTGCGGTCTGTTGGTCGGCAGCGAAGGTACGCTGGCCCTGGTCACCGAGATCATCGTCAAGCTCTCGAAAAAGCCCGAGGCTACCAGGACCCTGCTCGCGATTTTCGAAACCGTGGACGACGCCACCGAAACCGTCGCGGACATGACCGCCCGCGCTATCACGCCGGCGGCCTGCGAAATGCTCGACGGCTGGACCCTGGGCGCCATCGAAGACTATGTTCACGCCGGCTTCCCGCGCGATTCCGGCGCAGTTCTGCTGATCGAGATCGAAGGCATCGCGGAAGCGGTGGAGGAGCAGGCTGCGGCGATTGACGAAGTCTGCCGCGCACATCGCGCGCGCGACGTGCGCACCGCCAAAGACAACCAGGAGCGCGAGCTGCTCTGGAAAGGCCGCAAGACCGCCTTCGGCGCGCTCGGGCGGCTCGCTCCGGCAAACTACGTTCTGGACGCAGTCATTCCCCGCTCCAAATTGCCGCAAGCCTTGCGCCGCGTCGAAGAAATCAGCCGCCAGACCGGTCTGCAGATTGGCAACATCTTCCACGCCGGCGACGGCAACCTGCACCCGCTGGTGCTCTTCGATCCGCGCGAGCAGGAGCAATACCAACGCGCCGTGCGTGCTTCCACGGACATCGTCCGCTACTGCGTGGAAATCGGCGGCACCCTAACCGGCGAACACGGCGTGGGCATGGAGAAGGCCGAGCTCATGACGCTCATGTTCAGCGAAGCGGACTTCGCGCTGATGCGTCGCGTGCATCACGAATTCAATCCGCTGACCCTGCTCAACCCGGGAAAGATTTTCCCGATGGGCAAAGGCTGTGGAGAGACCCGCATCCGCACCGGCTCCGCCCACGTTCCCGGCGCTCCCTCGGTGAACGCGTGACGCAGGAACTTACAGCCTCGCTCGAACAGCGCCTGGAGAGTGTGGTCGGAGCCGAGCACCTTCTCGTCGCGGAAAGCGATCTTGCCGCATATGCGATTGACGGTATTCGTCCCCGCGTCGTGATCCGGCCGGAAGACGCCGCCCAAGCCGCTGAGGTGATCCGCGTCGCGCTGGAAGCGAAGCTCGCTGTGATTCCGGTGGGAGCTCGTAGCAGCGTTGCCGTGGGCGCTCCGCCTTCTCGCTATGACGTCGCTGTGGACGTGACGCGCATTGCGGGCATCGCGCAGTACGACCCCGGCGACCTGACCATCGGGGTTCTCGCGGGAACCACCCTGGCCAAGCTCTCCCGCACGCTCGCCAAGAACAAGCAGTTTCTGCCGCTCGCCGTTCCGTTTTTTGAGGACGCAACCGTCGGCGGGGCCATCGCCTGCGGCCTGGATTCGCCGCTGCGCCATTTCTACGGCACGGCCCGCGATTTTCTGATCGGCGCGGAATTCGTGGACGGAGCCGGTGGGCAAGCCAAGAGCGGCGGCTGCGTGGTGAAGAATGTCACCGGCTACGACTTTCACAAATTGCTCTGCGGGTCGCTGGGCACGCTGGGCGTGATTACGCGTCTGAACTTCCGGACCTTTCCGCTCCAGCCGGTTCGCCGCGGTTTTATCGCGTCATTTCTTGACGAGGCTGCGGCCATCGCTTTCGCGCGCGCGGTTGCAGCTTCCGCTCTCGCTCCCGCTGTCCTCGACATCCTGTCGCCCGAATTTGCCACGCAGTTCCTTGAGGAAAAATCGCCGGTGGAATCGCTGCGCCTGGACACCCAGGCCTGGACGGTTTGCGTTGGTTTTGAAGGCAGCTCGGCCGTCTGCGAGCGCTACACTCGCGAACTGGCTCGCCTGGCGCGCGAAGCCGCCGCACAAAACGCGGTGGCCGTCCGCGAATCGCAATACCCCGCGTTGCTGGAAGTACTGCGCGAGGCGCCGGCCGCGATGCGCGCCGCCTCACCGCGCGCGGTCGTCCTCCGCTTCTCTACCGTTCCCTCGGCCCTGCCGGGGCTCATCCGCTCGCTGCGCAGCTTCGCGCAGTCTTCCTGGATGGCCAGCGCCATCCTCGCGCGCAGTTCGGCCGCTGTGTACCAGGTGCTGCTGCCCAAGCAAGACGAAAGCACCGAAAAACAGCTCGCCTACTTCTGGCAGAGTGTCGGTTCGTTGCGCTCGCAGCTGGAATTCAGTGCAACCATTCTTTTCTGCCCCGCGGCCTGGAAGCGCACGCTCAATGTCTGGGCTCATGCCTCCGGCGCGCCCGCGCTGGACCGTAGAGTGAAGAAAGCGTTTGACCCCGGCGGCATCTTCGCGCCGGGACGCTTCGCCGGAGGCCTTTGAGTTCGTGAGCGAGAGCATCCAGATCCCCGGCCTGCATCCGGCCTACGAAGATTATTCCCGCTGCGTGCACTGCGGCCTTTGCCTCAATCATTGCCCCACCTACCGGTTATGGCATCTCGAAGCCGATTCACCGCGCGGCCGCATCTTCCAGATGGTGCGCGTTGAACAGGGGGAAGCCGCCGTAAACGATAGCTTCGTCGAGCACATCGATAAGTGCCTCGACTGCCGCGCCTGCGAGACCGCCTGCCCTTCCGGCGTCGAGTATGGCAAGCTCGTTGAATTCGCCCGCGCCCGCATCGCAACCGAGTACCGGCGCCCATGGCGCGGTCGCCTCGCGCGCCGCATCGCCTATCGCGGCATTCTGCCCCACCCCGGCCGCATTGCCCTGCTCGCGCGCCTGCTGCGGCTCTACCAGCGGTCCGGCCTGCAAGCCGTCGCTCGCAAAAGCGGTTTGTTGCGCGCCTTGGGCCTCGCCGAACGCGAAGCGCTCCTGCCGCAAATCGACAAGCAGTTCTTCTTTCGCCGCCGCGGTCAGACCTTCCCTGCCACCAGCGAATTGCGTGCGCGTGTCGCGTTCTTCGCAGGCTGCGTCGCTCAAGTCACCTTCTCCCAGCTGAACGAGGCCACCATCCGGGTCTTGACCGCCAACGGCTGCGACGTGGTGGTTCCGCGAGAACAGGTTTGCTGCGGCGCGCTCGCCGCACATGCCGGGGACCGCGAAGCCGCTCGACAGGTCGCCCGCCGCAACCTGCAGGCTTTCCCGATTGGGGAATTCGACGCCATACTGACCAACGCAGCCGGTTGCGGCTCCACGCTCAAGGAATATTCGCACCTCTTCGCCCCCGGCGAGCCGGAATACGACGCCGCAAAGGCGTTCGAGGCCAAGACTCGCGATGTCACCGAATTTCTTGCCACGCTCGGACTGGTGACCCCTTTGCAGCCGCAGCCGGTGCGCGTGACTTACCAGGATTCCTGCCATCTGCTGCACGGCCAGAAAGTCCGTGAAGCGCCGCGCGCGCTGCTGCGCGCGGTCCCCGGCCTGCAATTCGTCGAACTGCCTTATTCGGACATCTGCTGCGGCTCCGCCGGCGTGTACAACATCACCCAAACCGAAACCTCCCTGGAATTGCTCGCGGAGAAGATGCGGCACGCGGCCGCCACCGGCGCGACCACCATCGTCACCGCCAACCCGGGTTGTTTGCTGCAGCTGCGCGCCGGCGTCGCTCTGCAGGGTGGCAAGCAGGAAGTCCTGCACGTGATGGAACTTCTCGACCGCTCGCTCTAGCCCGGTCTCCCTCGCGTCACGACCGCAAGAACTCGCCTGCGAATACAGCGGCGCCCTCTTTCGCTCCGTTTCTGGCAACGGAAGGAGAAGAGGGCGCGCTGTCTTCAGGAGAGAAGATCGTTGGCTTCTTGCTTACATGCCTTCCGGGGGCGCGGGTGTGCCACCACCACGCTTCGCGCCACGGTGCGGACCGCGCGGCGGTGCGTCGCTGACGGTATAGTCCGAGGGCACGGTGAACAGCGCCGCGTTCGGAGCCGCTCGCTGAATGTTGCTCACGGTGTACGTGGTCTCGCCCATGAACGGATCGCTATGCTTGCTCTGCACCACAATTTGCAGGTCCGGCGAATACCATTCCTCGCGAACGATGGTGATGGGTTTGTCGTTGCCAACCTGTCCGGCGGGGATCGTACGCGTATAGCGAGTGCCCTGCACGCTCAGCCCATTGATCACTTGCGTGCCCAGCGAATCCGTATGCAGGTTCGGATCGTTCTCCGGCCCCTTTGCCTCATCCGGCTTCGGTGTGTGCTCGCCCGGCCTGCCATGCTGCGGCAGCTTGTGCGCTACTTTGTTTTCCGTATCCAGCACGTAGCCGGTCTTCGTGGAGGGATCCTCGATCAGCACAAACGTCTTGGGCCCACCGCTCGCGGCCATCGGACCGATCGCCGGTCCGGTCACTTCCTTGCGCAAACGGCCTTGCGCGTCGCGGTACAGATTGGTCGTGGTCTTGCGCGAAATCACCGTGCCGTCGGAAAGCGTCTGCTTCGCTTCCGAGACTGCGCTCGCGCTGAACGGTGCGCCCGTCACCACCTTGCCGCCGTGGAAGCCGCCGACGCCCATCAACTCCATGCGTTCGAACGGCCCCGGACCGAATGCAAAGCCCGGCCCCGGCCCATGCACCGGCGCGCCCGCGGGCGGCGCCGCATCCGGTCCCTGCGCGTAGGCAGCCGTCGCCAACAGGGATACCGCGCTCAGACCCAAAACTCGTACCACCGTATTACTCATGCAACCGCCTCCTCTTCTCTCCCGCTTCTTCCCGCTACTGCGCTACTGCGCTTTCCTGAACATCCTGGTGAAGGCGCACAGCCTGCGGCTGCCCGTCCTCGCCGAGCAGAAAATCAACATTCACCCAGTCCGTTGCGCGGTCCTGCTCCACGCTCAAGCCAAACCGCTGCAGCCCGCCGCGCTGCATGCGCACCTGCAGAACCGCATCCGCGCCCGAGGCGCCTTGAATCGCGCCGGGCAGCCGCGTGAACTCGCCGCTGTCAAAGTCTTGCGCCAGGAGCGTCCGGCTCGTGTTCTGCGCCACGATGGTTTCTTCGGCACCCGTCGTGCGCGCCGCCGCATTGGCCCCACTCGACACTTTGCCGCCTCCGCCATGTGTCTTGATCCAACCGACGCTGGCAAGCAGCACCGCTGCAGCTGCCAACGCCCAAGCCGTCAGCGCGGCGCTCTTCCGCGGCACGCGCTCTTCGCGCCTTGTCCGCAGTTCCTGCTTGAGCCGCATCTCCACACGCATCGGAGCCGTGGCCCGCACCGTCTCTTCCCGCAGCAGCTGCAAATCGCCTTTCACTTCCCGCCAGGACTCCAGCAGCGCCCGGCACCGCCCGCACAGCGCCGCGTGATTCGCAGCCAGCGCCGCTTCCTGCGGATCGACGTCCCGCCGGTCCAAATCCAGGCCCGAGCGTTCAAACTCTTCGCAAGTCATCTTGTTCCTCACTGCCTTCACTGCCGACCTTCCTTGCTCTGTCTTACTTGGCTCCCGCGCTGGCCCGTCTTGGCAACCCGCGCAAAAGCTCCAACTTGGCCAGCATCAGCGCCCGTCCGCGATGCAATCGCGAACGAATCGTGCCGACTGGGCAGCCGCACGCCTGCGCCGCTTCCTCGTAGCTCAGCTCTTCCAGTTCGCACAGCACCACCGCTTCGCGAAACTCCGCCGGCAAACCCAGGACCGCTTCCCGCACTTGCTGGATGCGCTCCTGCTTTTCCGCGATGATCATCGGCGTCAGCGGATCCTCGGGCTCGTTCCATAACGTTCCATCCGGGTTCGTCTGGTCCAGCGACGCCTCCCGCGGCGTTCTTTCCAGATGCTTCATCACCCGATTCCGCGTCACGCCGAAAAGGAACGCTCCTAACTCGCCGCGTTCCGGGCGAAACTTCTCCGGCTCCCGGATCAGCAGCAGGAACACTTCCTGTACGACCTCTTCGGCCGCCCAAGGCGTACCGGCCATGCGCAGCGCGTAGCGGTACAGGGACGGCTGATGTTTGCGGTAGATCTCGAGAAATGCCTGCTCGTCTCCGCGAACCGCTCGCCGGAGCAGCGCGTCTTCGCTGGCTTCCACGATTCTCATCTCTCGGATTAGACGCCTCGCTGCTCTTCGATGGGTATTCCGGCAGGTAAGGAAAAAAGTTCCCGGAGGGGGCGGGGGCCCCCGCCTGGGGCGAAATGGAAGCGAAAGGCCGTCAGCGCGGCGCGTTTTTCCCGCCCGGCTTGAACATCTTCGCCGCGATGCGGGTCACAAACCGCCGAGGAACCAGGCGTTCGCCATGCGCTCCAAGGTAGTTTCCCAGGCCGGAAATCACGTAGCTCTTTCCCGCCGCCAGCGCTTTCAGGCCGGTTTGCGCCACGACCTCGGCGCTTTGCTCCCGGCCTTTCGAATGCGCCGGATGATGTGCCAGCTCATGAAACTCCGAGGTCGTCGTACCCGGGCAAAGCCCGCACACCCTCACGCCATACGGCGCCATCTCTTCGGCCAGCCCTTCGGCAAGATAAAGGTCGAACACCTTCGTTGCGGCGTAGGTCGAAATGTACGGCACCGCCTGAAAGGATGCCGTCGAGGCCACGATTAATACGTCTCCGGCCCGGCGCTCTACCATCTGCGGTAAATACAGGCGCGTCAGGTGCAGCACCGCTGCGCAATTCACCTGCACCATCTCCAGCAACCGCTCTGTTGGGACCTCATGCAACGGCCCGTAGTGCCCGAAGCCCGCGTTGTTGACCAGCAGGTCAATCGTGATTCCCTGGGCCTGCGTGAACTCAAAGATTTGCTGGGGCGCCGCGGGCTGGACCAAATCCGCCACGAAAAACCGGGTTTGCACTCCGTGCCTGACCGCCAGATCCGCCGCCAAGCCTTGCAGACGGTCCTTTCGCCGCGCGGTCAAGACCAGGTTCGTTCCCCCGGTCGCGAGTTCATTGGCCAGCGCTTTGCCGATGCCAGCGCTAGCGCCCGTGACGAGCGCCCACTTGCCTTTCCATTCCGTGATCATCGCAGTCCTTGTTCGGAGCTACTGTCAGGTTGTGGCGGCTGCTTGAGTTGCACCGTTCTCGCTATCGCTCACGCGATCCGATTGCCGTTGCAGGAGGTTCCTTCCTAGATACGCCGGGCGGCCCGGTCTCCTCCGCGCGCTTCGCCGGCTCCGACTTGCCGAGCACCGTATCCTTCAACCGCCCGCCCTCGCGCTTGATGCGGTCCATTAGCCGCCGCGCCCACACAAATTCCGCCGCCAGCAAGCCCAGCCCCAGCAAAATCACCAGCCAGCCCGGCCCTGGAGTCACCAGCATCACCACTCCGGCCAGCAACAGCGTAAAGCCCGCCACGATTCGGAATATCCTGCGGACCTGTTCTACCGTGCGAAGGAACATACGTGCGCCAATCCCGCTGCCTCTCGAAGATGGCAGACTCGCGAATCCCGCGCAAGTTGGCTTCCGGATCGCGCTGAAAAGTGCTAACCCTGCGACCCTACTCTGGCAAAAGGGGACTCTGGATGCAGCACAGGTTTGTGGCAACCAGCGCAATATTCTGGGTTCAGGTGAGTCTTACCGTAGCTCGTTCACGGCAAATTCGTCGGTCCGCTGCGTTGTGCCTCGCTGCCATCGCACCGCAACGACCTTGCTGGTGGCAATGGTGCTGTCCCAGGGAGGGCCACTTCCATTTATGTACACACGCGTATACGGACATTTATAGAATCCACGATGATCCGTTCCTTCAAGCGCAATCCTGCCAACATGTTTTTTCAACTGCACAGATTCTGGTTTGCCAAATAGCAGGAGACCATTTTGCGAGGAAACCACAGGTCGGGAACGGGAGAATGGCGGAGAGGGTGGGATTCGAACCCACGGTAGGGGTTAGCCTACACACGCTTTCCAAGCGTGCGCCTTAAACCGCTCGGCCACCTCTCCGACGTCGCTGCAACCTTTTCAGTTTAGCAGAAAGCCCGCACCCGGGCACCGCAACCGCCGCAGCGTTTCCAAAGGAATTTCGCCCACGCCGGCCGCGCGAAATTCTCCCCAGCCTCGCTTACGCTCCGCCAAACAGGTCTGGTAAACTGGCGTTGAACCACTCCGGGATCGTCTAATCGGTAGGACATCAGCCTTTGAAGCTGAGTATCCTGGTTCGAGTCCAGGTCCCGGAACCACTTTGTCTCTTCCCGACCCCTGCTAGATGTTTCCCTGCTTCATCTGGTTCATCAGGTAGTCGCACGAGCGCACGCACAGAGTCATGATCGTCAGCGTCGGGTTCTGGCACGGGTTGGAGGAAAAACCCGAAGCGTCCATCACGAAAAGATTCTTCACGTCGTGCGTCTGCTGAAACTGGTTCAGCACGGATTTCTTGGGATCGCTGCCCATGCGCGCGGTTCCCGCCTCGTGCAACGCCCAGCGGGGCGCCGAAGGATGCGCGTAGGTGCGCACGTTCTTCGCGCCGGCCGCTTCGAGCATTTCTCCGGCCGAAGCGCCGATGTCCTTGATCATGGCCGCTTCATTCTCGCTGTCCTTCATGTGAATTTTCAGCACCGGAATCCCGAAAATGTCCTTGACCTCGGGATCGATCTGCACGCGATTCTCCCAGCGCGGCAGCACCTCCCCGAATCCAGTGATGGCAATCCGCACTCGCGCCTCGCGTAGCGCTGCCTTGTAGGCCTCGCCAAATCCCGGAGCGTCCCAGTTGAAATCCAGGCTCGACTCGCCCTCGTAGCCGAATCCGCGCAGAAAATCCTTCCGCTGCTCCTGGCCGTTCAAATTCCGGAACCGTGCCACATACACGCCCGCCGGCCGGCTCGGCCCACCCATCGTCGGCTTCTCGCCGAACGGATCGAACTCGCCGCTGCCGCCCGCGCTGCGCACGTGCGCTGTCAGATAGTGACCCAGCACGCCGCTGGAATTCGCCAGGCCATTCGAATAACTCGCCGTGGCCGAATTCAGCAGGATGCGCGTGCTTTCCTGGGTCTGCGCGCACAGAATCACCACCCGTGCGTGGATTTCCGCGGTCTTTTTCGTCAGCCGGTCCACGTACAGCACGCCGCTCGCGCGGTTGGACTTTTCGTCCATCAGCACTTTCCAGACCATGGCGTTCGAAATGAGCGTGCACTTCCCTGTTTTCAAGGCGTCCGCCACTGTGGTGAACGCCGAGTTGAAATAGGAATGGGTCATGCAGCCGCGCTCGCAGGGGCCGCAGTAGTGGCAGGGCCCGCGCCCGTTTTGCGCGCGCGTCAGGTTGGCGGTGCGCGACGCCGTCACCACGCGGCCCATCTTGGCCTTGAGCCGGTTGCGGAACTGGGTCTCCTGGCAGGTCAACGGCATCGCCGGCTGGAACTGCCCGTCAGGCAGGTAGTCCAGACCTTCGTTGGTGCCGGCTACGCCTACATACTTCTCGACCAGATCGTAGTACGGCGCTAAGTCCTTGTATTCCAGCGGCCAGTCTTCGCCGAATCCGTCGTGTGACGCCGCCTTCAAGTCCCAGTCGCTGAAACGCAAGCTCAGGCGTCCCCACACGTTGGTGCGCCCGCCGGTCATGCGCACCCGGCCCATCCACAGGAAGGGCTGATCCTTGGGCGTGGTGTATGGCTCGTCGTGGTCGTTGACGAACCAGTCATACGTGTATTCGTTGCAGACGTCGAACACTGACTGCACTGGGCGCGTCTTACGCACCATCTCGGCCGCGCGGTTGCGGTACTTCAGCTCAAACTCCGGCTTATGCTCGGTGAAATTCTGGTCCGATTGCGGCCGGCCGGCCTCCAAGAGTGCTACGTGCAAGCCCGCCTCCGCGAGCCGCTTGCACGCCCAGCCGCCCGAAGCGCCCGAGCCGACCACGATCACGTCGTACGGAACCTTGCCCCTGCCCGCCTGCATATCAGGACTCTGCATTCGCCGCATTCCTTTCCGTGCGGCAGGAATGGTAACATCCCCGCCCGGGAGTGCCACTCAACGTACCTATGTCCGCCGCGCAAGAACTTCCCGTCGTGCAGCAGCAGGCCGTGGCGCGCCGCCTGTCGCGCCGCGAGGCCGTGCAGCTCCTCTTCGCCGCCGCGGCCGCCGGCACCATCGCGCCGCTTTCTGCCGCCCATCCTGTTCAACGGCACCTGCGCAACGATTCTCTGCTGGACATCGCCGATGCGACACTCGCCGGCGGCGCGCCTCCCCAGTTTCTCTCCGCTGCGCAATTGCAATCGCTTGATGCGCTTTGCGAGGCGATCATTCCCGGCTCGCGCGGCGCCGGCAGCGCCGCATTCATCGATCTCCTGCTCAGCGTGGATACCGCAAAATCCCAGCAGGAGTTCTCCTCCGCCCTCGCGGCCATCGATTCTGCCGCGCAAAAGTCTTTTTCCCATGGTCTGCACGCGCTGAGCCCCGCCCAGATGCATCGCCTACTGGCCGAAGCTTCCGCTCCTTCGTCGCCAAATCTCGCGGCCTTCAATGAACTGAAAGAATGGAGCGTCGGCGCCTATTACTCTTCCGAGCCCGGCATGCGGGAACTCGGCTGGACGCCGGACCGCGTCTTTGCGAATTTTCCCGGATGCCAGCATCCGGAGCAGCACACGTAGGGCCGACGATCCGTTTTGAGCAAGGCCGCAGGACAAAGGAGAACCGATGAACCACACTAGCAATCGCCGTGAATTCCTCAAGACCAGCGCTCTCGCCGGCGCCGGACTCTCACTGCCCGCCAAGCTCGTTGCGCCCAGCTCCAAATCCCTGCTGGTGTTCACCAAGTCTTCCGGCTTCGAACACGCAGCCGTGAAGCGCGACGGCGATAAGCTCAGCGTGTGCGAAAGCACGGCCACCGCGATCGGCAAGAAATACGGATTCGACGTCTTTTGCACCAAGGACGGCCGCATCTTCGATTCCGCGGACTTCGCCAAGTTCAACGCCATGCTCTTCTTCACCACCGGCAATCTGACCCTGGAAGGGACGGATAAGAACCCGCCGATGAGCGTAGCCGGCAAGCAGAAGATGCTGGACTCCATCAAGGGTGGCGTGGGTTTCATCGGCGTGCACGCGGCCAGCGACACCTTTCACACCGAACCCGATTCGCCGGACCTCTCCTCCCGCTATGTCGCCTACGGGGAAAAATCCGATCCCTACATCCGCATGCTCGGCGGCGAATTCATCATTCACGGGCACGATCCGCGCCTGCAGACGGCGGCCCTCGTCGTGAACGACCCCAAGTTCCCCGGCCTCGAAGGCGTGCATTCGCCAGTCGAACTCAACGAGGAATGGTACTCGCTCAAGGATTTCGCTCCCGATCTCCACGTCATCCTTACGGTGGACACCACCAAGCTGAAGAATCCCTGCTATCAGCGCCGCCCCTACCCGGGCACCTGGTCGCGCATGCACGGCAAGGGACGCGTGTTTTACACCAACATCGGCGATCGTCTGGAAAACTGGCAGGACCCGTTCTTCATCAACCTGCTGACGGGCGGCACGCGCTTCGCGCTCGGCGAAGTCGAAGGCAGTACCAAGCCAAATTTGAAAGAAGCCACACCGGGCTACGCGGATATTCCGCCACAGAATCCCAAAAAATCGTAGCAGGCAATCGCTGCGGCTATCTTTGCTCTCCGTAGCACAACGCCGCGCCCCCCGCGACGCCGGCGTTCTCGCCGTAGTGCGCCGGCACCAGTGGAATTTCCGCGCAACGCCCGTTTACGCACCATTTCTTCATGCGGGTTTGCAGCTCGCCGAAGTACGGCTGCAGCAATTGCGCCACGCCGCCGCCCAGAATCATCACGTCCGGCTCCAGCAGGTCCACGATGTTGCCGAGCCATACCGCCAGGTAGTCCAGCGTCTCGAAAATCACCTGCTGCGCCAGTGCGTCGCCTGCCGCTGCTGCCCGGCCGATCATTTCACTGCGCAGCCTCTGCAGATCTCCCTGCGCCGCCGCGGCCAAAGCCACGGCTCTCGCTGGGTCCGCCACCGCCGCTTCCCGCCCGCGCCGCGCGATGGCCGGCCCCGAAGCCAGCGCCTCAATGCATCCAAGCTTCCCACAGGCGCATTGCGGGCCGCGAAAATCAATCGTTACGTGTCCGCCTTCCAGCGCCGAGCCCGTACGCCCGCCGTAAATCCGCCCGCCCTGCACCAGGCCCGTACCGATACCGGTGCCGATGCAGGCGTAGAAAACGTTGCGATAGCCGCGTCCCGCGCCCCACAGGCTCTCCGCCAAGGTCGCCGCGTTTGCGTCATTTTCAATCCTGCTCCGCACTCGATAGCGCGCGGCAATTTCGGCTCCCAGCGGAAAATCGCGCCAGCACGGCACATTCGGCGGATTCAAAATAATGCCGCTGGCCGGATCGAGGGGTCCCGGAGCGCAAATTCCGATCCGCTCGACTTTTGTCGCCGGGCTCGCGCGGCGCAGCGCATCAATCGCTTCCGTCACTGCGGCCAGACCTTCCGCCGCGGTTCCGCGTGGGTTCATCGTGGTCCGCGTCAGCGTGCCCATTTCGCCGAGTGCGTTGACAAAGCCGGCTGCGACTTTTGTCCCGCCCACATCCACCCCGATCACCCACTCTTCGTGCATTCCGCCTCGCTCGCACACTCTTGCAAATGGCCGCCCGCACGATAGCAGATGACCAAAGGCCCTGCACGTCGTCTAATAAAGCGCGAACTGGGGGCCCTTGCGGCAGTGTTTTGTGGCAAAGTAACGTCCCGGAGATCGCATTCGCAAAGCAGGAGCCCGCCAATGAACTTCCATCGTCTCGCCCGTTTGCTCGCCGCAGCCTTCGCGCTTGTGCCTTGCGCCGCACTTGCCCAAGACACACGGGTCGCGTCGCGCGTTCCCGATATCGACGAACTTCTCAGCCTGGAACGCATTGGCGGCGTCGCGCTTTCCCCGCAGGCCAAGTACATCGCCTACACCGTTCGCCAGACCAACTGGAAGGACAATGAGTTTGCCTCGCAAATCTGGCTGGTCAACGTCGCGACCGGTTCCAGCTTTCAGCTGACACGCGGCAAAAAATCCCCCGGCCACATGGAGTGGTCGCCCGACGGCCGCTGGCTGGCATTCACCGCGGAGCGCGAATCTTCCGCCATCGATCCTCTCGAGAAAAAATCCGACGCAACAGGGGCGCCCGGCGACAAGGAGAAGGAAAAAGACAAGGCTGGCTCTGACGGCAAGCCGGCCGCGCTGCAGATCTGGCTCATCTCTCCAGAAGGAGGCGAAGCCTGGCAGCTCACGAAATCCGAATCCGATGTGGAAGGCTTTTCCTGGTCCAAGGATGGCAAAAGCATCGCCTTCACCGCCAATGATCCTCAATCCAAAGCCGCCAAGGATCGCAAGGATAAGTACAGCGACTTCGAGGTCTACGAGAAAGATTATCAGCAGAATCAGCTCTGGCTCGCCGACGTCTCCTTCGCCGAACGGAAATTTCTCCCCATCGTAGCCCGAAAACTTACCTCGGATCCCAGCCTCAACATTGGCAGTTTCTCCTGGTCGCCCGATTCGCGGCGCATCGCGTTTTCCGCCGCGCAAAATCCGTTGCTGGCCTTCAGCGGCGAACGCGACATTTATCTCGTGGATCTCTCCGCAGCCAACGCAGTTAAGAAAATTGTCGCCATCCCCGGGCCCGACGATTCGCCCATCTTCTCGCCCGACGGCAAACAGCTGGTCTTCAGCAGCTCGCTCGGCGATCCCTACTTCTACTACACCAACAATCACATCGTCGTGGCCGACGTGGATGCGCTCCTCGCCCGGCCCGCTGCTTCACGCGCCGACGTCCGCGAAATCGCCGGCAAATTCGACGAAGACATTGACCTGCTTGATTGGGGCCCCGGCGGCATTTACTTCGATGCGATGCAGAAAACCAGGGCGGCTATGTTTGTCCTGAACCCTGCCACCCAGGAGATTCAACGCCTCACCTCGCCGGATTCGCTGATCATCAACGGCGTCTCGCTCAGCAAGGATTGCAGCAGTGCCGCCTTCACCGCGGCCGATCCTTCGCACATGGGCGAACTGTATTTCACCTCCCTGGCGCCGTACGCGCCGCGCAAGCTCACGGATTTCACCGCACAAGTCGCCGGGCTCAAGCTCGGTTCCGCCGAAGTCGTCTCCTGGAAGAGTAAGGACGGCGCCACCATCGAAGGCATCCTGCACAAACCAGCCGATTACGATCCTTCGCGCAAATATCCGCTCCTGGTCATCATTCATGGCGGGCCGACAGGCATCTCTGTTCCCGCGCTGAGTCCGGACAAGTACGCATACCCGATGCACCTTTGGCTGGCCAAAGGCGCGCTCGTGCTCGAACCGAACTATCGCGGCAGCGCCGGGTACGGTGGCGCTTTCCGCGCGCTCAACGTGCGCAATCTCGGCGTCGGCGACATGTGGGACGTTATGAGCGGCGTGGACTCGCTCATCGCCAAGGGTATCGCCGACCCTGGCAAACTCGGCGCGATGGGCTGGTCGCAAGGCGGGTACATTTCTGCGTTTCTCACCACGCACACCGACCGTTTCAAAGCCATTTCCGTCGGCGCGGGCATCAGCGATTGGATGACCTACTACGTCAACACCGATATCACGCCCTTCACCCGGCAGTATCTGCACGCCACGCCGTGGAACGATCCCGAGATTTACGCCAAGACATCGCCGATCACGACCATCAAGGACGCCAAGACTCCCACGCTGATCCAGCAAGGCAGCAACGACAAGCGTGTTCCCGTACCCGACAGCTTCGAGCTTTATCGCGGGCTGCAGGATCAAGGCGTGGCGTCGCGTCTGATTCTCTACAACGGCTTCGGCCACGGCATAAACAAGCCCAAGTCGCAGCGCGCGTTGCTGCAAGCCAACCTCGATTGGTTCAACTTTTATATTTGGGGCGAAGCGATTCCGAAGGATTCGCCGCTGTATGGCTCGGGAGAACAGCCACCCGCGGGCAAGTGAAGCAAGCGTCTTGCAGGGCGCCACGAAATGAGGTTCCGGCCAGGAGCCTTGCGAGAAAAGTCTACGGCTCGTACCAGAATTGCATGGTCACTTCGACGTGCGCGGCAACCGGTTTGCCGTTTTTCCGCGCCGGCTCGTACACATACTGCTTCAGTCCGGCGATGGCCGCGGGCCGCAGTTCATCGCGCCCGGAAATGACGGTTACCGACTTCACATGCCCCGTCGCATCCACCAGGGCATCCATTTTGACGTTACCGCTGACGTGATTGACGAGAGCTTCGGCCGGCGGCGCTGGCCGCACGGACTTGATGAGTTTTGGGGGCTGCGTCGCGTCGTCGTTCGGCAGGGAGCTGCTCGCTTGGTTTGACTTCGAAGCATCCTCATCTTCGCGCTGCGCCCCAGCATCTCCTACCCGCATGGGCGCACTCAGGCTCGCCGCCGGCGTTTCCGCATTGTGCGCGCCGGCCTTCGCCGCGCGCGTCTCGATTTCTTTTCCAGTCGCTGTAGATTTCGTTGCGGCGTCGCTCTTTTCATCCGAACTTTTCGGCACATCGGCCGGCTTGGCGTCTCCCGCGTTCGCACTCTTTTCCGCCGCAGAAGCAGCCGGCTTTGCCGCCGGAGGTGGCGCGTTCCCCGCCGGCGGAGCGCCCGCGCCAGCCGGTTTGAACCAGCGCGCCGACCACGCCTCATACCCGCCGAAGGAATAGAACGCAATCACACCGGCCGATACCAGCAATGCCATGCCCGCGATGGTCAGCAGTGTCTTGCTTGCGCCGCCCCTTGTTGGGATCCCGACTTTCGCCGCGTCGCTTTGCGGCCTGGCGTGCGTTCTGCGGGAACCGCTCGCATGGCCGGTCGCGACGGCTGCGTCCGCCGGGTCCACGGGCACCTCCGCTTCCTCTCCGGACTCCGCAGGCGCGGCCATCAGCGAATTGAGCTTGCTCTGCAGCTCCGCTACTTCGCGCTTCAAATTTTCCACTTCTTCCGATTTCGCGCTCACCGCCGCCGGCGAGGCGGAGGGCTCCGATTCTTCGGGCTCCGCGATTCCCGGTGCTTCGGCGGAGTCCGCTCCGGCGGCCAGCGCTGCAAAACTGCTGCCCCAGAAATCCGGGCAAGGTTCGGTGAACGCCAGATCCACGTAGCAGCTGGTGGGGCGGAAGCTGCGCTTGCGCATCACCTGCGTCACAACTTCTTTGCCGGTCTTCTTGTTGTGCAGGAAAATGAGCTGCCCGTCGGTGACCGCCGCGGACAAACGAATCACCGCGCCGTCTTCCATCACTAGTACGGTCTGCGTTTCTTCACTGAAAAGTTCGCGTTTGGTCTTGGCGTCGCCGGGACGCGCGCCAGTGGCGACCACCGGCGTTTCCAGCGCGACCGGTTCAGCCTTTGCGGCAGACCCCGAAGCAGCCGACGAAATCCTGGATTCGCTAAACGAGGAGCCCAATTCTGTTTCCACCAAATGTGAGCGTGCGCGAGAGGGCCACCGCGGTCGCCACACGCCACCTGGTTCGGCCGACACCGCGAGGCAGTACTAAGGATGATCCACGGTCTAGCTCGCTCGCCATAGTACCCGCGTACTGCCGTGTACCTGTCCTGACGGTCAACGGAAGGTCAGGCGTTTTCTTTCTAAGGAAAGATTAAGACTCCCTTGCGCCTGCTTTCCGTAGCGCCTGGCTTCCCACCACGTTGCTGGCAATCGCCGCAGCGCACGTGATTGGATTTCCCAGCACGCGCTGCACTTCGCGCTGCGCCGCGCATGCCGCCGAGTGCCGCGTGATGGGCAGGCCCGCCGCTTCGCGCTGCCGCAACGCCCGCACCGTGCGCCGTGCAATCGTTGGCACCGCGCGCACCGCCGGCCGCGTCTCCGCGCGGGCTCGCAAAATCCGAGTGAGGATCGCCGTGCCCTTCACCAGATGCGGCAGCACCTCGCGCAGGGCGTCGCGGTCCTCCCGCGAAATGAGGGTCACGACCGCCGCCCCTGCCATCGCCTCCGCCTCCGCCTCGTTCTGCTCCGCTTCGGCAGCCTCGGCCAGCACCTCGGCCAGCGCTTCGTGCTGCTCCATTTCGTGATTCAGAATCTCCGCGAGAACTTCATGCAATGCCTCGTGCGATTCCTCTTCGCTCTCCCACGCGCCTTCGCGCTCCAACTCCGCTTCCATCTCACGCAAACCCGCTTCGCTCTCCTTGAGAATTCGTCCCAGGAGGTGCGTGGCCAGTCCGCCAAACGGCCCGCCGATCGCTTTGCCCACCATGGGCGCGGCAAGTTTCGCGGTGGCCTTCAGCAAGGGCGCGCCGGAATTCACGAAGGCCCCAAGCGAACGGGCTTTGCCAAAGTTTCCGGCCAGCCGGAAGAGATTGCCGAGCGTTCCCGGCTTCGCGATTACGCCTAGTCTGTCCACGTTACGCGCCAGTCCGCTCAGCGAACGGGTTTTGCCGAAATCAGTCGCCAGCCTGGCCCAGTTGCCGATGGTGCCGGGCTTGGCAAAAATTCCAAACTTGTCGAGGTTCTTCGCCAGCCCGCTCAGCGAGCGCGTCTGGCGCAGCTCCTTCGCGATCGTGGTGAGGTTGCGCAGCATCCCAGGCTTGGCAATCGCGCCCATGCGGTCGAACTGCCGCACGAAGCCCTTCAAGCCGCCGCGGCGGGTTTGCTCGACGAGCCGCCGCAACTGCGCGAGCTGGCTGGCGCCGGGGACGCGTCGCAGCTGCTGCAGCGCTTTCATTGCGTCGGCGCGCCGCAGCCCGCTGAGTTGCCTGCCTAGCCGGGCCGCGCCTCCCGCGCGTGCCAGTCTTGCCAGTTGACCTGCCTGGCCCACGCGACTCACGCGTCCCAGCTGGCCGCCCATGCGCCCTATACGGCTCATGCGGCTGAGCCGTCCAAGATTGTTTGCCACGTTGCCGATTCGCCCCGCGCCCGCCAGCTTGCCGATGCCGCCAAGTTTGCCCAGTCCGCTCAGCTTCCCAAGTCCACCGCCGATCTTTCCAAAGCCGCTGCCAATCTTGCCGATGCTGCTTCCGATTTTTCCGATGCTTCCTACCGCGCTTCCCACCTTTCCCAAGCCGCTGGCCAGACTCCCCAGTCCGCTCAGCGCGCCGAGAAATTTTTCGCTTTCGTCTTCTTCCTCTCGCTCACCCTCTTCCTCGTCTTCCCCTTCGCCTTCCCACTCGCTCGCGAGACCCAGTTCCTCTTCGTCCTCAAGTTCGCCCGCGAACTCGCCCTCCGGCTCGCGCAGCTCTTTTTCAAGAGCCGCCAATTCGTTTTCGTACACGGCCGCCATAGGTCCCTCCCGCCGGGGTGTGGCTCCAGACTTGTCTGGGCTCGATGCTGGCGGCCCGCCTAGTCCACCGCCAGTCCCCATTCGCAGGGAGCACAGCAGTGCTAACCGCTTTCAGCGTCACTCAAACGTTCACCTGTGGTAGCCACCCGTTCGGACAACAAAATCGTCGCGGCGACTGTGGGAAATCTAGTACGCTAAATTCAGGTTTGTTCGAGGACCGGCAGTGCGGGAGTGGCGGAACTGGCAGACGCGCAAGACTTAGGATCTTGTGGCCTAAAAACCGTGGAGGTTCAAGTCCTCTCTCCCGCACCAGATTTCTGAAGCATCCCTGGCAAGCCCGCCGCTTCGTCCTTCCCCGTTTTCCCGCTTTTGCCGGGTCGCAATCCTGAGTACACTTGCCCGCATCACGCCATCGCCAGCCCGAGGAGCCGCCGCATGGAGCGCAGCATCGCCTCTCTCCTGAGTCTGTACCACCCGGAAGACCGCCTGGAGAACGCCTCGACCATCCCTTCGCCGTGGTATTTCGACCCGCGCATCGCGCGCCTGGAAGCGGAGAGGGTGTTCGCGCGCACCTGGCAGGTGGCCGGCCGCGTGGATCAGGTGCGCAACCCGGGCGACTTCTTCACCATGCAGCTGGGCGACGAGCCGGTGGTGGTAGTGCGCGGCGAAGACGGCGTGCTGCGCGCCTTCTACAACGTGTGCCGGCACCATGCGGCGGCGGTGGTCACGGAAGCGCAAGGCTGCGCCAAACAGTTTCGCTGCCCGTATCACGGTTGGACCTATGGCAACGACGGCGCACTGAAGGGCATGGTGGAATTCGAAGGGGTGTGCAACTTCGAGCGCGGCAAGAACGGGCTGGTGCCGATCGCGGTGGACACCTGGGAACATTTTGTGTTCGTAAATCTGGACGGTGCGGCCGGGCCGCTGGCGGCATTCCTGGACAACCTTCCCGGGCTGGTTGCGCCGCTGCGGTTGACGGAGAAACTCAAGTTTTTCGACCGCCGCGTGTACACGCTGAACTGCAACTGGAAAGTGTACGTAGACAACTACCTGGACGGCGGGTACCACGTGCCGCACGCGCACAAGGGACTGAGCAGCGTGATCGAGTACACCAGCTACACCATCGAAAATTTCGCGCGCTCCTGCCTGCAATCGAGCCCGCTTTCCTCGGACTCCGGCAGCGAAGCCGCGGTGGCCAGCACGCGGCAAGGCCGGGCGTTTTATCTCTGGCAATACCCGAACTTCATGATCAACGCCTACGAAGGCGTGATGGACACCAACCTGGTGTTGCCCCTGGCGGTGGACAAGTGCGCGGTGGTCTTCGATTACTACTTCGCGGATATCAGTGATGCCGCGAAAAAGCACAACGAAGAAAGCGTGCGGGTGAGCGAAGTGGTGCAGGACGAGGACATGGCGATCTGCGACGCGGTGCAGAAGGGGCTGGCGTCGCGTTCCTACCTGGCAGGAAGGCTTTCCGTGCGGCGCGAAGCCGGCGAGCATCTCTTCCACCGGCTGCTGCACGCGGACCTGACGCGCGGCGGCCTGCGCGCGGAGAACGCCGCGGCCGACTAGGCGCAGGAAACGGCGAGACGGCTACTCGAAGATGACGGTCTTGTTGTCGTAGAGCAGGATGCGGTTTTCGATATGCCAGCGCACGGCACGAGAGAGCACCATTTTTTCCAGATCGCGGCCTTTTTCCACCAGATCCTCCACTTCGTCCTTGTGCGAGATGCGCACAACCCCCTGTTCGATAATGGGACCGTCGTCCAGCACTTCCGTGACGTAGTGCGCCGTAGCGCCGAGAATCTTCACCCCTCGCTCGTAAGCCTGTTGATGCGGTCGCGCGCCGACAAAGGCCGGCAGGAACGAATGATGGATATTGATAATGCGCTGCGGGTAGTTCTGGATGAACGACGGGGAAAGGATCTGCATGTACCGCGCCAGAACGATCAGGTCCACTTTGCCTTGCGCGAGAAGTTCCTGCTGCTGGCGCTCGGCGGCCTGCTTGGTTTCCTTGCTGACGGGAGTGACGTGAAACGGAATGCCGTGGAACTCCGCGTGGCGGCGGGCGTCTTCGTGGTTGCTGAGGATGAAGGCGATCTCGCAGGCCAGTTCACCGTTGCGCTGCCGGTAAAGAAGGTCAACCAGGCAGTGATCGTACCGGGAGACGAAAATCGCCACGCGCGGGCGGTAGCTCGACGAGGCCACGCGCCACTGCATGGAGAATTTTTGCGCGACCGGCGCGAACTCCTCGGCGAAGCGGTCGATGGGAACCGTAAAGCCGTCGAGGTCCCATTCGACGCGCGCGAGGTAATAGCGCTCTTCCCCGGCCTGGTGCTGCTCGAAATGGAGAATGTTGCCGCCGCGCCGGAAGATGAAGTCGGCGATGGTGGCGTCCAGGCCTTTCTGGTCGGGGCACTGCACCAGCAGGACGGCGGAATTTTTCAAAACGGGCCTCGCGCGCGGGCGCCGCGCGTGTTGCGCATGAATTGACGACCCCGGAAGTGTAACCTATACTTGAGTTTCCCACTGCAGGGTGGTTTTCCGCACGGTTTGGCTTCTTCGGCGCCCCTCACAACCGGTGTGACGAAAGCGCGAACAAACAGGCATGCCCCCGCGGCGGTTCATCATAGAAAAGAGGAAGCAGCATGGCTGAAGCGACTTGCCGGCGTGAGCTGGAACTGGAGATTCCCGCGGATGAAGTGAGCAAGGCCACCGAGCGTGTGGCCAAAGAGATTGCGCGGGTGGCGCGCGTGCCGGGATTCCGGCCGGGCAAGGCGCCGGTTTCGCTGATCAAGCGGCGTTTCGCCGATGACATCAAGGGCGAAGTGCTGCAGTCGCTGGTGCCGGAGCGCGTGGAAAAGGCGGTCAGCGAGCAGAAGCTGAGCCCGGTATCGCAACCGCAGGTGGACAAACTCGATTTCAACGAAGGGCAGCCGCTGAAGTTCCGCGCGGTCTTTGAAGTGCTTCCGGAATTCGAACTGGGTAAGTACAAGGGCCTGGACATCGAGATGCCGGCGATGGATGTGACCGATGAGGACGTGAACAAGGCGCTGGAAGAGACGCGAGAGCGCTCGGCGACCTTCGTGCCGGTGGAAGGCCGCGCCGTGGAAAACGGCGACTTCGTGCAGCTGAAGCTTACGGGCATTCCGGATGGCGGCGGCGAACCTCTGGAAGCGGACAACGTGCTGTGCCACGTGGGCGCGGAAGAGACGATGGAGCCCTTCAATCAAAACCTTCTGGGCGCAAAGGTAGGCGAGCGCAAGGAATTTGACGTGGAGTATCCAGCGGACTATCCCGACGCCAAGCTGGCCGGCAAGAAATTCAGCTACACCGCGGACGTGACCGGCATCAAGACCAAGAAATTGCCGGAATTGAACGACGAGTTCGCCAAAGACGTGAGCGACGCGGCCACGCTGGACGAACTGAAAGGCAAGATCCGGCACGACCTGGAGCACCAGCGCGATCACCGCCAGAAGGACCTGCAGCGCGAAAAGATCATCGGCGAACTGGTGAAACTGCACGACTTCCCGGTACCGGAATCGCTGGTCGAGCATCAAATGGACGTCCGGCTGGAACGGGTGGTGCGGTCCCTGGCGGCGCAAGGCGTGGACCCGCGGACGGTAAATCTGGATTGGGTGACGCTGCGGCGGCGGCAGGAAGAGCGCGCAAAGGAAGACGTGAAGGCGGAACTGATCATTGACCGCATTGCGTCCACGGAAAACATCGATGCCAGCGAAGAGGACGTGGAGCACGAGCTGGAACATCTCGCGGGGCATAGTAACGAATCGGTAGATGCGATTCGCGCTCGTTTGACAAAGCAGGGAGCGCTGGATAGGATGAAAGCCAAGCTGCGCAGCGACAAAACTCTCGATTGGCTCGCGCAAAACGCCAATGTCCGGGTCGCGGCGGCAGCAGCAAGCTGAGCAGCCAGTCACCCCAGGGCAGACACCGCGAGCCGGCAGCGTCTGACCCAACCACTTCCAGAAAAAACAGGTTATCGAGGGATATGAGAAACCAAGACGAACCGGTTTACCGAGGCACGACCCTGGTACCGATGGTGGTGGAGCAGACCAGCCGCGGCGAACGGGCGTACGACATCTATTCGCGGCTGCTGAAAGAGCACATTATTTTCATCGGTACGCCGATTGACGATCACGTGGCCAACCTGGCCACGGCGCAGATGCTGTTTCTGCAGGCGGAGGACCCGGAGAAGGATATCCAGCTGTACATCAATTCACCGGGCGGTTCGATCACGGCGGGGTTTGCGATTTATGACACCATGCAGTTCGTAAAGCCGGACGTGGTGACGACCTGCGTCGGGCAGGCGGCCTCGATCGCGGCGGTTTTGCTGGCGGGCGGCGCGCCGAAGAAGCGCTTCGCTCTGCCGAACGCGCGGGTGCTGATTCACCAGCCGTGGATGTCGGGACTCGGCGGCCAGGCGACGGATATTGACCTGCACGCCAAAGAGATCCTGCGCATGCGCACCACGATCAACCAGATTCTTTCCAAGCACAGCGGACAGCCGGTGGACCGGATCGAGAAGGATGTCGAACGCGATTACATCATGAACCCGGAGCAGGCCAAGGAATACGGGATGATTGATGAAATCATCTTCAAGCACCGGTAAGACTGGGCTCGCACGGTTCCAAAAGGTTAGTAGCGCACAAGGATTGTTTTTGGCTCCGACAGATTTTCGGCCTACAATGACGTTGAAGCGCTCCAGCGCAGGGCCACTGGAGCGGAGGCCCGCACACTCGTGAAACAAAAGTACAACCCGGATGAACCGCTGCGTTGTTCCTTCTGTCACAAGACACAGGAGCAGGTGGAAAAGCTGATCAGCTCGCCCTCCGACTATCCGCGCGCATACATCTGCAACGAATGCGTGAGCGTGTGCGAAACCATTCTGGAAGATGAAAAGCGCGAGCAGGCCGCTCAGCCGGCAAAGCGGCTTCCCCGCCCTCCCGAGATCAAGCAGTTCCTGGACGGCTACGTTATCGGGCAAGACCGCACGAAGAAAAAGCTGGCGGTGGCGGTCTATAACCACTACAAGCGCATTTTCCTGAACAAGCAGCCGGGCGACATCGAGCTGAGCAAGTCCAACATTCTGCTGATCGGGCCGACGGGCACGGGCAAAACCCTGCTGGCGCAGACGCTTTCGCGCATGCTGGATGTGCCGTTCGCGATTGTGGATGCCACGACGCTGACCGAAGCGGGTTATGTGGGCGAGGATGTCGAAAACATCATCCTGAAGCTGCTGCAGGCGGCCGAAGGCGACGTGCAGAAGGCGCAGCAAGGCATTATCTACATCGACGAAATCGATAAGATCGCCAAGAAAGACGAAAACCCTTCGATCACGCGCGACGTTTCCGGCGAAGGCGTGCAGCAGGCGCTGCTGAAGATTCTGGAAGGCACGGTCGCCAATGTGCCGCCGCAGGGCGGCCGCAAGCACCCGCACCAGGAATTCACCCCGGTGGACACGACCAACATCCTGTTCATCTGCGGCGGAGCCTTCGTGGGCCTGGAAAAGATTATCGAGAAGCGCGCCGGTACGCGGGCGCTGGGATTCCACACAGACACCACGCCGACCACGGCGCAGCGGCGCAATACCGAGCTGCTGGAGCAGGTGCAGCCGGGGGATTTGATCCGCTACGGGCTGATTCCGGAATTTGTGGGCCGCTTGCCGGTGGCGGGCGTGATGAACGACCTGGACAAAGCTGCATTGATGAAGATCCTGACCGAGCCGAAGAACGCGCTGCTGAAGCAGTACCAGCGGCTGTTTGAATTCGAGAATGTGCGGCTGCGCTTCACCGACGACGCGCTGGAGACGGTCGCGGAGTTGGCGCTTCAGCGCAAGGTCGGCGCGCGAGGCTTGCGCATGATTCTGGAAGACCTCATGCTGGAGCTGATGTACCACCTGCCGATGCAGCGCAAGGTGAGGGATTTCGTGGTGACCGCGGACATGGTGCGCGGCCACGAGATCAACTGGAGTTTGCTGGAAAAGGCGGGCTGAGTCCCGCGCAGGCGCGGCAGGTCGCAAAGATTCCCGCGCAGAGTTCCTACGGCCGGCTCCCGGCCGTTCTTGGGGAAGTTCAGGGGCCGCAATGTTCAATCGAGAGAAACAAGAGATGAAGCGCGTACCGATGATGCCGGTGCGCGACATGGTCATCTTTCCGCAGCAGATGACGCCGTTCATCGTGGGACGGGACGCCAGCGTGCGCGCGCTGGAAGAAGCCCTGGCGGGCGACAAGAAGATTTTCCTTTCCACGCAGCACGATGCCTCAGTGGACGATCCGAAACCGGAAGAGATCTACGCGGTAGGCACGCTGGCCAACATCGTGCAGAGCGTGAAGCTGCCGGACGGCAACATCAAGGTGTTGGTGGAAGGCGTGGAGCGTGCGCGGGCGCTGGCGATTACCGCGGAAGAGGGCTTCTTCCGGGCCAACGTGCGGCTGCTGGGGGCGCGGGTGGAACCTTCCCCACAAGTGGATCAGACCGTCCAGAAGGTGGTCGGGCTGTACGAACAGTTCATCAAGCTTTCGCAAAGCCTGAACTACGACACCATGATCGCCGCGGCGCGGGTGGATGACCCGGCGCGGCTCTCGGACACCATCGCGGCCAATCTGCAGCTGCCGGTGGATGAAAAACAGGATTTGCTCGAGACCACGGACCCGATGGAGCGGCTGACCCGGGTGTCCGACATTCTGGAAATTGAGCTGGAAAAGCTGAACGTCGATCGCAACATCAATACCCGCGTGAAACGCCAGATGGAGCGCGCGCAAAAAGAGTATTACCTCAACGAAAAGCTGAAGGCCATCCAGAAGGAACTGGGGCGCGGCGAAAAGAGCGAAATCGACGAGCTCAAGAAGAAGATTGAGACGGCGGGAATGTCGCCGGAAGTGCAGGAGAAGGCGCTGACCGAACTGAAGCGGCTGGAGCTGATGCCGCCGATGTCGGCGGAGTCCACCGTGAGCCGGAATTACCTGGACTGGCTGCTGGCGGTGCCCTGGAAGAAGCGCTCTAAGGAAATTCGCGATATCAAGGCCGCCGAAGAGATCCTGAACAAGGAACATTTCGGCCTGGAAAAGATCAAGGACCGCATCCTGGAATTTCTGGCGGTACGGCAACTGGTGAAAAACCCCAAGGGTTCGATCCTGTGCTTCGTCGGGCCTCCGGGCGTGGGCAAGACCTCGCTGGCGATGTCCATCGGACACGCGACGGGACGCAAGTTTGTGCGGGTATCGCTCGGCGGCGTGCGCGACGAAGCCGAAATCCGCGGTCACCGCCGCACCTACATCGGTGCCCTGCCCGGCCAGATCATCCAGATGATGAAAAAGGCCGGCACCACCAACCCGATTTTCGTGCTGGATGAAGTGGACAAGATGTCCACGGACTTCCGCGGCGACCCATCGGCGGCGCTGATGGAGGTGCTGGATCCGGAACTGAACCACGCGTTCACCGACCACTACCTGGACGTGGAATACGATCTCTCGAAGGTCATGTTCGTGTGCACCGCGAACGTGCTGCACACCATTCCGCAGCCCTTACAGGACCGCATGGAGATCCTGCGCTTGGCCGGCTATACGGAACAGGAAAAGATGGAGATTGCCAAGCGCTTCCTGGTGCGCCGGGCGCGCGAGGCGACGGGCCTGACCGACACCAACCTCACCTTCACCGACGAGGGTTTGCTGCACATCATCCGGCACTACACGCACGAGGCGGGCGTACGCAACCTGGAGCGCGAGATCCAGAACATCGGGCGGAAAGTGGCGCGCAAGGTGGTGGCGGACGGGAGCACGGTGGCGGTGGAAATTACCGCGGCCAACGTCGGCGAATACCTGGGCATCGTGAAGTACCGCGAGTTCTGGCTGGAGAAGCACAACGAAATCGGCCTGACGACGGGCCTGGCGTGGACGGAAGTGGGCGGCTCGGTGCTGGCCACGGAAGCGACGCTGATGGAAGGCAAAGGCCGGTTGACGCTGACCGGGAAGCTGGGCGACGTCATGCAGGAATCGGCGCAGGCGGCAATGAGCTATGTGCGTTCGCGCTCGGCGCAGCTGGGCCTGCCGAAAGATTTTTACCGTAACCTGGACATCCACGTACACGTCCCAGAAGGAGCGATTCCCAAGGACGGGCCTTCGGCGGGCATCACCATCTGCACTTCGATTGCGAGCGCGCTGACGCGCATTCCGGTGCGCTGCGACGTGGCCATGACCGGGGAAATCACGTTGCGAGGCAAGGTTCTGCCCATCGGGGGCGTAAAGGAAAAACTGCTGGCTGCTCACCGAATGGGCTTGCGTACGATACTGCTTCCGAAGGACAATGAGAAAGACCTGCCGGACATCCCGCAGGAGATCCTCGCGAGTCTAACTGTTCATCTGGTCGAAACCATGGACGAGGTTTTGCAGATTGCGCTGGAGCGGCCGATTGTGCCCGCCCCCGCTGTGGGACCAGGTACCGAAGGATTTGCGAGCGGTCCTGATAAAGACTCGAGTTTGACCAACTGACGTTCTCCGCAATACCCGGGGTTCCCACCCCAGGTTCAAGCTGCAGTACATAGGCGGAGGGCGAAGGTTGCCAATCGCAGGTTTGCCTAATTTGGCGCGCTCCTGCAGGGCGCCAGTGCGGTAACCCATCCCGAGAAACCAATCTAAGTTTCAGGAAATCTTCAACACTCACAAACCAAGAAGTTAAGGACATATGGCCAAAGAAACCGCAGAAACCAACAATCAAATCAGTATTAGCCTCGCGGAGCTCAAGGAAAAGAACATCACCGACCTGGCGAAAATCGCCAAGGAGCTGAATGTTCCCGGCGCGAGCGGTATGCGCAAGCAGGAGTTGATCTTCCAGATCCTCCGCGCGCAAACCGAAAAGAGCGGATTGATCTTTTCCCAGGGCGTGCTGGAATGCCTGCCGGACGGATTCGGCTTCCTGCGCGCGCCGGAGTACAACTACCTGCCGGGGCCGGACGATATCTACGTATCGCCCTCGCAGATCCGGAAGTTCGACCTGCGCACGGGAGACACGGTCTCTGGACAGGTGCGGCCGCCGAAGGATGGCGAACGCTACTTCGCGCTGATCAAGGTCGAAGCCGTCAACTTCGAAGACCCGGAAGTGGCGCGCAACAAGATTTTTTTCGACAACCTGACCCCGCTGTACCCGCAGGGCCGCCTGAAGATGGAAACGGTCAAGGAGAACATGACCGGGCGGGTGCTGGACCTGCTGAACCCCATCGGCAAGGGGCAGCGCGGCCTGATCGTGGCGCCGCCGCGCACCGGCAAGACCATGATGCTGCAGTCCATCGCCAATTCGATTACCACCAATCACCCGGAAGTGGCGCTAATTGTGCTTCTGATTGACGAACGCCCGGAAGAAGTTACGGACATGCAGCGTACGGTCAAGGGCGAAGTAATCAGTTCGACTTTCGACGAAGCCCCGCAGCGGCACATCCAGGTGGCGGAAATGGTGCTGGAAAAGGCCAAGCGCCTGGTGGAGCACAAGCGCGACGTGGTGATTCTGCTGGACAGCGTGACCCGTCTGGCGCGCGCCTACAACGCGGTGACCCCGCCCTCGGGCAAGGTGCTCTCCGGTGGTATCGACGCCAACGCCTTGCAACGTCCGCGGCGCTTCTTCGCGGCGGCGCGGCACGTGGAAGAAGGCGGTTCCCTGACCATCATTGCCACCGCGCTGATCGACACCGGCAGCCGCATGGACGATGTGATCTTCGAAGAGTTCAAAGGCACTGGCAACATGGAGATCAACCTGGACCGCCGGCTTTCCGATAAACGCGTGTTCCCGGCCATCGACATCCAGCGCTCCGGCACGCGCAAGGACGAGCTGCTGCTTCCGCCCGACGAACTGAGCCGGGTGTGGGTGCTGCGCAAGGTGCTTAGCCCGCTTTCCACGGTGGAAGCCATGGAACTGCTGCTGAGCCGGCTGACCAAGACCAAGTCCAACGCCGAGTTTTTGTCGTCCATGTCCGCTCCCGCCTGAACGGCGGGGCGGGCCGTGTGACGATGAAGTTGTTGCAGGGCCAATTCCCTTCCCGACTGCTCACCTCTCGAGCTGCGTAGAACCTGCGTCCGCACCTCTCCGCGGATGCGAAGAGGTGCGCATGTTCGAGCGGTTCATCACGCGGCAACCCATCCTGAAAGACAATCTGAGCCTGCTGGGCTATGACGTACGCTTCCGGCCGGAAAAAAACGGCAACGGCGGAGAAGCGAATGCCGACGCGGTGCATGCCGGCGCGCTGTTGATGGACGCCGCTACCATGGTGTTTCACTGGGAGACGGTGGTCGGGCAACGGCTGGCATTTGTGGAGCTGGGTGCACAGGAAGTGCTGAGCGGTGCGGCGCTGGTGCTGCCACGGGCACGTACGGTGATTCAGCTCCCCGCCGCCACCACGCCATCCCGTGAGCTGCTGCTGGCTTGCCAGGGGCTGAAAGCGGCCGGATACCGGCTGGCGCTGAGCCGATGGAACGGGACCGGAGACACTGGCCCGCTTGCGGCGGTGGCAGATTTTGTGCGGCTGGACCTGCGGCGCGCCGCAATGCCGGACGAACCGCCCGGCGCAGCCGCGGGCGGCGCGATCGTGATCGCCCACAACGTGGATACCTGGGAAGAACACCAGAAAGCGCGGGCGCTGGGGCTGCGTCACTTTCAGGGAGATTTTTTCCTCCGGCCACAGACGTTCCGCCGGCGCGCGATCACCGGCAGCCGGCAATCGGCGCTGCGGCTGCTGCAGGCGGTGCTGCGCAGCCCATTGGATCTGGGAGCGATTGAAGAGATCGTGCGCGAGGAACCGGCGCTGACGTATAAGCTGCTGCGGTACCTGAATTCGCCGGCCATGGAGCGGCAGGTGGAGGTGCGCTCGATACGCAGCGCGATCGGACTGCTGGGCGAACAGGAATTTCGGCGCTGGGCGTCGCTGGTGGCGGTGGCGACGCCGGCCACGGACAAGCCGGATGAATTGCTGCGCACCGGACTGATGCGCGCCTATTTCTGCGAACAACTGGCGCTGCGGCGGGATGCCGCGCACGCCTACGAATATTTTTTTACCGGGCTGTTTTCCGTCATGGACGCGGTGCTGGACCGGCCGCTGAGCGAAATCGTGGAAGAACTGGCACTTTCGCGGGACGTGCGGCGCGCGCTGCGGGGCGAGACCGGCGAACTACGCGAGGCGCTGACCGCGGCCATCGGCTATGAACACGGCGACTGGGCGGCGCTACGGCGGGCCATGCAAGTGTTGTCGCTGCCGGAAGCGGCCGCGCCGGATTGTTTCGACGCGGCAGGGCGCTCGGTTGCGGCAATCCTGCAATGACGGCTAGCGGGCCTGCCGCGCGATCCAGTCGCGCATGCGCGGCTCCAGCACGTTCATGGGAATGGCTCCGTTTTCCAGCACGGCGTCGTGAAACTTGCGCACGTCGAAGCGCGCCCCCAGCTTTTTCTCGGCTTCGCTGCGCAGCGCGCGGATTTTCAGCTGTCCGGTCTTATAGGCCAGGGCCTGTCCCGGCCAGACGATGTAGCGGTCCACTTCCACGGTCACGTCCTGGTCGGTCTTGCCGGTGTTATCGCGAAAAAAATCAATCGCCTGCTGGCGCGTCCAGCCCATGGTGTGCATTCCGGTATCAACCACCAGACGGACGGCGCGCCACATTTCGTAGGAGAGCTGCCCGAACTGCGAGTAAGGGTCCTTGTACAGTCCCAGGTCCTTGCCCAGGCTCTCGCTGTAGAGCGCCCAGCCTTCCACAAACGCCGAGTAGCCAACCTGCTTGCGGAATTCCGGCACATCTTCCATTTCTTGCGAAAGCGAAATCTGCAGGTGATGGCCCGGCACAGACTCGTGCAGCGAGAGCGCCTGCATCTCCCATTTGGGGCGCGCCTTCAGATTGTAGGTATTCACGAAATAGTAGCCGGGACGGCCGGCGGCAGGAGCGCCCGGTTGGTAGTACGCGGTAGTTTGTGACGGCGCCTTGAACTCCGGGATGGGCGTAACGCCGTACGGATTACGGGGCAGCTTGCCGAACTGGTGAACCAGTTCCGGATCGATGGATTTGGCGATGACCTTGTAGGCGTTGACCAGGTCTTCCGGCTTATCGAAATAGAAGCTGGGGTCGTTGCGCAGGAACTCCGTGAAGTCGTGAAAGCTACCGGTGAAATGGGCGGAGGCGATGACCTTATCCATTTCCGCGCGGATGCGCTTGACCTCGGCCAGCCCGGTTTCGTGGATCTGCTGCGGCGTAAGCGTGGTGGTGGTCTGCCAGCGCACGTGAAAAGCGTAGGCAGCCGCGCCGTTGGGCAAAGCCGTGGCGGCGATGTTGTCGCGGCAGGCGGGAAGATAGGTCCCAGCAAGGTAGTCGTGCAACTGCAAGAACGCAGGCCGCACCGCCGAAGCATAGATGCGCGAAGCGCGATCGGTCAGACGCTGGCGGTCCGTCTCGGTAATGTTCGCGGGAAACTGCGTGAAGGGCTGCAGCAAGGCGCTTTGCAGAGGCGCTTCCGGGATGAGATCGGCGATCTGCTTGGGCACGTCGCGCATGGTGATCTTCGGTGGCGTGTAGCCGAGACGCGCGCCTTCCTGCAGCAGCGCCAGCTCTTCGTTGACGGCCTTGGGCAATGCTTCCAGTCGGGCCAGAATGTCGTCGTAGTCCAGCAAGGTCTGTCGCGGCTGAGTGGACAGAGTCTCGGCCGCGCCTTGCTGAATTCCGGACATCTGGTTGAGCGGCATCCAAAGATTTCCGGGAACGACATTGCGGAACGGCATCGGATCATCGCCGTACTGCAGCCCTTCCGTCGCCGTTTCGAGGAGTTCGCGATAGAGGTCGTAGTTGAGCTGTTCCGAAGCGGGTAGCGAGTCGCGGGAGAAGGTCTTGAGCTTCGCAAGGCTTTGCGCGAGGTAGGCCTTGCGCGCGGCGATACCCTTCGGCGAATTGTCGGTCCAACGGCGATTTTGTCCCGGGTAGCCGACGCCGGTAGCGAGTTCCGGGTACAGCTCCATCCAGCCTTTCCAGTCGAGTTCCAGGTACTTGCGAAACTCCGCGGCACCGGCGGTACGGTCCTGAGCAACCGTGCCGCCAGGCAGCAGGGCCAGCGCGAATGCGCCAATGCATCCGAGGGTCAGCACAATCCGCAGAGACAGTTCGCTCAAACAGCACCTCCGGCGCTCTTGGACAACTGAAGCTCGCGTTCGTGCGCCAGCAGAACGATCAGGCGCGCGGTTTCCTCGACGTCCATGGCCGTGTTGTCGATCAGCACCGCATCCGAGGCGCGCACCAGGGGGGAAACCTTGCGCTCGGTGTCGCGCTTATCCCGCTCGCGGACTTCGGCCAATACCTGCTCCAGATCAAGCCGCTCGCCCTTTTCTTCGTGCTCTTTCCAACGGCGCTCGGCGCGCGCATCCGGAGAGGCTTCAAGGAAAATCTTCAGCTCGGCGTTGGGGAAAACGACGGTGCCGATGTCCCGCCCTTCCATGACCACGCCGCCGCCGGCGCCAGCCTTCTGCTGTGCGGCGACGAGAAATTCGCGGACCTTGGCCACGGTGGCTACCCGCGAGGCGGCCTGCGCCACTTCATTGGTGCGAATGGCCTGGGTTACGTCTTCGCCATCCAGCAGCACCCGATTGTGGATGGTCGGATCTTCCAGCGTCGAAGGCGTTGCCTGCAGCTCGATGGTGGTGTCTTTGGCCAGGTCCGCCAGCTCCGCTTCAGAGGTGAGGCAAATGCCGCCGCCCTGCAGGGCCTTCAGGCCCAGAGCGCGGTACATCGCGCCGCTATCGAGATAGAGGTAGCCAAGCTTTTGCGCGACCAGGCGCGCCACGCTGCTCTTTCCCGAGCCGGCGGGACCGTCGATGGCGATGGTGAGTTTCTTCATGGAGACCGGTCGGCTGCTGGCGATTGCGCGTGCCGCGCGCTAGAAGCCCATGATGTTGTAGCCGCAATCCACGTAAATCGTCTCGCCCGTGATCCCAGAACCCGCGCTGGAGAGCAAAAACGCGGCGGTGCCTCCGACTTCCGCGGGATCAACGTTGCGGCGCAGCGGCGCCTTGTCCGCATGAGCCTTTAGCATCTCGCTCAGATTGGAAATGCCGCGCGCGGCCAGGGTCTTGATCGGGCCCGCGGAAATAGCGTTGACCCGGATACCCTTGGGGCCAAGGTCGCTGGCCAGGTAGCGCACGCTGGCTTCCAGTGCCGCTTTGGCCACGCCCATCACGTTGTACCGCGGCACGACTTTTTCCGCGCCGAAGTAAGAAAGGGTGACGATGCCGCCGCCCTCGGTCATCAGCGGAGCTGCCGCGCGCGAAACCGCTACCAGCGAGTACACGCTCACATCGTGCGCAATACGGAAACCCTCGCGCGAAGTGTTCAAGAACTCGCCCTTCAGTTCTTCCGCTGGAGCAAAGGCCACGCTGTGCACGACGCCGTGCAGCGTGCCGTACCGGGCCTGCAGCTCGGCAAACAGCTTGGCGATCTGCTCGTCGGAAGAAACGTCGCACATGAAGCCGGTGGCTCCGGGCAGATCGGCGATCAGGTCTTTGGCTTCCTGCTCCAGGCGCTCGTTCTGGTAGGTAACGGCGAGGCGCCAACCCGCCTCCTGCAGCTTCTGGGCTATGGCCCAGGCGATGCTGCGTTTGTTGGCCAGGCCAAACACCACGACGGTCTTCTGCGAGTCGCTCACGATCACCTCATCGAGAAAAAGCACGGCACGATGCAACTGCGGACTTGCAAAACGCCACGAGTTTAGCAGCCCGGCGCGCCGCTCGCCACCCGCGCAGCGCCATTCAGATGCGGTGGAACGCGCGCTCGATCTCCTTCACCGAATAGCGCAGCACGACCGGGCGGCCGTGCGGGCAGCTCATCGGGCAATCGGTTTTCGCCAGCGCGGCCAGCAGCCACTCCATTTTCGCCTGGTCCAGCGGCATGTTGACCTTGATGGCGGCGTGGCACGCGGTGGAGGCGGCTATTTTCGCCTGCAGGGTTTCGATCGAGATAGCAGCGCTCTCACGCTCGATGCCGTCCAGGATTTCGGTGAGCAGCTTTTCCGCGTCGGAGGAAACAACGCCGGCGGGGACGGCCTGTACGGCCACCGTGCGCGGGCCCATCAGTTCGACGGCGAAACCGTTGGCGGTGAGCTCTTCGGCGATTTTTTCGTAGGTTACGATCTGGCGCGGCGCAAGCTCCACCAGCATCGGCATGAGCATGCGCTGCGATTCGATCTTGCCGGAACGCCGCGCCTCCAGATGCTGCTCGAAGAGCACGCGCTCGTGCGCCACGTGCTGGTCCACGATCCACAGGCCCTGACCGTTGACGGCGACGATAAAACTGGCGCTGACCTGGCCCAGCGGCTTGAGGTCGGCGATCTGATCGGGATGCGGCAGAGCGGCGGGCGCATCGCCATTGCCTCGGGCCAGATGACCCATCCAGTTGTTGGATGACGCCGCCGGCGATGAAACAAATGCCGGCGGCGCGCCCAGCGGCGCCGCATCGCCGAGAGGCAGGCGCTGTTCGACCGGACGCAACGGGGCCGAGGAAAGATCGAAGCCGCCGTCCGAGCCCACGCCGCTACCCAAACCAATCTCCTCGAGCACCGGTCCCACCTGGCCCGGAATCATCGCACGCGGAATGCCAGCTTCCGCGGGAGCAGGAGTGACCGGCGCGAGCGACGAGGCGGGGCCAGACCAGGTTTGCGCCTGCGCGGAGGAATAGAGCGGCGGTGTCGCACCCGCAGCGGCGGCAAAGCTGGCAATGGCGCGAGCGTTCACCAGCGCCTGGCGGATGGCGTCGCGCGTCGCGTCATGTACAAACTGTGGACGGCGGAAGCGCACTTCGATCTTCGCGGGGTGTACGTTGACGTCCACCTCCTCGTACGGCATTTCCAGAAAAAGCAGCGTAGCCGGATAGACCGCGTGCGGGTGGATATTGCGATAGGCCTCGTGGATGGCGTGCAGGATCAGGCGGTCGCGCACCAGACGCTTGTTGACGAAAATATAGATGCCGTTGCGATTCGGGCGCTGCACTTCCGGCCGCGAAGTGAATCCGGCGATTTGCAGCGTGGCCTTTTCTTCCTCGGGGTCCAGAGCGGGCTCGGTGATCGCGGAGCGGAATGGCGCGGTGACCGCGGGAATTTCCACGAGCTCATCGAGCGCCTGGCGGCCGAAGAGCTGGTACACGCGATCGGCGAGCTTTTCCGCGGGCGGGCAGTCAATGATGGTCTGCGTCGGCGTTTGCAGGACGAACTGCTTTTCCGGATTGGCCAGCGCGTAGTGTGTCACCAGCGAGGCAATGTGCCCGAGTTCGGTGGTGTCGGACTTCAGGAACTTGCGGCGTGCCGGAACCGAATAAAAAAGGTCGGCGACGCTGATGGTGGTTCCAGCGGGAAGGCCTGCCGGCTTTACCCCAACCAATTTGCCGTTGGCGAATTCGACCCGCGTACCTTCCGCTTCGGCGGCGTCGCGGGTCTCGAGCAGCAGGCGGGAGACAGCGGCGACAGTCGGCAGCGCTTCTCCACGGAAGCCGAGCGTGGCAATCGAGAGCAGATCATCGGCCGATTTGAGCTTGCTGGTGGCGTGGCGCTCGAAGGCCAGCAGCGCGTCGTCATGGGTCATGCCGTGTCCGTCGTCAATCACGCGGATCATGCGTTTGCCGCCGGCTTCGATTTCGATGCGTATGGTCGTAGCGCCGGCATCCAGCGCGTTTTCCAGAAGCTCCTTCACCACAGAGGCCGGGCGTTCGACCACTTCGCCCGCGGCGATCTTGTTGGCGACGGATTCCGGAAGTATGCGGATGCGGCTCATGGCCTTTGCAGCCTTACTCTTTTGATCTCGCGGGCGCGATGGCGATGCCGAGCTGCTCGAGCTGGACGGCGTCCACTTCGCTGGGCGATTCGGCCATCAGGTCCTGCGCCGCGGTGGTCTTGGCAAAGGCCACCACTTCGCGGATGGACTTTTCCCCGGCCAGCAGCATCACCACGCGATCCATACCGAGCGCGATGCCGCCGTGCGGTGGTGTGCCATAGGTCAGCGCGTCCAGGAAGAAGCCGAAGCGGCGGCGCAGCGTCTCTTCGCTGAGGCCCAGCGCCTTGAACAGCCGCTCCTGCACGTCCTGGCGGTGAATCCGGATGCTGCCGGAGCCAAGCTCCACTCCATTCAACACCAGGTCGTATCCCTTGGAGCGTACTTCCCACGGCGCGGATTCCAGCTTCTCCAGATCTTCGTCCACGATGCCGGTAAAGGGATGTTGCGCGCTCACCCAGGCTTTGTCCGACTCGCTCCATTCAAAAAGCGGAAAACCGGTCAGCCACAGAAATTTCCATTGCGTGCGGTCAATGACGCCGAGCGCATCGCCGAGGTGCAGGCGCAACTGGCCTGCCACCAGCGCGGCGGCCTCGGTGCCCTTAATCTCTTCCTTGGCCGAAACGGCCACAACCAGGTCGCCGGTCTTCGCGCCGCACAGCTCCGCCAGCTTCGCGGCATTCTCGGCGCCAATCAGCTTGTCCACGGTGGAAGTGATGCCTTCGGCGGCCACCTTGACGAAATAGGCGCCGCGCGCGCCGCTGGACTTGGCTCTCTCCGTCAACTCATCCAGTTGCTTGCGCGAATAGCCGGCGGCGCCGGGCGTGGCGAATGCGAACACGTTACCGGCAATCTGCAGCTTGGCTTTTGCTTCGTCCGGAAAGCAGGATGTGACCTCGTGCAGCTCCATACCGAAGCGCAGGTCCGGCTTGTCGCTGCCGTATTTGCGGATGGCGTCCTTGTAGAGCATGTGAGGAAACGGCGCTTCGGCCTTGATCCCGGCAACGGCGCAGGCGCGTACCATCACGTTTTCAATGACGCTAAAAATGTCTTCCTGGCGCGGGAAGGACATCTCCAGGTCCAGCTGGGTGAATTCCGGCTGGCGGTCGGCGCGCAGGTCTTCGTCGCGGAAGCATTTGACGATCTGGAAGTAACGGTCAAGCCCGCCGATCATCAGAATCTGCTTGAAGATTTGCGGCGATTGCGGGAGCGCGTAGAACTGCCCGTGATGCACGCGGCTGGGCACGAGATAGTCGCGCGCGCCTTCCGGCGTGGAGCGCGTGAGCATGGGGGTCTCGACTTCGATGAAGCCCATCTCGTCCATCACCTTGCGAATTTCAAGAATGATCTTGTGGCGCAGCGCCAGGTTGGCGTGCTGGCGCGGACGGCGCAGGTCCAGGTAGCGGAAGCGCAGGCGCGTCTCTTCGGCGGCGTTGATCTGGTCTTCGATCGGGAAGGGCGGCGTCTTGGAATTGTTCAGGATGTGCAGCTTGGCCGCGATCAACTCGACCTCCCCGGTGGCCAGCTCCGGGTTGGCTTTCTGGCGCTGCACGACTTGGCCTTCGATGCCCACGACGAACTCGCTGCGCACCTGCTCGGCCTTGGCGTGCGCTTCGGGTTGCGTCTCCTTGTTAAAGACCACCTGGACGATCCCGGTGCGGTCGCGCACGTCAAGAAACAACAGGTTGCCCAGGTCGCGGCGCCGCGCCACCCAGCCGAGTACCACAGCTGGTTTGCCCGCGTCGTCTCTGCGCAAGGCCCCGCAGTAGTGTGTGCGCTTCAGATTGCCCAGAAAGTCCAGCACGATGCTCTCCCGAAACTGTTCGACGGCTTGCCGGTGGCTCAGGAACGGCGGTCAGCCGGCAGCGCGTTCGCTCTTGAGGAAGTTCAGCAACTCCGGCTCGGTCAGCTTTTGCTGCTTACCGTCGGCCAGCGTCTTGAGCGTCCACGAGCCTTCCGACACTTCATTATCGCCGAGGATGAGTGCGTAGCGCGACCCCAGCTTGTCCGCGCGCTCCAGGGACTTGCCGAATTTGAGCTCGGCCGGCGGCAGCTCCACGCTGAAGCCGGCGTGGCGCAGATCCTTCGCGGCGCGCGCCGCCGTGGCGTAGGCGTGTTCGCCCATCCAGGCGATGTAAACGTCGCGTCCGGCCGCTGCGCTGCCTTTTCCGGCCTCCTGCAGCGAAAGAATCAGCCGGTCTTCGCCGATGGCAAAGCCGATGCCCTTGGTTGGCGGGCCGCCGAGAATTTCCACCAGTCCGTCGTACCGTCCCCCGCCGCAGACGGCGTTTTGCGAGCCCAGCCCCTGCGCGGTGATTTCAAACGTGGTGCGCATGTAGTAGTCGAGGCCGCGCACCAGACGCCAGTTTTCGTGGTACAGGACGCCGCGCAACTGCAGCTGGCGCTTCACCTCGGCATAGTGCTTGGCGCAGTCCGGGCAGAGATGGTCGGCGATTTTCGGCAGCCCGGCGATGAGCGCCTGCTCGTGCTCCAGCTTGGAGTCCAGCACGCGCAGCGGATTGGTTTCGATGCGGCGGCGGCTGTCCTCGCCCAGTTTATCCTTCACCTTCTCCAGTTCGCCCCGCAGCTTCGCAACGTAGCCCTGGCGGCATTCCGGAGCATTGTGGCCGATGGAGTTGATGCCGAGTTCGACGCCGGTCAGTCCCACGCGCTCGAAGAAGCTCATCACCATTTCGATGACTTCGGCGTCAATGGCGGGAGCGTCCGTGCCGCCGAGCACTTCCGCGCCGATCTGATAGAACTGGCGGTAGCGGCCCTTTTGCGGACGTTCGCGGCGGAACATGGGTCCGATGTAGTACAACTTCACCGGCTGGGGCAGTTGCTGCATGCCGTGCTCGATGTACGCGCGGCAAACCGAAGCCGTGGCCTCGGGACGAAGACTGGTCAAGCTCTCATCGGCATCGCGGAAGGTATACATCTCCTTCCCTACGATGTCGCTCTCCGCGCCGACGGCCCGCGCAAATAACTCGGTCGGCTCGATTACAGGCGGGCGAATTTCGCCAAATCCGAAGGTGCCGAAAACTTCTCGTGCGGCAGCTTCCACGCGGTTCCACAGCGCCGTTTCCGGCGGAAAGAGATCGCGAGTCCCGCGAATCGCTTGAAATTTGCTTTTGCTCGCCATAGGAATCGAATTCCTCGCCGCGCCCGGACGTGTGGGCTAGCTCCCCGGCTCCGCCCGATAGATATTCTTGTACTCCACATACCGCCGCGCATAGCGGTCAATGCTGGCGTCGTCTTCCGGGGTGACTTGCCGCTTCACTTTGCCCGGCGCGCCCATCACCAGGCTGCCCGGCGGCACGACCATGCGCTCCGGAATCAGCGTGCCCGCGGCGATGATGCTCCCAGTTCCAATCACCGCGCCGTTCAGGATGGTGGCTCGCATCCCGATCAGGCAGCGCGATTCGATGGTGCAGCCATGCAGCGTCACCGCGTGGCCGACGGTGATGTCGTCGCCCAGAATCAGCGGCCACTCGTCTTTCATTACGTGCAGAATCGAGCCGTCCTGAATATTGCTGCGCGCGCCGATGCGGATGTAGTTGACGTCGCCGCGCACCACGCAGAGCGGCCAGATGCTGGCGTCCTCGCCGATCACCACGTCGCCGATGACCACCGACGCGCGATCAATGTACGCCGATTGCGCAATCTGCGGCCACGTGCCTTTGTACGGCCGGATGTCGGCTGGCCTGTTCCCTGCCCCGCTCACCGTCTTCACGATCCCTTCGCGTACAAAATTCCCGGCCGCCGAAAATTTGCCCGGCCGTCCGCCCCGGAAATGTTAGTCGATTTGTACCGCCGGCCCTAGCGTGGAACCGCCGAGTTCCTGAAGCCGGGCCGCCACTCTGCGGGCCACGCCGAAGAGGCTTTTCGCCGCGCCATCTTCGCCAAGCGCAGCCACGGGCTTGCCGGTGTCGCCGCCGATGCGGATGCGCGGGTCGATTTCAATTTCGCCAAGCACCGGCACGCCGTAGGCCTGCGCTGTCTTCGCGCCTTCTCCGTGGCCAAAGATATCCACGGGCTTGCCGCAATGCGGGCAAGCAAAGCTGCTCATGTTTTCCACCACGCCCAGGACCTCCACGTTTACCTGGCGGAACATTTCGATGGCTTTGCGCACGTCGGCAAGCGCAACGGTCGAAGGCGTCGTCACCACCACCGCGCCCGAAACCGCAACCGTCTGGATCAAGGTCAACTGCACGTCGCCGGTGCCCGGCGGCAAATCAATGATCAGATAGTCGAGCTGGCCCCATTCCGCGCTGCGCAGGAATTGCGTGATCACGCTATGCAGCATTGGCCCGCGCCAGATCATCGGCTTATCGCCCGGATTCAGCAGGCCCATGGAAATCATTTTCAGGCCGGAAACTTCCACCGGGACGATGCGGCGGTCGGGCGTCGCCAGCGGCTCTTCGCTGGTGCCCAGCATGATGGGCACATTGGGGCCGTATACGTCCGCATCCAGCAGACCGACTTTGTAACCGAGCTTGCTCAACGCCAGCGAAAGGTTGACCGCGACCGTGGTCTTGCCGACGCCGCCCTTGCCGCTGGCGACGGCCACAAGATTCTTTACGCCGGGTATCGGCTGGCGTTCCGGCATCTGTTGCGGTACACCTGGAGGCATCGTTTCCCCAATCGTCTTGCGGATGACTTCTGTTCGTGTGGCGGCGTCAGGCGTTCGCGCCGTGGCACTTTTTGTATTTTTTCCCGGAGCCGCACGGGCAAGGATCGTTGCGCCCCACCTTTGCGCCGCTGCGTACGGTCTTGGGCGCTTCCGCGGTGGCGGTGCCGGACTGCATCTGTATTTCCCGCTCCTGGCGCTGCTGCTTGCGCTCCATTTCGCGCGCAAACGCGGGCAATTGCGCCGGGGTCGATTCTTCGCTCGCTCGCGCCGCGGCACTGGCCGCTGCCGCCATCGGACGAGCGGGAGCCGGACCGCTGGTGCGGGCTTGCGCGGGGCCGGCGCCGCCATCCTGCGGCGGCTGCCCATCCATCTGCACCTGCACGTTGTACAGGTAGCGCACCGCTTCGTTGTCGATGCGAGTCATCATCTCTTCAAACAGCACGAACGCTTCGCGCTTGAATTCGACGAGCGGGTCCTTCTGACCGTAGCCGCGCAGGCCGATGCCTTCCTTCAAGTGGTCGAGCGAAAGCAGGTGGTCTTTCCACTGCGAGTCCACCACATCCAGAATGATGCGCCGCTCCAGCCAGCGCATCAGGTCCGGCGAGAGCTGCTTCTCTTTGTCCTCGTACTTCTTCGCGACCGCTTCGGAAACGCCGCTGGCAAGCTGTTCGTGGTTCAAGACCGCCGGGTCCACGCCCGCGGCTTTCAGGTCAATCCCAAACTCGCTGTTCACTTCCGCGAGCAGTTGCGTGGTGTTCCACTGCCCGGGGTGCTGATCCTTGGGGCAATAGGTTTCCACCAGTTCGAGCGCGATGTCGTCCGCGATGCCGACCACATAGTCGCGCTGGTCTTTGCCCTCCAGCGCGGAGCGGCGGATGTCGTAAATCGTCTCCCGCTGCTTGTTCATCACGTCGTCGTATTCCAACAGGTGTTTGCGGGCGTCGAAGTTTTGCGCTTCCACCGATTTCTGCGCATTTTCGATGCGCCGGGAAATCAGTTTCGATTCAATGGGCACGCCTTCGGTCATGCCCAGCCGGAACATCAGCGCCTTCACGCGTTCGCCGCCGAAAATGCGCATCAGGTCGTCTTCCAGCGAAAGGAAGAAGCGCGACGAACCGGGGTCGCCCTGGCGGCCCGCGCGGCCGCGCAACTGGTTGTCAATGCGCCGCGCTTCGTGGCGTTCGGTGCCCAGGATGTGCAAGCCGCCGAGCGCGATCACTTCATCGTGTTCGGCTTTGCACTGTTCGGCGAAGCGCTCGTAGATCGGTTTCCACTGCTCCACCGGGACCTGGAAGATTTTCCCTTCGTGCTGAAACAGCACCATCGGCACGCTGGAGGCCGCGGCTTCCGCGCCTTCGGGCTCTGCGCCAATCACCGCCGGCGCCTGGGCATACGGCATTGCCAGCTTGTTCTTCAGAAAATGCTCGCGGGTCATGAACTCCGGATTGCCGCCGAGCAGAATGTCCGTGCCGCGGCCGGCCATGTTGGTGGCCACGGTGACCGCGCCTTTGCGCCCGGCCTGCGCGACGATGCGCGATTCGCGCTCGTGCTGCTTGGCGTTCAGCACTTCGTGGGGAACCCCGGCCTTTTTCAGGATGGCCGCAATGGTCTCCGACTTCTCGATGGAAATCGTGCCCACCAGCACCGGCTGGCCGCGTTCGTGGTAGTGGCGAATGCCGTGCGCCAGGGTGTTGTCGTCCTGCAGGATGCCGTTCACCACTGCTTCGAATTTTTCTTTTTCCGTGCGGTACACCACATCCGGATTTTCGATGCGGATCAGCGCGCGGTTGGTGGGAATCACCACCACGTCCAGCTTGTAAATCTTGTCGAATTCCGCGGCTTCCGTTTCCGCGGTACCGGTCATGCCGGAAAGTTTCTTGTACATGCGGAAATAATTCTGGAAGGTGATGGTGGCCAGGGTCTGGTTTTCGCGCTCGATCTTGACGCCTTCCTTCGCTTCCACTGCCTGGTGCAAGCCATCCGACCAGCGCCGCCCCGGCATCTGGCGCCCGGTGAACTCGTCCACGATGATCACTTCGCCGTCTTTCACCACGTAGTCCACGTCGCGCTTGTACAGCGTGTGCGCGCGCAAACCTTGGTAAACGTGGTGGATGATCTCCATGTGCGCCGGGTCGTAGAGGTTGCCGAGCCCCAGCAGCCGCTCGCACTTGCTGACCCCTTCTTCCGTCAGCGTCGCGGTGCGATGCTTTTCGTCCAGCGTGTAGTCAATATCCTGGATCAGCTTGGGGATGATCTTGTCGATGCGGTAGTACTTGTCCGTGGACTCTTCCGCCGGGCCGGAAATGATCAGCGGCGTGCGCGCCTCGTCAATCAGGATGGAGTCTACTTCGTCCACGATGGCGAACTGGTGGCCGCGCTGCACACAGTGCGCCAAGTCATACTTCATGTTGTCGCGCAGGTAGTCGAAGCCGTATTCGTTGTTGGTGCCGTAGGTAATGTCGGCGGCATAGGCCGCGCGCCGCTGCGTGTCGTCCAGGTCGTGCACGATCACGCCGATGGTCAGGCCCAGCCCGCGATAGAGCGGGCTCATCCACTCCGCGTCGCGCCGCGCCAGGTAGTCGTTCACCGTGACGATGTGCACGCCGCGTCCGGCCAGCGAGTTCAGCACCGCCGGCAGCGTGGCTACGAGCGTCTTGCCTTCGCCCGTTTTCATTTCCGCGATCTTTCCGGAATGCAGCACCAAGCCGCCGATCAACTGCACGTCGAAATGCCGCATATTCAGGAAGCGGCGTCCGGCCTCGCGCGCCAGCGTAAACGCCGGCACGATCGCCGGTTCCAGAGCCGCCTGCAGGCGGTCGCGATAGGCCGCATCCGCCGGGTCGCTATCCTTCAGCCGGTCCTGCACTTCATCTCTCAATTTCGCGAAGGCGGATTTCAGCGCTTCATCGGAAAGGGCCCGGACTTCGGCTTCTTTGGCGTTGATCGCCTCGACGACCGGCTGAAGCTTCTTGATGTCGCGCTCGTGCTTGGTGCCGATGAATGTGGCAACCACACGATCGAGTACTTTGGCTGCGTCCATGATTCCCTGTGCCGGTTTGCCCGCTTGAGTCGCACTCTGGCGCAAGTCCGCACACAGCCGGGCCCGGCGCAAAGCACGCAAACTCCAATTGTAACGGTTTCGCGGGAGACGCGCCAATCGGCGATGCAGCGGGTTGCTGGTTACTTGGCGACGGTGATGCGGGCGCCGCGCCGGCGGCGGGCGGCCACGTTGGCGGCCTGCGGCAGGCCACCGAGTTCCAGCAGAATCTTGCGCAGACGTGCCCGGTCTTCCAGGTCCATGTCCACAAACTCAAAGGCCATGGCCTGCGGCCGCGCGCCACGCACCAGAGCTTGGGCTTTGATGGTGCGCACGCCTTGCGTCAGCTTCAGCGTCAGCAGCGTGCCCGGCGCCAGGTGACGCTCGCCGGCTCCAATTCCGCCGCCCATGTTCAATTCCGGCACCGTCAGCCGGAAGTTTTCCCGCAAGTTGGCCGTGTTCAACACCAGGTTCCGGCTGAGCTTCAAGCGCGCGTAGCGCCGCTGCCGGACCACCGTGCTGCCGGTTTCCGGATCAATCGGCTCCAGCACCAGGTCTTTTTTGTCCAGACCGGCCGAGGAGATTTTCTCCATCGCCACCAGCGGATCGATCCGCATCATGGCCTGAGCCGCGGCAATTCGCAACTCGGTCGGGTATTGCCAGCGCCACACTTGACGCGCTTCGAGTATCGTCTGCAGGGTCGGATTGGCAGCCTGGGCGCGCAGCCGGCCCAAAGCTTCCACCGCCTTCAGGCGGATGTACCCAGGCGTTCCATCGTTATTCGCCAGCTCGAGCAGCATGGGAATGCATTCGTGCGAGCCGGTCATACCGATTTCGTCCAGCGCCAGCGGCCGAATCAGCACGTCCAGCGAGTCATAAATCGTCGTCAGCAACCGCGCTCGCTCCTCGGTGGGCACGGCGCAGAGCTGGCGCAGCGCGCGGTCATGCGCCGAGCGCGGCCACTGCGAAAGCCGCACGGGCAATACCTTGCCCACGGTCTCCGGGGAAAGCTGCCCCAGCAGCCCAATGACTTCCGCCGCTTCCGCGGCACTCCCGGTTTGCAGAATTTCCGTCAAACGATGGACGGAGTCTTCGCCGAGGGTGCGCACCATCTGCGCCAGCAATTCGCAATCCTCGCGAAAACCGGAATGCCCGAAACGGTTGGTGATGTATTGCAGCGTGGCCTTGGGCATGAGCGCCAGAATGTCGCCCAGGCCATCGGCGATTTGCCCTGCGCGCAAGGTCTCTTCCACAAATTCCGGTATGCGCTCTTCCGCGCCGATGCGCGGACGCAGGCTCTGCGACGAGCCCGGCCGCTGCGCTTCCACGCTATCCAGCGAGGCCAGCGCCTGCTGTATGGCGGGATAGCAGCGCTTCGAGGCCGCTTCCTGGCTCAAGCGCACAAAGGCTGCGCTCACCAGCGTTTGCAATTCGGGATCGCGCTCCACCGCCAATTGGTTGCCAACCCGCCGAATCGCTTCGATCAGCGCACTGCCATCGCCGCTGCCGTAAAGTTCCGCCAGTTCGCCCAGACCGATCGAGGTGGTGCGACGCGCCTCGGGATTCTCCAGCCCGATGCACGACGCGTACTTCATCAGAATCTCGTTGACCACCTTCAGCTCGCCGCGGCGCAGCATCTCTTCCAGAAACGCGCGCACGTTGCGCGGCGGCACGCACCAGGACTCGTCCGACGCCAGCACTTCCTTCTTGTTCTCGTCCGGAACCTGTTCCCAGAATTCCTGGTCAAGCAATTCCGTGTACGACTGCACGGAAAGCCCGGCGTTGGCCATCTGCTCTTCCTGGGAGGCCAGAATCTTGCGCAGCGCTTCGATTTCCGTGTTCATGCGGTCGAGCAGCTGCTTCACCGCATTCACCCGCAATTCGCCGCGCTCGTAGCTGTCCAGCGCGAAGCGAATCGCCACGTGCTCCGCCAGCTTGAGCAACATCGGCTGGTCTGGCTTGGCCGATGGCGCCTGTGCCGCAAGGCCGGCCAGCGCCTGCTGCAGCGTCACCTGGCTGCGCACCGGCATGGTCGAAATACGCGATTGAAAGGTGGCCGCGTCCATCCCGGCGCTCGGATCCTTCCGCGAACGGCCAAGTTGCGCGAACAGCGTCAGCATGTTGCGCACTTCTTCCTCTTGTACGCGAAACTCGGTCGACTCTTCCGCCTCTCCCGCGCGCAACATCGCCGAGGCTGTCAGCCACCTTCCCGGCGTACTGCTGGCGCCGCCCGCCACCGCGTTAGCCGCAGTGGTTAGCGCCGGAAAAGCGCCGAGAGGATCCCGGCTGCCCCCGCCGGCTCCGCCCCCGTTACCACCACTCCCTGGGCCACCGCCGGGGCCGCCACCGTTACCACCGCCGCCGGGGCCACTGCCAAACCCAAGTCCGCCGCCGGAACCGGAGCCGCTGCCCGTACCCGTTCCGCCGCCAGAGCCGCTGCCCCCGCCAAATCCTGGTGCGCCCGAACCTGAACCGCCACCTGGGCCCGACTCCCACAGGTTGCCGCCAGCGCTGCCGCTGCCGCCACCAGACCCGGCCCCGGATCCACCACCCGAACCTGAACCGCCCCCGCCGGCCGGCCCGCTTCCTGTTCCGGTTCCGCCGCCCGGCACACCGCTGCCGCCAAACCCCAGCCCGCCGCCACCCGGTCCGCCCGGCCCAGAACGCGAGCCCTCGGCGGCGAGAATCATCTGCAGCAAGCGATTCGGATCGTCAAAAAAATCCTTGAACTTGTCGCTCTGCGCGCCCAGAACCTTAGCCGTCAGGTTCGCCGCGATTTTCGCACCTGCAATCGACGAGTCCTCCGCGATGTACCGGATTTCGTTGACCTTGATGCCCACGTCGCCGGCCAGCGCAATTTTCAGCTGTTCCGCCAAGGACGAGGGCTTGGCGTTTCCGCTGGGAAACGCGCGCACAAAGCGGGCGAATTGCGGCTGCGTAAGGTTCGCCGCGAAGTGAATACTCGCAATCCCGGAACTGGAGAGAAGTTGCGCGAAACTGCGCTCCGCCGCGGCCGCGCCGAGCGGCACACCATCCAGCAAAATCTGCGCACCGGAAGCGCCAAGCAGCAATCCCGAATCGCCGCTCTCTTTCAGCGCCGAGTGCAATTCCTTCCAGGTTGTTTCAAATTGGGCTGCGGTGCGGACGTGGCCAAATTCATACAGCCGCGCAAACTTCAGCAAAATGTTCAGACTGCGCACAAATTGGCGCGCGGCTGCTCTTGTGTCGCTCATGGCTCTGCGGGGACGAGCCGGGAAAAAGGCCCCTCATCCGTTCTTACTACACTAGGCTTGCCATATCAAAGGTACAAGCCTTGTGCGATGGCTTGTAACCATCTCACTAATAGAACTCCGGCATTCCCAGGGGGTTATCGGCGGACGCAGCACTCTCCCGGTTCGCCGGTTGCCACCCGTTGGCTCCGGGCATACAATGCCTGCGGAAGCGGCCTTTTGCGCTTCCTTCTGGCAGAGTCTTGGAGAGCCGCGTGTCCGACCAGCCCAGCCAGTCCGGCCCCAATCCACCTGGCGCCAACCAGCCTGGGGACGGCCGCTTTAAGGCGGAAATGCCGCAGATTCCAGGCGTTTCCGGGCCCTCGGCCAAGCCCAAGCGGGAAGGTGGCCCGCTTCTCGTGGTAGGCGGCCTGGTGGCCGTTCTCGCGGCCGTTTTCGTCGGCGGCAAGTTTCTCTCCCGGCCCGCGAAGCACCCTGATCCTCCCCCGCAGCCCGCCGCTCAAATTGATGTCCCTGCTCCCGCGCCGGACCTCACTCCTTCCATCCCGGTCGCCACAGAAGACGACCCTGTCGTGGCCCACATCGGCGACCTGGCCAAGCCCTGGGACTCGCAGTCCTTCACCTTCCGCAACAAGGCCACGGGCGAGAACGTTCCTGCCATACTGATCCGCCTTCCGGGTGGTACCGGCGGCTCGGCCACAAACTACTATTCCGTCGCGATGCGCGCGCCGTTCGGAAACTGCCAGCTCGAATATGTCAGCGACCTGGACAAACTCCGCACCGACTACGGCTATCGCCAGGCGCGCCACCCGCTCGTCGGCAATCCCTGCAGTCGCACACTTTTCGATCCGCTGAAGTACGCAACCCTGCCGGGCAATGTGCTCACCCGCGGAGCCATCGTGCAGGGCTCCGACCTTCGCCCGCCGCTCGGTATTGAGATCCGCGTAAAAGGCAAAGAACTCCGCGCCGTTCGCATGGAATAGTTTTCAAGGCTGTTCTTCCCGGCCACGCTTCCCATCGTCGCTATCTTTCGCAATCTTCCTTGGGGCCGTGACCTCCACTCGGATGGAGAACGCCCACGCCATAAAAAGCAAAAGGCGCCCCGAACTTCGAGGCGCCTCCTGGTTGATTTGGAGTTTTCGCTTTAGAACAGAACCTTGAAGGACAAGGTCAGCGAACGCGGGTTGCTCGAGAACACTGCCGACGGGTTGTTGAAGACGCCGCTTCCCGGAATCAGCATGCTGCGCTGCGAGCCCGTAAAACCAATCGAAGCGATGTCGTTGATGTAGCCGCCGACATACTGCGGGTGGTTGAACAGGTTGAAGGCGCCCGCGCCGAACTGTACGCGCACGCGTTCCGTCAGGTTGATGCGCTTGATGGCGGTGACGTCCACGTCGTTAATCGGCTTGAGCTGCAGCGTGTTGCGGCCAACGTTGGCAAGCACACCATAGCCAGCCTGCAGGTACTGCGCGTTCGAGTCCGTCGGAACGTCGTCCGGCGAACCGGTCTGGCAGGCGCACCACGCTACGACGTCGCCTCCGCTGTTGAGCAGCGGGTTCACGGCCGAGCCGGTTCCCTTCACACCGCCCGGATTGAGCACAAGCCGGTCCGGCGCCGAGTCTCCGTTCAGGTTGGAGTCGATGCCGCTCTGGCCCGTCACCCACTGACCGGACTGGTACGTGTACACCGGGGCGATTTCCCAGTTGCCGATGACGTTCTTCGCGAACCAGTTGCCATTCTTGAAGAAAGGAACGTCATAAATCAGCTGCAGAGTGAAGCGCTGACGGTGATCAAGGATCGAGTTTGCGCGGTCCGCGCTCAGGTCCTGGAAGTTTTGCGGACGACGAGGAGCGAGAACCGTGCTGAACACGTCCGCGGTCGAGTTATCGATCGTGTGGCTGAAGGTATAGGCGCCGACAAACTGCAGCCCACGGCTGAACCGCTTGGTGATCTGCGCGGCCAGACCGTGATATGTGGATGCGCCCCAGGGTTCGAAAGCCACCAGGTAGGAGCCGTAGAACCCGGCGTTTTCATACGCCGGCACAAGTCCATCGCCGTTGCCGTATGCGCCGTTTTCGATGCCATCCAGCGTGTAGGGCAGCGCGTCAAGCGTGGACTGCGTCGGCAAGCTGGTGTAGGTCGGCAGGTTCACGGTGGAGTTGACCTGCGGAGCCGCGTTCAGGCGGTTCTGCGTCGGGAGGTGGATACCGCGGGTGCCGACGTAGCGCACTTCCACGGTGTAGTCGTTGCCGAACGTGTGCTGCACGCCCAAGGTCCAGTCAATCGCCTTCGGACTCTTTTGGTTGACCGGGACATAGGAAGCGGTCGCAAGACGCGCATCTTCGGGCGTCGGATAATTGATGAACCCGCCAGGCCCCGGCAAGATACCGCCGTTGGCCAGGAACGGCTGCGGGCAGTTCGTCGGGTTGTTCAGAGGTGTGCAGTCAATCGTCGAGCCGAGCTGCGGGGGCAGCGACAGCAGACCCAGGTTGTCATAAAGGATGTCGTACGCGATGCCGGCGCCGGCGCGGATCGAAGTCTTGCCGTTGCTGCCCGGGGAATACGCGAAGCCCACACGAGGACCCCAGTTGTTCTTGGCTGCGTGGGGTTCCGTGAAGTCAATGAAGCCCGGAACGCTGGATTCGGCGTTCAGGGACTGCAGGCGCTGCGTATAGGGAATGGTCGTGTACTCGTACCGCAGACCAAGGTTCAACGTCAGGTTCGGGCGGATGTGCCAGTTGTCGTTCGCGAACCAGTACACCGAAGACTGGTCGCCGTAGTAGATCGTGTTGCCGTTGCTGCGCTCTGCGAGAGCGTTCGCCGGCGCGTCCTGCAAGTAGCCCAACAGCGTCGTGTATTCATAGTCGCCGCGTTCACGCTGCGTGAACGATTGCGGCGAAATGGCTTTGCGGCCTTCGATGCCGACCTTGATCGTGTGCTTGCCCTTCGTCCAGGTGATCGCATCCGAAGCCTGGTACGTGTTTTGAATCGTGTACTGCGGCGCGTTCGGGTCCGGTCCGAGCTGCAGTTGTCCCAAATCGTTGATTTGCAGGTTCGGGAAGCTGTCCAGGCCCGGGAACGAGAAGTTGCCCGCGTCGATCGTCTGTGCAAACCGGTTGTAGCCGATGCGGAACTCGTTGGTCAGCGTCGGATTGAAGGTGTGGTACTCGTTGATGGTCACCAGGTGGTACTTGTTCGGCTGCGGCGTAAAGAACGCGGGCAGGTTCGCCGAAGTGTCGATCCCCACCACGCTGTTGTAGATGTACGTGCCGCGTAGTTGATCGGACGAAGAAATGTCATAGTCCATCTTCGACGTTACGAACTTGCCGTTCGTGAAGCTTGGCGAGACCACCGCCAGGCCCAACGTCTCGATCTTGGTGGAGCCAACCCAGTTGACGGGTTTGCAGCCAGTCCCGGTCACCGTGCCGGGCTGTACGTACTGCTCGAAAATCGCCAGGTTGGTCGCGGAAAGACCCGGTGTGGCGTTGATCGTCGCGAAGCCGGCCGCCGTCGGCGAGCAAACCGCGCCGCCGCCGCCCGCTTGACCCAGGGGGTTGTATTCGTAGTTCACGAAGAAGAAGAGCTTGTTCTTGAGAATCGGACCGCCGACTTGGCCGCCGATACGGTTGTTGTCGTAGCGCGGCACGGACGTGAAGCCTTCGATGGCCTGCAGTGTGTCCAGCGCGTTGTAGTTGCGGTTCTGGTTGTAGATATACGCCGCGCCGTGGAACGAGTTGCCGCCGCTCTTCACAATCGTGTTGAACTGGCCGCCCGAGGAGTGGCCGAATTCCGGCGAGAAGTTGTTCTGCAGCAGCGAGAATTCCGCCACCGCGTCGTTGGGCACGAACACCAGCGGACCGGTCACGGACTTGCTGTTGTTGTCCACGCCTTCAATCGTGAAGTTGTTGTTGCGCGGACGCTGGCCGCCAACCGAAGGCCCCGCACCGGCACCCACACCGCCGCTCGAAGCAACGCCCGAGCTCAGCAGCGAAAGGTTCAGAACGCCGCTGCCCGTGGACGCCGAGGGCACGTCGGCAAGCTGCTTGTCTTCAAACGTCGTGCTCAATTGCGCCGTCGTGGTGTCCAGGGTCGCCGCAGTTCCCGAAACTTCGATCTGCGTGGCCGTGCCCTTGATTTCCAGGGTCACCGACAGCGTGGACTGCTTGTTCAGTTCCACACGGAAGCCGCTCACCTTGGTGGTGGCGAAATTGTCGGAAGTAACCGAGACGGTGTAGGTTCCCACCGGCAGGTTGCTGATGCGGTATTCACCGCCTTCGCCCGAGACCGCGTTGTACTTCACGCCTGTCGCGTTGTTTTCGGCCTCAATCTTGGCTCCCGGCACAACCGCGCCGGTCTTATCGAAAATCGTTCCTACCAGGTCACCGCTGATGACCTGCGCGCTCACCTGAACCGAAAGCGCCAATGCGAGAAGCAGGGCCACGACTACCAGCCCGTTAAAGCAATATCCGTACAGCTTTCTCACTGAACCCTCCAAATTTTTAAGCAGAGAAACACTGCCACTCGTTGTTGCCACTACTTGCACTCGACCGATGACCTACCAGAGCAGGTTCGCTTGAGGCCACTCACGTAAAGCCAGATTATGCAATTAGTTCGCCAAATTTATGCAAAACTCATATTTCCGAATCTTTCCTTAACCTCAATTTCATCTGTAACTTACAATTAGACCCCGACTCAATAGCCGGGCATGGTGTTCTCAAAGCTACAACAGGTGGTACTTCCTATGAATTTCTGGATTATAGCCAAGTGGTTCTAGTACCACGCTGCCCACCTCCTCTTATTTCTTCTCATCGCGCCCGTTTTCATCGGCATCCCCGTTGCTTTCCCTCGCGACTTTTTCCAGAATGCTTGCCTCGGGCGTCTCTCAGTTTCCCGGAGGATCCATGCACCTTCGCAGGACTCTGCTTCTTATCCCCGCGCTCTCGGCGATGTTCTTCGTCGCCTGCGGCAAGCTACCGTTTAAGCCGGATGACGCCGCCATCACCACCAACATCAAAGCCAAAATGTTTTCCGATGGCGCTCTAAAATCGTCGTCGGTGGATGTCTCAAGCCGCGGCGGCGAAGTCACGCTTACCGGCCAGGTGCCCGACGATTCCGCGCGTCTCGCGGCCTACAAGATCGCCAGCGAAGAAAAGGGCGTCACCAAAGTGAACGACCAGATGACCGTCGCGCCGCCGGCAATGTCTATGGCCATGACAGGGGCGCCCACAGGGGCGATGACCGCGGCTCCAACTCCGGCTCCGGCACCCGCGCCTGCTCCGGCCGGCAGCATGCCCAAGCCCCTCAAGAAAGCTCCGAGGCCTTCCGCCACGCGCAATCCCCTGAATTCGAGCGATGCGGGCGGCCCGGCAAACAGCGCGTCATCGGAGCCCCTGCCGCCTCCCGCTGCGGCTCCCGCCCCGGTCGCGGCCGCTCCGGCACCGCCGCCCCCTCCGCAGCCCAAGACCGTCACCGTTCCGGCGGGCGGCATCATTACCGTGCGCACGATCGACGGCATCGATTCCTCGGTCAATAGGACCGGGCAAGTGTTCAAGGCTTCGCTCGACGCGCCCATCGTCGTGGACGATCATGTGGTTGTGCCGAAGGGCGCCGACGCCTACATCAAGCTGGTCAACGCCAGCTCCGCCGGGAAATTCGCCGGGCGGAGCGAGTTGAGCGTGCAATTGCAGAGTGTGGTGTTTCAGGGCAAAACCTATACGGTCGCCAGCTCAGACGTCAAAGAATCCGGCTCGTCGCGCGGCAAACGCTCCGCGGCGGTGATTGGCGGCGGCGCCGCGCTCGGCGCGCTCATCGGCGGTCTGGCCGGGGGCGGCAAGGGCGCCGGCATCGGCGCAGCGGTCGGCGGCGGCGCGGGAACCGGCGTGCAGGTCTTCACCAAGGGCCAGCAGGTGAAGATTCCCTCCGAAACCCGGTTGGATTTCACGCTCGAACAGCCGTTTGATATCACCTACTTTCCCAACCGCAAAGCCCAGGCATCACCTGATGCGAATCCCGGCGTTTCGCCGAATGCCTCATCGGACCGGCCTCCGTCAAACTGAGCCGGGCGCCTCTTCCTTGACTCTTTTGCGCGAGCACCGCAAGCTGCTCGCACCATGAGCCCATCGAAAAACGCAGGTCACGGCCGCATCGGCCGTCGCGAGCTTCTCTACTCGGGAGCCGCCGCCGCGGCGCTCGCGCCCGTTGCCGCGCGGGCGCAGGAGAAGCCCGCGCCACTGCCGACAAGCTTCGACGCGCTGAAGCCGCTCGGCTCGCGCGTCAAGCCCATCCCCTCCGAGGAATTTCAGGGCCGCATCGCCCGGGCGCAGCAGCTGCTCGCCGAACAGCAGCCCAGACTTGATGCCTTGTTCCTGGCTCCCGGCAGCGGTCTTTACTACTTCACTGGCGTGCGCTGGTGGCCCAGCGAGCGTCTTCTAGGCGTGCTGGTACCTGCAAAAGGCCAGCCGATCGTCGTCTGCCCTGCGTTCGAAGAAGGCCGCTTCCGCGAGCAACTGCGCTTCCCTGCGGAAGTCCGCGTGTGGCAGGAAGACGAAAGCCCGACCAGGCTGGCGGCCGAGGCGCTGGCCGCGCGCGGCGTTCGCACCGGGCGTATCGGCGTGGAAGAAGCCACCATGTTCACGTTCTACGATCACCTGCGGCAGGCCGCGCCCGGATTCGAATTCGTCTCGGCGGATTCGCTCACCATTGCCAGCCGCGGCGTGAAGAGCGCTCACGAAATTGAATTGATGCGGTTGGCTTGCGAAGCCACGTGCGACGTTTTCCGCGCGGTCTTCGCGGCACTCACGGAAGGCATCACGCAAGGCGAAATTTCGCGTCTGGTGGAAGCGGGTTTTGCCAAGATGGGTTTGCGCGGCGATGCGCTCGTACTCACCGGGGCATCAGCGGCGCTCCCGCACGGAACCCTCAAGCCGCAATCGCTGAAAGAAGGCGATGTGGTGCTGATTGACGGCGGTTGCAAGGTCGAAGGCTACTCTTCCGACGTCACCCGCACCGGCATCTATGGCAAGGCCCCGGAAAAAGTGCAGCGCACCTACGAAATTGTGCGTAAGGCGCAGGACGCTGCCCTCGACGCCGCGCGAAAAGGCCGCCTCTCCGGCAGCGTGGACGAGGCGGCCCGCGGCATCATCACCGGCGCGGGTTACGGGCCGGACTACAAATACTTCACGCACCGCCTGGGCCACGGTATCGGCCTCGACGGGCACGAACATCCCTATCTGGTGCGCGGCAGCAAGACGGTTCTCGTGCCCGGCATGACCTTCTCCAACGAACCCGGGGTATATATCCCCGGCGAATTCGGACTGCGCTGCGAGGAAGTGATGGTGGTCGCGGACAGCGGGCCGGCGCAGTTGCTCACGCCTGGCTTTCAAGTATCGCTCGAAAAGCCGCTGGGCTGAGCTCAGGCGCTCTCCGCCAAACCGGCGAAAAATCTCACGATGCGCTGCTCCGCCCAGAAGCGCCCGGCGCCCGATTCGCGCGAAATGAACCCGCAGTGACCGCCATCCGCCGGCGCATCAAACTGAATCGCGGGATTCTCTTGCACGCCGCTGGCAACCAGATCCGCAAAGGGCACGAAGGGATCGTCCTGGGCGGTAATGAGCAGCGTGGGGACGCGCACCTGCTTCACCACGCGCTTCGCACCCGCCGCCTCGTAGTATTCCTGCGCGTCGCGATAGCCAAAGCACGGCGCGGTGATGGCATCGTCAAACTCGCGCACCGTCCGCACCGGACCAAACCCGTTGCGCGAGTAGCGCGCGGGAAAAAGCTCGGCCTTGCGCGCGTACCGCGCCATCAGCCCGGCCACAAAATGCCGCTGGTAGAAGTAATTTGCCGGCCGCTCCAGTGCGTCCGCGCAGGATGCCAGGTCCAGCGCCGGGCACACCGCCGCGACCCCTTTCAGCGCGTCCGGGGCGGCGGAGCCAAGTTCGCCGGCCATTTTGGTAACCAGGTTGCCGCCCATGGAATAGCCCGCGAAAAAAATGCGCCGAAAACCGTCGCGCTGCGCCAGCTCCGAGAGCACCGCTCGGTAGTCGCCGCTCATGCCCGAGTTGTAAAGCGTCGGCGTGAGCGTCTCCGTGCCGCCGCAGTTTCGCTGGTTGAGTCGCACCACGTGAAAACCGAGCGCGAAGGCCTTCTCGGCGATGCCGCGCATGTAGTTCGAATCGCTGGAGCCTTCGAGACCGTGCACCAGGGCGACCAGTGGCGCGTCCGCGGACTCTCCCGGTTGCCAGTGGCACATGCCGAGGATTTCGCTCTCCGCATCCACGCGAAAGAGCCGTGCCTTCGCCTCCGGTAGCGCAAAACGCCGCCGCCAGAACGCCGCCGCCACGGTCATGGCGTGCCCGTTCTTCAGCAAAGGATGCGGAACAAATCCGGTTGAGGGAGAGTCGCTCGCCAAAGGCATCACCTCATCTTACCGCGGGGCCGGCCCCGCTCCGACTTGCGCTCTTTTCGGCCTTCGACCTGCGTGCATTCGGCTTCTACTGCACAACTTGACCGAACTCCGCGCTGCCCCTAGAATAGAAGTTTCACGGTGATTCATTTTTTCGATTCAATGCATTTTTCTCGCGGCCCAGCGGCCACCCGCTGGGCTGCGCTGTTTTCATACGCTATCTAATCCAGACGCGAGGCTGTAATGATCGACGGTCCCATTCAGGAAGGCCTTACTTTTGACGACGTTCTGCTCGTGCCCGGAAAGAGTTCCGTGCTTCCGGCCGAAGTGGATACGCGCACACGCTTCACACGCAAACTGACCATCAACGTCCCGCTGGTCTCCGCGGCCATGGACACGGTCACCGAATCGCGGCTGGCAATCGCCATCGCGCGCCAGGGCGGCATCGGCCTGATCCACCGCAACATGCCCATTGACCGCCAGGCCGAGGAAGTGGACCGCGTGAAGCGCTCGGAGTCCGGCATGATCGTGGACCCGGTGACCATTTCTCCCGACATCACCCTGCGCCAGGCGCTCGAAATCATGACCAAGTACCGCATCTCCGGCTTGCCGGTGACTCGCGGCACGCGGCTGACCGGCATCCTCACCAACCGCGACCTGCGCTTCGAAAAGAACCATGCGCAGCTCGTCAACGCGGTGATGACGAAAAACAATCTGGTCACCGTGCCCGTGGGCACCACGCTCGAGGAGGCGGAAAAGATTCTCCAGAAGCACCGCATCGAGAAACTGCTGGTGGTGGACCAGGACTTCAACCTTAAGGGCCTGATCACCGTAAAGGACATCCAGAAAAAGCTGGAGTATCCGCGCTCCTCGAAAGACGACCACGGCCGCCTGCTCACCGGCGCTGCGGTTGGCGCCACCGGCGATTTCCTGGAACGCGCCGTGGAAATGTTCAAGGCTAAGGCCGATGTGCTGGCCGTGGATACGGCGCACGGCCACACCAGCAAGGTGATGGAAGCGATTCAGGCCATCCGTCACCGTCTGCCGGAAATGCAGATCATCGCCGGTAACGTCGCCACCTACGACGCCGCGAAAGACCTCATCGAACTTGGCATTGACGGCCTGAAAGTCGGCATCGGCCCCGGATCGATCTGCACCACGCGGGTGGTCACGGGCGCAGGCGTACCGCAGCTGACCGCGGTGATGGAAGCCGCGCGGGCAGCGGCCGGCACCGGCGTGCCGATTATCGCCGATGGCGGCATCAAGTATTCCGGCGACATCACCAAGGCCCTTGCGGCCGGTGCCTCGTCGGTCATGATTGGAAGCCTGTTTGCCGGAACCGAAGAATCGCCGGGCGAAACCATTCTGTATCAGGGCCGCACTTTCAAGTCCTATCGCGGCATGGGTTCAATGGGCGCGATGCAGGCCGGCTCGGACCGCTATAGCGTGGTGCAGGAGTCCGGAGAAAGCGGCAAGTCGGTGCCGGAAGGCGTGGAAGGTCGCGTGGCCTATAAGGGCCCGCTCGGCGCGCTGACCGACCAGCTGGTCGGCGGCCTGAAGAGCGGCATGGGGTACGTTGGCGCGCGCACCCTGAAAGAGCTTTGCGAAAAGAGCCGCTTCGTGCGCATCACCGCCGCGGGCTTGCGCGAATCGCACGTGCACGACGTGGTGATCACCCGCGAAGCTCCGAACTATCGGATGGAATAGCCTTTTGCCCGAGCAACCCTGGCGCAACCCCCGGCCCGCACCGCAACTGGCTGAAATCCGCCAGCGCATTCCCGCGCCGTCGCTGCTTCCGCAATTCATCAAATCCTGGTGGCCGGCACTGCTGTGGGCCTGCTTTATCTTTTCCATGTCCACCGATTCGTTTTCGGCGGCCAATACCGGCTCCGTCCTCTTTCCCTTGCTGCATCGCTTCTTTCCATCGCTTACGCCGGAAGCGTTGGAGACGGTGCACTACCTTATCCGCAAGAGCGCGCATTTCACCGAATACTTCGTTTTCTATTTGCTGCTCTTTCGCGGAGTGCGCGGCGCGCGGGCGGGCTGGCGCTGGACCTGGGCCCTGGCCGCACTGGCCATTGCCGCCGGATACGCCGCCCTCGACGAAATCCACCAAGCGTTTGTCGCCAGCCGCACCGCCTCGGCATGGGATTCCCTGCTCGATTCCGTCGGCGCCTTCGTGGCCGCGACCGTGCTGTTTGTATGGTTCCTGCTGCGCCGCGGCAGAGTCGCGCCCACCGCCCTCGCCAAACTGCAGTAGACTCTTCGGAGAAAACGCTGCAGCGTTTCGGCGTAATTCGCACTCTGCTCAGGAGCATTCCCACATCATGGAATACCGACAACTTGGCGCTTCGGGACTTCTGGTCCCGGTTCTTTCCTATGGCGTTGCCACCTTCGGCGGCGGCGGCGAATTCTTCAAGGCCTGGGGCAGTTCGGACGTGGCGGAGGCCACCCGGCTCGTGGATGTGTGTCTGGACGCCGGGGTGAATCTCTTCGACACCGCCGACGTGTATTCGCAGGGTATGTCCGAAGAGATCCTCGGCAAAGCCATCGCCGGCAAGCGGAACCGCCTCCTGATTTCCAGCAAAGCCACGTTTCGCATGGGCGAAGGGCCAAACGGCCTGGGCTCGTCGCGCTTCCACCTGCTCGAAGCGTGCAACGCCAGCCTGCGGCGGCTTGGCGTGGATCACATTGACATTTACCACATGCACGGCTTCGACACGATCACCCCGATCGAAGAAGTGCTGTACACCCTGGACACCCTGGTCAAGAGCGGCAAAGTCCGCTACATCGCCTGTTCGAATTTTTCCGGCTGGCACCTAATGAAGTCGCTTTCGACTTCGGAGCGCTACGGCTGGGCTCGCTACGTAGGGCACCAGGTGTATTACTCGCTGGTCGGACGCGAATACGAATGGGAACTCATGCCGCTGGCGCAGGAGCACAAAGTCGGCGCGCTGGTCTGGAGCCCTCTGGGCTGGGGTCGGCTGACGGGAAAGATCCGCCGCGGACAACCGCTGCCGGAAACCAGCCGCCTGCACAAGACCGCGGAATTCGGGCCGCAGGTCAGCGATGAGCTTCTGTATAAAGTCGTGGACGCTCTGGACGCGGTCGCCAGGGAAACCGGAAAGACCATCCCGCAAGTGGCCCTGAACTGGCTGCTACAGCGGCCGACCATCGCCAACGTGATTGTGGGCGCGCGCAACGAGCAGCAGTTGAAAGACAATCTCGGCGCGGCGGGCTGGAATCTGTCAAAAGAACAGGTGGAAAAGCTGGACGCAGCCAGCGCCGTAACGCCGGTCTATCCTTACTGGCATCAGGTTGGCCAGCCAGGCCGCAAAACTGTGGAGAACCACTGACTCCCCGCCACTCGCTGGCGCTGTACTTCCATAGCGAGCGGCGTTCTTCGAATCGGCCACCGGCGCAAGATTTGCGGCAGCTGTGGATCTGGTCTTGAATCGGACCGTCATATCCAACAAAACAAAACGCCCGGCCTGCGTGAGCAGGCCGGGCGTTTTACTTACGGAGCCGAGGCGAAGCACTCTTAGCTGGCGGCTTCGACCGGTTCTTCCTTCTTGGGCTTTTCCTTCTTTTCCTTCTGCTTGAATTCGTAGCCCACGATCTCCAGGATGGCGACCTTCGCTCCGTCGCCCACCCGGATGCCGGCGGGGATGATGCGGGTGTAGCCACCGGCGCGGTCGGCGAATTTCGGCGCGATTTCGCTGAAGAGTTTCTTGGTGATGGCCGGAGTGAAGATGTACGCAGCGGCCTGGCGACGGGACTGCAGAGTGTCGCGCTTGCCGAGGGTAATCAGCTTCTCCGCCACGGGCCGCGCGGCCTTGGCGCGGGTCAACGTGGTGGTGATACGGCCGTGTTCGAACAGGTTGGTGACCAGGTTGCGCAGTGTCGCGCGGCGGTGCCACGGATTGCGTCCCAGCTTGGATCCCGATTTCAGGTGTCGCATGTCTGGCTTGTTCCCCTGGTTCCTTTAGAGTCCGATGGAATCTTCCGAAGACGGCGCCGCGGTCTGGCTCGGGAGCGGCGGCCAGATGATGCGGCCGTGCTCATCGAACTTCATGCCCAGGGCAAGGCCCATCTTGACGAGGATGTCCTTGATCTCGTTGAGGGACTTGCGGCCGAAGTTCTTGGTCTTGAGCATTTCGTTTTCGCTCTTCTGCACCAGCTCGCGAATCGTCTGGATGTTCGCGTTCTTGAGGCAGTTGTAGGAGCGCACAGAAAGCTCGAGTTCCTCGACGGAGCGATCCAGATGCTCCAGGCGCGGATCATTGACCAGTTCCGGCGGAGCTTCGACCACGTCGGTCGGCTCTTCGAAGTTGATGAAGATGCTCATGTGGTCCTTGACCAGCTTGGCGGCCAGACCGATGGCGTCGTTGGGCGTGATGGCGCCGTTGGTCCAGACTTCCAGCATCAGCTTTTCGTAGTCGGTCATCTGCCCGAGACGCGCGGCTTCGACCGAGTAGTTCACCTTGCGCACCGGCGAGTGCACGCTGTCCACCGGGATGTAGCCGATGGGCAGGTCTTCATCGTAGTTGCGGTCGGCAGCCACGTAGCCGCGGCCATTCTTGACTCGCATTTCGATCTGCAGCTTGCCGCCTTCGCTGACGGTGGCGATGTACACGTTCTTATCGAGCACGGCGAAGTCCGCGTCTTCCTCGATCTGCGCCGAGGTGACGGGGCCGGGCTGCTCGACGTTCAGATAGATGGTCTTCGGCAGGTCGGTGTTGAGCTTGATCGGCACCTGCTTCAGGTTGAGGATGATGTCGGTGGCGTCTTCCACCACGCCGGCGATCGAGGAGAATTCGTGCAGCACTCCTTCGATCTTGACCGCGGTAATGGCCGCTCCTTCGATGGAGCTCAGCAGCGCGCGGCGCAGCGTATTGCCCACGGTGGTGCCCCAGCCGCGCTCAAAAGGCTGCGCGGAAAAACGGGCGTACTTCTCGGTCAGCGATTCCAGCTCCGGCGCGAGACGCTTCGGTTTCTGAAAGCCCTTCCACATACGATTTCCTTCCTTCTGAAGCCGGTGTTGACGGCTCCTTTGCAACTTGGTTCCGAATCTTTTAGGCGGCGCGGCGTTCGCAAAGCGAAGCCGGCCGGACTTGCCCGAGCCTTACTTCGAATACAGCTCGACGATGAGCTGTTCGTTGATCGGCGGCGTCTGCACGTCTTCACGCTTGGGCAGAGCCACGACCTTGGCCTTGAACTGCTCGCGGTCCTGTTCGAGCCACGGCACGCTGCCCTGGCTCTGCGCGACGTTGCGCGCTTCCAGCACCATCGCGTTTTCCCGCATCTTGTCCTTGATGGCTACTTCTTCGCCGACGTTCACCTGGTAAGAAGGGATGTTGACCTTCTTGCCCGAAACGCGGACGTGGCCATGCAGCACCAGCTGGCGGGCCTGGGAGCGTGAGGAGGCCAGACCGGCGCGCCACACCACGTTATCGAGGCGGCGCTCCAGAGCGATGATCAGGTTTTCGCCCGTGGGGCCTTTGGTGCGTTCCGCCTTTTCGAAATAGTTGCGGAACTGGCGCTCCAGCAGGCCGTACGTGCGCTTTACCTTCTGCTTTTCGCGCAACTGCAGGCCATAGCCCGCAACTTTGGCGCGACGCGACTGCCCGTGCTGCCCCGGAACGAAGTTGCGCTTTTCAATGGCGCACTTCTCGGTGAAGCACCGCAGTCCCTTCAAAAACAGCTTTTGCGCCTCGCGGCGGCAAAGCCGACAAACTGCATCACGATGTCTTGCCAACTTCTATTCTCCCTTCGCGTAACCCTTGAACTCTTTCGGCGCAGCCGGATGAGCGGCCGCGGCCGGAATCACACCCGGCGGCGCTTCGGCGGACGGCAGCCGTTGTGCGGAATCGGCGTAACGTCGCGGATGAGCACAATGTGCAGACCCGCGGCGGCCAGAGCGCGCACGGCAGACTCGCGTCCGGAACCCGGGCCCTGCACGCGAACCTCAACGCTTTTCACGCTGTACTGATCGCGAGCGTTGCTGGCCGCGGTGAACGAAGCCTGCTGCGCAGCGTAGGGCGTGCCCTTGCGGGAACCCTTGAAGCCGATAGCTCCGGCGGAAGACCAGCACAGCGTTCGGCCGTCCGGATCGGTGATGGTGATCTGGGTGTTGTTGAACGACGCCGCCACATGCACCAAGGCGTGCGGCACCACGCGACGCTCGCGCTTCTTTTTGAACTCTTTTTTGCGCTTGCCCGCCGCCGCTCCCGGTTTACCCGGCGCGACTGCGTCCGGCGCTGCGTTCTGCTGCTCTTTTGCCACGTGAGACTCCGTTTCCTTTGTGCGGGGCTATGCCCCAAAACTGTTAGCCCTTCTTGCCCTTGACCTGCTTCTTGGCCGCCACCGCACCGCGCCGCGGACCCTTGCGGGTGCGTGCATTGGTGTGCGTGCGCTGGCCGCGAACCGGCAGATTGCGGCGGTGCCGGATGCCGCGGTACGCCTGGATTTCGATCAGGCGGCGAATGTTCATCTGAATCTCCTTGCGGAGATCGCCTTCCACGCGCCCTTCCTGTTCGATGGCCTGGCGAAGACGGTTCACTTCATCTTCGGTCAAGTCGCGGATCTTCTTGACATGATCCACATTGGCCTTTTCCGCGAGCTTCTTCGCGCGCACCTGGCCGATGCCATAAATCGAGGTCAAGCCGACCCAGAGGCGCTTTTGCGGCGGAAGATCAACACCAGCGATACGTGCCATAACTTCTCCTGTTCCCTAAGAAAACTCGAAAACGATTATCCCTGCCGCTGCTTGTGCTTGGGGTTGGAGCAGATGACCCGCACCACACCGCGGCGATGGATGACCTTGCACTTGTCACAAATCTTTTTAACCGATGCGCGAACTTTCATGTTGCCAGACTCCCTTTGCAAACCTTGCTGCCAAAGCCGCCGGGCGAAAGCCCGGCACTACAAACCGTCGCAGGCTGCCGCGTCGCTATTTATAGCGATACACAATGCGGCCCCGCGTGAGGTCGTACGGCGAAAGCTCCACGGCTACCTTGTCGCCGGCCAGGATGCGGATGAAGTTCTTGCGCATCTTGCCGGAAACGTGCGCCAGCACCTGATGCTTGTTCTCCAGCTCGACCCGGAACATCGCGTTCGGCAAAGGCTCGATGACCGTCGCCATCACTTCAATGGCGTCTTCTTTCGGATTTCCCGAGTCGCCTTTTTTCGTATCGTTTTCGTGCTTCGCCATAAGCTCCCGAATTCCGACCAGCTGCGAACCCTTTGCTAACCCTGCCTGCGGCCCTTGCCGGGCCGTTTCTTACCAGGACGGGCCGGTCATTTCCTTGGGCCGGGTAAGAATCACCGGGCCCGCGGCAGTGACCGCGATGGTGTGCTCGAAGTGCGCCGACGGACTGCCGTCTGCGGTTTCGGCCACCCATTCATCGCGCATGCGAACCTCGTGGCGTCCTGCATTCACCATCGGCTCCACCGCGATGACCATCCCTTCCTGCAAACGCGCCCCGCGTCCCGGTTCGCCGTAGTTGGGCAGGTTGGGCTCGTCGTGCATCTTTGTGCCGATGCCGTGACCGACAAACTCCCGCACCACCGAGAAGCCGTTTTCTTCCACCAGACTCTGCACCGCGTGACCGACGTCGCCCAGGCGATTGCCGGGGCGCATCTTGTCAATGGCGCGGTCCAGCGAGTCGCGCGTCACATCCAGCAGCTTCTGCAGCTCCGGCCGGATCCTGCCCACCGGCACGGTGACCGCGGAATCCGCAAAGTACCCGTCCACTTCCATTCCGAAGTCGATGGATACAATGTCGCCTTCCTTCAGCTTGCGCTTCGGCGAAGGTATCCCGTGAACGATCTCGCTGTTCACCGATGTGCACAGTACGCACGGATACCCGCGATAGCCTTTGAAGGCCGGCTTGCCCGGCTTGCCCGCGATCTTGGATTCGGCCAGTTTCTCCAAATCCATCGTGGTCATGCCCGGCTGCACCGCACTACGCAGCGCCGTGAGCACCTCGTGCACGATCAGCCCGGCACGGTGCATCTTTTCCAACTCCTCTGCGCTGCGCAGATGTATCGCCATCTTCCTTTGCAACCTCTGGCGGGCGGTTGTGCTCGCAAGAGGCTCTTCGCGCGCCGAAACTCAAGGCTCGCGAACAAGCTCCACAACTCGATTGGCCACCGCTTCCACGCTCTGTGAAGCATCCACATCGCGCAGCCGTCCCAACCGCCGGTAATACGCCGCCAGCGGAGCGGTCAGCCTTTCATAGGCCGCGAGCCTGGGTCCGACAATTTCCTCGCGGTCATCGGGGCGCTGTTCCAGCTCGCCGCCGTCGTTGTCGCAGCGCCCTTCGACTTTCGGAGGCCGCTCGAAAACGTTGTAAATCTCGCCGTTCGTCTTGCACATCCGGCGCCCGGTGATGCGGCGCAGCAGCAAGGCCGAATCAATCACAAAGTGCAGCACCAGCGGCGGCCGGTAACCGTGCTGGCGCAGCAATTCGCCGAGCCATTGCGCTTGCGCCACGGTTCGCGGAAACCCGTCGAACACGAAACCGTGCGAACAATCCGGGCGCTCGATGCGTTCCGCCACCATCCGCAGAACAATCGAATCCGGAACCAGCTCGCCGCGGCCCATAATCGGTCCCGCGCGCTGCCCGAGCGATGTGCCAGCCGCTACGTGCTCGCGCAGCATATCGCCGGTGGAAAGGTGCGGCGCGGAAAACTTGCGCGCCAACTCCTTCGCCTGGGTCCCCTTCCCGGCACCCGGAGGTCCGAGAAAAATCACGGCACGGTCGAGCTTCTCGTGCGGGCGAACGTCCGGCGTCAAGCGGTCGTCTCCCTGTTACCGACGGCCGCGAATCCGGCCCTTCCGTGCAAAACCTTCGTAATTGCGCATAACCAGCTGCGCTTCGAGCTGCTGCACCGTGTCCATCGCGACACCGACGACGATCAGGAGCGATGTGCCGCCGAAATAGAACTGCACGCCGAGTCCGTTCAGGATCCACTGCGGCATGTGGCGGTCAAACCAGTTGCCTCCAAGCCACACCGGCAAGTGGTTCAGGTGGATGCCGGCGATCATCCACTCCGGCAGCAAGCAAACCAGGGCCAGGTACACCGCGCCGATGAGCGTGAGACGTTTCAGAATGCGGCTCACGTAATCGCTGGTGTTGCGGCCCGGCCGGATGCCCGGAATGAAACCGCCGTTCTTACGCATGTTGTCCGCAAGCTCGGTCGGGTTGAATACGATCCCCACGTAGAAAAACGCGAACAGCAGAATCATGGTGACGTACAGAACCGTGTACAGGGGTTCGCCCCATTTTACGGTGTTGGCAAAATCCTTGATGAAGGCATAGCGTGCGCCGAACACCAGCGCGATGGTCGCCGGAAAGGCCAGCAGCGAGCTCGCGAAAATCGGCGGAATCACGCCGCCGGAATTGACGCGCAGCGGGAGATAGGACGATTGCCCGCCCATGACCCGGCGCCCCACGACGCGCTTGGCGTACTGCACCGGGATACGGCGCTGCCCGCCTTCCACCAGAATGATGAACGCGATGACCGCGACCATCAGCGCCAGCAATAAGATGATGGCCAGCGGCGTGAACACGCCCCACGCCCCGGTCTTGAACTTTTCGTAGAGGTCCAGGATGCCGCGCGGCAATCCAACCACGATGCCGACAAAGATGATGAGCGACATGCCGTTGCCGATGCCGCGCTCGCTGATCTGTTCGCCCAGCCACATGATAAACGCCGAACCGGTGGTCAGGGTCAGCACGGTCATGAACTTGAAGCCCCAGCCCGGGTGGTATACCAGGGCCTGGCCGTTGGAGTTCTGCGATTCGAGCAGGCTCGCGGTCGAGAGCGACTGGATCACGCTGAGCACGATCGTCAGGTACCGCGTGTACTGCGTGATCTTGCGGCGCCCGAGTTCGCCTTCTTTCTGCAGGCGCTCCAGGTACGGGAACACCACGGTCATCAGCTGCAGGATGATCGAGGAGGTGATGTAGGGCATGATGCCCAGGGCAAAAATGGTCAGGCGGCGGAAATTGCCCCCGCTGAAAAGGTCGAAGATGCCGAGCGCGGTACCCTGGGCCTGCTGGAAGATCTGGTCCAGCACGGCGCCGTTGATGCCGGGCGTCGGAATGTGCGCTCCGATGCGATAGACGGCGAGCAGCGCCAGCGTGAACAGCACCCGCTTGCGCAAGTCCTCGATGCGGAACAGATTCCCGATTGCCTGAAGAAAGCGGTTCATGCGTCTCCGAAAAGTTCCCCTGGACTAAGCCAAAACCTCAAACGAGCCGCCGGCCTTGGTGATCTTTTCCTTGGCCGAAGCGCTGAAAGCGTGCGCGTGCACGGCGAGCTTGGTCTTCAATTCGCCGTCGCCCAGAATCTTGACGTTCTGCTGGGTGCGCACAAAACCGTGCGCGCGCAGCAGCTCCGGCGTGACCGTCTCGCCGGCCGGGAACACGTTGAGCTCTTCCAAATTGATGACCGCGTAGGACGAGCCGAACGGGTTGTTGAAGCCGCGCTTCGGAATGCGGCGGTGCAGCGGCATCTGGCCGCCTTCAAAACCCCGGCGGCGCGAATAGCCGCGTCGCGACTTCTGCCCCTTGTTGCCGGAGCCGGAAGTCTTGCCCAGCTTGGAACCGATGCCGCGGCCGACGCGCACCTTGCGCTTGCGCGAACCGCGCGGCGGGGCCAGCGTCTCCAGGCCTACGCTCTTCTTTTTCTCTTCCTGTTTCTTGGCCATGACTTATTTCACCACTTCCACGAGATGCCGCACTTTGTGAATCATGCCGCGGGTCTCCGGCGTATCCTGCCGTTCCACCACCTGATGCAGACGGCGCAGGCCGAGCCCGCGAATCGTCTGCCGCATATCATCGGTGCAGCCGATAAAGCTGACCACCCACTTGATTTTGACCGTGCCCTTTGCAGCGGCCTTCTTTTCAGCTGCCATTATTCCCCTGCTGCCTTCTCCGCTTTCTTTTCGCGGCCGGTAATCTCTTCCACGGTCTTGGTGCGGGTTTCCGCAACCTGGGCGGCATCCTTCAAACCCAGCAATGCGGCGAAGGTGGCCTTGATGACGTTGTGCGGGTTCGAGGTGCCCAGAGACTTGGTCAGCACGTTGTGAATCCCGGCAACCTGCATCACCTTTCGCACCGGGCCGCCGGCGATTACGCCGGTGCCTTCCGGAGCAGGCTTGAGCAGCACCTGCGCCGAACCGTAACGCCCCAGCACCTGGTGCGGAATCGTGGAACCCTTGAGGTTCAGCTGGATCAGGTTCTTCTTGGCCTGCTCGATGCCCTTCTTGATGGCCATCGGCACTTCCCGCGCCTTGCCCATGCCGAATCCGGCGTGGCCATGGCTATCGCCCACCACCACCAGCGCGGAAAAGCTCAGGTTCTTGCCGCCCTTGACCACCTTGGTAACGCGGTTGATGGCGATCACATCGTCCTTCAAATCGGACGGATTGACTTCCAGCAACCGCCGCACCGCCAGGCTCTCTCTCAGAATTTGCTTCGACATAGGCTTAGAACTGTAACCCCGCTTCCCGCGCCGCGTCGGCGAGCGCCTTCACGCGGCCGTGGTACTTGTACCCGCCGCGGTCGAACACAACTTTGGTCACTCCCGCCGCCTTGGCGCGATCGGCGATTTCCTTGCCGACGACCTTGGCAGCCGCGACGTTGCCGCCGCCCTTCAAGCTCTTTTTCACGCCCTTGTCGGCCGAGCTGGCGGACACCAGCGTCTTGCCTGCGCGGTCGTCAATGACCTGGGCGTAGATATGGTCCAGTGAACGGTACACGGCGAGGCGCGGACGCTCCGACGTGCCGGACACCGAAAGGCGCACGCGCGCATGCACGCGCTGGCGCTTGGCTGCTCTCGATAATCTGCGAACCGGTACGGATGCCACTGTTCTTCTCCTTCAAATCCCGCTGAATCTTGCGCGGCTGGCTTACGCCCCAGCCTTCGCTCCGGCCTTGCCGGCCTTCTTCTTCAGGCGCTCGCCGGTGATGCGAATGCCCTTCTGCTTGTACGGATCGGGCGGACGCAGCGCGCGAATGTCCGCGGCCACCTGGCCAACCTGACACTTGTCGGCCCCCGAGATCACCAGGTGCGTCTGCTTATCCACCGCGATCTGGATTCCTTCCGGAATGGCGAATTCGATGGGGTGCGACTTGCCGAGCGCGAAGGCCACCGCTTTGCCTTTGAGTTCCGCGCGGTAGCCGACGCCAACGATATCCATCTCCTTCTTGAAGCCGGTGGTGACGCCGTGCACCGCGTTGGCCACCAGAGCGCGCGCCAGGCCATGCACGGCGCGATGCTCGTCCGAGGCGCGCTTCACGTTCAGCACCCCGTCCTTCTGTTCAAACGAAACGCCGCGCGGCACGGCGAGGCTCAGCTTGCCCTTGGGACCCTGAACATCAATCTTGTCCGCGGCCAGGGCGATCTTTACCCCGGCGGGCACTGGAATTGGCTTGTTTCCGATGCGTGACATTTTCTTGGCTCAACCCTTTACAGAATCTCGTGCTGCAAATTCCCCGAATCCGTGGACTACCAAACCTCGCACAACAGTTCCCCGCCGACTTTGTTCTTGCGCGCGGAGCGGCCGCTCATGATGCCTTGCGGCGTGGTCAGAATGCTGATGCCCAGTCCGCCGACCACCGGCTTCGCTTCCAGCGCTCCCACATAACGGCGCTGCCCCGGACGCGAAATGCGCTTGATGCCGGTGATCACGCTGCGGCGATCCGGCGTGTACTTCAGGAACACGCGCAGGGTCTTGTGGCCCTTTTCTTCCACCATCTTGAAGGTGGAGATGTAGCCTTCTTCCTTGAGGATGCGGGCAATCTCGCTCTTCAAGCGCGAAGCGGGCACGTCCACGCGCTGGTGCTTGGCGGCTGCCGCGTTGCGGATGCTCGTCAGAAAATCGGCAATAGGATCGGTCTGCATAGTTCTCCTGAATCTCCTACCAGCTGGACTTCACGACGCCGGGAATTTCACCCTTCAGCGCCATGCCGCGGAAACAGATACGGCACATCTGGAACTTGCGAATATACGCGCGCGCCCGGCCGCACACCCGGCAGCGGTTGCGCGAGCGCACCTTGAACTTGGGCTTCTTGCGTTCCTTGACGATCTTGGCAGTGCGTGCCATTAGTTCGCTCCTCCGGGCCGGCGCAGCGGGAATCCCAGGCCCAGCAACAGTTCGCGGCCTTCTTCATCGTTCTTCGCAGTGGTGGTCAGGGTGATGTTCATGCCCTTGATCTTGTCCACCCGGGTGTAATCAATTTCCGGGAACACCAGCTGATCTTTCAGTCCGAGCGTGTAGTTGCCGCGGCCGTCGAAGGCGTTCGAGGGCAGCCCGCGGAAGTCGCGCACGCGCGGCAGCACCACGTTGCACAGGCGGTCCAGGAATTCATACATGCGGTCGCCGCGCAAGGTCACCGCGCAGCCGATCGGCATGCCCTTGCGAATCTTGAAATTCGCAATGGACTTCTTGGCCTTGGTAATCACCGGCTTCTGCCCGGTGATCTGGCCAAGTTCCTGCGCCGCAGTGTCCAGCAGCTTGGCGTTCTGGCTGGCTTCGCCAAGACCGATGTTGACGGTGATCTTGGAAAGCTTGGGAACGGCCATGACGTTCTTGGTGCCGAAACGCTTCATCAGCGCCGGCGTGGTTTCTTTTCTGTACTTTTCCTGCAGTCTGCTCTTCATCTCGTTTCTCGTTTTCCCGGCCTTACTTGTCCAGCGTGGAATTGCAGCGCCGGCAGGCGCGCACCTTGCTGCCGTCGGACAGCAGGTTGTGGCCAATGCGCGTGTGCTTGCCGCAACTGCCGCACACGATCAGCACCTTGGAGACGTTCATCGGCGCTTCTTTCTCCACGATGCCGCCCTTGATGTTTTTCGCGGGGTTGGGACGCGTGTGCCGCTTGATGATGTTGGCGTGCTCCACCACCACGGTGTTCTTGCGGGGATTCACGGAAAGCACCCGCCCGCTCTTGCCGGCATCGGGGCCGGACATGACCTTCACGTTGTCGCCTTTGCGGAGCAAAATCCGAAACCGCTTGGTTGTCGCCTGTGCGCTCATGACCTTTACCAGACTTCCGGAGCCAGCGAGACGATCTTGGTGAACTTCTTCTCGCGCAGCTCTCTCGCCACCGGGCCGAATACGCGGGTCCCGACGGGCTCGTTCGCATCGTTGATCAAAACCGCCGCGTTATCGTCGAAGCGGATGTAGGTGCCGTCTTTCCGGCGCTGTTCCTTGCGCATCCGCACGATCACGCACTTAACTACCTTGCCTTCCTTTACCTGGCTCTCCGGCGTGGCTTCTTTCACCGAAGCGGTGACAATATCCCCGAGGCCGGCTTTCAATCCCGCGTCGCCGCCGATGGGCAAAATGCACATAAGCTTGCGCGCGCCGGAATTGTCCGCCACCGTCAGCCAGGTTCGCATCTGAATCATGGCTTGTTCTCCGTTCCCTTTACGCCGCCGACGCGTTCCGCGTCAGCACTTCCTTCAACCGCCACCGCTTGAGCTTGGACAGAGGACGGGAAGAGCTGATACGCACCGTGTCGCCCTGCTTGGCTTCGCGCTTTTCATCGTGCGCGTAAAACTTCTTGCTGATGCGGATCACCCGGCGGTACTTCTTGTGCTGCACCAGACGGATCACTTCCACGACGATGGTCTTTTCCATCTTCGCGCTGGTGACCTTGCCGATCAGTTCGCTGCGCTCCCCGCGCTCCGTGCTCTTGCTTTGCGTCTCTGCCGTCATTCCAATATCCTCACGCCTTCTTCGACTTCGTCACGACCGACCGCGCAGCGCCCAACTGCTGCGCGCGGAGCAGGGTTTTCACCCGCGCCAGATCCTTCTTGGCTTCCCGCAACCGCTTCAGGGCTTCCGCCTGCCCGGTGGACAATTGAAAGCGCAGCCGGAAAATCGTTTCCGTCAGCTCTTTCTGCTGCACTTCCAGCTCGTTCACGCCCGCTTCGCGGATCTTTTCGATGCGCCGCGCCATGCCTAGAACCCTCCCGCGCGGGAGACGAACTTGGTCGGAATCGGCAGCTTGTGAGCCGCCAGGGTCAGCGCTTCGCGCGCCACCGACTCGTCGATACCCGCCATTTCAAACATGATGCGGCCCGGTTTCACGACCGCCACCCACTTTTCCGGAGCGCCTTTGCCCTTGCCCATGCGCGTTTCCGCGGGCTTCTTGGTGTAAGGCTTGTCCGGGAAAATCCGGATCCACAATTTTCCGCCGCGCTTGATAAAGCGGGTGATGGCCACACGCGAGGCTTCGATCTGGCGGTCGGTGATCCAGGCGTTTTCCATGGCCTTCAGCCCGAATTCCCCAAACGAAAGTTCTCCGCCGCGCCAGGCCTTGCCTTTGCGGCGCCCGCGCATCTGCTTTCGGTACTTCACCTTCTTCGGCATCAACATCGCTATGTTCTCGCTTCCCTGATTTCCGCTTCTCTAGTTCAGTCCGCAGCCACCGGCTCGGGCTTGTTGCCGTCTTGCGTTTTCTTGCGGCGCGGAACGTTCTCGCCCTGGTAAATCCAGCACTTCACGCCGATCACGCCGTAGGTGGTGTGCGCTTCCGCGGTGCCAAAATCGATGTCCGCGCGCAGCGTCTGCAGCGGCAACCGCCCCTGCAGGTACCATTCCTTGCGCGCGATTTCCGCGCCGTTCAAGCGTCCGGCTACACGCACCTTGATTCCCTTGCAGCCGAAACGCAGCGCCGAATCCACGCTCTTGCGCATCGCGCGGCGGAAGGCCACGCGCTTTTCCAGCTGCAGCGCGATCGATTCCGCCACCAGCGTGGCGTCCAGCTCCGGACGGTGCACTTCCTGGATATCGATGTGCACTTCACGCTTGGTGCGCTTCTGCACTTCCTGCTTCAGCTTGTCGATCTCCGCGCCCTTGCGTCCGATGATGATGCCCGGCCGCGCGGTGTAGATGCGCACCACCAGCTTGTTGGCCGCGCGTTCGATATCGATCGAGCTGATGCCCGCGGACTTGAGCTTGTCCTTCAGCTCCTTACGCAGTTTCACGTCCTCGTGCAGCAAGTCGGCGTATTCCTTGTCCGCGTACCAGCGCGACTTCCACGGCTTGTTGTAGCCGAGGCGGAATCCGTATGGATGCGTTTTCTGTCCCATCGTTACCCCTTCTTGCCCTTCTTCGCTGCCTGCTGCTTGCCGGTCAAAGCCTTGCGCACGCGCCGTGCCGTGCCGCGCACGCCCTTGTTGGCTTCCGCTTCGGCCACATTCGTGGCGTGGCGTTCGGCCGCGGCCACATGATGTTCGGCCACAGCCACCCACACGTGGGCGGTGCGCTTCTGGTAGCGGAACGCGCGGCCCATCGGAGCCGGGCGCAGGCGCTTCCAGCGCGAACCTTCGTTGACGAAACACTTGGAGACGTAGAGCTGGTCCACATCGAGCGGCGCGCCGGCGTCATCGGCCTTGCGTTCCGCATTGGCCACCGCGCTGCGCAACAGCTTTTCGATGGGTTTGGCGGCGCGCTTTGGCGTGTAGCGCAGGGTGTGCAGAGCGTCCTGCACCCGCTGTCCGCGAATCAAATCGATCACCAGGCGCGCCTTTTGCGGCGACATGCGCACATGACGCGCGAGCGCGTGCGCTTCGATTAAACCGAGTTGGGTCTGCACGTCAGCCATGGCTTATGCCTTCGGCGCCGGAGCGCCGCCTCCTGCCGGAGCGGGCGCAGCCGCCTTCTCGAGCGCGGCCTTCACCGCGTGGCCCTTGAAGGTCCGGGTCGGCGCGAACTCACCCAGCTTGTGTCCAATCATCTGTTCCGTCACATAGACCGGAATGAATTTCTTGCCGTTGTGCACGGCGATGGTGTGACCGATCATGTCCGGCACGATCGTCGAACGCCGCGACCAGGTCTTGATCACTTTCTTTTCGTTGCGCGTGTTCAGTCCTTCGACCTTTTCGCGCAGGTGCCCGTCGACAAACGGACCCTTTTTCAGTGAGCGTGCCATCTCTTGCTATTCCTCCACGCGGCGCAAACGGCCCCATTGGGCGTGCCGCATCTTCTTGAATCCGCGCACCGGGCCAGGAACACGATGCGATTTCGGGCAGAACGGGCAAACAAACCGCGTACCCAGGGCATTCGGCGCACGATCCACCACCACTGCCCAGCCCGCCTTGCACAGCTTGTACAGCATCGGCTCCAGCGGAACCGCCACCGCCTTGCGCACCGCAGCCGCTTTTACCGCCGGCTTGGCCGCTGCCGTTCGCTTCGCCACACGCTTGCCCCGCTTGGCTCCGCTGCTTACCGCGGAGCGGCGTCCTGCCATACGGCTTGTCCGTGTCGCTCGCATTGCTCTGCTCGCCCTTCGCGACCTTCACTTCGCCGCGAAGTCTCTCCCTCAGCCCTGCTTAACGCCTCTCCGCCTACTTGCGGCGCTCGACAATGTGCTTGTCGGTCCGCTTGTTGTGCCGGGTCTTTTTGCCCAGCGTCGGGAAGGCCCACGGCGTAACCGGGTGGTTGCCCTTGACGCGGCCTTCACCGCCGCCGTGCGGGTGATCCACCGGGTTCATGGCCACACCGCGAACGGTCGGGCGCACACCGCGCCACCGCGTACGGCCAGCCTTGCCGAAGGTCTCATTCTCGTGGTCCAGATTACCCACCTGACCGACGGTGGCCATGCAGTCCACGGAAAACTTGCGCACTTCGCCGGAAGGCAGCTTGATCAGCGCCAGATCGCCTTCCTTGCTGAGCAGCTGCGCCGAAGCGCCGGCGGTGCGAACCAGCTGGCCGCCGCGGCCCGGATACAGCTCGATGTTGTGCACCATCGTGCCCGGAGGAATGTGCCGGAACTTGAGCGCATTGCCGGGAAGAATGTCGGCTGCGTCGCCGGTGCTGACCGTCGCGCCCACTTCCAGACCCACCGGGTGCAGGATGTAGCGCTTGTCGCCGTCGGCATAGTGCAACAGCGCGATGTTGGCGCTGCGATTCGGGTCGTATTCGATGGCTTCGACCTTGGCCGGCACGCCCGGTTTGTCGCGGCGGAAATCGATCTTACGGTACTGCTTCTTGTGACCGCCGCCACGGTGCCAGACCACCACTTCGCCCTGGTTGTTGCGTCCGCCCGAGCGCTTCTTCGGTTCCAGGAGGCTCTTTTCCGGAGTCTCCTTGGTGATCTCGCTCTTGTCGAGCACGGTCATGAATCGCCGTGACGCGGTATATGGA
>DATKLU010000035.1:0-21174 GCA_035542235.1 Dongiaceae bacterium
TCTCGTGACCGTAGAGCGCCGCAGCCATCATTCCCCAGGCCACCGCTTCGCCGTGCTGGTAGCGCCGGTACCCCGTGGCGCTTTCCAGCGCGTGGCCGAAGGTGTGACCGAAATTCAGGATCTCCCGCAGCCCGGACTCCCGTTCGTCCTGGCTTACGACCCGGGCCTTGATCTCAACCGACCGCTGGATCACGTGCCCGGTCGCCGCCGCGTCGCGGGCCAACAGCTTCTCGAACTGCTTCTCCAGAAAAGCGAAGAGCCGGGCATCCGCAATCACTCCGTACTTGATCACTTCCGCCAGCCCGCCCCGGAATTCGCGCGCCGAGAGCGTGGCGAGTAACTTGGGGTCGGCCAGCACCAGGCGCGGCGGATAGAAGGCTCCCACCAGATTTTTGCCTTCCGGAAGGTTGACGCCCGTCTTGCCGCCGATGGCGCTGTCGGTCTGCGACACCACCGTCGTCGGCACCTGCACCAGCGCCACCCCGCGCAAGTAGCCCGCCGCGGCGTAGCCGGCCACATCCCCCACCACTCCCCCGCCGACCGCCACCACCACGGCGTGGCGGTCCGCCCCTGCTTTGACCAGGCTGCGGGAAATCGCCTCGACGGACTTCAGGTTCTTGGCCGTTTCGGCGTCGTTGAACGTGTGCACCGTGGCCCGCTGCCGCCCGAGCCCTGCCGTGACCTTGCGGCCCACCGCGCGCCACACCTTCGGCGAAGTCACCACATGGACGCTGGAGAAGCGCCCCAGCCGGGCAATTTCCGCGCCAAGCCGCGCCAGCGCGCCCGGGCCGCAAATCACGGCGTAGGTGCCCACGGAAGACTTCACTCGAATGCGCTTGATTTTCGGCATCGAACCTTTTTTTACTGTAACACACGGCACAAATTCGCCTGGTCAGCGCCGGCGGGCCTTCGCGCGCGAGCTGGGCAAAATTTGTTACCATGAAAGCGCCGCCCACTCTGCCGCCAACTCAAAGATGACCGCATCCCCGAAATCCTATTCCGCAGACTTTGCCGTCGTCGGCTCCGGCGTCGCCGGTCTGCGCGCCGCCATCGAGCTGAGCTCGGCCGGCAGCGTGCTGGTTCTCGCCAAATCGAATCTCAGCGATTCGGCCACCGCTTGGGCGCAAGGCGGCATTGCCGTGGCCCTCAGCGACGAAGACGAGATCGGACTGCACGAGCAGGACACCCTCAACGCGGGCGACGGATTGTGCCGTCCGGAGTCCGTCGCGCTGCTCGTGGAAGAAGGCCCCAAGTACATCAGCGAACTCATTGACTGGGGCACGGAGTTCGACCGCGCCGGCACCAAGCTGGCCTTCACCCGCGAAGCCGCGCACAGCCGCTCCCGCATCCTGCACGCGCATGGCGACTCCACCGGCCGCGAAATCAGCCGGGCGCTGCTGGCCCGCGCTCACAACCTGCCGCGCCTGCACCTGCGCGCGCACGCGCTCACCACGGAGCTGATTCTGGAGAACGGGCGGGTCGTGGGATTGCGCTTCCTGGACGAAACCGATGGTTCGCTGCACGAGGTCCGCGCCGGAGCCGTGCTCCTGGCCACCGGCGGCCTGGGCCAGATCTATCGCGAAACCACCAATCCCGCGGTAGCCACCGGCGACGGCATGGCCATCGCTTACGCGGCCGGCGCCGAACTCTCGGACATGGAGTTTGTCCAGTTCCACCCGACCGCGCTGGCCATCAAGGGCGCTCCTCGCTTTCTGCTCTCCGAGGCTCTGCGCGGCGAGGGCGGCATCCTGCGCAACATCACACTTGAACGGTTCATGAAGCGCTACGCCGAAGCCCAGGAACTTGCGCCGCGCGATGTCGTCGCCCGGGCCATCGTGAGCGAAATGCAGCGTACCCAGGCCCAGCACGTGTACCTGGACATGACCGCAAAGTCCGCCGAGTTTCTGCAGAAGCGCTTCCCGCGCATCTATTCCACCTGTCTTAGTTACGGCCTGGATCTGGCGACCGACATGGCGCCGGTTTGCCCGGCCGCGCACTACATGATGGGCGGCGTGAACACCGACCTCTGGGGCCGCACCTCGCTCCCCGGCCTCTATGCCGCCGGGGAAACCGCTGACACCGGCGTCCACGGCGCCAATCGCCTGGCGAGCAACTCGCTGCTCGAAGGCCTGGTCTTCGGCGCGCGGGCCGGTCAGGCCATGATCGCCGACCGCTCCTCTTCGACGCCCAAGCAGGTCCCGCACAAAGCAGCCCCTCTGCCCGGCAGCCCGGCGCCTAAGCCCGATTTTTCCGAGCCCGAGGCTTCTCCGGTTGCTCCCGCAGCGTCGCCCGAACTCACGCAAATCCGCGACCTGATGTGGAAACACGTCGGCATCTTGCGCACGGGAAAAGAGCTCTCCGCCGCCATCGCCTTCCTGACGCAAATGCAGCTGCCGAAAAAGGAAAAACCCACGCGCTCAGACTACGAGCTTGCCAACCTGCACGCTCTCGCCACCCTGATGGCCCGCTCCGCGCTGGCGCGCGAAGAAAGTCGCGGCAGCCACTACCGCTCCGACTTCCCCTACCGCGACGACGACGACTTCCAGAAGCACTCCTATGTCCAGCGCGGCAAAGAGGTCACCTTTCGCGCGTAAGACGGAACCTCACTGCAGCGGCTTTTCCCGTATTTACTTCTTTTCCTTCGCGATCTCGTCCTGCACGGCCTTGCGTCGTTGTTGCAAGAATTCCCGGTAGCCCTCCGGGTCGAGCCACGCATTCACGCCGTCGGACGCCGCGCGCCCCGACTTTTCCCAGTATCCGAATTGCTCGGTGTGCAGCGCCAGCCAGATGTCCGGATGCAAGCCATCCAACACTTCTTCCGTATGCTGGAAATCGGCGGCAATTCCCGCGTAGCTCGGATTGCCCGTCAGCCGGTAACCGGGGTTCACGCCGCCGCTTCCGAAGATCAGCACGCTGTAGGTCTTGCCGTTTTCCTCGGCGTTCAGGATGTAGCTTGCCGCGCCGCGCGTGTGCCCGGGCATCCAGAGCACGCTGATCTGCGCACCGCCGAGCGCGATCGTCTCTCCGTCGTGCAGCACGCGGTCCACATGCACCGGGTCGAAGCGAAACTCCGCCGATTGCCCGTACTGAAAATCGGTCTTCCCGCCGCTCTCGAGTAGTGCCACTTCCTGTTCCAGCGCCGCCACCTTACCGCCCGAAAGCTTCTGCAAATACGCCATGCCGCCGGCATGGTCGAAGTGAGCGTGTGTCGCCAGCAGCAAGCGGATCTGCGTGGGGTCGAAGCCGAGCCTGCGGATCGAATCAGCAATGATTGGTCCCGAGCCCTGCACGCCCGAGCTGATAAGGATCCCGCCTTCGTTTGTGTGCAGGTAATACACCGCGAGGCCGCGCGTTCCCACAAAGTAGACCGGACCAACAATGTGCGCTGGCGGGGCAGGCTCGGCCCAGTGATTCTGCTGCTCCGCGTCCAGAATCGGCCGGGTCGGGTCATTCGCCGCGCCGCCGGGGGTGGTAGCCGCCGGCGCTTGCGCGCGCAGCGAGACCAGTGTCGTCAACAGAAGTGTGGCGGTTAAGGCTCGCGCTAAGCATTTCATGGAGGTTCTCCGGGGCATGGCAAAAAGGCGGGTGAACGGAATCCTAGCCTCGCCTGTGCGGCCCGTCAAACCTCCGGCGCAGCGCCTGTTCCGCCGAATACCTCGCGCAGAAAACCCGCGACGCCGATTTTCGAGCGCGCGTCCGTCGCCGCGTGGTACGCCACGCCCGGCAGCGGCACCTTCATATTTTCGTGCGCGAACCCGTGCGACGCCGCTCCATAGATCACCAGTTGCCAATCCGCTCCCGCCGCCTTCATCTCGTCCACGAAGGCGTTCACGTGGGCCATGGGAACATGCGTGTCCAGCGCGCCGTGCTGCACCAACACCTTGGCTTTTACCGCTCCCGGGCTCGCCGGATGCTGCGTCGCCAGGCTGCCGTGCACGCTGATTGCTGCGGCTAGCTCCGTCCCGCCGCGCGCAAGCGCCAGCACAGTCATACCGCCGAAGCAGTAGCCGATCGCCGCCACCCGCCCGTCCACCAGCGGGTGCCCGTGCAGCACCTCCAGCCCCGCAGCTGCGCGCCGCCGCAGCTTGTTCACGTCGCCGCGGAGCTCGGTCATTGTCGCCATGATCGCTTCCCGGTTTCCCGCCACGCCCGGCCCGTACATGTCGCACGCAAAGGCCACATATCCCAGTTCGGCCAGCCACCGGGCCCTGCCCCGCGTATGCTCGTCCAGCCCCGGCCCTGCGTGGATCACCAGGATTCCCGGCCGCTTCCCTGTCTGGCGGTCCTCCCATGCAAAATGTCCGCTAAGTTCCACGGAATCATCGCGATACGCAAACGTATCGGCCTGTAACGCCATCGCCGCCTCCTCCAAGCCCCGGTTTTCCCTGAGCGCAGACACACAGTCCGCTCCCGAGAGATAGGGACATGAAACGCCGTTAGTAATTATACCACAAAATAAGAAAAAAGACAACCTGGAGCTTGCGCGCCTGCTCTCCGCGCACACCTGCGGTCCGGGTTATGCGGATGTGTGCGACACCGGGCTTCCAGTGCGTCTGCCCTGAGACCCTGAGGCATTTCCGGTCAGGACACGCGCCAAGGCACGAACGAAACGCGAAGCGCAAGAATGATCGGCGAACGATCGGCAATTCAAGTTGGATTGGGAAGAGCGGATAGGCTTGGGATTCTCAGCCGGGTAACCTTGGACAACGCCGCGTTGTTCCAAGTCCTGAGTAAGCTTTTGAAAAGATGGTGGACGAGACCGGGATCGAACCGGCGACCTCCTCGTTGCGAACGAGGCGCTCTCCCAGCTGAGCTACTCGCCCACACGCGCCGGAAGACTACTTTCTTAGTTTAGCAGACGCTTCGCGGCATTCCAACCTGCCGGGTCGCAGGCGATTCCCTGGCAGCCAATGCCGGCGCAAACGTAGCTATCTGGCAGACTGCCCTTCGAGTTTCCAGTTTCGCGTTTCCGCTTCTCAGGGTTGGTCGATGCTGCCGCCGGTGCGCTGCGCAACAATCTTCCGCGCATTTTGGTAGAGCGCGCGAGCCTGGGGAATCGCTTCAATTCCCTTTTGCACCTGCGGGTCGGCTTCGAGAAGCACCTTGAAGCCTTCCTGCATGCCGAAGGTAGACATGAACACTTCCTGCTTGATCTTGCGCTTGATCCAGTCCTGGTTTTCAGCGATTTCCGCTTCGCTGAAGCGCACGTTGCGCTTGGTCATGTAGTTCCGCAGCTCGTGCATCACGCCCTCATCCACCGTGAATTCATGGGTGATCGTGGGACGCGTTCCCAGGTAGTAGCGGGTAAAGCCGCCCACACCTGCTTCCGCCGGGTAAAAGACGTCGAAGCGGAACAGCTCCTGCTGAAATTTGCTCAGCTTGTTGCTGGCAACCACCAGGTCCGGGGTAATGCCGCCGCCGCCCGTCACTTGCCGCCCGCTGTCGGTGAGCTTGATCTCGGTCGGGTGATCCGGCACTTTGCGCTCGTAGTGATATTCGTAGAGCGAAATGGACTTGTAGTCGCGCTGGATCAAGCGGCCGCTCGGCGTGTAGTAACGCGCGGTGGTCAGCGCCAGCCCGGTGTTTTCGCTGAGCGGCGTGACGGTCTGCACCAGGCCCTTGCCAAACGTGGTTTCGCCAACGATCAGCCCGCGGTCGTGGTCCTGCACCGCGCCGGAAACGATCTCCGTGGCAGAGGCCGAGTTGTTGTTTACCAGGATCACCAGCGGGATGGTCATGCCCTGATTGCCGCGCACCGCGTAGTAGCGGCGCTCCGGAGAGGTCCGGCCACGGTGCGAAACGATGAGCTGGTTCTTTTCGAGGAACATGTCGCCCACCGCGACCGCTTCATTCAACAAGCCGCCGGGGTTTCCGCGCATGTCCAGAATCAGCCCGTCCAGCGTGTTCGCGTTCAGCTGCTTCAAAGCATCCGCGATTTCGTGGTCGGTCGTTTCGTTGAAAGAGGAAAGCCGGATGTAGCCGATACCTGGCTTCAACAGGAAGGCGATGTCCACCGAGTGCCGCGGGATCTCGCCTCGGGTTACGGTGAACGTCAGCGGCTCCGCATAGCCTTCGCGGGTGACGATGATCTTGACCACCGTGCCCTTCGGCCCCTTAAGCAGGTCCGCAACCTCGCTGGTGGTCAGCCCGTCCGTGGCCTTGTCGTCCACCCGGACGATCACGTCGCCGGGCCGCAGGCCGGCGTTATAGGCGGGTGCTCCCACGTACGGCGCCATCACCACGGTGTGATTCTCGCGCGGCGCGACGATCATGCCCACGCCGTAGTACTTGCCGCGCTGGTCTTCGCGCAGCAGGGCAAACTGGCGGGCGTCAAAGAAATTGGAGTGCGGGTCCAGAACGCGCAGCATCCCGGGGATGGCGCCTTGATAGACCTCTTTATCCACGTCGACCGGCTCGGCGTAGTTGGCCTGCACCACGTCCAGAACCGTGGTGAACTCCCGGACGGAGGCCTGGTTATCTTCGGCGGCGGTGGTGGTAGCGCGAACCGAGGGACCGTACACCCAGCCCAGGACGGCAGAGGCCACCAACACCATGAAAATCACGACGATGCCGCGACGATTCTGGTTCATGCCTGACCCTCACGCATACACCGGTACGGCGCTTTGCTGGCTCCACCAGTATAACATTCTTGGACGGCTCAGACTGCGGTTTGACAGTCCGGGATGCCCTTTCTATGATGCCAACGAGGGCTTTCGCGTCGTCCAGGCAGCCACGGTCACCCGCTCATGTTCAGCATCCCCCATCTGGTCGTGATTTTCATTGTGGTGCTGGTCGTTTTTGGACCGCACAAGCTGCCGGAACTGGCCCGGGGGCTGGGGAAGCTCATGGCCGAGTTTCGCAAGGCGTCCACCGACTTCAAAATGGCCTTCGAAGAAGAGATGCGGAATATCGAGCGGCAAGCCCGCGAAGCGGAATGGAAGAAACAGCAAGAGGCCGCGGCGGCCACGGTGCAGCCGGCCACTTTGGCGACTCCCGCCGATGCGGAAACAACGAAAGCGCTGCCTGAATCGGTCGAACCCTCCGGTCCGACGGTTACACCCGTAAGCGAAGCGGTCGCGCACGGCTCCGAACCCGCGACCTACGCGGAAGGCGATTCCGCACACGCCACATCCGGCACGACCACGGACGAAAATCCCCCTGCGACGCCTGCCCATGACCAGCAACAGCCAGCTTGAGCCAACCGATCTTTCCGCGCCGGCAACGCCCGAAGACGGCAGCGGCGGGCAGATGACGTTTTTCGAGCATTTGATCGAGCTGCGAAAGCGCATCATCAACGCCGGTGTCGCCGTTTTTCTCGGCGCGATGATCGGCTGGTTTGTGGCGCCGCGCTTTGTGAACTTCATCACCATCCCCATCCAGGTGGCGCTGAAGGCGCACAACCTGAATCCGCAACTGGTGTACACCGGCCCGACCGATTATCTGAGCCTGCTGATCAAACTAAGCATTTATATCGGCATCGTGCTGGCGTCGCCGGTGATTCTCTACCAGATATGGCTGTTCGTGGCGCCGGCCCTCTACAAAAACGAAAAGTCCGCGGTTACCGGGTTCCTGTTTTCTACGGTCTTTCTTTTTCTTGCGGGCATCGCCTTCGCCTACTTTCTCGCGCTGCCGCACATCCTGAATTTCCTGGTGGGATTCCAGGGACCGGTGGTTCCGCTGATCAAGATCGACGACTACTTCGACCTGGTGCTGCTGGTGATCGTGGCTCTGGGTCTGGTGTTCGAACTGCCGGTGCTGATTTTCTTTTTGACGCTGTTCGGCATCGTCACCCCGAAGTTCCTGATCCAGAATACGAAGTACGCGGTATTGGTGATTACCGTGGTTGCGGCGATTGTTACGCCCACACCGGACGCGGTGACCATGCTGCTGGTGATGGGTGTGATGACGGTTCTTTATTTCATTGGGGTCGGCGTGTCGTGGATGGTGGTGGCGAAACGGGCGCGCCGAGAAGCGGCGGAGGCACGGGGATGAACGTTTCCGGCGTTCAGAAAAAAGCCCGCAGGGCGGCAAGCGCGGCGCTCACCGCCGCCATGCTGTTTGCCCTGAACGGCTGCAGCGCCGACACGCCGAAGGAGCATGCAACGGCGGGCACGTCCGCCAGTTCCACAGCTCCCGGCGCCGGCAAACCGGCCGTCCGGCCGCAGCTGCCCGACGATGCCCTGCCCGCCGAGAAGACCGGCGGCTTTGACGGCAAACGCGCCTACGGGGACGTGGCAAAGCTGGTGGATATCGGAGCGCGTCCGGCTGGCTCGCAAGGCATTCTTGCCGCGCAGGATTACATCGCTTCGCAACTCTCGAGCGCCGGCTGCACCGTGGATACCGATGCGTTCTCTGCGGACACTCCAGCGGGCCGGCTGCCGATGAAAAATATCGTGGCCAAAATTCCGGGCGACCGGCGGGGCATCATTTTGCTGGCCACGCACTACGACACCAAGAAACTCGACAACTTCGTGGGTGCTGACGACGGCGGTTCCTCCACCGGGGTCATGCTGGAGCTGGCCCGCCAGCTTTGCGGGAAACGCGGCCGCTATGCGGTCTGGATTGCGTTTTTCGACGGCGAAGAGGCGGTACGCAAGGAATGGCAGGATCCGGACAACCGCTACGGCAGCCGGCAGATGGCCGCGCGTATGGCCGCCAGCGGCGACCTGAAGCGCGTGCGCGCCATGATTCTGGCGGACCTGGTGGGCGGCAAGGCGCTGGGCATCCAGAAAGAATCGAGCAGCACCAAGGAACTGACGGAACTGATCTGGAAAGTGGCCAACCGGTTGGGATATTCGCAGATCTTCCTGCCCACGGCGACGGTCGTCGAGGACGACCATCTTTCCTTCCTGCAGCGCGGGGTGCCTTCGGCGGACATCATCGACCTGACCAATTCGGCCGGTTACTGGCACACGCCGCAGGACACGCTGGACAAGATCAGCGCGCGCAGCCTGGGAATTGTGGGCCACGTGATTCTCGAGAGCGTCAAGGAGCTGCAGGCGAACTAGCCGATCGCCGCGGCCGCTAACACAGACCCCGCCGAAGAAGCACCGAGTACGCAGAGACGCGCCGAGGCCTACTCGGCAAGCAGGCGGGAACGCAGGCGAACGGGAATTTCCTTCAGGTCGAGCAAGGTCAGGAAATCAATGGTCTTGAAAGCGCGGTCGATGGCCGGCTCGCCGCAAATCTTGGCGGAAAGCTCGAGATAGGTGCGCAGCAAGCGCGGCGCTTTCACCGCCTGCGGCGCAGCGATCCCGGCCTCCGCAATTCCGAGCGAGTGGCCCGGCGCCGGAACGGTGCGAAACGGCTCCGCCACCAGGTATTTTTCGCGTAGATCGCGATAGAGCGCCAGACCTTCCCCCGGATCTTGCGACGTGAGCGAACTGCAGCCGACCAGATAGCGCGCGCCCGTCTGCAGCGCGTAGCGAAAAATTCCCTTCCACAAAAGCATCAGCACGCTGGAGTCACGGTGCTCGCGATGCACGCAAGCGCGCCCGAGCTCCAGCATCTCGCCGCGCAGCGGTTCGTACGGGGCAAACTCAAAGAACTCCTGGCTGTAATACCCGGCGTTGCCTTTGGCGCGGTAACCGGTCTGCATGCGGTAGGTTCCGACGACCTCGCCGCTCGCGGAATCGCGCACCATCAGGTGGTCGCAAATCACGTCGAAGTGGTCGCGGTCCAGGCGCAGGGCGTGCGAGGATTCCAGGCCTTCGCCCAGCTCTTCGTTGAAAACCAGATAGCGGAGATGCTGGCAAGCGCGGACATCGGCCAGGGTCGTGGCCAGCGAGACTTCATAGGCCGCGGTTTGCACCAGCGGTGACGCAGGGCCGTGCCAAAGCGCGGCGGTTGACATGGGGTTAGCATCGTGTGAACGCGTGAATGCCGCGTGGCGTGGATGTGAATGTTTATCGGCGGCGCGCGAAAGAAGCAACGCATTCCCGCCGGCAACGGGTAGCTAGACGGACGACGCGGCGAAATGGAGCGCGGCGGCTGCGTCGCCCGGCGTGGAGAGAGCGCCGCGGACAAAATCCTTGCTGCCGCCGCCCTTCCCTGGAAATTGCACGAAGACCTTTTTGAGCAGGGCGTTCATGTCTCTCGCAGCGCCGGGATGCTGGGCAAAAACAAGCGCCCCGGTCTCCGGGTGGGCGAGCAGTGCCACCGCCTGTTCCGAGCGAGCGATAGAGGTGGCCAGGAACTGAAGCTCCTCGGCTTCGGCATTTTCCAGGAGGCGCGCGACCACGCGCAAACCGTCAGGACGCGCAGCGGCGGCCGTCAACAAACCGGCGGCATCGGCGTCTGCAACGCGCGGCAACAGGGCCTTGAGGCGGCGGGAGGAAGCTGCGTTTTCCTTTTGCAGGCGTTCGACGGCCTCGGCGACTTCGCCCGGGGCGCAGCGGAGTTCCGCGGCAAGGGCCGCAAGCGTGGCCGCGTCCCGGCGGGCGGCGGCTTCGGCGCGTCCGCCGCACAAGAATTCCACCCGCCAGTCCTGACGAATCTTGCTGACGCCGAGAATCAGAATCAGGCCGAGCTGGCCGGTGCGGCGCAGGTGCGTGCCGCCGCACGGCTGCAAGTCTATGCCAGCGATTTCGATGGCGCGGAGAACGCCCCTGCGATCCACCTGCTTGCGGGCCCCTTGCGAAGCAAATTCCTCGGCCGTCCCGTAGCGGACGGTGATTTCGCGGTCGTCAAAGATGGCCTCGTTGGCAGCGCGCGCTGCGCCTTCCAGAACCAGGGGCGAAGGCTGGGGGCCTTGCAGGTCAATGCTGCAGACATGCTCGCCCAGATGAAAAGAGACCGTGACCAGGCCGAAACGCTCCTGAAAAACGGCGGAGAGGAGATGCTGGCCGGTATGCTGCTGCATGTGATCGAAGCGGCGCGGCCAATGGATGCAACCGTCGGTGTGACCGAGAGGGATCGGCCGGTCAATGATATGAATGATGCGGTCTTCGGAATCGCGCACATCGTTGACGTTCGCTTCGCCCAGCTTGCCGAGATCGTGCGGCTGGCCGCCGGAAGTCGGGTAGAACTGGGTTTGGTCGAGGACCGCAGCCCAGCAGGGGCGGTAGCCGCCGTCAAAGGGCTCGCTGAGAGGCTCGCAGCTGAGGACCTGGGCTTTGAAGTTGTCCTGGAAGGAATCGTCGTAGTACAGGCGGCGCGTGGACATATCAGGGCGAGTCTAGCACAAGGTTCGCGGCGGGCCAGGAAGCGCGGCCTGCATGCAGATTCATCACAGTTTCACGCGCCCGCCGCGAACCTGGCGGCTTCTCACGGTAAAATAAGGCATGGCCGTAAAACTCATCGCGCTGGATATTGACGGCACGCTGCTGAACAGCCGCTGGCAGGTGCCTTCGGCAAACCGGGAAGCAATCCAGGCGGCCGTGCGGCGCGGGATTGAAGTGGCGCTGGTGACGGGGCGGCGCTACGACTTTGCCCTGCCGGTGGCGGCCTCGCTCGGCTGCGAAATCACCATGATTGTGAACAACGGCGCGATGATCCGCTCGAGCGATGGCGTGACGCGCTTGAAGCATTTGCTCGACGCGCAGGTGGCGCGCGGCGTTTTGCAGTCCACGCGGGCCTGGCGCGCGGGCGCAGCGGTGATTTTCGACCGGCCGCGCGCGAATCAACTGATGCTGGAACGCCTCGAGAAAAGCGACTCCCTGCGCTACGCCTATTACTCGCGCAATCTGGAGTTCATTGGGACGATTTCGCCCCTGGAAGAGTGCCTTACCGAAGATCCGCTGCAGGTGATGTTTTCCGGCACGGTGCAGGAGATGGCGGAGGTGGAGCAGTTGCTCGCGACCGCGGCCTGGGCGGACGAGTTGAAACTGGCGGCGACGAAATACCCGGCGAAGGATTTCGCGATGCTGGACGTCCTGCCGAAAGGCTGTACCAAAGGCGCGGCGCTCAAGCAATGGGCGGCGGCGCGGGGATTGCAGCGCGCGGAGATCCTGGCGGTTGGCGACAACCACAACGATCTGGAGATGCTGGAGTTTGCGGGGATTCCGGTGGTGATGGAAAACGGCGTGGCCGAGTTGAAGGGTTTCGGCTGGCACCAGACGCATTCCAACGACGAAAACGGGGTGGCAGCGGCGATCGAGCGTTTTGCTCTGCCGGGAGCGGCTTCGTGCGCATAGCGATAAGACTCGCGCTGGCAGCCGCGCTGACGGCGGCGTTCACATCAGCGGCGCGGGCGGACTATTTCGTTCTGAAAACCGGCGCGCGCATGAACGTGACCTCTTGGCAGCTGACCGGCGACAAGTACCGCGTCGAGATGCGCGGAGGACACGGCGAAATCAATGCCGATGACGTGGTGCTGATCGAACCGGAGGAGATCTTTGTGGCGCAGCCGAAGCTGCCGCTTGCGCAGGCGCCGTACGCCAGGCTGATCGAAGCAGCGGCGCGGCGGTATGAAGTGGACGCGGACCTGATTTTCAGCGTGATCGCCGCGGAATCGAACTTCAACGCCAAGGCGGTCTCGCGGCGCGGCGCGCGAGGGCTGATGCAACTCTTGCCGGCGACGGCCAGCAGGCTCGGCGTGAAAAACGTGTTCGATCCGGAGCAGAATATCGACGCCGGAACGCGGTATTTGCGGGACCTGCTGCAGCGGTATCAGGGCGACCTGGCGCTGACACTGGCGGCCTACAATGCCGGTCCGGGAACCGTGCAACGCTACGGCCGCGTGCCGCCTTACAACGAGACGCAGGTCTACGTGCGCGCGGTGCGGCGGACTTACGATCTGCGCAAAGAGAAAATCGAAAAGAACGGCGGCAGCTGAGTTCCCTACTGCGGCGGCGGAGGAGGATTCGGGGTGGTTTCCGGAGGATTGGGCTCGGGATTCGGACCCGCCGGCGCGTTGGGATTGTTGTTCGTGCCGGGAGCGCCGTTGGCGGGCGTGCCAATGGGCAGCACACTCGGAGTTCCGGGAGCGGCCGCGCCGACCGCAATCGCGTCCTTCGAAGGATCCCAGATGAATTCAAACTGCTTATAGTTGTGGGCCTTCTCGTAAACCATAATCGAAGGCTGCTTGATCTTGCTGCCCACACCGATGATGTTGCCACCCATGACCGTGGGCGGATCGGAATCGAGCAAGGCCTGACTCGCAGCTTCCTGGGCGGCGGCATCGGACGAGGCTGGCACGCCGGGATCCGTAGAAACCGATCCGACCGGCGGCGGTGCACCGGCCGCACTGCGCTGGCTGGTCGGCGGCGTGCCCACGGAATCGGGTGAAGCAGACATCGTCCCGTTCGCCGCACCGCCATTGCCGAACACGGAGTTGGCCGCTTGACCGAGTCCCTGGCCAAACGAGGGGCTGCCGACTTGGCCCGCCGGTATGCCAGGCATACTGGCGCCCGCAATCGAAGAGAGATTCAGGGCCTGCTGCGGCTTCAGGCTGCCAATGAGCTGGCCGGTGGGCCCCACATAGATCAGGCGCCACTCGCCATCTTTGGTGTTCATGGGGTCTTTGTAAGCCTGGCGCATAAAGCGGAGATTGCCGAGCTTGGGTTTGGTCAGATCGTCGAGAGACGTCGGAAATTTGCCTGTCTTGCGGTAGTACATCTTTACGCCACGGGCATACTGCTTGCCCCGCCAAACCATCTCTTCTTCTTTTTCGCGACGCCCCTCGGTGAGAATATTCGGAGACACCGCGAGAACGGAAACGACCAGCAGGGTCAGCAGCAGGAGCACAACCAGAATGGCGTAACCCCGCTGCGGGCGGCGAAGGCGGCGCGACCTGCTACGCTCACCGATCACGTGTCCGGCCCAGCGCCGAGTGCGGCGTCTTCCAGGGTGGCACGGCCATGCCGGCCGGTGGCGGTCTCTTCAAACTCCAGGCTGGCGTTACCGATTTTGATGATGCGGTAGCGGCCGAGAAGAACTTCGCCCTCTGCAACGACATACACTTCTTCGCCGTCGGTCAGGAATGCCCGTCGCTCGGTCCCGTTCGGGACCGTGCCGTAGCCGTAAAACTTCACGTTGGCAGGCAACGTGGGATCGGGTGGCGGAGGCGGCGGCGGTGGTGGCGTATAGCCTCGGTCGCCCGGCTTGAGTTGCGCGGGAGGCGGAGGCGGCGGGGCCACGCTGCTGAACGGGTTGCGACCAGCCGTCTTGTACTCCGTCTTGCGAACCTTGTCGATCTTCCACTTCTGGATGGCAGGATTGTCGATGTTGATGGGCGTGTAGTTCGAGACCACCGAAGCGGCGCCGGCGGTTCCCGGCCCCTGGCGGCTGTTCCACATCCATACCGCTGCTGCAATCAGAAACAGCACGACGAGCGCGATGATTTGGTTGCGCTGTTTCATGCCGCCGTCCGGAAAAAAGTCTTCATGTGCAAACCGATGCGCAATGCGGTCTGGCTGCCCTGGCCTTCCGGCTGCAGCGTAAGGCCCTGAACGATGTAGAAGGTGGAAGAGCGCTGCAGCAGGTTCATGAACTTGACGATGCTCGCGTAGTCTCCGCTGATCGAGGCTTCCATGTCCACCTGGGTCAGGCCGCGCGCGGGAATCTCCTTGTGGCTGAAGGACAGGGTCTGAATCTGCACCCCGGTTTTGCGGGCAAAGTCATCCAGTTCGGAGGTGACGGCGGAATTCCCGGTGCTGGCCTTGAGCAGCGAGGCGTCAAAGCGGTCGTAATCGGCGAGCGTGGCCGGAAGATCGTGACGAATCTTTTCCGCGCGCTCGATGTCGGCGTTGAGAGTTTGCAGCTTGTGCGAATCGGCTTCGAGCTGGGCCATCGGCACGCGCATGCCGGTGGCCATGTGCCAGCTATAACCGGCCAGCGCGATATCCGCGAGCACCAGAACGGCTATGCCGGTGAGAATCAGGCGGCGCTGCAATGTGAACGAGCGGTCCATCAACTCCTCGCGTAAACAGCGTTCAATTCGAGCAGTTCCTGATCGCCGGCGGCCTGACCGCCGTGAATCGAGGTGAGCTGCACATTCGAAAACGCGGGCGAATCTTCCATGGCGTGCAGAAATTTGATTTTGGCTTCCTCACTGGAGGAGGCCACGCTGAGCCGTACGAACATCTGGCCCTTGCTCCACTGCGGCTGGACGCTCACCACGTGCACTCCGACCGGCACGGTCTTTTCCAGGTCCATGAACATCTGCGTCCAGTCGAAAGTGCGCTCTTCGATGGCGCCGTTGACGAACGCGGCGCGTTCCTTGAGCCGGGCATTGTCCGGGCGCGAAAAGAACTCGTCCAGGTCCTTGCGGCGGGCCTGCAACAGCGCCGCCTTGCGATTGTTGTCCTCTTCCTTGCGACGCAAGGCTTCCTGGGCACGCAGTTCGGAAAAGACGTGCCAGCCCAGAATCAGGAAGAGCAGCGCGCCAAGAACGGTGGCCGCACCGGCGCCCGCAAGGAACCGCCGATTCGATTCCAGAGGCTTGGTGGCGAGATTGAGGCGTACGTTCATTTGCCGGTCTTCTCTGCTCCCTAATTTTTCTGCATCATCCAGCCAACCAGGCCTTCCAGCTCGCGTTCCGCGAGCGGGCGGGCCGCCGAGGAGACGCGCCCCTCGGAGATGGCGGTGTGCAGCAGCGAATGCACTTCACAATGAAATTCGGATTCGAGCGGCGGCACGAACTCCGGGAGGCGTGTGCCGAGTCCTGCCACCCGCACGGACTGAATGCCTTCCTGCCAGGTGTCCTGGTAATAAGCGGCAACCGGATAGATTTCTTCGAGCAGCATCTGCGGCGTGAGCTGCGCTGCTTGCGCCGGCAACTCCGTGCAGCGGTAGCCGCAGAGAATTCCGTCCCGGACAATCGCGGTAGTGAGCGAAGTGCCCGAAATGCGGGCAAGAAGAGCCGGGCGCTGATCGGCCAGGAGCGCGACCGCGGCCAGCGACGAGCTCTGCACGATGCCGGGCTTCAGATTGGCCTGTTCCGCCACCGCTTCGTATTCGCGGACGATGCGCAGACGGCCGAGGGCGGTCACCACGTCCACGCCGCCTTCGCGGGGGGCCTGGCGCATGTAGGAGATCAGGGTTTCGTCCACTTCGAAAGGAACGCTCTTTTTCAGCTTCCAGCGCAGCATGGGAATGGCTTCCTTGGCGCTGCGCGGGAACTGATCGAAATGCTGGACGAATACGCGAACCACCGGATCGGGCAGCAACAGCGCCGCGTCCTCATTGCGGGCGCCGATGTTGTCGCAGACACTCTGCATGGCGGCGCGCACCGCGCCGGCATTGACGATGTTCGATTCGACGGCGGAAGGCAGCAAAGCGCCCGGCGGCAGCGGTTCCACCGCGAAAGCGTCCAGCCCGCCGGCACGGCTGAAGCGGGCTGCGGCGATGCGGTCCGGCGAGATTTCCACGGCGACCGGCGGATGCGGCTGCGCGTCCAGCCAGAGCGCGATCTTGCGCACGAAGTCGCTCTTGTAGATACCCTGGCGGTATGTGGCGGACTCAATCAACGAAAGTCACCTTGTTGATCTCGCGCAAGGAAGTGATGCCCAGCTTGGCCTTGGCCAGACCGCTCTCGCGCAGCGTGATCATGCCTTCTTCGCGGGCGATACGCTTGATTTCGGACGTTGGCCGCCGGTCAATAATCATTTCACGGATGCGGTCGGAAAGGTCCAGGAGTTCGCAGATGGCGGTGCGTCCGTGGTAACCGGTGCCGGAGCACTCCAGGCAGCCGGCACCCTCGCTGATCTGGGCGTTCTGGAGGTCTTCGGGTTTCAGGCCGGCCTCGCGCAGGTCGTCGGCGGTGAGTTTCTTCAAGCGCTTGCAGTTCGGGCAAATAATGCGGACCAGGCGCTGGGCCATGATGCAATTCAGCGCGGAAACGAAGTTATAGGGCTCGACGCCCATGTTGATGAAGCGGCCGATGACGTCGGTAACGTTGTTGGCGTGAACCGTGGTGAAAACGAGGTGGCCGGTGAGCGCGGACTGAATGGCGATCTGCGCGGTTTCCTGGTCGCGGATTTCGCCGACCATGATCTTGTCCGGATCGTGGCGCAGGATGGAGCGCAGGCCGCGCGCGAAGGTCAGGCCTTTCTTTTCGTTGACCGGAATCTGGGTGATGCCGCGCAATTGATATTCGACCGGATCTTCAATCGTGATGATCTTGTCTTCGTCGCTTTTGATCTCGTTGATGGCCGCGTAGAGTGTGGTGGTCTTGCCGGAGCCCGTGGGGCCGGTGACCAGCACCATGCCGTAGGGCTCGCGGATGTAGCGCCGGAAGCGGGTCATCTCTTCCTGCGAGAAGCCCACCACGTCGAGACTCAGGCTCTGGAATTTTTCGGAGAGCGTTTCCTTGTCGAGCACGCGCAACACGGCGTCTTCGCCGTGGCTCGCGGGCATGATGGAGACGCGCAGGTCAATGAAGCGGCCTTTGTATTTCACACGGAAGCGGCCGTCCTGCGGGATGCGGCGTTCCGCGATGTCCAGATCGCTCAAAACCTTGATGCGCGAGATAACCGCGGAGTGCCAATCTTTCGAGATGGGGGTCATGGCGTGCTGCAGGACGCCGTCAATGCGGTATTTCACGGCCACTTCCGCGTCGCGGGCTTCAATGTGGATGTCGCTGGCGCGGCGTTCGAGCGCGGTGAAAATCACGGTTTCCACGAGTTTTACGACCGGGCTACCGGAAGTGTCGCGGGTCAGGCGGTCGCCGGAGATGGTCTCTTCGGTGTCTTCTTCCACCTGGTTCACATGCAGCGTGAAGGCTTCTGTGGCTTGTTCCAGGACACGCTGGGATTGCTCGGTGCGCTTGAGCAGGTCGCCGATTTGCTTGGCGGTAGCGACGCGCGGGGCCAGTTTCTTGCCGAGGAGCAAAGAGAGCTCGTCGCTCAAAAGCACCAGTCCGGGGTCGGCAGCGGCAATCGCCAGTACGTTGTTCTGCAGCTCCAACGGGACGAAGTTGTAGCGGAACATCAGGTCGGCGGGAATGGTGCGGAAAAGCTCAGGATCAATGCGCTGCTCGCGCAGATCCACGAAGGGAACGCGGTAACGCTCGGCTAAGCGGCGCGCGGTCTCCCGGTCGTGCTGCTCCTCTGCACTGAATATGCCCGGAGAAACAGCCGGATTTTGTGTCGTGCTCATGGTTCCCTACCGCCCTGTTGCCCCAGTGACCGAAAAGGAAAAGATAGGCAAATAAAGTGAAATCAAGATGAACGCCACCAGCAGGCCCATGAAAATCAGGATGGCGGGCTCAATGAGCGAAACCAGGGCCGCCAGCTTGATATTCACCTCTTCTTCATAGAACTCGGCGACGCTGTTGAGCATGGGGGCCAGCGCGCCGCTGGACTCGCCGACCTCGATCATGTCCAGAGCAAGCTCGGGCATCACCTTGGTGCCCGCCAGCGCGGTGCTGAGCGAATCGCCTTCCCGCACCCGCTGCGTGGCGTCAATGATGGACGCCCGGAGTAACGGGCTGTTTAACGATTCCGCGGACGTCTGCAGGCCCGCCACCAGCGGTGTGCCGCCAGTCAGAAGCGTGGAGAGCGTGCGCGAGAACTGCGCAATCTGGAATTTTAGACTGGTGTCACCGATGAGTGGTAAGCGGAATTTCAGGCGATCGAACGCCTCGCCGCCCTTTTCCGAGCGGGACCAGAACATGGCGGCGATGCCGAGCAGAATCGCTACCGCAATCACCGAAAGGATCACGAAGCGGTAGTCAACGGTCAGAGCAATCAGGATGCGCGTGGCGGTCGGCAGTTCGACGCCCATATCGCGATAGAGCAGAGAGAATTTCGGGATCACCACGGTAACGAGATACGTGACCACCAGCGACGCCACGGTTACCAGCAACAACGGGTAGACCAGCGAAGCGATGATTTTCTTGCGAACGCCCGTGCTCACCCGCTGGTAAGCGATGTAGTAGTCGAGCACGCCGGCAAGGTTGCCGCTCTTTTCTCCCGCAAGAATGGCCGTGGAATAGACCTTGGAAAAAACTCCGGCTTCGTTGACGGCTTCGGAAAGCGACTTGCCTTCGCGGACCCGGTCGCGAACCTGGGAGACGATCGGGCGCAGCTTGGGAGAGGACGCGCGCTCGGCAAGCAGGTCCAGAGCACGCAGAATGGGCAGACCGGCCTTGATGAGCGTATTGAACTGCTGGTTCAGGATGAGAAATTCCGAGCCGCCCACCTGGCGGTTCTTCGCGGCGAAGACCCCGCTCAGAAAACTGTTGCGGTTCTGGACCGAATACACGTACAGCCCGCGGTCCGTAAGCTTTTGTCTTGCTTCAGCTTGCGTGCCCGCCGCCTCGACATGTGAATAAACGCGGCCAGCGGCGTCCGCGACGCGGCAAACGAATTCGCCCATGCGGTCAGTGTACCCCAATTAAAAATATGCTGGGTAGGCTGGAAGGGTTGGCTGTTTCCAGGCTTTAACACAAGTAGGATGCCGGGAATGGTGCCTGCGGGCAAGTGGGTCGTCGTCCCGCAACCTGGCGATTTACCGGGCCTTGCTCGGCTGCGCGGCCAGTTCTCCCTCCACGATGGCCACGCCTTTCGGCGGCTGGAAGCGAAAGGTATCGGGGCTGAGCGGCGGATCGAACTGCCATTTGTTGAACAGGAACTCGATCTGCACGCCCCCTGGCTCCGAAACCAGAACCCGCAGCAATTCTCCGGTGTCGCGCTGCAGTTCGAATATCAGGGATTGCCCGCCGCGCGCATCGGGGGAACCCTTTAGCTGGCAGCGGAAAGCAACCCCGTCGGGGCTGACGGCCGAATTGCCTGGAGCGGGTGTGATTGACTGGCAGATGCGGGAAAGTTTCGCCTCACCTGCCAGCAGTGCGAACGGGGTGCGCCAGTCGGCGCTTTCTTTGGCCGCAATGCGGGTAACGGTGCGATCGGCCGGAACATAGAACCACGCCCACTTGCCGTCCACCAGGTACAAGTCCGCTTCGGGAGCCTGATACTCCCAGCGCATTTTGCCCGGTTTCGCGAAGTAGGCCACTCCGGCTTCCACACGGGAGGTCTTGCCGCCATCCAGATAGGTCTGCCGGAATACGGCGCTGAGCGTGCGCGCCGGGCGATAGCGCGATTCGAACCTGCGCAGGAGCTGGCCGGAGTCAGCCGAGGACGGTTGAGACGGAAGGAAGCCAAGCAGCAGGGCGGACAGCAGAAGCGCTAGACCCGATGGCATGCACCGAGTCTAGCAAGGAACTCATTGCAGCGGAGAATCGCTGGAACTGGCCGTGCCAGTGGTGTTGTAGCGAGTCACGTTGGTATCGCTGGTGTAGTAGCTGCGCTGGCCGGTCAGACCGCGCGACGTTGGGTCGGCATTCAAAGCATAGTGCTGCGCCGGGGTGTTCGTGTCCGGAGTAAAGGAAAAGAGGTAGCCGCTTTTTGTGCCGGCCGCCAGGGTCTCGTCGATGTAACAAGAAGCCGCAGACGTTGCCGGACAAGGGCTCGTGCCGCCGCTGCCGAGCGAGCTCAGCGAAGGCGAGAAACCCACTGTCGGGTAGCTGGAACTGTAAGAAATCTCCGCCGTGTTCACGGCGTGCAGCGAGGACGCCGCCGATGCTTCGTTGGCCTGCATACGAGCACGAAGCAAGTTGGGGATAGCAATTGCGGCGATAATCAAAATGATCGCTACCACAATCAAAAGTTCGATGAGCGAGAAACCTTTTTGGGGCCGTTTCATTGAAATAGCTCCGCGAAAAACGAAGGCTCAATCTCCTGGGTAACTTCCCAGTTGCTGCCTAGAGAGAAAGCACGTCTGTAGCCAAAGGGCCCCAATTCCCGATCCCGCAACCTGCTTGATTTTGCTGAACTTAAGTTCGGTGTCAAGAGTAAGTTGCATAGAAAACAGGGGTAAGACGGACACTTTCTGTCAGGGTTGCCGTGACGTGTCACCGGGGGGATGGGTCCAGCGACGCCGCGAGGCACAGCCAGCGTACCGTAGGCTTCCAAAACGAAACCGGGCGCGGAGCCCTGAGGCCCTGCGCCCGGTTTCCGATAGGGACGCCCTTATTGCAGGGGCGCGCTGGCTGAAGTTGCACCGTTGGCCGAGTTGTAGCGGATCACACCCGACTGATTGGTGAAGAAGCCGCGCGTACCGGAAGTGCCCTGGGAAACCGCGTTAGCCACTACCGAGTAGCCGGTCGAAGGAGAGCCGCTGCCCGCCGTGAAGGCGAACGTGTAGCCGCTCTTGGTGCCCGCCGACAGAACCGCGTCGATCAGGTCAGCGCTGGACGAAGAGGCCGTCGTGGCAGGACCAAGGGCCGCGAGC
>DATKLU010000036.1:0-8268 GCA_035542235.1 Dongiaceae bacterium
GAGATGACGCTGGAACTGCCTGCAGGCGATTTCAAGGCGTATTTGTTCGATTGCGATGGGACGATTGTGGACTCCATGCCGCTGCACTACCAGGCATGGCGGGCGGCGCTGCGGCCCTATGGCTGCGAATTCAGCGAGCAATTGTTTTATGACTGGGGCGGGGTCTCGGTGCCGGAAGTGATTGCGCGGCTGAACCATATCCAGCGCCTGCAGATGCCGGTGGCGGAAGTGATGGCGGCGAAGGAAGAATATTTTCTGCGGCACGCGACGGAACTGCGGGCGATTCCGGAAGTGCTGGAGCAGATTGAGGCAAACTACGGGCGGATTCCGCTGGGCGTGGTCTCGGGGAGCCCGCGCGAGTCGGTGGTGGGATCGCTGGAACGACTCGGGCTGCTGGAGCGATTCGAAACGCTGGTGTGCGCGGGCGAGTATGCGAAAGGGAAGCCGGACCCCGAGGCGTTTCTGAAAGCGGCGTCAGAGCTGGGCGTTGCGCCGGAAGATTGCCTGGTGTTCGAAGATGCGGATTTGGGGATACAGGCGGCGACGGCGGCGGGAATGGCGTCGGTGAAGGTGGACCCGCGAAGGCCGGCCGCGCGCGGCAGTGAAGCCATCCATTCGGCACGTTGAGCGCGGTTGTGTAACACTCCTGCGAGATGTTTTCCGAGCGTACCAACTGGAATCTGGAAGAGAACGCGCTGAGCCGCGCGCTGGCGGAGGCGCGCGCGTCCGGGCGCGAAATCCTGGATTTGACGCGTTCGAATCCGACGGAGTGCGGGCTTCTGGCCGACGCCGATGCGTTGTTCGGCGCACTGACGCAGCCGGATATTCTGCAGTACGCGCCGGAGCCGCGAGGGTTGCCGGCGGCGCGCACCGCGGTCTGCCGGTACTACGCGGACCTGGGTGCGCCGGTGCGGCCGGAGCGGCTGGTGCTGACCGCGGGCACGAGCGAAGGGTATTCGTTCCTGTTTGGTTTGCTGTGCAACGCGGGCGACGAAGTCCTGGTGCCGGCGCCGGGTTACCCGTTGTTCGAATTTCTCGCGGACCTCTGCGACGTGCGGCTGGTGCCGTATCCGCTGCTGTACGACCACGGATGGCAGATAGACCTGGCCGGGCTGGCGGCGGCCGCGACGCAGCGGACGCGAGCGGTGATCGTGGTGCACCCGAACAATCCCACAGGGCAGTATGTCGCGGCCATGGAGCGCGCGCAGTTGAACACCTTTTGCGCGCAACGACGGCTGGCGCTAATCGCGGATGAGGTGTTTCTGGACTTCCCAATCGAGGGCGCGCGCGCGGAGAGTTTTGTGGCCAATGCGGAGACGCTGACCTTCACCCTGAGCGGCCTATCAAAATTGTGCGGACTGCCGCAGATGAAGCTGGCGTGGATTGCGGCGAGCGGTCCGGAGCGCGAGGTGGCCGCGGCGCTGGAACGGCTGGAAGTGATTGCGGACGCGTATCTCTCCGTGGGTACGCCGGTGCAGGTGGCCGCGGCGAGGCTGCTCGACGGAGGCGCGGAGTTTCGGGCGCGGGCGACGGCGCGGGTGAGGACGAATCTGAAGGAACTCGATGCGTTATTGGCGGAGCAGACCGCGTGCGCGCGATTACGCTGCGACGCCGGATGGGCGGCGGTTCTGCGGGCTCCGGCGACACAATCCGATGAAGAGCTGGCAATCCGCCTGGTGCGCGAGCAAGGGGTGCTGGTGCATCCGGGGCACTTTTACAATTTTGCCCAGGCCGGCTATCTGGTGGTGAGTCTGCTCACCCCGGAGAGGCAGTTCGCAAAAGGTATGCGGAGAGTGCTGGCGCACTTCGCTGGGTAACGATTGCCGCTTCCCCGGCTCCGTTGTTTCTCTTAAACGCTGCGCGGAATACGCGCGCCATCCAGGTGCGCCCAGACGTTGCGCGGCGGCGCCGTCGAACGCTGCGCCGGCTTGGCGAGCATGACTTCGCGGAAGACGGCCTGGAACTTTTCCATCTCCGGCTTGGTGCCGACGGTGATGCGCACGTGCGTGGGCCAGGCGGGCCAGGCGCGTCCGATGAAGACGTTGCGCGCGGCCATCGCTTCGATCACTTCCTTTGCGGGACGTTTCGTATCCAGCATGAAGCAATTCGAAGTGGATGGCACGAAGCTGTAGCCGTTCTTGCTGAGCCATTCGAACGTTTCGCCGCGGACTCCGGCGTTGATGCGCTTGCGTTCGGGGATCAGCGCGGCATCGTCCAGGCTGATGATCGCGGCGGCGACGGCGGTGACGGGCAGGCTGTTCCAGCCGCTGAATCCGGAGATTTTGTCGAGAAGATCGGGCTTGCCGATGGCCAGGCCGCAACGCAAACCGGCCATGCCGTAAATCTTGGAGAAGGTGCGAAGGACGATGACGTCCTTGTCGGCCTTGACGAGATCCAGGGCGGTCGAGGCGTCCGAGAAGTGGATGTAGGCCTCGTCCACCAGGACGATGGAGCCTTTGGGTTTGTGCTCGACGAGATATTCGATATCGGCATGCGGCGTGAGCGTGCCGGTCGGATTGTTCGGCGTGCAGACATAGAACAGGCCGGCATCAGGGGCTGCGGCGAGCATGCCTTTGACGTCGTGAGCGTAGGTGGAAGTGAGAGGAACCTTCACCACCCGCGCGCCGGAGACTTTGCTGGCGTACATGCCGGCTTCGTAGCCGGGATCGGCGGTGACATAGCTGCGTGCCGCGGAAGTGAAGGCCAGAACGGAATAGTGCAGCGGTTCGCCCGAACCGGGAAACGCGCGGACGTATTCCGGCTTGACGCCCTCCTGCGCCGAGAATTTCCGGACCATGTCTTCCTGAAGCCAGAACGAGTAGCGGCCGCCGCTGGCGGTGATGTCGGCGATGGCTTCTCGAGCGGAAGAACTGGGGCCGAGCGGATTCTCGTTGGCGTCAATGATGACCGCGTCTTTCGGGAAGGGAGCTCGGGGCAGGGATGCGGCGCGGGCGGAGGAGGCGAGAAAGGCTTCCCCGAAAAGGCCGGAAGCAAGCGCGGCGGAGCCCGCGGCGCTGAGTTGCAGGAACGACCGGCGCGAAGCGGCGGTCACCTGACATCGAGCTGCGTCACGTTCCATGTGTTCCTCCCAAGTTTCACGCTGGCAGCGAAACACGAGAAGTCCGGCAAGCTGATCAGGGCTCGCCGGACTTCCGTGGCAGATAGTTGTGTCAGAAGATGATTTTCAACGCAAGCTGCATGTTGAAGGCTTCGCCTGGCCCGAGGCCCGGCGCGCCGTTCCAGTCGCCGATGGTATCGGCGGTGATGCCGAGCCCGGAGCCGTTGGTTGTGCTCGGCGGCGCGAGGTTCACGCGGTTGAAGAGGTTGAACATCTCGATGCGGAACTGGGTCTTGATGCGTTCCGTGATGTTGTTGTCCTTCACGACCGAGAAGTCCACCGCGCCATAGCCGGGGCCGTAGAACGCGTTGCGGCCGCTGTTGCCGAAGGTGCCGGGGGCAGGATCGGCAAACGCCGCGGGATTGATCCAGGTGACGCCGGCAGAATTGAATTTGTGGGAGACGCCGGCAAAGGGATCGCCGATCAGGTCCGCGCGTTGCGCACCTTCGTCGGTACCGGAAGTGTCGGACGAGGAGAATACGCTGAATGGCTGGCCGGTGTGCAGCGATACCAGGCTGCTCAGGCTCCATCCGTTGAGCAGCGGCTTCCAGCGCTGCGCGCGCGGCAATTCGTAGTTGAGGGTTGCCGTGAAGTTGTGGCGAGTGTCGTAGTCCATGCTGCCGTAATCGCCTTTGAGGTTGAACGCATCCTGGGCCAGCGTGCCGCGGTACTGGGTCATGTCGTCCAAGCCGTGCGCCCAGGTGTAGGCAAACTGACCGGTAAAGTGGTGCCAGTCGCGGATTTTCAAAACCGTCTGCAGCGAGTTGTAATTGGAGTTCCCGTTGGTGGCGATCTCGTTGATGATTTTGAAATCGGGGAATTGCGCGAAGTAGGGCCGGGTGGCCTGTTGTTCGGCCTCCGTGGCATAGACGCCCGGCGCGGCCTGGTTGATGTCGGAGGTCGTCAGCAGGTGATGCCCGGCGCTGCCGACGTACCCGACCTGCAGCAGCAGTGAGCGGCCAAGGCTCTTCTCGATGTTGAGATTGAAGTTGTAGTTGTATGCGGTACGGAAATCCTGCGTGACCGAGAAGATGTTGAACAGCTGGCCGCAACCGTTGCCGGTGGCGCAGTCCGTGGTGGATGGGATGAATACCGGAACACCGGACTGAATCACGTTGGTGTTCTGCGAAATGGTCTGCACCGGGGTCGGGCCCGCGGGATTTCCTTCCACCCCGTTCGGCGCGCCGTTCGAAGGACGGTTATCCAGGAACACGTTTAGGTTCGGCGTATCGAAATAAATGCCGAAGCCTCCGCGCACCACCAGATCTCCGCTCTGGTTCGCCTTGTAGGCGAAGCCCAAGCGCGGCGAGAAATTCTTGTAGCGTTTTGGATAGACGCTGTCGATTCCAGCACCCTGGAATACGACGCCGCCTTTGTCCGGCACGAAGACCGAAAGGTCTTTTTTATCGTTGCCGAGCGGCCCCTGGTAATCCCAACGCACCCCGTAGTTGAAGCTCAGGCGCGAGTTGATCTGCCAGGAGTCTTGCGCGAACAGCGCAAAGGTTTTCACGAAAACCAGGCGGGTGGGATCGCCGACGGCAATCGTGGCGCGCTTGATATCGCCCGCAAGGAAGTCCGCCAGCGCCAGGGTGTTGCTGTCCGCCGTCGGATCGCCCGCCCACGGTCCCTGTGAGCCGTCAAAAACGAAATTTCCGAGCGCATGGCGGTGGTAGAACTCTTCCAGCTGTGCTCTGCGGAATTCACCGCCGAAGCGCCACTGGTGCTTGCCCACGGAGTAGGAAACGACATCGGTCAGGTGGCCGGTGATGTCCTCGCGACCTTCCGGCGGCGTCAAGCCGATCGAGTCAAACCCGGTAATCGAAATGTTCGGCGCGCCGGCAAGGTCAAACCCGTTATAGAGATTCAAGCCATAGGAAGCGAGGTCAAAGTTGGTGTTGTAGTCGCTGAAAATCTGCCGGAAGTAGTTGACGCCGGCCAGCAACTGGTTGGAAACGCGCGGAGACCAGGTGGAATTCCAGGCGGCGGCATAGTTGGAAACGTGCAGCGGGGCCACTTCGTAGTAGTCCTTGACCGCGGTTCCGACCGGTGCGACCTGGTTGCCCTGCCCGATGAAATAGTGAAACGAGAAGGTGTTCTTGTCGTTGATCTTCCAGTCCAGCTTGCCCAGCCCGTTGTAACTGTAGCCGTACTCGGGGTCGGGGCTGGAGTAGTTGTTCGGCTCCGCCGGACCGGTCAACGCATACGAGGGCCAGAGATTGGCGATCAGCTTGGCGGAAACCGGATTTTCGGCCACTCCGAATTTCGCCAGCTCATTCAGCGCCAGCGTCTGGTAATCGAGCGAGGGTTCGGTAGCCAGGCCCGGCAATCCAATTGTGAATTTCTGCTTTTCGAACGACAGGAAGTAGAACAGCCGGTCTTTGATGAATGGTCCGCCAACCGAGAAGCCGAACTGATTGTTGCGGTTCTCTTTCTTCGTCTCGGAAAACGGAGATTTGGCGGCGAAGGCTTCGTTGCGAATGTACTCATAGGCCGAGCCGTGCAGCTGGTTGCCGCCGGACTTCAGCGCCAGGTCCACGGTGCCGCCGGGATTGCGCCCCGATTCGGGAGCGGCCTGGGTCTGTACGGAAAACTGATCGATGGAATCGATCGGCAGCACGATGCCGGCGATGCCCAGCACGCCGCCCTGGTTCACAGCGGGAATGTTGTGCCACAAATCGTTGTTGTCCACGCCGTCGATCTGCCAGTTCACCTGGTTGGCGCGAGTGCCGTTCAGCGAACCAAAACCGCCGGCCGAGTAGCCGCCGAATCCGGGTGTGACGCTGATCAGCTGCGTGAAGTCGCGTCCATTCAGCGGAAGTTCCTGCAGCGCCTCGCCTTCGACCAGCGTGGTCTGGGTCGAGGTAGTGGTATCGAGCGATAGCGCGGCCGCGGAAACTTCCACGGTAGTGGAGGTCTGCGACAACTTCAGCGTGGCGGAAAGTGTGTAGATGGCGCCCTGGGTCACGGGCACGTTATCGATTTCCAGACTCGGGAAGCCGGCGGCCATAACGGATACCTTGTACGCGCCGACCGGCAAGTCCTGGAACACGAAACCTCCATCGGAAGTCGTTTCGAACGAATAGTCGATGGAAGTGGCCTTGTTGGTGGCTTTGACGTGGGCTCCCGGAACGACGGCTCCGGATGGGTCGGTCACCGTGCCGTTAATTGCTCCGCGGAAAGTCTGTGCATTGGCGGGCAAGACAAAAAGGAGAACCAATAGAAGCACGACAAGCAATGGTTTCATGTGTCTCACGTGAGCAGTCCTCTCGAATGCGCGAAATCGGCAGGCACCACGGGTGGTAAGCGCGCAGCGCGGCACCGCGCGACGCGTTGTGGTTGATCCGCACGCGGGAACGATTTGCCCCGAAGACGTTTCTGCCCTGATTTGACGTCTCGAAGTCCCCGCTGCGGCGGCCTCAAAAAACCTTCCTGGAACGTTCCGCCGGGAGTAGGGCGGAACGTTCCAGCACTTGTTTGGGGGAGTGCCCAAAAGGCCAAATTGGCCACCACAGTTCGGGCGAGAGTAGAGGGAGTGGTTAGACGAGTCCAACGCAAAATTTATATTGCGAGGATTCGATTCCTCTGCGAGAGCAAAATTCTTACGCTGATGGATGCAAAATTCCGAGGCCCGTAAATCAGTCGGCGCTCTGCGGAGATCCAGCCGCATGCTGCTCGTGCTCGAGTACGGCGGCCTTGCCGCCGCCGGGCACCAGCGTGCGCACCACCGCGTACAACAACGGAATGAAGAGAAGGTTCAAGGTCGTCGCCGCGATCATGCCGCCGAATACCGTGGTGCCGACGGAGACACGGCCAGCCTTGCCCGCGCCGGTGGCGAAGACCAGAGGCACGACGCCGAGAATGAAGGCCAGCGAGGTCATCAGAATCGGGCGCAAACGAATGCGGGCGGATTCAATGGCCGCGTCCACGATGGACCGGCCCTGCGCCCGCAGCTGCTCGGCGAATTCCACAATCAAGATGGCGTTCTTGCTGGAAAGGCCGATCAGCATCACCAGACCGATCTGGCAATAAACGTTGTTTTCCAGGCCGCGCAGTGAGAGCGCGCCGACGGCGCCAAGCAGGGCAACAGGAACGGCAAGCAAGACGATGAACGGCAGAACGAAGCTTTCGTACTGCGCGGCGAGCGTGAGGTACACGAACACCAGGCCCAGCGCGAACAGGATGAGCGCCTTCCCGCCGGATTCGATTTCTTCCAGCGATAGGCCGCTCCATTCGAAGGTCATGCCCGCGGGCAGCGTCTTGCGCGCCATGGCTTCCATATCGGCGATGGCCTGCCCGGAACTGCGACCGGGAGCCGCCGAGCCGCTGATCTCCGCGGAGCGGAACAAATTAAAGTGAGTGATGACCTGAGGGTTGGCGGTCTGCTCGACCGTCACGAAATTGTCGAGCGGAATGAGCTTGCCCGTGTCTGCTTTCAGATAGTACTGGCCGATGTCCTTGGGCTTGGAGCGGAACTTCCCCTCGGCCTGCACGTACACGCGATAAGCGCGGTTATTGAAATCGAAATCGTTCACGTACACCGAGCCGAGAAAGACTTGCAGCGCGTCGGTGATCTGGGTAAAGGGAACTTGCAGGCTCTTGGCCTTTTCACGGTCTATGTGCACGAGATACTGCGGATCGTTGGCGGTGAAGCTGGTGAAGAGGCCGTTGACCTTACCGCTCTGGTTGCCTTCGCCGATCAATTGGTAGGTGGCGCCGGCGAGCTGCTGCACGGAGTTGCGACCCAGGTCTTCCACTTCGAACGTAAAGCCGCCAAAATTGCCGAGGCCCTGCACCGCGGGCGGGTTGAAGGGAACCGCGAGCGCTCCCTGGATGCCGCTCATGGGCCCGCGCAGCTTTTGCAGGACGGCCTGGGCCGAGTGCGCGTCGCCTTTACGCTTTTCGAAGGAGGTCAGCGGCACGAACACGATGGCCTGGTTGGAAGCCGTGCCGGAGAAGCTGAATCCGACAACGGAGAAGGTGCCCTCGATGTCCTCCATTTTCAGAACGACGGCTTCGATCTGCTTGCAGACGTTGGCCGTGTACTCGAGCGAAGCTCCGGGAGGAGCCTGAACCACGACCATCAGGTAGCCCTGGTCGTCCTCCGGAATGAAGGCGGAAGGCACGCTGCGGTAAAGCCAGACCGTGGCGCC
>DATKLU010000037.1:0-4960 GCA_035542235.1 Dongiaceae bacterium
AAACCGGGGCATAAGGTGCGCGAGCGGGATGCGACCGGGACCGAGATCGAGGATTGGATTTACGGGACCCCGCCGGACAAGACGATGTTCGTGCGCTTTACCGGCGAGAAGGTCACCAGCATCAAGCAGTTCCCGCAGTAAGAGCACTCAGCGATCAGCTGGCAGCAGCTAGCTCCTCCAATTCACTCCGCCAACCTTGTGTCACCGCCGACGACTCTGTGAAGCCGTAACGCCGAGCGCGTTCGAAGCGAGCTGCCGCGCTTTGGCCAGCAGTCGGGCGCTAGGGTGACCGAGATAGTTTTCGCGCCGCGATTTACGGGCCAAGTTCGATGAAGCGAGGGGACCAGGGCTTTTGCGAGAGGTCGAGCGTGGCCAGCGTGATGGGGAGGCTGAAGCGGCGAGGGCCGGCGCTGCCGGGGTTGATATAGAGGACGTTATCCTTCCAGCGGGCTTCTTGTTTGTGGGTGTGGCCGCTGAGGACAATGTGAAAGCCGGAGGCCGCCGGGTTTAGGCCGAGTTCACTGAGATTGTGAAGGACGTAGATGGAAGCGGCCGGGAGCTCCACGATTTCGGTTGAGGGCAACTCATAGCACCAGCGCTGCGTATCCACATTTCCGCGCACGGCAATCACCGGGGCGATGCCTTTAAGCTGGTCCAGGATCTCCGGTGCGCCGATATCGCCCGCATGCAGGATCAGTTCGCAGCCGCGTAAGGCCTCCAGCGCCTGCGGGCGCAAAAGCCCGTGGGTATCGGAGAGCAAGCCCAGGCGGAGAGCGGGCGGAAGAGCAGCCATGACAACAGGGTAAGAGGAAATGAGCAAAGAGAAAACGGAAAATGGCCGGAACTGCGGCAAGGGCGCGGCGTTGACAATTTTGCGCGCAGCCCATAGCATTTTCTGTTCGCATCGCGCAGTGGCCTGCTGCTGAGGGCCACGCGGTTTTCCCGCTCCGTTTGCCCAATCTACCGAGTGCGAATGGGAAAGTTTCAAGCGGTTTGTTTGGCCGGAAGGCCAAAATCTCTGGAGGATGAATGCCTATCAAGGTGGGAATCAACGGTTTCGGCCGCATCGGCCGGAACATCGTGCGCACGGCGATCGACGACAAGGAGATCGAGTTCGTGGCCGTGAACGACATTACGGACTCGAAGACCCTGGCGCACCTGCTGAAGTACGACTCGATCCTGGGCAACCTGCCGCACAAGATTACCTACACCGACGACACGATTTCCGTGGACGGCCGGGCGATCAAGGTATTCAAGGTAAAGGACCCGGCGCAGATTGACTGGAACAGCGTCGGCGCGGATATCGTCGTGGAGTCCACGGGACTCTTCACCAAGGGCGAACAGGCGAAGGCGCACCTGCGCGGGTCGGTGAAGAAGGTGATTATTTCGGCGCCGGCGGACGGGCCGGACGCGACGTTTGTGCTGGGCGTCAACGACAAGACTTACGACCCGGCCAAGCACAACGTGATCTCGAACGCCTCCTGCACGACGAACTGTCTGGCGCCGGTGGCCAAGGTCATTCACGAGACGTTCGGCATCCAGAGCGGTACGATGACCACGATTCACTCCTACACCAACGACCAGAAACTGCTGGACCTGCCGCATAAGGATCTGCGGCGCGCGCGCGCGGCGGCATTGAGCATGATTCCAAGCTCGACCGGCGCGGCCAAGGCACTGCACCTGGTGCTGCCGGATCTGAAAGGCAAACTGGACGGGTACGCGATGCGGGTACCGACGCCGAACGTCAGCGTCGTTGACCTGACGGTGTTCGTGGAGAAACCGGCCACCAAGGAGTCGGTCAACGCGGCGCTGAAAGCTGCGGCGGAAGGCCCGCTGAAGGGCATTCTGGGCTACACCGAAGAGGAACTGGTTTCGGCGGACTTTAAGGGCAACTCCCATTCCTCGATCGTGGACGCGGACTACACCAAAGTGGTCGGCGACAAATGCATCAAGGTGCTGGCGTGGTACGACAACGAGTGGGGATACTCCTGCCGGTGCCGCGACCTCATCAAGTTCCTGGCCAAGAAGTTCTAAGCAGCGGCGGGCGGCTTCGCAGCGAGGCCGCCCGCTTTTTGTTTGTACTCGTGGCGCGTTGGCAAGCCGCCGGTCAGACGTTGCATTCCCGGCGGATTCGGGAAATTCAATTGGGCAAAGCACAATGGACAAACTGACGATCAAAGACCTGGATTTGAAGGGGAAGCGCGTGTTTTTGCGCGTGGATTTCAACGTTCCGTTGAAGGATGGTGTGGTGACGGACGACACCCGGATCCGCGAGACGCTGCCGACGCTGAAGCTGGCGATGGAAAAGGGCGGGCGGCTGGTACTGGCCTCACACCTCGGTCGGCCGAAGGGCGGGCCGGACCCGAAGTATTCGCTCAAGCCCGCGGCGAAGAAATTGGAAGAACTGCTGGGCAAGCCTGTCGCGTTTGGGCTCGATTGTGTCGGCCCCGGCGTGGAGGGCCAGAGCAAGGCTTTGCAGGACGGGGAAGTGCTGGTGCTGGAGAACGTGCGCTTCCATCCCGAAGAGGAAAAGAACGACGAGGCGTTCGCCAAGCAACTGGCCGCGCTGTGCGACGGCCTGTTCGTGTGCGACGCGTTTGGTTCGGCGCACCGCGCGCATGCTTCGGTGGTGGGAATTACGAAATTCGTGCAGAAGGCCGCGGCCGGCCTGCTCATGGAGAAAGAGCTGGCCTACCTTGGCAAGGCGGTGAGCAATCCGGCGCGCCCGTTTGTGGCGATCATCGGCGGCGCAAAGGTAAGCGACAAGATTGAAGTGGTCGAGAATCTGATGAAGATTGCGGACGCGATGCTGATCGGCGGCGGAATGGCGTACACCTTCCTGAAGGCGCAAGGATATCCCATCGGGAAGTCGCTGGTGGAGAACGACAAGCTGGACCTGGCGAAGAGGATTCTGGAAGACGCCAAGGCAAGAAATTTCAAGTTCTTGCTGCCGACCGACCACGTGACCGCCCCGGAGTTCAAGGCCGATGCGCCAGCGACGGTGGGCGATGTGAAAACCACCCCGGACGACCAGATGGGGCTGGACATCGGCCCCAGGACGGTGGCGGCGTACGCTGCGGAGATTGCAAAAGCCAAAACGATCGTGTGGAACGGGCCGATGGGCGTGTTCGAAATGCCGGCGTTTGCGAAAGGCACGCTGGAAGTGGCCAAGGCGGTGGCGGCCGCGACCGGCGCGGGGGCCATTTCGATTGTCGGCGGTGGCGATTCGGTGGCAGCGGCGCACCAATCCGGCGTATCCGACAAGATTTCGCATATTTCGACGGGCGGCGGCGCCTCGCTGGAGTTTCTGGGCGGTCGCAAGCTGCCGGGCGTCGAGGCGCTGAGCAACCGATGAGCGGACAAGGGAAGGCACGGCGCCGGGTCATCGCGGGCAATTGGAAGATGTACAAGACGCAGCCGGAGACGCGGGCGTTTTTTGCCGCGTTTCTGCCGCTGGTCGCGGGAGCCGGGCACTGCGATATCGTGATCGCGCCGCCGTTTACGGCGATTGCCGCGGCGGTGGAAGCGGCGAAAGGCAGCAAAGTCTCGATCGGCGCGCAGAACCTGCACTGGCAGAAGGAAGGAGCCTTTACCGGGGAGATCTCGGCGGGGATGCTGGTGGATGCGGGCTGCAAGTACGTGATCGTGGGACATTCGGAGCGGCGGCAGTATTTCCGCGAGACCGACGGGTGGGTGGCGCAAAAGACCAAGGCTGCGCTGACCGACGGGCTGACTCCGATTGTCTGCGTGGGCGAACAGCTGAACGAGCGGGAAGAAGGACGGACGGAAGAGGTTCTTTCTCAACAATTTATCGGCGGTCCGGGCTCGTTGACCCCCGAGGAGTTCTCCCGTATCCTACTAGCGTACGAACCGGTCTGGGCAATTGGGACCGGCCGTACAGCTACACCGGAAATTGCCGCCGCAGCTCACCGGTTCTTGCGGCGGTGCGCGCAAGAGCAGTTTTCCGCGGAAGCTGCCGAAAACATCCGGATTCTTTACGGCGGCAGCGTCAAGCCCGACAACATACAGGGATTGATGGCGCAACAGGAGCTGGACGGCGCGCTGGTCGGCGGAGCGAGCCTGGATGCGAAATCGTTCGCGGCCATCGTGAACTGCCAGTAAGAGCGGGTAAGAATCCGAGATTCGAAGTTGAGGTGCTGAAGGAATGCCAGGCTGGATGAAGTGGGCCATCGCCCTGATTGCGGGTTTTCTGGTTATCTTCGTGGGTTTTCGGTTCTGGAGCCCGCTGCTAACGACGTTTTTCGTCTTGAACTGCCTGGTCCTGATCGTGGTGGTGCTGCTGCAAAGCGGCAAGGCCGCGGACCTGGCTGGCGCGTTCGGCGGTGCGGGAAGCCAGACGGCGTTCGGGCCGCGTGGCGCGGCGACGGTGCTTTCCCAGGCCACGACCTGGTGCGCGGTGATGTTCATGGTGTGCGCGATGGCGCTGGCATTGAGGTCGGATCGCGCGGCGTCCCAGGCCGGCTCGGTGATCTACAGCACCGGCAAGCCCGCCCCGGCGCAGCAGAAGCCGGCGACCACTCCCGGCACTCCGGCTCCGAATGCGACGGCACCCGCGCAGGCGCCTGCCACCCAGACGCCGAAGCCATAAAGTTTTCTTGCAATTGGCGGCGTTTGCCGCAGAATCAAGCCGTAGGGCAAATTGCAAAGCAGGTTTGCGGTGGTGGCGGAACTGGCAGACGCACCAGCTTGAGGGGCTGGCGGTAGCAATACCGTGAAGGTTCGAATCCTTTCCACCGCACCAAGTTCTCCTTCCTTTTTGTTCCAGCGTCCCATTTTTAGCGGGATGCGATGGCAGCTCATTCTGCATCTGGGTTTGCGCGCGGCGCCGCGTTAGACTCGCTGTGCGCGTCGCAGCGCAGAAGTTCGAGGCTCACGAAAATGCCGGGCACATCGGTTCTCGACGATATTGAGCTGATCATCGAAGACATCGGCGGCGGAC
>DATKLU010000038.1:0-4354 GCA_035542235.1 Dongiaceae bacterium
GACGCGCGCAAGGATCGCGATTCGAGTACCCGGCGCAGGTGCAACACCGGCTCGTCGTTCCGCGGATGCAACTCCCAGACCAGGAAAAGAACCAGGCACAGGATGCCGACGGTCAGCCCGGCCACAATCCAGTGCGACTCCAGCCACAAATCCTGCTCGCCCCGGCTCAAGACGCCCTGCAACGAAAACATGCTCACGATCAGCAGCCCCGTGCCCCAGTAGTCGAAGCGTTTTACCTGCACCGGCTCGAACAGGTGCCCATGCGGCATGTATTTCCAAATAACGTAGGTGCCAGCCAGCAGAAACGGAAAATCGATGAGAAACGCGTAGTTCCAGTGCCAGGTGTCGTCCAGCCAGCCCATGGTCCCGGGATAGAAGATCTGCATCCCCAGCAAGATCGCGAGTCCGGCGGCCAGCGGCTTTCTTCCCGAAACACCCGGGAAAAAAGCGGCCGCGAGCACCACATAGCGCACCAGAAACGAGCCCCCGCCAAACCCCATGATGACGCGGGACACCAGCAGCAACGGCAGGCTGTGCGCACTCAGAAAACATCCGATGGCTCCAGCCGCGTAAAGCGCGATGCTCACCAGAAAATGCCGCCGCGCGCCCAGCACCCTTCGCATCCCCGCGCTCAGCGCCATCGAACTGATGAATCCGGAGTTGTACAGCGTCAGCACCCAGCTGATCTGGTCGGAATTCGCCGCCACGTTGCCCTGCATGTCCGGCAGGATGACGTTCACCGAAGTGCGATTGCTGATTTCCACCGCGGTCACCAGGCTGACCGCCAGCAAAACGGCCCAGCGGCGCCGCACGCTGACGTCCTCCACCGTGCGCGCCACTTTTTCCCCGCTCACCGGCATGGGCATGGGCAGCGAGGAATATTGCGGCCGTGTGTCGCTCATGCAGAATCTCCGCGCATCCCTACCTTGTATAGATCGTCGCTTCCACGTTCATTCCCGGCCGCAGCACCACCTTGGACTTCTGGTGCGCGTTCACGAGAATTTTCACGGGGATGCGCTGTACCACCTTCACGAAATTCCCGGTGGCGTTTTGCGGGGGCAGCAGGGCTTGCCGCGAGCCCGTGGCCCCGGCGATAGAGTCCACCACGCCGTCGAATTCGTCCGGATACGTGTCCACGGTGAAACGCACCCGTTGTCCCGGCCGCACATGCGCCATCTGCGTCTCCTTGAAATTGGCGGTGACGTAGACCTGATCGAGCGGCACGATGGTAAACAGCAGCTGTCCGGGTGAAACGTACTGGCCCACATCGACCGAGCGCTGCGTCACCTGCCCGCTCACCGGCGCCACGATCGTTGTGTAGTTCAAATTAACTTCGGCTTGCTCGAGTTGCGCTTTGGCGCGCTCCGCCGCCGCGAGAGCCGATTTGTAGACCGCCTCGGTGATGGGCACCTGCTGCTCGCGCGCTTTGGTTTCGAGGAACGCCGATTGCGACCGCGCCAGCCGGGCCTCGGAGGATCGCGTGTTCGCCCGCGCGATGTCCACGTTTTGCTGGGCCGCGGCGAGTTGCTGCTGCGCCGCCTCCAGTTCGCTTTTCGCCACCCGGGCGGCGGCCTCCACCGCGTCGAATTGGAACTTCGAGACATCTCCGGTCTTAACCAGCGGCGTGTAACGCGCCAGGTCGGCCTGCGCGCGTTCGTTCGTGGCGGTCTTTGCCGCAACATTGGCCTGCGCCTGGAGCAGGTTCGCAGTCGCCGACTGCTCCAGCACTTTCTGCGCGCTGGCATAGTCCGCGGCGTCGGACTCCTTTTGCGCCGAAGCTCCACCCGTGCTGTAGGTGGTGGTTTGCTGCGTCAGCCCGATCTGCAATTGCGCCGAGCGCACCTGCGCCTCCGCCACTCCGAGATTGGCTTTGGCCTGATCCACTTCCGCCTGATATTCCCGCGGATCGATTTGCACCAGGACGTCGCCGGCCTTCACGGGAGTGTTGTCGTCAATCAAGAGCTTCACCACGTAGCCCGGCACCTGTGGCGCCATCGCCGTGATGTGGCAATCCACCTGGGCGTCATCGGTGGAGACATGGCCCGTGAGGTAATACCAGAGCGTTGCGGCGGCCAGCACGAAAATCGCGCCGCCCGCCAGCATCGTGTTCGTGGAAAAGGGCAAGCGATCCCGCAAAGACATCGGTTGCGGAGACGCGCCCGGCGGAGCGGATGTCTCCGCCGGCGGGGGTGCAGCAGGCATTTGCGGCGGTGTCGCGGACGGAGGAGTCCCCATGATCTCTTCATTCCCTCATTTGCTATAGGTATTTTCGATTTCGCCCATGGCGTGCGCCAGCGCCGCGCGCGCCTGGTTGAAGCGGTACAACGCGGCGATCTGGTTGTCGCTCGCACGGGCCAGCGCGTCCTGGGCGGTGATCACCTCCACGTTGGTGGTCACCCCAGCCGCGAATCTCCGCTGTGCCTGCGCCACCTCCTGATTCGCCAGGTCGAATCCCTGATTGGCCACGTCCACCGCGGTACGTGCCGCCGTCAATTCGTCCAGCGAGGACTTCACCTCGCGCACGATCTGCGCTTCCAATTGGCGGCGCTCCTCCGAGACTTCCTTCTCCTGCAATTTTCCCCGCTCGATTTCGGCGTGAATGCGCCCGCCGGTGAACAGGGGGAAGTCGAGCGAAAGCTGGTAGTGGTACGCGGGAATTCCATCGCTGAAATGTTCGCCCTGATACATCCAGAATCCGGAGAAGTTGAGCTCCGGGTACCGCTCCTCCGCGAACGATTTGCGCTGCAGCGCGCTGATTCTCTGCTCGGAGGCGACCGCGCGCATCTCCGGCCGCACGCGGAGCGCGCGGCTGAGCATTTCCTCCCGGTCCATGTCCGGCAAGTCGAAGAAATCCATGTGGTCGGTGACGTCCACTTCCTGTTCCTTCGGCAAATCCAGGAGCTCCGCCAGGAAATAGCGCGTCGTGCGCGTCGCCGTGTCCGCATCGATCAGGTTTTGCCGCTCGTTCTGGAGCTCCACGTTGGCCCGCACCGTGTCAATATTCAGACCCACGCCGGTGCGCTGGAGTTGCTCGGCCTGTTCGAAGAGCCTGCGGGCCAGGGCGACGCGCGCCTCCGCCGCGTCGCGCGTGGCCATGGCGCGAAGCACCAGCAAATATTGATCGACGACCGCGAGCACGACGTCTTCTCGCGTGGCTTCCTCCGTTGCCGTGGCCTGCCGGACGCCCTCCCGCCCTGCCTGATAACCCCGGATGGTGGGCAAGCTGAAAACCGTTTGGGAAAAAGCTGGACCGGCTTCGGCGTATTGGTATGGTCCGGCCGGTTTACGCGGCGGGTTGGCCTCGACCGTGTGCAAATTGTATTGCGCCAGTGCAGCTGCGGCGCCAAGGGACGCTTGCGGCAGCAGGAACGAGCGCGAGATGTCGCTCGCGCGCTTGCTTTTCGCCACTTCCAGTGTTGCCAGGACTCGCTGCGGATTTTGTTTCAATCCGAGTTGCACGGCTTCATTCAGGCTGAGTTTGAGGACGGGAGCAGTGGTTTGCGCGGGCTGTTGGGCGTACGCCGGCCCCGCGAGCAGCGTGGCCAGGATGTAGCTTCCCGCCAGAAACGCGATTCTCTTGGTCAACATGGTCGGCCCACATCCTCTACCCGGGCGAAACGGTTCCCGCATTATAGAGGAAATTGGATTACAAATTACCGCTCCCCTCACATCCCGAAGCCGGCCCTTGGGACGCCGCGAGGGGATCGCCAATGCGCCGCCACGCTTCTGGTATTCTTCCTCTCGCAGGTCAAACCTCATCCGGAGACGAGAGAGCGCGCGCCTTGCGGCCTTCTTCCGAACGCACCCCGACGGATCTTCAGCTGCTCCTTTGGATTGGCGCGGGAACGCTGGTGATACATCTTCTTGCCGGAAATCGCTATGGGTTCAACCGGGATGAGTTGGCAATCGTAGAGGATGCGCGGCACCTGGCCTGGGGCTATGTTGCCTACCCCCCGCTCACGCCATTTCTCGGACGCATTGCACTGACGCTGTTTGGCACCTCGCTGGTCGGCCTGCGCTTTTTCTCCGCGCTGGTGCAAGCGGTTGGTGTTGTCCTTACGGGCTGCATGGCGAAAGAAATGGGCGGCCGGCGCGCCGCGCAGATTGTCGCCGCGGCCGCCGCGGTTCCCTTTTGCCTGGGAGCCGGCGCGATCATGCAATACATTTCGTTTGATTATTTTGCCTGGGTGCTCACCGCCTATTTTGTGGTGAAGCTTTTGACGAGCGATGACCCGCGGTATTTCCTGCTGATCGGCGCATCGATCGGCCTCGGCATGCTGGCGAAATACACCATGCTGTTTTTCGCCACGGGTGTACTTACCGGCATTCTGCTCACGGATGCGCGCAAATACCT
>DATKLU010000039.1:0-2404 GCA_035542235.1 Dongiaceae bacterium
AAGCTCGCCGGCAAATTGCACTTTGCCGTCGGCGACATGGACACCTGGTATCTCAACAATGCCGTGCACCTGACGGAATCCGTGCTCACCGACCCGAAACTTGCTCCGGCCGCGCATGCTACATTTGATTACGGCCCGCTCCAGCCGCATTGCTACCAGGGCGTGCGCCTCGACGCGCCGCGCTACGAGCGCCTGAATTTTTATCAGGACATGATCTGGCGCATGGCCAAGCACATCGAAGACACCGCCCCGGCCGGAGCGGACACCGCAAGCTGGAAGTATTGACTCCGGCGTTTTGTTATCGCTGGAGCATCCGTATCACATCGATAACACTCCGCTGAATATCACAGACATTGCCCGGCGATCCGAGTAGCCTGTTTTCAGGCCCGGCTGTGAGTGGGTGCGGGCATGAGCAAGCGAGTTCAGGCTTCGCGGGTTTTTCAGGGGCCGCTCGGGGCGTGGCTTCCCATCGTCGGCGGCGTGGTTGTTCTTGTGCTTTCCGCCGGGTTGCGCGGCCTGCCTGTTACCGCCAATCCTTTTTTCTTCGCGCAACTCCAATTCACCTGCGGCATCCTGGCGCTCACGTTCGCGGGGACCGCCTTTGTCCGATTTCAGGGCACCCGCGACCGGTTGTCTCTGATCCTGGCGGCCAGTTTCGTAATGATTGGAATCACGCTGGCCAGTTCCAGCTTCGGACAGTCCAATCCCCCCGCTTCCGATGTCGCCGCCACGTTGCGCGATCCTCTCACCTGGGTCATCGGGCAAACGCTGCTGGCCACTTTGCTGGTATCGGCGCTGCTGGTGGAAAAGTGGTACGCCTGGTCGCGCCATCCGGCTCGCGACACCGCGGTTGCGTTCGCGCTTGTGGTGCTGCTGACTTCGCTCTTGAGCGTGTCGCACCGCTACCTGCCTGCTGATTTCGTGGTTCTGCCCGGTAGCTTCTTCGTCCGCCCGGGCAATCTGGGCCCGGCTGCGTTGTTCCTGGTGGCAGCCGTCCTTTTCCGCCGCAGGCTGACCAGCTCTTCCGGATACTTCGACGATTCGCTTTTCCTCGCCGCGATCATCAACGCCTGGTCCTCGATTGCCGCCGCCGAATCCGCCTGGCGGCTCGACGCCGCCTTTGCCCTCGCCGCTCTTCTTCGCTTGGCGAGCTACGCCGTGTTGCTGGGCGGCGCGCTCCTGGATATCACTCATCTGTTTCGAGACATTCAGCGCCTGGCGGTGACCGATAGCGTTACCGGTCTTGCGAATTACCGGCGCCTGATGGATTGCCTGGCTCTCGAGATACAACGAACCGGGCGCACCGGACGCCCGTTTGCGGTTCTGCTGTTTGATCTGGATGGCCTGAAGCGCATCAACGATCAACTCGGGCATCTCGTGGGCACGCAGGCCTTGTGCCGTGTGGCGGATGTGTTGCGCGTGGAATCGCGGGCGATTGACACCGCCGCGCGCCACGGCGGAGACGAGTTCGCCCTGATCCTGCCCGAAACCGCCAAAGACGGGGCGGAAGAAGTGCTCACACGCGTGTGCCATCGCGTGGCAAATGATGGTGAACAACCTCCGATTTCCTTGAGCGCCGGCTCTGCCATTTATCCCGGCGACGGCAGCTCCATTGAAGGCTTGATGGCTGCCGCGGACCGCGCTCTCTACCAAATGAAAGAAACCCACAAGCGCGAACTTGAGATCGTGCGGCAAGCGCGAGCTTGAGGCGCTTCACCCTACGGAACGCTCGCCGCTGAGCACCATTTCGCCAACACTTCTCCTCTGTTGGTTTCTTTGTCCCCTTGCACAAAAGTCTTAGAACTTTTCCAGACTTGGGACAGGCCACCGTTGCCCTCTCCGAACTTCCGCAGCCTGTCCTGTTTCTGTTCCAGCCACCAGTAGTTTCTTCGCGCGGGTCGCCGTATCTTCAGCTCGGATGTGAAGAACCAGAGCAGCGTGACGCTACGCGACCCCTCTCCGTTCCGGCCGCGCTCCTGAAAAAAAAACGCAAAGGAATGCCCTGTCATGGATAGGACACGATTGGTGTGCCAGCTTGCCGGTTTGCTGGTTCTGGGATGCATTTGTTTCCCGGGTGTTGCCCGGGCTGGCGCCGGCTTCTCTCCGGCATCGCTGAATTTCGGCTCGGTCACCGTCAATACCAGCAGTGCTGCGGCAACGGTCATGGTGACCAACAACGGCTCCGGTAACTTGATCCTGGACCGAATCACCTGCAGCTCCCCCGATTTTGTGATCACGGCTCCGGCGCTGCCGCTGACGCTCGCCTCCCATCAAAGCACATCCATTCAGGTGGTGTTTCATCCCGTTTCGGCTTCCAAATTCACCGGTAAACTCACGGTCGTTACCGGCAAGCGCTCCGGAAATTCGTCCAGCATTTCCGTTTCGGGAACCGGCACCGCCCCGG
>DATKLU010000040.1:0-34707 GCA_035542235.1 Dongiaceae bacterium
GTGCCGTCGGCGGTCTTCACCACCACGACTTTTCCGGCCGCATCAACTTTATCTACAGTTCCATGCACTGCGCTGACGACGTCGTCAGCCGCGTAGGCAACCGTGCCCAGGGACAGAGCTAGCACCACGTTCAACATTACCTTCATTGGAAGAACCGCTCCTTTTTCTCGTTTGAAATTTAAAAATATCGGCCGATTTTCCGAACAGTTGCAGATCGGCGCAGCACACTCGCAGCCCTGCGCTCGCCACAATTTCGAAAATGCTGCTACTTTCCGTCCAGGTTTCAGATGCAGAAAACTCGCGTCAGGTTAATACGCTTCTGCAAAGTGGCGGAGGAGGAGGGATTCGAACCCCCGAGGCCCTTTCAGGTCTAACGGTTTTCAAGACCGCCGGTTTCAACCGCTCACCCACTCCTCCACCTTTAAGCTTAACAAAGTCTGTGACTTGTAAGCCGCTTTGCTGCAGTCACCACCCTCGCGGCTGCATTTTGGCGAGGGTGTATCTTATGGCTGGCAAAGATGTCGAGTGCCACGGATTATGTATATAATCCAATGAAGAGGTGCTATGCGTTACGAACGAGGACACAAGATCCAAACACGAGACCGTATCGTGCGGAACACCGCGCGCAAGCTCCGCGCCGAAGGACTGAACGGTCCTGGTGTTGCCAGCGTGATGAAAGCGTCGGGCCTGACCGTGGGCGGCTTTTACAAGCATTTCCGCAGCAAGAACGAGCTTTTCGCGGAAGCGATGGCCCAGGCATTCGCGGACAGCGAGAAGGTTTACTCCTCCCTGCAAACCGTGCCTCGTGAGGACAGGTGGAAGGAGATCGTCAGGCGGTATCTATCGCCCGAGCACTGCGATCATCCGGAGACCGGGTGCCCGGTTGCCGCGCTGGCACCGGAGATCGCTCGCGCCAAGCCAAACGTCCGGAAGCAAATTTCGGGCTTGATGAAAGAGCGCGCCGAGCGGTGGATGGAGTTCATGCCGGGTAAGACCGCAGTAGAGCGGGAGCGGAATTTCTTCACCATCTTCAGTGTTATGGTCGGCGCCCTGTCCACTGCCCGTCTGTTGACCGAGCCTGCCGACCGGCAGAAGGTGCTGGCGAGCGCTCGGGATCATCTTTTGCGCAGCTTTTAGGATTTTTGCTTGTCACCATTAGATTACATGTGTAATCTAATGAAGCGGGCGAGATGGGAAGTTCGCCTCGTGAAGACCGAACGGTTTCCCGGTTCGCCGCAGATGCTGCAGTTTTCGTGGACAGCAGCGAGGAAAGGTTTCCGATGAAGCTCACCGATCGCACCATCCTGATTACCGGAGGCTCCGCCGGGATTGGCCTGGCCTTTGCACGCAAGTTTCTCGAACTCGGCAACGAAGTCATTGTTACCGGTCGCCGCCAAGCAGTGCTCGATCAGGCAAAAGCCAGGCACCCCGGGCTCCACGTCATGCAAAGCGACGTCGCAGAACCCGGGCAAATCTCGGCCCTCGCGGCGCGGGTGAAAGCGGAATTCCCCAAGCTCGACGTGCTGATGAACAACGCGGGTATTTTCCTCAACAGGAACCTCAAAGTTCCCGCGCCTGACCTCGCAGGGTTGATGCTGGAGATGAACATCAACGTGGGTGGCGTCATTGGCATGACCTCGTCGTTCATTGACACCCTCATCGCCAACCAAGGCACGCTGATCAACGTATCCTCCGCGCTCGCGTTCGTGCCGTTGCCATCTGCGCCGATCTACAGCGCCAGCAAAGCTGCGATTCATTCCTTCACCCAGTCTCTTCGGTTTCAATTGGAAGAGACCGGTGTGGAGGTCATCGAACTTATGCCGCCGGTGGTCAAGACCGACTTGGCGGAAGGCATCACCGAGGATCACGGCTTCACTGTGATCACGACGGACGAGCTGGTGAAGCAGTCCTTTGCATCCCTCAAGACAGGTGCGGTCGAGATCCGGCCCGGCCAAGCAAAACAGCTTGCATTGATGCGCCGCCTGGCTCCCAGTTTCATCAACCGGCAGCTCTGGAAGCTTTCTAGAAGGCTGGTGCCGGTCGGCGTGGAATAGGCCGGTCGGAACGGCCACTCTGGCGGGCCGGCGAGGGGAACCTTAGTGAAGAATTTTGCTGAACACCCGACCGTGAAGCAGTTCTACGAGGACAGAGTGAGCCGGGGTGAAGGCCCTGCGGGTCAGCTCCTCGATGCGGCTTGGCTCCGGCAGTTGTGCCTGGATGCAGGCGCAGATGATGTGGGGTTTGTTGAGCGCGACCGGCCTGAAATCGCCGATCAGCGAGCCGAAATCGACAGCGTTTTCCCCGGAACCAGGACGCTCATTAGTATTGTCTGCCGCATGAACCGGGAAAACATACGAACTCCGGCCCGCTCAATCTCCAATCTCGAATTCCATCACACCACAGACGAAACCGACGAAGTCGCTCGCCGAATCGTGGCCGCTCTGGAAGAGGTCGGGATTAGCGCGATCAATGGCGGAGCCGTTGGCTTCCCCATGGAAGCTGACCGCTGGGGATCAAAAACGTGGGTCGTCTCGCACAAGCCGGTAGCGGTGGCGGCCGGCCTCGGACAGATGGGGATTCATCGGAACGTAATTCATCCCAAGTTCGGAAATTTTATTCTCCTGGCGACGGTGCTGGTGGATGCAGAGGTCACCGCGTATTCGCGTCCGGTCGCCTATAACCCTTGCCTAGAATGCAAGCTATGCGTTGCCGCGTGCCCGACAGGTGCGATCCTTTCAGACGGTCAGTTCGATTTCTCCGCCTGTTACACCCACAATTATCGTGAGTTCATGGGCGGATTCAGCGATTGGGTGGAGAAGATCGCGGAGAGCAAGAGTGCGCGCGATTACCGACAACACGTGTCGGGGCCAGAGACCGTCTCCATGTGGCAGAGCTTGTCGTTCGGCGCCAACTACAAGGCGGCTTATTGCATGGCGGTATGCCCGGCGGGTGAAGACGTAATCGCGCCGTTTCTCACGAACCGCAAACAGTTTCTGGACGATGTAGTCCGCCCTCTCCAGAACAAACCAGAAACCATCTATGTTGTTCCGAACTCCGACGCCGAGGAATTCGTGGCGCGGCGCTTTCCGCACAAGAAGACGAAGCGAGTGTCGAACGGCCTTGCCCGCCAAGGATCCATTCGCGCCTTCCTGCAAGGCTTGAACTTCGTCTTCCAGAGAGGTCAGTCGAAAGGCCTTAACGCCGTGTACCACTTCACGTTCACCGGTCAAGACGCAGTGCAAGCGACAGTAACGATTCGAGACGAAACGTTGCAGGTTGCCGAAGGCCACCATGGGAACGCCGACCTGCGACTCACCGCCGACAGTGAGACCTGGCTGCGCTTTCTGCGCAAGGAAGCCAATCTGGTATGGGCCCTGCTCCGGCGGAAGATTCGCATTCAGGGATCACCCAAGTTGCTGCGAGCCTTTGCACGCTGCTTTCCATCTTGAGCAGGTACACAGAGAACTGTTTGAAACGTCGGAAACCATCGGGATTGAATCGAGCATAAAGCCTCCCCTCAGTCGGGAGGTTCCGCCTTTGCCCAGTTCATCGAGAGGGGCTTTGCATCCCGCGGCCAGCTTCTCGGCGGAGCCGCGCCCGGCGCGCGCATCTGGATAAACGTTATCACCCCCGATGCGCCGGCTCTGCAAATCCGCTATAGTATGCGAAACGTCCTTCGCTCAACCCACCGCCCCGGTGCCTTGCGCACTCGCTGAGTTCAGGATGTTGCTCGTGGCGTATCTCTTTTTCTCAAGGATGGCTGACACTATGAAACCTCTCCGCACTCTGTTCTCGGCCTTGGCTTTCGCTTCGCTTCTCGCCGCCGGCTGCGGCAAATCCTCTGCGCCCGCGAACGACGCCGCGCAGAACTCTTCCGCTCCCAACGCGTCCTCCGATTCACCTCAGGCTGGCCAGGCGATGCAGCAGAAAGCCACGCCCGCCAAGCCCGTCCCGCCCCCGCCGATCGAAATTCCCGCGGGCACCACACTCTCCGTCTCCCTGAGCGGCACTGTCAGTTCCAAGACCAGCGCAGCTGGCCAGCCCTTTGAAGGCTCGCTCGCCGCCCCCATCGTGGTTGGAGACATCGTCGCGGTTCCCAAGGGCGCCCAGGTTTCTGGCACGGTCACCCAGGCGCATGCGGCGGGCAAGTTCAAGGGCGCAGCCACCCTTGGTCTCTCGCTTACGAGTCTTACGGTCAACGGCACGCCGTACACAATTCATTGCTCGCCGTTCCTGCAGGAAACCAAGGGCAAGGGCAAGCGCACCGCTGAAGTGATCGGCGGCGGCGCCGCCGTCGGCGCGCTGATTGGTGGACTTGCGGGTGGCGGCAAAGGCGCCGCGATTGGGGCTGGCATCGGTGCCGGCGGCGGCACGGCAGGTGCGGCCTACACAGGCAACAACCGCGACATCACTCTTGGCGCTGAAAGCACCGTCAACTTCAAGCTCGCCGAGCCGGTCAGCATCCAGCGCAACTAACTTTCGCCCGAATGCCTGGGCATCTCCCGGTCCGACCAAGCGGGCGGCTGTGGCTTGCTTGCCCGCATTGCCCAAGCGACGCCGCGAAGCCGGCAACGCCGTCCGCACGCAGTACTCGGCGAACGAAAAGCAGCGGCTCTGCTACCTCTCGCGGGATCAGCGATGTTGTTGGTTGCCGTAAAGAGGGGTCTGGAAAAACTTCAGTGCGGAAGCGCGGTGTCGCGCCCCGCCGGCTTTTCCGAGAATTCAAAGCCCCAGAAATGCGGAGCCGGCGTCAGGAACTCGATCGCCACGCGCTGCCCGGCGTCGCACACGTCGCCCAGGTACACGATGCGGCATTCCTGCTCTTCCTGGGTGTCCGGATTGGTCAGCACCAGCAATTCGCCGTTATCCACTTCGTGCTTCAGCATCAGCAGCCCACCGTGCTCGCTGACCACCAGCGTCTCGCAGGTCTCGCGGAACTTGCGCCCGTTGTGCCCGCGCCCCGCGGCCTTCAGCTTTAGCTTGCGGAAAACACGCGTACTGCGGCGTGGCGTGGAGAATTCAACCATCGTGCTCATAGTGCCTCTCATCGCACCCGATCGTGCAACTCCGTACCTGGGCCCTCTTCCTTCTGGTCAGGCCATGTTCCCCAGCCCATTCGCGGCCCGTCAATTGCCCCAAAGCTCAGGTGTTTCCCATTGGAAAACGTCACCCCCGTGAACAAACAGCCCTGCCTTGCTTGTCCTTCGCGTGCCGCGGTTCTACAATGAAAAGCACGGTGAAGAGGTCCCCTTTCCCTTTTCATTCCCCTTCGCCCGCAACATTTATTCGCCAAGATTCGTAAATATCTTCGAAAGGACTCGACCCTTCTCCTGTCCCATGAATCTGGCTGACTTCATCGACTCGCGCCGCGACCAGCACCTCTCCGAACTCAACGACTTTCTGCGCATTCCCAGTGTCAGCGCCAAATCCGAGCACAAGCCGGACATCGAAAAGGCCGCCCATTGGGTGGCCGAAAATCTTCGCGCCGCTGGTTTTAAAACGGTTGAAGTCATTCCAACCGCATTGCACCCTCTGGTCTACGCCGAATCGCTTGAGGCGCCCGGCAAACCGACCATCCTTTTTTATGGCCACTATGACGTGCAGCCCGCCGAGCCGCTGCACCTTTGGACCACCCCGGCCTTCGAGCCCACCGTGCGCAACGGCAACATCTATGCCCGCGGCACCGCCGACGATAAAGGCCAGGTCCACATCCATATCAAGGCCCTGCAAGCGCTGCACGATCTGAACGGCGCTTTCCCCATCAACATCAAAGTCCTGATCGAAGGCGAGGAAGAGGTCGGCAGCGTCAGCTTGTGGGACTTCGTGCAGAAGAACAAAGCCCGCCTCAAGGCCGATGCGCTGGTGGTGTCCGATACTTCGATGCTGGGCAAAGGCGTTCCTTCCATTACCTATGGCTTGCGTGGATTGAACTATTACCAGGTCGAACTCACCGGGCCCGAGCGTGATTTGCATTCCGGCGTATACGGCGGCGCGGTTCCCAATCCACTGACGGTCCTCACCGAGCTGTTTGCGCAGCTACATGACAAGAACTTCCGCGTGAACGTCCCAGGCTTCTACAGCGGTATCAAGCCCCTCAGTAAAGCCGAACGCAAAGCGCTGAACGCTTTGCCCTGGAGCCGCAAGTCCTTCACGAAAGCGGTTGGCGCTCCCGGATACGCCGGAGAAAAGGGATTCACCACGGTCGAGCAGGTGTGGGCACGTCCGACACTGGAACTCAACGGCATCTGGGGCGGCTATCAGGGTGAAGGCGCCAAGACGGTGATTCCGTCCAAAGCTTACGCAAAATTCTCCACGCGCCTGGTGCCGGGCCAGGATCCAAAACGCATCGCAAAGCTGGTGGAAAAACAGGTGCGCAAGCTGCTCCCGAAGACCGTGAAGTGCAAGTTTGAAACGCTGAGCACCGGCAAGCCGTGGATTGCGGCCTATCAGGCGCCCATTTTTCAGAAGGCGCAGAATGCCCTGCAAAAAGGCTTCAACAAGAAGGCCGTGTTTATCCGCGAGGGCGGTTCCATTCCGTTCGTCACGCAGATGCACGATACCTTCAAGGTTCCCTGCGTGCTCATCGGTTTCGGCCTGCCCGATGAAAACGCCCACGCTCCCGACGAGCATCTGTTCCTGGAAAATTATTTCAACGGCATCAAGGCCATCGCGCACTTCTACCACGACCTGGCCACACTGTAGCGCTCAGGCGCTTGCCAGTTCCGAGCGTCGTCCTTGTGCGTACTGCTGCAGCGCGCTGTTGGCTCCGGTGATCACACCGAGCGCATCGCCCAGCGCAGCCAAATCCTTGCCGCGCACCACAAAGTACAGTTCATCCTCCCCGAGCCCCGTGTATACGCGGTTGCCGATGCAGCCCAGGCTCAGGATCGAACCCATCATCAGCGAAGCCGGCAGGGCCATGCAGGTCGGCCGGCCAAGCGCGGGCATGCCGGCTCCGATCCCCGCGCGTCCTGCCGCTTCCTGCAGCAGCATCGCCCCCGCGGGCTTACAGGCAAAGAGCACCACGTCGGGAGTGAAAGACGCATCGCCAAGCGGAGCATAGGCTACCGCAGCCGGCGCCTTGCCCAGGCGCGGGATCTGCGGCACCTCCTCCGGCTTCACATAACCTAGATCGAACATGAGCTTGAGCGTCTGCTCGGTTTCCTTTTCGCGCTCCGGGGAGAGTGCGATGTTGTGGGTGTAGGCGCCAACGGCGCAGTTGAAATGGTTCTCCGGAACCGTATAGAACGATTTTCCGGCGGCGGCGAGGCGCCAGTAGCTGCAGCCGGAAGGCTCGCTGCCGGAAAATCTCTCCAGGCCGGCGGGCGCGGCATCCAGGAAGGCGACCGCCACCGGGCGTCTGGCTGGGTTGACCGCCGCGGAAATTTTCTCTTCGATTGTCTTCCAGACCGTGGACATGGACATTTCTCCGGGGAATTTGGCGTAAGCCGCGGCGGGAAGAATAGCATGGCGGGGCGGAGCGCGGCAGCGGCTGCGAGCCCCGCGAAACACCGCGTAAACAGCGATGATTTCCACACCCACGCGCGAAAACCCGCATTTTTCCAGTGTTTTTTGCGGGATTGCCCTTGCGTTCCAGTAGAGCCTTCGCTATAGTGCCCAACGGCCCGAATTTTTTCGCCCGAGTCGGGGTAGAACGAACGAAATTTGCGGCCCGCACCGATCGCATCGGTACGGAAAGAACCGACAGGAGGATAGGCAGACTAGATGGCAGCTAAGCCACTCAGCAAGACGAAGATTGTTGCGCATATCGCCGAAAAGCTCGGCACTCCGAAGAAGACTGCAGCGTTGTTCTTCGAGGAACTGCACAAGCTCGCGGTGAAAGAAGCCAAGGGCAGCGCCGGCAAGTTCGTGATTCCCGGCATCGGCCGCGTGGTGAAGGCGCACCGCAAGGCGCGCATCGGCCGCAACCCCCAGACCGGCGAGTCGATCAAAATCAAGGCGAAGACCGTTGTCCGTCTGCGCCCGGCCAAGGCCCTCAAGGATGCGATTCTGAAGTAGCTGCAGCTCCCCATTGGGAGCGCGCAGAAAAATTTGCCCCCGCGGCCGATTCGGCGGCGGGGGCTTTTTCTTTTCGCAGCTCGTCGCAAGAAAAGTCTTAGAGAGTTTTCACGTAAGCGATCACATCCTTGATCTGCGCTTCTTCGAGTACTTCCTTGAACGGCGGCATGAGAGAGTCGCCATTTTCAATCCACGTTTTCAGCGTTTCATCCGTCACCTTGTTGTTGTTTACGGTGAAGGTTCCGCGCTTGCCTATGCCCTTGAGGCCGGGCCCAATCTTTTTCTGGTCGCTCGTATCGTAGTGGCACACCGAGCACTTTTCTTGGAACACATCTTTGCCGCGCGCGATGGCTGCGGGGTCGGCTTTGCTCGCACTGGCGGGCTTTTTCGCCTTGCTTTGGGTCTGCTGCTGCGCGAGGCTGCCCCCGGCGACGGCGAGGCAACCGCCGAGAAGGCCAAGCGCGAGCGTAGCGATGGTGCGATTCACGATTTTTCTCCTGTAGTCCGCGTGCTGCGACTTCTATTCTCTCCGTTTAACACCGAAATTTCCAATCTTTCGCGCGGACGGCGGAGAGCGCGGCGAGAACATCAAGCGAAGCTGACATTTTATGTTCCTGTCATTAGGGACAGGTTCCCGAGGCGCACCAATTGCCCTTTCGTACCGTAGCCACGCAACCATTCGCTTGGTAACAATGGCGCATGGACCAGGAAACACTCACTCAGGCATGGGAAGTTCTGCAGGACGCGTATCAGGCGCAGATGGAAGGCGACTACGATCGCGCCGTGGAGCTCTACCAATCTTCTTTGGAGCTGCATCCGACAGCGGAAGCGCACACGTTCCTGGGCTGGACCTATCACTTTCAGGGCAAGCTCGATGACGCCATCTCGGAATGCCGTCGGGCGATCGAAATCGATCCGGATTTCGGCAATCCCTACAACGACATCGGCGCCTATCTGATCGAACAGGGAAATTTTGATCAAGCAATTCCCTGGCTGGAACAGGCCATTGCATCGAAGCGTTATGAGCCGCGGCATTTTCCCCACTACAACCTCGGCCGCGCGTATCTGGGCAAAGAGATGTACTCGCAGGCGATGCGCTGTTTCCAGGAAGCGCTGAATATCGAGCCGCGCTATAACCTGGCTCGCCAGGCGCTCGATTCCTTGCGGCGGATGCTGAATTAGTTCGCCGCGGCCGGGCGCACGATCCGGTCATAAATCCACAACAGCAGCGTCGTGAGCAGGCCTATGCCGGCGATCACCAGCCACGTCCACTGCGGATGGTTCAGCACTTCGCCGAAGTGGTGCAGAATTTTTCCTCCGAGCCATCCGCCGACAATCGAACCGATGCCGAGCGGCAGGAACGCGAAACCCATGTAGGTGCCTTGCTGCCCGGGCGGCGCCAGGCGCGAAACGTATTCGTAGTAGCGGGGCTGGTGAATGATTTCGCCGATGGCCAGAACGGCGATGGCCGTCACAGCCCCCCAGAATGACGGCCAGAGCGCCAGGATGAACCACGAACTGCCGGTGATCAGCGTGCCGATGATAATCGCGCTGAAGGCCTGCAGTTTTTTCGTCAGCACGTTCAGCAGAATCGTGCCGGTGATGACGATGATGCTGTCGGTCATCAGGATGCGTTCGACATCGATCTCCTTGCTGACGTATTCGTGCAGATACACCGGCATGACGATCCATTGCTGCCAGAAGACAATCCAGTATCCGGTGAAGATCAGCAGGAACACCATGAATCTGGGATTGCCGAGAACCGTTAGGAAGTTGCGAAGCGTCTCGCCCAGAGTGGGAAGCGGCGCCCCGGCGCTGCGCTGCGGCTCGCGGAAAAAAGCCAGCACGAAGAAAAACATCGCAAACACGCAGGCCGCCGCGATCAGGAAGATTTTCCCCGCGCCCAGATAGCGGCGGGCCAGCGACCCGGCGAAGGGCCCAAGCAGTCCCCCCACGTTGACCATGGTGTAGTAGATGGAATAGCCCAGCGAGCGCACGTTCTCTTTCGAAGCGCGCGCGGTCGTTCCCACCACACAAGGCTTCACCAGAGCCACGCCCAGCGCGGGCATCAGGAGAATGGGGAACACGAACCAGTAGAGAGGAAGCGAGTTGCGCAAGGGAGCCAGCCACGGCGCGCCGATCGAGCCGAGCAGGAAATACGCGACCGACAGAATCAGAAATGCCAGGGAAAGAGCCCGTCGAAAGCCCAGTTTGTCGGCGACCGCGCCGCCAAAGATGGCCAGGAACCACACCGCACCGCCGAAGATCCCGGTGAGTGTGCCGGTTTGTTCGGTGGGGAAACTCAGCGTTTCGCGGAGATAGTTGGCCAGTGAAGCGAAGGCGCCGTAGTAGGCCAGGCGCTCGAAGATTTCGCTGATGTTGGCGACCCAGAACGGGCGCTCGAAACCTGTGCGGATTTCCTGCAGGCGTTCCGCCAGTGCCATGCAACCTCCAGCCGCAGGAGAAGCGGCGCGGGGCGATGATAGCAGAGGAAGCGCCGCTGTGCGGAAAGGTCAGCGTGCTCCTTGGGCTCAGGCTTTTTTCGCTGCGGCATCCAGCTGGATGAGATTTGCGGCGGGCGCGCTCGGTTGGGGCGTGCCGTAGCGATCGTGGTGGCGCACCCAATCGGCGAGGCAGAAGGTCGGCCCGTTTTCGTCGCGGCCTTTCGGCGTCAGGTCTACGTAAAAGTAGGTGGTCACCCCGCCTTCATCGCCCCGCGCGTAGCACGAATACGTGTGGAATATTTCGCCTGACGGGTTCTTATAGAACACGCTGAGGCCGGACATTTCCTCGCCCTGCGGATTGGAGTCGCGTAGCTCAAAGTTGAACTCCGCCTTCCCTTGCGCGATCTCTTCCGGGCTCAGGGAAGCGTGAAAGTCGTAGTTGAAATCGCTGGCGAACGACGAGACCCAATGAAAATTCCAGCCCATGCGCTGGCGGAAGGCCGCGATGGCGGGATACGGGGCGCGGGACACCGCGGCGTAGGTGATGTCTTTATTTTCCAGGTGGACAAGGGCGCCATCCACGTGGTCCGAGGCAAAAGAGCAGCCGAAGCAGCCTTCCTGCCACTCGGGGCCGAACATGAAATGCCGGACCACCAGCTGGCTGCGCCCCTGAAAGAGATCCGCGAGCGATTCCTTGCCGTTGGGGCCGTCGAACACATAGTTCTTTTCGATTTTCACCCACGGCAGCTGCAGTCGCTGCTCGCGGACCTTGTCGTGTTCGCGGGTAAGCTGCTTTTCCCGGGCCAGCAATTCCCGCCGGGCAACGAGCCATTCCTCGCGCGAGACTACCTTTGGATCATCGATCGTGCGTTTCGGCATCACGACACCTCTTTCCCGTACGTTCGCACCGCCATCTTAGCAGCTCCCTTGGAAGGTGACCGGGCGCCCGCTTTCCGGGCATACTGCTGTGCGCTTTGCCAGTTTTGGAAAGGAAACGATGCAGCAGGCCAGGATTTCGCGCCGATGCAGTGCTGCGTGCTTTCTGCTGTGCGCCAGTCTTGCGGCCAAGGCGGCGTGCGCGCAGACGCAGGCTCCGCCGACGGCGGCCGAGTTGGCGGCGATTACGGAGCGCGGACGGGCGCTCGAAGGCTACGATCAAGCGGTATGGCACGCCGGCGACGCGGTGCAAATGGCCAACCCGAAAACCACGGACGGGCAGATGTCGATCGCGCGAGAGCAGGATGGGAAGTGGACTGTGGTGTTTGGCGCGCTCACTCCGGACAAGGGCGGGTTTCTGCTGCGCTACGAAGCCAAGCAGGGCAGCAAGGCAAAAGAGTTTGTGGTCACGCGCGTGAAGCCCGCGCGGGAGGATACCGGTTTCTATCTGTTCGCGGCGCGCGCGATTGCTCTCTGCGAAGCCGAGTTTCGCGCGTCCAACCATCCCGCGCGTGCCTACGCCCTGGCGGTCCTCCCGGCGCCGCAAGGGCAGCTCTACGTCTATTTATATCCGGCGCAGACCCAGGCCGGCGCGTACCCGCTGGGGGCCGATGCGCGTTACCTGGTCTCCGCGGACGGTCAGACCATTGTGCAGAAGCGGCCGCTGCACCAATCGCTGTTGGAGGGTAGGCCGCCCTCCGCCAAGGATTCGGGCAAAAAGCCGGCGATGGGTTGGCACACGCACACCCTGAGCGACGTGCCCGAAGATACCGATGTGTTGCACGTGCTGCAGCAGGATCCGGCGCAGCCGGAAATGGTGGTAACGCCGCACTTTGCGTATCTGATCGGCGTGGACGGGAGCATCGCAATGCAGGACCGCAAGAAAGTGAAGCACTGACGGAGAGTCTGGTTGTCATTGCCCCGCGCGGGCAAACTGGGTATCTTCACGGCATGAAAAGCGCCGGGAAGAACCGGCGAAAATGGCCGCTGCCGGCCGCGGGCATCGCAAAAAGAGTATTTATTGAATCGGGTTTTTGGATTGGACGGGGGTGAGGCGGGCGCCTAGAGTTACTGGTTCGACCCTCAGCCGGGTTGCGGGAAGGCCAGATGACCGCTACGCCGACGCCAATCCGATCTCATGTACCCCCCGCGTTCGTGAACTATCAACTCGACGCAGCTTACGACGAGATGTTCGCCTCGGTCGGCGTGCCGCGCGAGCACTACCGTGCGCTGCAGCAAACGCTACAGGGGCTGGCCTCCGAAGAGTTACGCAAGATTCAGCAGGCTGCGGACCTGACCTTCCTGCACGAAGGCATCACCTTCACGGTCTACGGGAACAAGGAAGGCACGGAGCGCATCTTCCCCAACGACCTGCTGCCGCGCATCATTCCGGCCAGCGAGTGGGCGCGCGTGGAAGAGGGGCTGACGCAGCGGCTGACGGCCCTCAATCTTTTTCTGCGCGACATCTATCACGAAGGCCGCATCCTTTCCGAAGGCGTCGTTCCCCGCGAACTGATTTACAGCTGCAAACATTTCCGCCGCGAGATGCGCGGTCTGAACGTGCCCCGCGACATCTATGTGAATATTTGCGGCACCGACCTGGTGCGCCTCCCGGACGGAACCTTCGCCGTGCTGGAAGACAATCTGCGCGTGCCGAGCGGCGTCTCCTACATGCTCGCGAACCGCAAGGTGCTGAAGCGGGTGTTCCCGACGCTGTTCCGCGACTACGGCGTGTGGCCGATCGACCATTACCCGCAGGCGCTGCTGGCCACCCTGCGCGGGCTGGCGCCGGAGAATTGCTCGTATCGCAACGATCCCACCATCGTCCTGCTCACGCCGGGCGTTTCCAATTCCGCCTATTTCGAGCACACCTTTCTGGCCCAGCAGATGGGCATCGAGCTGGTCGAAGGACGCGACCTGCTGGTGCACGACAATCTGGTGTACATGCGCACTACTGCGGGCCTGCGCCGCGTGGACGTGATTTACCGTCGCGTGGACGACGATTTTCTCGATCCATTGTGTTTTCGCACGGATTCCATTCTGGGCGTGCCGGGACTCTTCAACTCCTACCGCGCCGGCAACGTCACCCTTTCCAATGCCATCGGAACCGGCGTGGCCGACGACAAGGCCGTCTACGCTTACGTGCCGCAGATCATCAAGTATTATTTGAACGAAGAACCGATCCTGCCGAACGTCCCCACCTTCCTGATGCACGACGACACTCACCGCCAGCACGCCCTGGACAACCTGGAAAAAATGGTGGTGAAGGCCGTCGGCGAGTCCGGCGGATATGGAATGCTGATCGGGCCGCAGAGCACCGCCAAGCAGCGGGAAGAGTTTCGCGCCCGCCTGCTGGCCGACCCGCGCAATTACATCGCCCAGCCGACGCTCTCGCTTTCCTGCGCGCCGTGCCTGATTGATGGCCAGGTGGAATCGCGGCACATCGATTTGCGGCCGTACATCCTGATGGGCGAGAAGGTCACCCTGGTCCCGGGCGGCCTGACCCGTGTTGCCTTGCGGCCCGGTTCGCTGGTTGTGAATTCATCGCAGGGCGGCGGAAGCAAAGACACCTGGGTGCTGCGCGAAGGCGACCGGCCGGGAGGCCCGCACATCGCATGAGGCCGCCGCGCAATTTTTATGTCAAGACGTTTCAGCGCGAAGCGGGCATGCTCTCGCGCGTGGCGGAAAACCTGTACTGGATGAGCCGCTACCTGGAGCGGGCCGAGCACACCGCACGCTTGCTCGATGTCGAGCTGCAGCTGTGGCTGGACCAGTCCCCCGACGTTGGCGCGGGACGCTGGCGATTTCTGGTGGATGCGCTGCAGGTGAGCGGCGTGCAGGGACGGCTGGATCCGCTGCACCTGGCGGAGACCCTGGTGTTCAGCCGGTCGAATGCCTCGTCGATCGTGTCCTGCGTTTCCGCGGCTCGCGAGAATCTGCGCCACGTGCGCGAGCAGTGCAGTTCGGAGATGTGGGAACAGCTGAACAAACTGTATTTGCAGGTGATTGAGCGGCGGCCGGAAGAGGGCTGGATCCTGAATTCGCACGAATTGTTCCGTGCCGTGCAGGAAGGCGCGCACCTCTTTCAGGGAATTACCGACGCGACCATGAGCCACGGCGAAGGCTGGCAATTTATCCAGCTGGGCCGCTCCGTGGAGCGCACGGACACTCTGGCGGCGCTGATGGATACGCACTTCAAGCGCGCGGCACAGCCGGCGGATCAGCCGGTGGATAGCGCGGAGTATCTGAGTTGGGTGGGGCTGCTGCGCGGTTGCGCGGCGTTCGAAGCCTATTGCAAGGTGCACACCGCGGAAATTCGTCCTCTGCGCGTGGCGGAGTTTCTGCTCCTGAACCCGGAACTCCCGCACTCGGTGCGATTTTCCGTGGACCGCATGAACGCGGCGCTGCACGTGATCGGCGATTTGACCGAGCGCCGCGAAAAAATGGGCGCGCGCATCGCCGGCCGGCTGCGCGCGAAATTGAGCTTCAGTCAGATCGAAGAGATCATGGAAGCGGGCGTCGCCGCGTATCTCGAAGAGATTCGCAGCGAGTGCGCGGAGATTCACGCCGCAATCCACCAGACCTATTTCGATTACGCGATTGAAGCGGAGCTGGCGTACTGACCCACTGCCCATGGCCCATTCGATCAAACACGTCACCACGTTTCGCTACCACCCGCCGGTGGGTGAAAGCGTGATGGAAGTGCGCATGCAGCCGCGCAGCGATTTGCGGCAGCGCTGCATGACCTTTTCCCTGGACGTGAACCCGCGGGCGCACGTGTTCATGTACCACGATTTTTTTGGCAACGCTGTCCACCACTTCGATATTCCGGGGCGGCATAAGTTGATCGAGGTTACGGCGCACGCCATCGTCGAGATGGCGCAAAAGCCGCGCGCCATCGCCGCGGGAAGCACCTGGGAGGAGCTGGATACCCGCGTGGCGGAAGGCGACTACTGGGAGATGCTGCTGCCCAGCCAGTTCGCGCGGCCGACCGGGCACTTGCTGCGCCTGGTGGAAGAGCTGAAACTCGAACGCCGCGGCGATCCCTTGCAATTGCTGATGGAATTGAACACTGCGCTCTACCAGAAATTCGACTACGCGCCGAACTCCACCAAGGTGGATTCGCCGATCGACGATGCGCTGCGCTCGCGCCGCGGCGTCTGCCAGGATTTTGCGCACATCATGATCGCGCTGGTCCGCCACCTGAGGGTTCCTTGTCGCTATGTCAGCGGCTACCTGTATCACCAGGACAACGTGAAAGACCGCTCTCCGGCCGGCGCGACGCACGCCTGGGTGGAAGCGTATCTCGGTGAAGCCGGCTGGGTGGCTTTCGACCCGACCAATAACTTGTTGGGCAGCGAAAGGCACATTCACGTGGCCGTGGGCCGCGATTACGCCGACGTGCCGCCCACGCGCGGTGTGTACAAGGGCGAAGCGGAGAGCGAGCTGAGTGTGCGCGTACTGGTTTCTCCGGTGGATTCGCCGCTGCCCGAAGACCTGCCTCCGGCGATGATCATGCGCACCAGGCGCCCGGACCCGCGCGCACTTGTGCCGACCGACCAGCAGCAACAACAGCAGCAGCAACAACAGCAGCAATAAAGAGCTCTTTTCGAATCAGCGCACGAGCGCGCGCGACTGGAACTCCAGCGATGCCGGGAGATGCTCCGCGAAGTACGGCCAGTCGTGGCGCCCCGGATAGATGTGCGCCTCGTGCGGGATCTTGCGCGCACTGAGGATTTTGTCCAGCGCCCTGGCGCCGCTTTCAAATCCAAAATCGTCCTGATCCCCGCAGTCGAAATAGATTTTCAGACCGGCAAGGCTCGCCGTGCGCGCCAGGCTCAGCGGGCTATTGCGTTCCCAGAACACGAGGTCAGGCGGCGAACCGAACGTGCCGCCAAGCACGCGCGCGCGGATTCCTCCTGCCGGCGTGGGCGCAACGAATGCCGGCAACTTTTCGATGATGGCCGGGCTATGCGCGCTCGCGGCCGCGAATAACTCCGGATGGCGGAACGCCAGGTGCAGCGCGCCGTAACCGCCCATCGAGACTCCGGCGACTCCGCGATTCGCGCGGCCGCTTTTCGCGTGGAACCGTGCTTCGATGCCCGGCAGGAACTCCTGCACCAGGAAATCTTCGTAGCGAACTTTTCCATCCTGCGAATTGATGTAGAACGTCGCGCCGGCCTCGGGCGTGACGATGATGAATTCGCCGATCTGCTTGCGCTCCCAGAGGTCTTCCAGCAGGTTGAAGCCGCCGGTGTGGATGAACATCTGCTCGTTGTCGCCGAGGCCGTGAAAGAAATAAAGAATCGGAAACCGTTTGCTCTTGTCCGCGTCGTAGCCGGGCGGCAGTACCGCGCAGAACTTCACCGGACGCGCAAGAATCTTGCTGGGCAGCGCGTTGCACTCGATGCGGGCGGTGGCGGCGCGCGCGGCTGAACACCCCGCCACACAGAAGAAACTCAGGAGCAACAGGAAAAAGGTCCGCGCGGGCTTCACGGCAACAGTTTACTCGTAGCGCAGAGCGTCCACCGGGTTTAGTTTGGCGGCGCGCGATGCGGGATAAAGACCGGCGACCAGGCTGACAAATACGGCAAAGCCAATCGCGCCCGCGAACAGCCACCAGGGAATCGCGGCGATGTCCACGCCGGGAAGATCCTGGCGCTTCAGATAGATGTTGGTGCCCAGCGTCAGCGCGCGGCCGATCAGCCAGCCGAAGAAGACGCCCAACAGCCCGCCGCTGAAACCCATCACCCCGGCTTCGACGAAAAAGAGCTGGCGCACGTCGCTATCCGCGGCACCCAGCGCTTTAAGCACGCCGATTTCGCGCCGCCGCTCGAGAATCGCCATAACCAGGGTGTTGATGATGCCCAGGGTAGCCACGGCCAGCGCCAGGCTGCCGAAAATGCCGAGCAGCAGGTCAAAGACGGAGAAAAAGATGCGCAGGCTCTTCGAAGCATCCAGCAGTGAAAACGCGCCGAAGCCCATCTCCTTGATTTTTGCTTCCGTCGCATCCACCTGCGACGGGCTTTTTACCCGCACGGTCAGGCTGGCGTAAGAGGGCTTGTCCGACGGCGTGTCGCGCAGGATGTCTCGCAGATCGTTGATTTGCGCGGCGCGCAGGGTTTCCGCGACGTCCAGCGGAATCAGCAGCCGGCCGCTGCCGAAACCGCCAAAGCCGGAGGCCGGCTCGGTTTCCACGATGCCGACGATGCGCAGGTGCTTCTCGCGCGGCACCACGGAGAAGCCGCCGAAGCCGCCTCCGTCGCCGCCTTCCGCGGGCAGTGCCTGGCGCTCCGCGTAACGCAACACCAGGTCCTTGCCGATCAGACCCCTGCCCATCCGATCCTTGCCGCTTGGGTCCTTGGCGGCCTGGCCGGACGTGTCGCCGGTCAGTTCCTTGGCCAATTCAATCTGCAGGATCGCCTCCTCGGCTGTCGCCGACGAAAAGAAGCTGCCCTGCATGCCGTCAAAGGCCCCGCTGCTCTTCGAAGATTCGGGCATGCCTGCGACGGTGGTGGCGAAGGGCTTGCCGTCAAAACGCACCTCGGTGAAGAAGCGAATCTGCGGATAGACCTCGATTACGTCGGGTAGCCGGGCAATTTCCGCGCGGGCATCGGCGTCGAGCGGGCGCGCCTTGGCGGCAGGCTGGCGCGTGGCCGGCGGTCCGCCGCCGGGTCCGCGAAGGTTGGTCTTCGGCGTCACGAAGATGGAGTCGAACAAGCCGCTCTTGGTCAGGCGGCTGTTGGCCAGCTGCTGCAAGCCGACGCCAAGAGAAAGCATGGCCACAAGCGAGGCCACCCCGACCGCGACCCCAAGCGTGGTCAGCGAATTGCGCAGCATGGCTTCCCGCAGGTTGCGCACCGCCAGCTCGGTCATGTCGCGGAGCTTCATTGCGCGCCTCCGCTTTTCTGCGCCGGGGAAGTAGTGAGCAGCTTGCCGTCGCCCATGATCGCCAGGCGGTCGGCGAAGCGCTCGGCCAGCGGCCGCTCGTGCGTGACCATCACGATGGTCATGCCCGCCGACTGGATTTCGCGCAGCAGGTTCATGATGGTTTCGCCCGTCGCGGAATCAAGATTACCGGTCGGCTCGTCGGCCAGAAGAATCTGCGGACGGTTGACCAGAGCGCGGGCGATGGCCGTGCGCTGCTGCTCGCCGCCGGAAAGTTCGCTGGGGCGATGGCCGGTGCGTTTCGATAGCTTCACCCGGTCCAGGGCTTCGCGTACCCGCGTTGCGCGTTCCCCGCGCTCCACTTCCGCCAGCCGCAGCGGCAGCTCAACGTTTTCCTCCAGGGTCATCCGCGGCAGCAGGTTAAAGGATTGGAACACCATGCCGATGGTGTGCCGCCGGTAGCGGGCGAGTTCGAGCGCAGAAAGCTCGGCAAGGTTGCGGCCTGCGGCGTGAATCGCTCCGGACGTGGGTCGGTCGAGTCCGGCCATCAGATTGAGCAGCGTGGACTTGCCCGATCCCGAGCTGCCCAGCAGGGCCAGAAACTCGCCCTTCGGCACGGTCAGCGAAACATCGTCTACGGCGCGAATCGCGCTTTCCCCCATGGCGTATTGCCGGGAGACCTGCTCCAGGTGAATGGCTGGCGGCGTGGCGGAGGTTTCGGTTGGCATGGGTTTGGCGGCTCAAGAATACTACGCGCGGGCGGCGCCCCGGATTTCGCGCAACGCAAAGGGCTGGGGACGTCCTTGCCGGGCGCTGCGGCGCCGGCCGGCAATGCCTCTCTCCGCCGCCGCCAACCGCAAAAAGTTGTTGCAGCGCGTATACGTTTTCCGGGTACACTCCCCGGGGCACAAAATGAGCAAACCCTCGCGTCGTGACGTTCTGAAGTCCGCTATTGCAGGAGCCACTATGGCTTCCATTTCACCGGTCGCATGGTCCGCCGGCGACGATCCCATCAAGCGCAAGGGAAACATCAAGCAATCGGTTTCCCGCTGGTGCTACCAGAAAATCCCCCTCGACCAGTTGTGCGAGTATTCCGCCAAAATCGGCCTGAAGGCCGTGGACCTGCTGGAAGTCAGTGAATGGGAGGTGCCGCGCCGCTACGGCCTGATTTGCAGCATGGGCTATGCGGGCGGCGGCACCATCGCCAAGGCCATGAACCGCGTGGAGAATCATGCGGCGATCGAAGAGGCTTTCCGCAAGAATATTCCGCTGGCGGCCAAAGCGGGCGTGCCCAACGTCATCACCTTTTCCGGGAATCGCGAGGGCATGTCCGACGCGGAAGGCGCCAAGAATTCCATTCTGGGCCTGAATAAGGTCAAGAAAATCGCCGAAGACAATGGCGTAAACATCTGCTTGGAACTGCTGAACAGCAAGGTAGACCACCACGACTACATGTCCGACAACTCGAAGTGGGGGCTGGAAGTGGTGACTGCGGTGAATTCGCCTAACGTCAAACTTCTTTACGACATCTACCACATGCAAATTATGGAAGGCGATTTGATCGCTACCATTCAGAAGAACATCCAGTGGTTGGGGCACTTTCACACCGGCGGCGTACCTGGCCGCCACGAACTGGACGGCACGCAAGAGGTCCGCTGGGACGGTGTGATGCGCGGAATCGTTGCTGCAGGGTATAAGGGCTACGTCGCGCACGAATTCGTGCCCTCGCGGGACCCCTTGACCTCGCTGCGCGAAGCCGTTGATCTGTGTGACATCTAGTTATATAGCGCGCGAAACAACAGCCTGGATTCGAGCCCTTGACCCGTAAAAATTCGCCTGCCGCCTCAGCCCGAGTGTGCTAGCGTCTTAGGCACCTCGCCCAACTAACTCCTGGTAGGCAGCTCGTGAGAGTCCCTTCTCTATCCCGAGTCACGTCCGGTGGTGTCTTCATTCCGGAAGTGGACGGCCTGCGCTTCATAGCCATCGCTTCCGTGGTCTTGCTGCACTTGCAGTGGGCGCTGGCGAACCGCTTTTCCACTTTCGTTCCCGCAAACCCTGTCACTGCCGCCATTGGGCACGGCGCGCGCGGCGTACAGATCTTCTTTGCCATCAGCGGCTTCATCCTGGGCTTGCCATTTGCATCGCATGCGCTGGCTGCCGGTCCGCCTGTGTCCCTGCGCAAATATTTCTTGCGGCGAGTGACTCGTCTCGAACCGCCCTATATCGTCTGCATGCTGCTGCTGTTCCTGGTTGAGGTGGCGCGGCATCGCTACTCTTTCCCGCTGCTGCAGTCCTTGCTGGCCAGCCTGGTGTACCTGCACAACGCGGTGTTTGGCATGGGCAGTTGGGTCAACGGCGTGGCCTGGTCGCTCGAAGTGGAAGTCCAGTTCTATTGCCTGGTGCCCTTGCTGGCCGCGGTCTTTTGGATACGCCATCCGGCCGTGCGGCGAACTTTTTTGCTGATCACGATCGTCTCCGCCACGCTGGCGCAATGGCACTACTTCGCCGCCGCCCCGCGGTTCCACTTGTCCATTCTTTTTCAGGCCCAGTTTTTCCTGGTCGGCTTCTTGCTCGCGGATCTGTACGTCTGCGAGTGGAAGAATGGCCGCCTGCACCACTGGGCCTGGGACGTCGCGGCTTTGCTCGGCTGGCCGCTGCTGTTCCTGTTTCCGGACGGCGGGCCTTTCTGGATTACCATGCCGCTCCTTGCGGCCATCCTCTTTTGCTCGGCGCTCAACGGCAACCTAATCCGAAAAGTACTCTCCAATCGCTGGATCGCAACCATCGGAGGCATGTGCTACACGATCTACCTCTTGCACTATGCCGTCACGATGCGCGCCCTGATTCTCACCCACCGCGTGCTGCACGGCGCTTCCTATCCCCTGTACTACCTCGTTCAACTGCTTCTGCTGCTTCCGGCGCTTGCCGTCTTTTGCGTTGCATTCTTTCTTCTGATTGAGCGCCCCTGCATGCGCAGCGATTGGCCGCAGCGCTTGTGGCATTGGCTGCACTCGCGCCGGCCAGACGTTCGGCTGCCGCGGCAAGGCTTGCCGCCGGCGGCGGAGAACCAGGTATCGGCAACCGATTAGAATCCTTCCCGCCTGTGCGTCCAGCCGGACCCCTGTGCTAGCATCGAAGATTGCGTGCGCGGGTAGCGCGCGCCTGTCAGGCGAATGAATCACATGAAAGCCTTGCGCAAGATGCAGGCGGCGAAAGGACTGTCGCTGGAGTCGGCGGCTGTGCCCTCGCTGGGGCCCACCGACGTGCTGGTCCGCGTTTCCGCGGCTTCCATCTGTGGAACGGATTTGCACATCTACGGGTGGGACCGCTGGTCCCAGGGCCGCATCAAGCCGCCGGTCACGCTGGGTCACGAATTTTGCGGCGTGGTGGAGAAAACCGGCAGCGAGGTCGAAGCGCTGAAGTCCGGCGACTTCGTCAGCGCCGAGATGCACGTGAACTGCGGGCATTGCCACCAGTGCCGCGTGGGCGAAGCCCACATTTGTCCCAACGTGAAAATTATCGGGATCGATCAGGACGGGGCCTTCGCGGAAACCGTCAAGATTCCCGCTTCCAACATCATCAAGCTGGACGCCGCCATTCCTGAGCGCTACGGCGCGATTCTGGACCCGCTGGGCAACGCCGTGCATACCGTGCTGGCCGGAGCCATCGCCGGGCAAACCGTGCTGGTCACCGGCTGCGGGCCCATCGGATTGATGTCCATCGCGGTGGCCAAGGCCTGCGGAAGTTCGACGGTCTTCGCGACGGAGACGAATGAGCATCGCCGCGGCATGGCCAGAAAGATGGGCGCCGACGTCGTGATCAACCCCGCCGCCGAAGATAGCGTGGCCCGCATCCTCAGCGAGACAAATCGGACTGGCGTGGACGTGCTGCTCGAGATGAGCGGCAATCCCACGGCGATCCAGCAGGGCTTCAAGGCCCTGCGCGCCGGCGGCCGCGCTTCGCTGCTCGGCATTCCGACCGAGAACGTGCCGCTGGATCTGGTGAACGACGTGATCTTCAAGGGCGCGACCGTGCAAGGCATCTACGGACGCCGCATGTACGAGACCTGGATGCAGATGACCGCGCTGTTGAAGGCCGGGCGTTTGAACCTGGAACCGCTCTTCGGGGAGCGCCTCCGGCTCGAACAATTCGAAGACGCTTTTGCCATGCTGCACGGTGGCTTGGCCGGAAAAATTCTGCTGTACCCGAATGGCGTAACCCAGTAGAACGCTCGCGCGGGTTTGCGGCGCCGCACCGGGTTCCCGCCTGCCGGCGCCAGCTTCGCGGCAAAGCGGTTACATCGAGAACCGGAGAAAGCAGAGAATCCTCATGTCCGAACAGGGAACGCAAACCATGAAGCAGAACCCCTTGCAGTACGTCACCGACCAGCTGCAGGAATTGCGCGTGAAGCGCGTGGCGCCGAAGCTGCGCGTGCTGCAGGGCGAACAGAAACCGGTTTGCACCTTCGATGGAAAAGAGGTGATTAATCTTGCCTCCAACAACTATCTCGGTCTGACCACTCACAAGGACCTGCGCAAGGCCGCGGCGGAAGCCGCAAAGAAGCTTGGCGCCGGCGCCGGCGCGGTGCGTACCATCGCCGGCACCATGCAGCTGCATATGCAGCTCGAAGAGCAGATCGCCAGGTTCAAGCAGGTCGAAGCCTGCGTGGTCTTTCAATCGGGCTTCACCGCGAACGCCGGCACCGTTTCCGCGATTCTCGGCAAGGAAGATCTGATCGTCTCCGATGAGCTCAATCACGCCTCGATCATTGATGGCGCTCGCCTCTCTCGCGCGACGATCAAAGTCTTCAAGCACAAGGATGTGAAAGATTGCGAACGCATCCTGCAGGAGCACGCCGGTTTTCCCGGCAAGAAGCTCATCATCACCGACGGCGTGTTTTCGATGGACGGCGACATCGCTCCCTTGCCGGAGCTTTGCGACCTGGCGGAAAAATACAACTGCATCATGATGGTGGACGACGCGCACTCGAGCGGCGTGCTCGGCCGCGGCGGGCGCGGCACCATCGATCATTTCAACTGCCACGGCCGCGTACACATCCAGGTCGGCACGCTGAGCAAAGCCATCGGCGTGATGGGCGGCTACGTTTGCGGCTCCCGCGACCTGATCGATTTTCTCTACCTGCGCGCGCGGCCGTTTCTTTTCTCCACCTCCCATCCCCCGGCCAGCGCGGCGGCGTGCATCGCGGCCTTTTCCCTGCTGGACTCGCCCGCCGGCGAAAAGCTGGTGAAAAAACTTTGGGCCAACACCAAACTCTTCAAGCGCGAATTGAAAAAGCGCGGTTTCCAGTTCAAAGCCAGCGAAACTCCGATTGTGCCCATCCACGTCGGCGATGCCGCCAAGGCGTTTGAGTTCTCCAAGAACCTTTTTGAGGCTGGCGTTTTCGCTCCTGCCGTGGGCTACCCGACCGTGGCCGAAGGCAAAGCGCGCTTGCGGGCGATCGTCAGCGCCGGGCACAAGAAAGAGCAGCTGCTCCGCGCGGCGGACATCCTAGCCGAGGTGGCTAAGCCGCTTGGAATCATCGGTTAAACGGCCAATCGCTGCGCGCTCGCCGGAAGCCTGTGTTGCAAAAATGCAACACCACTGCGGTAAGTTCTGGGTACCAGAACCTCTTACCGCGTACTTCTTGCGTTCCTCCCCCAAACGCTTTGGACACATAACAAACGAGTTACGAATTGGCGTTGGTGTTGCACCACCCCTCGATGGTACTTTGGCTTTGTCTCTTGCGAACACGCCCTCTGCCTCAACCGAAAGGAGGCCTATGACTTACCTGAGTGCGAAAGTAGCTTGCGCGGCCTTCCTTCTTGCAATCCTGGCAGGTGGCGCCGTGGCACAAAAAGAAGCTCCTAAGAAGCAAATGATTGACGCCCCGCAGACCCCAGCCGTGACCATTCCGCTAAGCGCGGGCACCGCCATCAATGCTTCCCTGGTCGGCGCGCTGGATTCCGAGCGGAACAAGGCGGGTGATACGGTCAGCGCCATTGTGACCGAGTCGGTCACCTACCAGCGCAGCGTGCTGGTCCCCAAAGGCAGCCGCCTTCTCGGCCACGTCGTCCGAACGGGATCTTCCGGCGCAGAAAAATCCGCGCTCTTCGTCGAATTCGATCGAGTTGTTCTGAAGGGTGGCCAGGAAGCGCTGCTGAACGCCGGCATTCAGGCCCTCGCGCCGCTCGGTGCGCCTTCCACCATCCCCTCCCGCGAGAAGTACGAAGAGAATCGCATGGCCGGATCGAGCCGCAGCACTTCCGGCTTTACCGGCACTCAGGTTCTGCCGTCCACCTACACCGTTCCTCGCAAATCCATCGCAGACGTCCCGGCGCAGCGCATCGAAGGCGGTCTCGACCGGCAGGGCTTTTTCACGCCGGACAGCAAGGGCGCATTCAGCGACCCCAATCTGAAAGTGTTCACGCCGGTGTCCGAGGGTTCGCACGGTACGGTGCTGGTCGGCACCAACAAGAACGTGCGCCTGGAGAACGGCACGCGCCTGCTCATCGTCATTCAGCCGCCGGCTGCCGCCGCCCCCGCTCTTGCTGTCGCCGCACCCAACGGCCGTTAGACCCTGCCCAGGCAATTCCTGAAGCGTCGCCACTGCACGGGTTGCCGTCCGCGCGTTTGCTATACTCGCGCGATGGCTTCTTCCAAAAAACTCTTCCTCGTGGACGCGATGGCGCACATCTACCGCGCCTTTTACGCCCCCATGATGCGCATGAACGCGCCGGACGGCACTCCCACCAAAGTGGCCTTCCTTTTCAACAACATCATCAAGCGGATCGTGAAGGATTATCAGCCGGACTATCTGGGCATTGTCTTCGATCCTCCGGGCGCCACGTTTCGCGACAAGCTGTTTGAAAAATACAAGGCGCAGCGCGAGCCCATGCCCGACGAGATGCGCCTGCAACTGCCCCATGTGAAGCGGCTGGTGCAGGCCATGCGCCTGCCCATCCTGGAAGTGCAGGGCTACGAGGCCGACGATGTGATCGGCACGCTGGCGAAAAAAGGCGCCGAGAAGAAGCTGGAAGTCTGCGTCGTCTCCAACGATAAGGATATGATGCAGCTCGTCGGCGCGAACGTGCGCACGCTCCGCACGGGATCCGGCGGGGCCAAAGCCGATATTCTTGTGGACGCGAAGAAAGTCCAAGAAATTCTCGGCGTTCCTCCGGAGCGCGTCATTGACCTGATGTCCCTGATGGGCGACACGGTGGACAACATTCCCGGCGCCAAGGGCATCGGCGAAAAGGGCGCGGCCGAGCTCATCCAGAAATACGGCAAGGTGGAAAACGCTCTGGACCATGCCGCCGAAGTCAGCAACAAGCGTTATCGCGAGGCCCTGCAACACCAGCGCGAACAGGTGCTGATGTCCAAGCAGCTGGCCACCATCGCCACCGACGTTCCGATTGAGCTGGACCTGGCCGCGCTCGAACTCAAGCAGCCCGACGTGCCTGCGCTCGCCGCCTTCTATCGCGAGCTTGGCTTCACTTCGCTACTGCGCGAGCTAGGCGACGAAGCCGTCGTGGCCACCGCCTCGCCTGCTCCCGACGGCGGCCGGAAAGACTACGCGCAGTTGGCCAGCGCCGCCGAATTTCGCGATTGGCTGAAAAAGGCGCCGGTCAAGAAGCCTCTGGCGGTCTGGCTCACGCTGGAAACCGGCGGCCGCGAAAGCGAAGGCTTCGGCACGCGAATCACTGCGATTGAGGCTTCCACCGCCGCCGGCGAAGGCCGCGCCGCTTGGGTGGACGACAAGGAAGAAGCGCTGGCCGCTTTGCAGCCGATTCTGCAGGATGCCAAGCGCGCCAAAATCGTTCACGATCCCAAGCTGTTCCAGCTGCTGGCCGGGCCGGCTCCCAATATCCAGCACGCCACGCAGATCTATTCCTATCTGCTGCGTCCCACCACTTCCAAACACGATTTCGCCGACGTCATGTTCCGGCAATTCAATCTGCCCGTGGGCGGCGGCGCGGGGGAACACGCCGATGGTTTGCAGAGGCTCGCTCCCGCGCTGCGTTCGCAAATCGAAGAAAAAAAGTTGACCGGCGTTTACGAAAAGATTGAGTTGCCGCTTTCCGGCGTGCTCGCGGAAATGGAACGCGCCGGCGTGCGCGTAGATCCCCAGGCGCTCGATGCCATGTCGCAATCGATGGAAAAAGAAGTCCGCCGTCTGGAAAAAGAAATCTGGAAGCTGGCAGGAGCGGAATTCAACGTCAATTCCCCCGTCCAGCTGGCGGAAATTCTGTTCGATAAGCTGAACCTGGAGCCCGCCGCCAAGCGCGGCCGCGCCAAATCGCGTTCCACCGCGGCCGAGATTCTGGAAGAGCTCGGCGCTCGGCACCCGCTGCCGGGCAAAGTGATCGAGTACCGCGAAGTGGCCAAGCTCAAATCCACTTACGTGGATGCGCTGCCGAAACTCATCCACCCGCAAACCGGGCGCTTGCACACCAGTTTCAGCCAGACCGGCACCGCCACTGGCCGCCTCAGCTCCAGCGATCCCAATCTGCAGAACATTCCGATTCGCACCGAACTCGGCCGCCAGATTCGCGCCGCGTTCGTCGCGGAACAGGGCAAGTTCCTGCTCTCCGCCGACTATTCGCAGATCGAACTGCGCGTGATGGCGCACTTTTCCAAGGACCCGGTGCTGGTGCAAGCCTTTCGCAATGGCGAGGATATCCACGCGCGCACCGCGCAGGAAGTCTTCGGCGTGGGCCCGCTGGCGCAAACCGCCGAGCACCGCCGCGCAGCCAAGGCTATCAACTTCGGCATCATCTATGGCCTTTCCGCGTTTGGCCTGGCGCAACAGCTCGGCATCGAACAGAAGGAAGCGGCGAGTTTCATCAGCGCGTATTTCGCGCGCTACCGTGGCGTTAAGGAATATCTCGATAAGGTGCTCGCGGAAACCCGCAAGTCCGGCGAAACCCGCACGCTTTTCGGCCGCGTCCGCCCCATTCCCGAAATCACCTCGCCCCAGGTACAGTTGCGCAATTTTGCCGAACGCACTGCTCTCAATTCGCCGCTCCAGGGCACGGCCGCCGATCTCATCAAGCTGGCCATGATCGCCATCGCCCGGCGCCTGCGCCAGGAGAACCTCAAGGCCCAGATGATTCTGCAGGTGCACGACGAACTGCTCTTCGAAGCGCCGCTCAAGGAAAAGAAGCAGCTGGAAAAACTGGTACAGGAAGAAATGGAAGGCGTGTACCAGCTGGAAGTCCCGCTTGTCGTGGAGATCGGTGTCGGCGAAAATTGGCGAGACATGGATTAGCCGCGCGCAGATTCGCCCGGCAGATTGGTGAGAAGGGAACAGACCAGATGCAGCACGCCCCAGGATTTCTCAAACTTGTGAACGAAGCCAAAGCCCGCGTGAAAGAGACCAATGTCGCGGACGTCAAGCGGCGCATGGATGCCGGTGAATCGTTCCTGCTCGTGGACGTTCGTGAAGACCATGAATGGGCCAAAGGCCATCTGCCCGGTGCGGTGCACATGGGTCGCGGCATCATCGAACGCGATATCGAAAGCAAAGTTCCGGACACTGCCGCCAAGATCATTCTCTATTGCGGAGGCGGCTTCCGCTCCGCGCTCTCCGCGGACAATCTGCAGAAGATGGGTTATTCCAACGTGGAGTCCATGGACGGCGGCTGGCGCGATTGGACCGAGGCCGGTTTGCCGACCGCGAAGGACTAAGCTCCTGCGCTACCGAAGGGGTCGAACAGAGAGCCGTCCCACGTGAGCCGAGACGGGACGGGACGACGCCTCACCCTAAACACCTCATAGTGAGGAGTTTCTAATTTCCAGAAGCGCGCACTAGAGTGTCGAATGCTCCCCAACCTGCGGAAGGTGTACGGCTAGTATAATTAACCATAAATTTACGAGAGTCGCATCACTACGCAAAGCCATCGGTGAAATAAGGAAGGGTTGTGGGGCCATTTTGTAGGCTGAGGAAGGAAAGACCTATGACACGAGGATTGCTTCTGGCCGCCGCTCTGCTCCTGCTGTTCGGTTGGGTGCCCACGGCCTCGGCGGACGGCGTTACTTGGACGCTTTTGAACCTGACGTTCGAAGACGGCTCCACGGCGACAGGCTCATTCGATTACAACGCCGCCACAAACACCTTCAGCAACATCAACATCGTGACCAGCAGCGGGGTTTCCTTCACGGGCGCCACCTACACTGCCGTTGATCCGGGCTTTGGGCCTTTTCCGTTTGACGTGGCATTCGTCACAGCCGCAGGCCTGGGCGACTATACCGGCACCGCCGCGTTAGAACTGGAGTTCTTCACCGATCCGAGCGAAACCTCGTCCTATAACCTGACCAACGCCGGCGGGAACATTGTCACCGACATCAACGAGTTCGTCTGCACAAACGCTAACTGCAGCACCGCCAATGATTTGCGTGGAACCGTACCGGGCGGAACGGTTTCCGCCGCCGAACCTGCCTCGCTTGGCTTGCTAGGTTTGGGCCTTGCGGGATGCCTCTTCCGCAAGCGCAATCGCAAAGCGTAAGTTACCCGCAAACAAGTCTCGAGCGGCCGCACCCGTCCGTTTATGACGGGCGCTGGCTGCCCCGCCCTTAATCCCTGCCGCCCCGATTGCTGTGCGAACTTGCGAAAATTGGCTGGGGCGGAAGGATTCGAACCTTCACCATCCTCATTAACAGTGAGGTGTCCTACCGGTTGGACCACGCCCCAGCGGGCCGATCGCGGGCGCCGAGCGGGCCGCGCGAACCTTTTCCACCCCGCGCAGAGAGCACGGAGTATCCGCCAAGAATACCACGGGCGGTGCGCCCGCCAAATAAAGGAATTACCAGTTCGACGCAGGTCGCTGCGCAAAGGGTGCGAAGCACCCGCGGGCCGCAGTGGCTCGCGCTGCCGCGGCCTCTGCCGCATACGGTATTCAACCAGATAGAATCGTAACCAGTCGTAAAACAGGACCGCCGCAGTCCGCGAACTTTCGCGGGAATTCACGCAATCATGCCTTGCGCAAATTTTCATCGCACGAAACGTTCGCTTCGAAAAATTAGAAAAAGAAAAAACGAAAGACTTCGCGCCCGCGCAGTTGCAATTCCAAATGATTTGTTGGAAACTATCGCGTCCTAACGGACCCGGAGCGTGTTCGCCGGTTGTATTTGGTGGTTCTCCTGTCGCAATCTTCGTGGAGAGTCACTCGGCGCAACGCAAACAAATGGCCCAGATTTTTCACCGCAGCACGAATTTCATCGCCAGGTTCAGTCTGTTTTCCGGCATTTTCCTGGCAGGTCTTGCCTTGACGGCGGTGCTCGGCCTTGCGCGCTCACCTTATTTCACGCGGCAAAACGTTACCCGGGAACAGCCGGTCCAGTTCAGCCACAAGCATCACGTCGGCGACGATGGCATTGACTGCCGCTACTGTCACACTGCCGTCGAAAGCTCCGCCACGGCAGGCGTCCCTCCCACTAAGACCTGCATGAGCTGCCATTCCGTTCTCTACAACAACGTCGGCTATCTGGAGCCGGTGCGCGAAAGCTACCGCACCGATAAGTCCATCGAGTGGGTCAAGGTGCACCGCCTCGCCGATTACGTCTACTTCAATCACAGCATTCACGTGAATAAAGGCGTCGGCTGTTCCACCTGCCACGGCCGCGTGGATCAAATGCCGCTTACCTTCCAGTCCAGCACGCTGCTGATGGAATGGTGCCTCGATTGCCATCGCGGCACGGAAAAGGTTCTCCGGCCGCTGGATAAGGTGTATGACATGACCTGGGAGCCAGGACCGGATCAGGCGGAGCTGGGCAAAAAGTTCCACGCCGAACGCAATATTCGCGACACGACCGAGCTGACCAGCTGCTCGACGTGCCACCGTTAATGGATGGTATGAGCCACCACGACCACAAACGCGACGTTGACAACCATCCGCCCACCGCGGAAGAGATCCAGCTGAAGGAATACCGCCTGGACCTGGCCGCCGTGCGCAACAAACTCGCCGGTAAACAGGGCAAGCAATACTGGCGCACCCTGGAAGAGCTCTCCGAAGACCCGCACTTCACCGATTTGCTGCACCGCGAATTTCCGCGCGCCGCTTCGGAGTGGGACGACGCGGTGGATCGGCGTGACTTTCTTAAATTGATGGGTGCTTCGCTGGCCCTTGCCGGTATGGCCGGTTGCGGGCTGCCCGATCAGGACCGCATCGTTCCGTACGTGAAGCAGCCCGAAGGACTGGTTCTCGGCAAACCGCAGTATTACGCCACGGTTATGCCCTTCGCCGGCGACGCGCTCGGTCTGCTCGTGGAAAGCCACGAAGGCCGTCCCACCAAGATCGAAGGTAATCCGGAGCATCCCGCCAGCCTCGGCGCCTCGGATGTCTTGGCGCAAGCCTCGGTGCTTGATCTTTACGATCCCGACCGCGCCAAGGTCACCACCTACATGGGCGAGATCAGTACCTGGGAATCTTTCCAGGCGGCCGCGCAGGGCCTGGCGACTTCGCAGAAGGCCGTCAATGGCGCTGGCCTGCGCATCCTGACTGGCGCGATCAATTCGCCCGCCGTGGCCGCGCAGATCGAGAATTTGCTCAAGCTCTTCCCCCAGGCGCACTGGCACCAGTGGGAGCCGGCTGGCGGGGACGGCGCTTTCGAAGGCGCGAAGCTCGCCTTCGGCCGCCCGGTCAACACCGTTTACCGTGTCGAGAAGGCCGACGTCATTCTTTCTCTCGATGCGGACTTCATGGCCAGCGGACCCGGACACATCCGCTACACCAAAGAGTTCTATCGCCGCCGCAATCTTTCCGGTTCCGGCAAGGACGAGATGAACCGGCTGTACGTTGTGGAGCCTACGCCCACCGTTACCGGCGCCACGGCCGACAATCGTCTCCCGCTCAAGGCCAACGATGTGGAACTCTTCGCGCGCGCGCTGGCCGCGAAAATCTCCGGTGGCTCGGCCGCCGCGCCCGCGGGCTCCGATCCATTCCTCGAAGCGGTTGCCGCCGATCTGCAGAAACATCGCGGCGCCAGCCTGGTCGTCGCCGGCGAACAGCAGTCCGCGGAAACCCACGCTCTTGCGCACCAGCTCAATGAAGCGCTCGGTAACGTCGGAAGCACGGTCTATTACACGGAGCCCGTCACCGCCGCTCCTGTCAGCTATCGCGAGTCGTTTCACGATCTTTGCGCCGCGATGGCCCGCGGCAAGGTGGACTTGCTCATCATTGTCGGCGCCAATCCGGTCTACGACGCGCCACACGACTGGGACTTCGTCAACAAGCTCAAGAAAGTCGGCACCGTCGTCCATCTCTCGTCGCACTACAACGAGACCAGCGAATATTCGCACTGGCACGTGCCCGAAGCCCATTTCCTGGAAACCTGGGGCGATGCCCGCGCCTTCGATGGCACATACTCCGTCGTGCAGCCGCTCATCGCGCCCCTGTACCGTGCGCACTCCGCGTTCGAAGTTCTGGCCGCCTTCTCCGATAAACCTGGCGTCAGTGCCTATGACACCGTGCGCGAGCGCATGAAGACGCTAGCCGGCGCCGGCGATGCCGAAAAATTCTGGCGCAAATCGCTCAACGACGGTTTCGTCGCGGGTTCCGCATTTGCGCCCATCAGCGTCTCGGCCAAATCCGCCGCCGCTCTGCCTCCGGCCAAGGCCACCGCAGCCATCGAATTCCTGTTCCGGCCGGATCCATCGGTCTATGACGGGCGCTTCGCGAACAACGGCTGGTTGCAGGAACTCGCCAAGCCGGTCAGCAAAATCAGCTGGGACAATGCCGCTCTCATGAGCCCGGCCACCGCGGAAAAACTCGGTGTGACCCACACCATCATGTCTCGCGGCGGAGAACACGGTCAGATTCGTTCCGCCGTGATCGAGATCGCTCTCTCCAACAGCAAAGTAACCGCCGCCGCGTGGGTGGTCCCCGGCCAGGCGGATGGCGTGGTCGTTCTCCCCCTCGGCTACGGCCGCAAGAAAGCCGGCTACACCGGCAGCAACAAAGGCTTCAGCGCATACGCCGTTCGCGCGTCCAGCGCTCTCTGGAACGCGGCCGACGGCAAAATTACGGTAACCAGCGACGACTATCCGATCGCCTGCACCCAATACCATCACAACGTCGAAGGCCGCAAAATCCTCAGCACCGCCACGCTCGAGGAGTACAAGCAGAACCCGGCCTTCGCGCGCGAGCACGATGAGACTCCGCCCGACGGCCTGACCCTCTACAAGGACTACCGCGAGCTCGGCTATTACCAGGGCCACAAATGGGCCATGGCCATTGACCTCACCAAATGCAACGGCTGCAACGCCTGCGTCGTCGCTTGCCAGAGCGAGAACAATATTCCCGTGGTCGGCAAGGATCAGGTCATGCGCGGCCGCGAAATGCACTGGATCCGCATCGACCGTTACTACGAAACCGGTCTGAGCACCCAGCAAGATGATCCTAAGGAAAATCCCGCGCTGGCGAATCCCAAGACCTATTTCCAGCCCGTGCCTTGCCAGCAGTGCGAAAACGCTCCTTGCGAACAGGTTTGCCCGGTCGGCGCCACCGTGCACAGCGCGGAAGGCCTGAACGACATGGTGTACAACCGCTGCATCGGCACGCGTTATTGCTCCAATAACTGCCCGTACAAGGTGCGTCGCTTTAATTTCCTGCGCTTCCAGGATTGGGAAACGCCTTCGCTGAAACTGCTGCGCAATCCGGAGGTCACGGTGCGCAGCCGCGGCGTCATGGAAAAGTGCACCTACTGCGTGCAGCGCATCAACAACGTGCGCATCACCGCGGAACGCGAAGGCGAACCCGGCGTGGGCCGTCCCATCCGCGACGGCGAAATCGTCACTGCCTGCGAACAGGCCTGCCCCTCCGAAGCCATCGTCTTCGGCGACGCCAACGATCCCAATAGCCGCGTCTCCAAGCTGCGCGCGCAACAGCGCAACTACAATTTGCTCGGCGAACTGAACGCCCGCCCGCGCACCACCTATCTCGGCGCCGTCCGCAATCCGCATCCGGGCCTGGCGCCCGCGGAAAAATCTGAAAAGAAGGAGCCGGCATGAGCGCCGATAACGCGCCCCTGAATGCGCCTGAAATCCGCCGGCTGCCGCGGGTGATTGAGCCCGGCTACACCTACGCCTCGGTCACCGACAAGATCTCTTCCATTGTTCTGACCCGTCCGGTTTCCCTCGGCTGGCTCGCCGGATTCAGCATCGCTTTTACGTTGATGATGGTGCTTTTCGGGTCTCTCGCCTGGCTCATCATCAAGGGCGTCGGCATCTGGGGCATCAACATCCCGGTTGGCTGGGGCTTCGCCATCGTCAATTTCGTCTGGTGGATCGGTATCGGCCACGCCGGCACCCTGATTTCCGCGATTCTTTTCCTGCTCAATCAGAAATGGCGCACGTCCATCAACCGTTTCGCGGAAGCCATGACCCTTTTCGCCGTCGCTTGCGCCGGCATCTTCCCCCTGGTGCACACCGGCCGTCCCTGGATGGCCTACTACATGTTCCCCTATCCCAGCACCATGGGCATCTGGCCGCAGTTCCGCAGCCCGCTCATCTGGGACGTTTTCGCGGTCTCCACCTACGGCACGGTTTCCGCTCTTTTCTGGTTCGTCGGCCTCATTCCCGACCTGGCCACGCTTCGCGATCGCGCCGTCAGCAAGCCCGCGCAACTCATCTACGGCATGCTCGCAATGGGCTGGCGCGGTTCCGCTCGCCACTGGCACCGCTATCAGTCGGCCTACCTGCTTCTCGCCGGCTTGGCCACGCCGCTGGTGCTCTCCGTGCACACCGTCGTGTCCTTCGACTTCTCGGTAGCCATCGTCCCCGGCTGGCATACCACCATCTTCCCGCCCTACTTCGTCGCCGGCGCCATTTACTCCGGTTTCGCCATGGTGCTCACCATCGCCATTCCGCTGCGCAAGGCCTATGACCTGGAAGACTTCATCACCATGCGCCATCTCGAGAACATGGCCAAGGTCATGCTCGCCACCGGCCTCATCGTGGCCTATGGCTACTTCTTCGAATTCTTCATGTCGCTCTACAGTGGCAACAAGTTCGATGTGTTCCTGGTCAACCAGCGTTTGCACGGCCCCTATGCGCCCTATTACTACGCGCTGATTCTCTGCAACATCCTGACCCCGCAGCTGCTCTGGTTCCAGAAGGTGCGCACCAATGTTGCCGCGCTGTTTGTCATGTCGCTGGTGATCAACCTGGGCATGTGGCTGGAGCGCTTTGTCATCGTGGTCATCAGCTTGACCCGCGATTTCATGCCGAGCGCCTGGGGCCGTTACCAGGCCACGTTCTGGGACTACAGCACCTTTATCGGCACCTTAGGCCTCTTCGTTTCCCTGATCTTCCTCTTTGTGCGCGGGTTGCCCGCCATCTCGATCGCGGAAATGCGTGAACTCGTCGCGCACTCCTCCGAGGACCACGAATGAGCGAAGCCCGCCCACGTCTGTACGGCCTGCT
>DATKLU010000041.1:0-32608 GCA_035542235.1 Dongiaceae bacterium
GGGTATGTTGGCGTTGACAGGTTCAAAGAGTGGCTCGGCGGCGGCGCAGAGCGCAGCGGCGGAAAAACCAACGGTGTACACCTATGTCGCGGAATGGGCGGTGCCCCGCGCGATGTGGGCGGATTATCAAAAGCAAGAGGACGGCGAACTGGACGCCATGAAGAAAGCAGTGGCGGACGGAACGATCGTCTCATACGGCGAATTTTCGGTGTTGAATCACCAGGAAGGAGCGCCGACACACGGTTCGTGGTTCAGCGCCACTTCGATGGCGAATTTAATGAAGGTGCTGGAAGCGAGAAGAGCCGCTCCGGCCGCGACTTCGCCAGTGCTGGCGGCTTCGAAACACTGGGACTACATATTGAGCAGCACCGACCACAACGGACACTCCGGCACCTTCACCAATGGCTACCTGCGCGTGGCACGGTGGCCGGCCAAAGCGGGCGCGAGCGATCCGGATGAAAAAGTACTGAAGGCCACGATGATTCCGATCCTCGAAAAACTGCTGGCTGATGGAGCGATTCATTCGTATACGATTGACCGCGAGAATGTGCACTCCGAGGACCCGGGCACGATGTTTGTGGTCTTCGTGGCAAACGGCGCGGAGGGGCTGGATAAGTTCAGCGCGGCGGTTACCGACTTGCAGAAGAACAATCCGACCGGCTTGGCCGCCTATGCGACGCTGATCGATTCACATGGGCACCGTGACACCCTGGCGCGTGTCACCACGATGACCAATAAGTAGTCGTTTGCCGCAGCGTACTTCCTCGGCGTGGCGAAGCGTGCTCGCCGAGGAAGTGCGTCCTTGCAGAACAATTTCGTCGGTTGAATCGGATGGGACTCAGTGTTTATCCGGTTGCGATAAATGACGACGGTGTGGTCATTGAGAAAAAACGACGCTCAGGATGGCAGGAAACGCGCATTTACTGTTGTGCTGAGTTTTTCGATTCGTAGGAAACGATGAAACTAGCGTAGTTTCGCGGCAGGGGCGGGTCCCTTTTTTTTCGCGCTGTATCCGCAAGCCCGTCCACGCGCGGCGGGGATAGCGGATGGGAATGGAAAAAAGGGACCACCCGGTGTGCGCGTCGCCGGCTCTCAGACAGAGCGGCTGTGATAGCCTTTGAGGTGCGGACCCTTCCGGGGCCGAGCCACCCACAACTCCACTAATTCCCATGGCAGATTGGCAAATGCGAGAAAAGCGGCCGCTGCGGGGACCGGTCCGCGACGACGCCGGCGCGCCCCCCAAAAACTACATCACGCCCGCCGGATTGCGGCGGCTGCGCGACGAGCACCTGTTCCTGCTGAGCCGCGAGCGGCCCGCGGTGGTGGAGGTGGTCGCGTGGGCCGCCGGCAACGGCGACCGCAGCGAAAACGCCGACTACCTCTACGGCAAGCGTCGCCTGCGACAGATCGACTCGCGCATTCGCTTCCTGACCAAGCGCATTGACGCCGCCGTGGTCATCGATCCCGCCGCGCCGCGGCCGGAATCGGCGGCAACGCGCGTTTTCTTTGGCGCTACCGTCACCTACCAGGACGCCGCCGGCCGGCAGCACGTGGTCTCGATCGTGGGCATTGACGAGGTGGACCTGGACCGCGGCTACATCAGCTGGCGCTCGCCGCTGGCCAATGCGCTGATGAAGGCACGCCCCGGCGACCGGGTGGAACTGCGCGCGCCGGCAAAGACCGAGCAGCTGGAGATCATCGAGGTCGAGTACCGGCCAATCGCGATCGATGCGTTCCGGGAACCGCTGGGCGCACAGGCCAAGCCGAAGCGCCAGACCACTGCCTGATTGCATTGGGTGGCAAAGGCTTGGCGCAACCAGGCACATCCCACCGTGCCAGGCCGCCACAACACCTCTCCGTTTGAACCACGGCGGGATTTCTGTTTGAATCTTGGCCACAACACCGCACCGCACTTCCCGAGGGGCGCGCATGAAAATCTACAACGTCTACGGCTACTTGATCATCCTGTGCTACCTGCTGGCCTGCGTCTATGCGGCCCCAGCCCAGCTTGGTCCCTGGAAAGGCTTGGCCATCGGCGCCGGCTATTTTCTCTTCTGCTGGTTCGTTGCCGGGCTCTACCTGGCGGATGTGCTGCACCTCGGCATCGCCCACCGCGCGCTCGATTACAAGGAATGGTTCATGAAGGCCGTGGCCATCGTGAACAATGTCTTCGGCATCTACGTTGACCCTATCGCCTGGGTCAACCGTCACCGCCTGCACCACAAATACGCCGACCACGACCGCGACCCCAACAAACTCGCGAGCGACGGTTTCTGGCGCACGCTGTATCTCTGCATGATGCCGTATAGGTGCACCGAGAACCTGACCGGAGACAAAATCCTGCATTCGCGCACGTTCCGGCTCTTCGCCAGCCCGCTGGTGGCCATCGTGGTGCAGCTGTTCAGCTTTTTCCTGCTGTGGAAGCTGGCGCGGTCCATCTGGTTCGCGGCAACGATGTGGGTGGGCATGCGCATCTTCGCGCTGTGGGTGAACATGATCCAGAACTACTGGACGCACACGCGCAGCTTCGGCTACCGCCGCTATCACGACGACGAAGACAACGCCATGAACATCGGCGAATGGCTGCCGGTGACCGCCACCTTCAGCGCCTGCCTGCAGAACAACCATCATCACTATGAGGGGCTACTGCGGCTCAGCCACAGCGACGAGGAATACGATTTCGGCTTCCTGACGGTGAAAGTGATGAAGTCATTGGGCCTGGTGAAGGCCACCAGCACCGGGCAAACCATTCCCAAGGATGTTCCGCTGGACGCGCTGGGGTTCTAAAGCGCCCGCTTCTTTCCGAGAAAGGGATCGATGGTCTGGGCCAGAAAGCCTGGCGCGATGCCCTCATTGTCCAGGCCGTAGCGTTCCGGCCAGTGGTCTGGAAAATAATACGTGCCGAAAATGCGGTCGATCCAGGGAAAGTGCACCGCAAAATTCTTGTCGATGCCTTCCTTTTGCGAGGTGTGGTGCCAATGGTGATAACGCGGCATCACCACAAATTTTTCCAGCCACTTCACATTGGGCGCGAAGTTGCAGTGCTCCCAGGTGGCGTGCAGCGTGACGAACACCAGGTACGCCAGAATGATGTTCTGGGAAAAGCCCAGCATCAGCGGCGCCAGCACGAAGCCGCGGACCAGCGTGTCGTCAACAAAGTGCGAACGCGATCCGGCGATCCAGTCCAGGGCCTTTGAAGAATGATGCACGGCGTGGAAACGCCAAAGAAACGGCACCTTGTGCAGGGCGAGGTGGATGAAATATTCGGCAAGGTCCGCCACCAGAATGGCCAAGACGAATTGCAGCAGCCACGGCAGGCGGGCGATGGCGTGCTGCAGCGCGGGAACGCCGAGATATTTCGTGGCCTGGGTCGCCGGCAGTAACACCAGGAAGGACAGAATCCGCAGCGGCAGGTGCGTGGACATGAAGTACACCACGTCCAGCGTCCATTCATTGCGGAAGGTTCCCTGCTCCGGATACTGCGGCCACAGCCGCTCCAGCGGCACGTAAATCATGGCCATCAGCAGCAGATCCAGCAGGAACCAGTCGAATCCGATGGCGGGGCCGTCGTGCAGTTTCTGGTTGATTGGCACGCTCCAGCCGCCGATGGCCGTGGCCGCGATCGCCAGCAACATGCCGGTCAGTGCCAGGGTGCGCTTCTTGCGCAGGATCGCGGAGAGCACGCTGAAGAAAATCGCCCCTACGATCAGCCCCTGGATCAGCAGGCGCATCACCGGCAGCGGATAGTGCTCGCGCAATTCCGGTGAAGTCAGTATCTGCGGGAACTGCAGGCACAAGACGGCGCCAAACGCCAGGAATCCGAAGAACGCCGCCAGGATTCCGCTCCACCAGCCGGTGCCGAAGCCGGTGGCTTCGCCGTCCCCAAAAAAATTCCTGATACGCTCTTCGATCACCACGCCTCCCGCGGCCGGGCCGAAAGCCTGCGACTGCAATCGCGACGGTTCGGTTCCGGTCAGCGCCGTTGTTTTTCCATTATACGGTTGCGCGAAAGGACGCTCCGCCCAGCGTTCGCATCCGGCAATGCCAAGGAGGCCGCAAAGAAAAAGGCGGCTGGCGCGGCCAAGTCGGCTACGGCAGAGGGCTATTCGGAATGGCTTGCGCGGCCTGGGTGGCGTCCACTTTATAGCGCGTCTTGCACTGCCGGCATTCCGCCGCGTGCATCACTCCGCTGATGGGTATCACGGGAATGATGAAAAACACGGTGATGAACCGCATGCCCTTCTTCAGCGTGAACGGCCCCTGATAGCCGCACCGCCCGCAATGCATGGCCTGCAGGAGCTGCTGCGAGCCCCAGAAAAACAGTCGTACGCCGATGATGATCATAGCGGCCGCAGCCTAGCAGGCGCCTCCGATTGGCCGCAAGCACGGGGCGGCGTCCTCCGCACACGTCGTACTCATTTGGTAACTGACACCACCACCGTTGCCGCCGCCGTTTTTGGCGGAGGCGTCGGAAAAAGCATGTCCTTTTCCGGCTCCGTGCATCCAAGCCGTCAGGAGGGAGTTCCCACATGGCCACCAACGCAAGCCAGAAAGCTCCAGCGAGTGAATCCGACCGCAAGCCCGCGGCCAAACCGCTGGACATGAAATTCGAAATCGTCGTCATCCCCGTTTCCGACGTGGACCGCGCCAAGGAGTTCTACACGAGACTGGGCTGGCGGCTGGACGCGGACTACGCTCATGAAAACGACTTCCGCGTGATTCAGTTCACGCCGCCGGGCTCGGGCTGCTCGGTTATTTTCGGCAAGAACGTCAGCGGCGCCGCGCCGGGTTCGGCGAAAGGACTGTATCTGATCGTTTCCGATATCGAAGCCGCGCGCAAAGAGCTGCTGGATCGCGGCATCGCGGTCAGCGAAATTTTCCATAGCGGCGGAGGCGGATTCGAAGGCCCCGACGAGCCGTACCTTTTCGGACGCACGCGGGTCAGCGGACCTGATCCGAATCGCGGCAGCTACCGCTCCTTCGTTTCGTTCGACGACCCCGACGGCAACGGCTGGCTCTTGCAGGAACTCACCACGCGGCTGCCCGGCCGGATTGATTCGAACGTCACCAGCTTCGCGTCCGTGGGCGATCTGGCCGGTTCTCTGCGCCGCGCCGCCGCCGCGCACGGCAAACACGAGGAGCGCAACGGCGGGCAGCATGACGAGAACTGGCCCGACTGGTACGCCGAATATATGGTCCGAGAACAAACGGGCCAGCCCCTGCCGGAGTAAGGACGGCGAGGTGCACATGGGGACGCTTGGTTTCAGGCGACGGCGCGCGGCTCGTTCCGGCGCGCCGTCGCTGTTTGCGCTGCGCTAGAAACCGTCCACATCCGCGACCGCTTTGGCGAAAGCCTCCGGGGCTTCCTGCGGCAAATTGTGCCCGATGCCACCGCTGATATTTCGGTGCTCGTACTTGCCCGTGAATTTTTTGGCATACGCCCCAGGCTCCGGATGCGGCGCGCCGTTCGAATCCCCTTCCAGCGTGATCGCCGGCACAGTCACCACCGGCGCGGCGGCAAGCTTCCTCTCCACTTCCGCATACTTCGCTTCGCCCTCCGCCAGCCCAAGCCGCCAGCGGTAGTTGTGCACCACGATCGCCACGTGATCCGTATTCTCAAATGCCGCAGCGCTGCGATCAAACGTCGCCGCGTCAAAATTCCATTTCGGCGAAGCCAGTTGCCAGATCAGTTTGGCAAAATCGTGGCGATATTTTTCGTAGCCGGCGCGACCGCGCTCCGTCGCCAGATAAAACTGGTACCACCACTGCAGCTCGGCCTGCGGAGGCAGCGGCAGCTTCCCCGCCTCCTGGCTGCCAATCAAGTAGCCGCTCACCGCAACCACCGCTTTGCAACGCTCCGGCCACAACGCCGCGAGAATGTCCGCGGTACGCGCGCCCCAGTCAAACCCCGCCAGAATCGCCCTCTCAATTTTCAACGCGTCCAGCAGGGCGAGCGCGTCCAGCGCCAGCGCCGCTGGCTGGCCATTGCGAAACGTCGCCGCCGAGAGAAAGTGTGTTCCGCCATAGCCGCGCAGGTAGGGCACGATCACCCGGTAGCCGCGCGCCGCAAGCAACGGAGCCACATCCGCAAAGCTGTGGATGTCATACGGCCAGCCGTGCAGCAGCAGCACCGGCTTTCCGCCGGCAGGCCCGGCTTCGGCATAACTCACATTCAGCAAGCCCGCATCAATCTGTTTCAGGGGACCGAACGCCACGCCGCTCGAGCCGCCCACGCCACCCTTGATCGCGGCGGCCATCTTCTCTGCGCCGCTGTTCTCGTCCCGTGCGCCAAATCGCCCGAGCTGCAAAGCGGCGAGGGCTTTTGCCGCATCACCAAAGAACTTACGCCGTCCCGTGCCAGAGTTCGCTTGCATAACCATCCCTCCGCACAAATTCGTGCATCCATCCACGCCCCGATTGGATGCGTGAGCTGGCCGGCGTGGCCCGGGATTTCTTTCGCCACACTTGCGCTGTGCCGCCGGGCTCGCCTAAAGTTAAGCACCTTTTGCCATGACGGAGAGATGCGATGCCAGCTGATGAGAGCGTTGCACCACAGTCCCTGTTCACAAAATTCGTTGCGATCACCGCTCTGGCAGCCCTGGGCGCGGCCGCTTCCATTGCGCAGACCCAGCGCGCCGACCGCATCTTCCTCCACGGCAAAATCTGGACCGCCGATGACGCGCATCCCTACGCACAGGCCCTTGCCGTAAGCGGCGACAAACTCATCGCCGTTGGCAGCGATGCCGAAATCCAGGCTCTCGCCGCTCCCGAAACATCGGTCTTCGATCTGCAAGGCCATCTGGTCATTCCCGGTTTTCAGGACTCTCATCTCCATTTTCCCGGCCGCCTCGTCAATCAAATCGATCTGCACGGAATCGAGTCCCTTCCCGAATTTCAGAAACGACTCGCCGAATTCGCCAAGGCTCATCCCACGCAGCCTTGGATCATCGGCCATGGCTGGGGCTACTCCGCCTTCCCCAACCAGACCGTGGACCGAAAATACATCGACGCCGTAATTTCCGACCGCCCCGTCTATTTGATGGAACGCGATGGGCACATGGGCTTCGGCAACAGCAAAGCCTTGCAGCTTGCCGGCGTCACCGCCGCCACGCCCGATCCGCCGAACGGCCGCGTCATGAAGGACAAGAGCGGCGAGCCCACGGGCGAACTTAAGGAGGCGGCGCAGGAACTCGTCATGAGCAAAGTTCCCGCCGCCACACTCGAGGATTACTACCAGGCGCTCATCGCGCACATGGACGAAGCGGCCGCGGCCGGCCTCACCTCAGTGCAGGACGCCTGGACGAGTCTGGACACTTTTCCGGTCTTCGAACGCGCCGGGGCGGCGAACGCGTTGAAGCTGCGCTTTCGCTTTGCCCCTCCGGTACTGCTCTCCGAAGGCAGCTATCCACCCGGACACAAGCTCACGAAGCCGCTCGCGGACGCCGAGCTAGCCGAATACAAGAGGCTGCGCGACACCTTTCAAGGGCCGCTCCTGAAATTCGGCGCGGTCAAGGGCGTGCTCGACGGCACCGTGGACGCACGCACTGCAGCCATGTTCGAACCTTACGTCGGCGGCGGCACCGGCATTCCCTTCTGGGAACAGGACGACCTGAACCAGGTCGTCGCGCTCTACGACAAGGCCGGCTTTCAGGTGATGCTGCACGCCATCGGCGATAAAGGCATACACATGGCGCTCGACGCCTTCGCCTACGCGGCCAAGACCAACGGCACCAGCGGCCGCCGCCATCGCGTCGAGCACGCCGAAGTCCCTCTGCTCGCCGACCTACCGCGCTTCAAGCAACTCGGCGTCATAGCCTCCACACAGGCGATGTTCGCCAGCCCCGACGGCACACTTCTGGCAAATTTCGCGCCGCTGCTCGGTCCGGAGCGCGCATCGCATGCCGACTCCTTCAAGATTTTTGACGATGCCGGCATTGTCCAGGCGTTCGGCAGCGATTGGGGCGTCTTCCCGTTCGAACCGCTGCCCGCCATCTATTGCGCGGTCACCCGCATGACGCCGGAAGGCACTCCGGCCGGCGGCTGGTATCCCGCGGGCCGCATCTCCGTCGAAGCCGCGTTGCGCCACTACACCCGCGACGGCGCCTACGCTTCCTTCGACGAAAACATCCGCGGCACGCTCACCCCCGGCAAACTAGCCGACTTCGTGGTGCTCTCCAAAGACATTCTCACCAACCCGCCGGCCGAAATTCTGCGGACCAAGGTGCTCCTGACCGTCATGGGCGGACGGGACACCTACCGCGACTCCGGCAACGCGCGCTGACGCGGAGATCGTTACGAATCACGCGATAGTCCATTCGCTTGCAGGGCGCATACATGCTCTGACAATGCGGTCGCGACCGGCGTTGCGGGTAGTCTCGGCGGCGGCTACCGGCTAGAAGGTGTAGGAGATGCCAGCCGTGACCCGGTCCTGGCGGTACCTGTCTTCGGTCTGCAGCTGCAGCACCGTGGTGTTAAAGTCCTCGTCCTGAAAGAATTCGCGAGTATAACTGTCGGCAAGGAATTTGGGGGCCCGGCTCAGCGTCTCCCGGAAATCGAAATTGATCGTGATCCGCGGGTGTACCCGGAACTTCACGCCTGCGCCATACACCGCGCCCAAAGAAAACACGCCCCCGCCGTCCAGCGGCGGCCTGCTCCCGAAATCGTACGCCGCGAGCAGCAGGCCCACATTCTGCAGGCCCAGCTTGAACGGCCCTCTGGCCTTGGTGATGGGATTGTCGGTCAGGTTCGTGAGCAGCAGCGCCGGACCCGCCGCAAGATACGGCCGCCAGCGCGACTTCGGGGGCCGCAGATTCCACATCAGGTTGTATTCGAACTGCCGCGTCGCCAGCGGCACATCGTTGAAGAAATTGGCCTGCGTCGGCAGCAAGTCAAACTCCGAGTAGTTCCAGGTGCTTCGCGTGTAGGAAAACGTAAACTGGCTGGAGAACCATTTCCAGGAATTGACGGTCACCGAAATTCCCGCGACCCCGCCGTTTTCGAACTCGTCCGCGAGCAATGTGGCAAAAACGTCGCTCGCATTGTCCTCTGCCGCGACGCTGTAGAACACCGCCTCATTCCGCACATTCGGGTATCGCATGTACCCGCCGAAAATTCCCAGCTCGTAATGCGGCGGATCCCAGCGGTGCGCCTTTTCCAGCGCCATATTCTGTTCCTGCACCGCTCGGTCGCTGCGAAACTCCGGGTCCGGCCGCCGGGAACTGCTCCAGGTATCCCTCGGCATCTCGCCCACGCCTTTGAACAGGGTTCCCGATTGGTCGGTTGTCCGCCACGCGCCCGTTTCGGGCTTCAACTCATCTTTGGTCTTCAAATATTTACGCAGCCAGATGGCCCCGCTCACGCCGGTATAGATCAGGTTTCCGCGATAGATGTCGTCGCGGACGTAGAGAAACGAATTGCGCATGCTGCGCTGGAATCGTCCCGGCCCGGGGTCATGACCGTCCGGCGTGGTGCGGGGGTTCTCGCAGTCGCTGATGCGCATCACCGCCACCGCTCCGTCCGTGCGGAGCCGGTCGCCGGTCGCGTTGTACGCGTCCTGCGGCACCCAGGGGCGCGGCACCAGGTTCATCGCGGAAACGCAGCCCGTAAATTCCAGGTCGTTCACCACTTTCGACCGTTCGTTATCAATGTATTCGTCGATCACATGAATGAAGGTCTTGTGCTTGTACGAAACCGCAACGCGAATGTCCTGCGTCGAAGACGAGGTCAGCACCACTTGCCCCTCAAAGCTCATCGCCGGATCGAACACCCGCAAGTGATGTCGCGAGTTGAAGGTGTTGGTCGTCTTGGTCAGCGTGAGGATCGGCGGCCGCTCGTCCAGCAGCAAGGTGGACATCGGCGCCTGGTTGTATACCTGGTTTCCGCCCACCGCTTTGATGGTGCGGAATCCCGAACTGGCGGTCAGCGAGTCCACGATCACCCAGCCCGCGGCCTTGAACGCTCGCCGCAATCCTTCCGGCGGGCCGATGAAAACAAGGTTGGTGATGTCCGAAGGCTTGTTGGTTCCCTGCGTCGCCGTCCGGAAGGGCAGCTCGTGCACCAGCCGCCCGAGCTTCTCTTCTTCGCTCTCCGCAAACTCCGGCGCAGAGCGCGGAAACACCTTGTCCGTAGGCACGGGCGATAGAAATTGCATCAGCACTTCGGTTCCCGCGTTGTATTGGATGGCGGGTTCCGCGAAGCCCAGCACCGCAACCGCGGTCACGCTGGTGAATAGATACGACACCGGATCGATGGAAGAGACCGACGCGATCTTGCGCTCCGCCGAATACGCCGGCGTCCCGGTCGAGCGTATGCCCTGGATCATGCCTTTCTCGTTCACGCTTTCCCGCGCGTTCTCCACGCCATCCAGGCGCGTATGCACCGGCAGCACCGTGCCGTCCGGCAGCTTGGCCGAGGTAAAGACCAGGGTCAGCCCCGCCGTCTCCCGCCGAAATCCCCACCCCAGCTTGTGAACGTCCGTCACTTCCCCGGAAAAAATCGTCCCCTGCGGCAGCAGAATTTTGTCCTGGATGGTGCCTGGCGAAATGAGTGCCGCTTCCACCTTGTCGCCCTCTTTCGTTCGCTCGGAAGACAGCGGTTGCAGCAATCTGACCACCAGCCGCGTCGTCGCCGGAATTCCGCTGACTTCCGCCAGTGCTTCCCGCCGCCAGCGCATCTCCGAGTTGTCCGGCTCGGTCACGATCATCTCTTCACCGTTCGTCCGCCACGGCGCGCTGCGATAGGTACCGTCGGGCCGCACCAGGATCGCCGTGCCCGTGCGCAGGAATTGCACATACTTCACCTTTGCCGCGTCCTGCGCCGGCGCCAGGTAGATGCCGGTCAGGTCCGCGGCCACCAGTGGCTTCACGGGTAGCGTTTTGGGATTTCCATTCGCATCCAGAAAGGTGATCTGGTCGTCATGGAGCTTCGGCTCACTGGCGTTGCGCAGCATGCCGTTCACGCCGTGCCTGCCGGTGAGCACGATGGTCGGCTTGCCCAGGAACGTTCCGGTGAGCACGAACACCCAGCTGCCGTCGCTCTGCTGCGCCTGCTCCAGCTTCTCGGGGGGAAACGGCATGGTACCCAGGTCGCGGTATTTTCGCGTCGCGCCCTCGTAAAAGCGCAAATGATATTCCGTCCCTTTGGGCTTTTTTGCGGCCGCGACGCTCACCAGCGCGTTCTCTCCGTTCATCACTGTCCAGGCCTGAGTGGCGTGCCGAGCCAGCACTTTGTTCTTCCCGGCGATGGTCACCATCGCCGTCCCCGCGGCGTCGCTGGCCTTTTTCTCCACGCGAAGTTTCGGAAATGCATCTTCGGCTGCGTTTGCGGGCAGCGTCGCCAGGCCGCAGAGAACGATTGCCAGCACGGTCCTGGCGAATAGCACCTCTTTGCGGGGACACGTCCGCTTCAGCGAGCGGGATACTTCACCGTAGGCGTTCATCTTTCTCTTTCGGCTACAAGTTTTGAGACTCGCGCTAAATTGCTGATTCCGGGAATCGAACCGGCTGCGCCGGGGCGATTACCCCTTTACCGGCCACGAAATGTGGCCGTTGCCTTTATACGCCAGGTTGGCAATATGTCCTGCCCGCGCCGCCGCCACACCGGTTTCCACCGGAGCATTCGGCTCTTTGCGGGATTTCACGCAGTCGAAAAAATTCTGCATGTGATCGATGGTGCCGTCGCGGAAACTGTCGGCCTTGACCACCGGGTTATCCTTCGCGGCCACGCCCTCGTGATAAATCGTGAACCCGCTTCGCGTCAGCTTCATGGTGGCGTCGGTGCCGCGGAATTCCAGTCCGCCGTCGTCAATCGAGGAAGCCATCATGCCTTCGTACGCCACGTCGAAACCGGGATAGCGCAACGCCACCTGCACGGTGTCCGGACACTCCCACTGCTCGAAGATATATTTGTCGCCCATCATGTGCACTTCGCGCGGCTGGTCCGATTTCATCGCCCAGTGCACCACGTCAATCCAGTGGGTCAGCAAGTCGGTCATCGCGCCGCCGCCGAAATTCCAGTACCAGCGCCAGCGGAAGAATTTGTCCTCGTTAAAGGGCTGCTCCGGTGCGCCGCCGAGCCAGGACTTCCAGTCCAGCGCGTTCAGGTCCACCGCCTGGCGGTTGCGCCACGCCAGATAGTTCTGCCACCAGTAGGTGCGTATCTGCGGGATGCGGCCCAGGCTCCCGCCCTGGATCAGGCCCACCGCATCGCGAAAATGGGTCCAGCTGCGCTGCTGCATGCCGCACTGCAGAATTTGTTTGCCGGACCGTACCGCCTTGGTCAGGATCGCGCCTTCTTCCAGCGTGTGGGTCACCGGCTTTTCCAGGTAGACGTCTTTGCCTGCGGCCAGCGCGTCCGCGGCCATGCGCACGTGCCAGTGATCGGTGGAGCCGATCAGCACCGCGTCCAGCTGCTTGTCCAGCACCTCGCGATAATCGCCGTGCACGGTCGCCGTGTCCTTCGAGCGCTGGCGCACCGCATCGCGCCGCGGACCGTACACGTCGGCGACAGCCACGATCTGGAAGTTGCCGCTGCTGGCCTTTTCCGCGGCGTTGAGCAGATCGTTCATGCGCCCGCCGGCGCCGATCACGCCGATGCGCAGCGTATCGTTGGCGCCAAGAACGCGCGTGGAAGCAAGGGCGGTCAAGCCGCCCGCAATCAGAAAACTACGACGGTTCGGTGGGTATTCCATGGCGGCTTATCTTAGCCATTTCATCGGCGGGAGGGAAGCCGCTCCCGACTCGTGCGCGCTTGTCGAGGGTCTCAGCGCGGTGTAAAAAATTCACTGGCTCCCACTAACGCATGACCACTAACATTCGTCGGAGTTTAGTGTAGACTGCCGCTGGCCAAAACGTTTCTTTGCCGCGCCGAAATGTGCACCTGAAGGAGTTTTCATGAAACGACGGGATCTGTTGCGAGCGGGGGTGGTGCTGACAGGAGCGGCCGCGGCATTGCGCCCGGCGATGGGCCAGCAGAACGCGCAGCAGCCCTCGGAGTTGACGCCTGCGCAAAGCGGCGTAGACGCTTCCAAGGATCTTTCTTCGCCGAACTGGAAACCGGCTTTTCTGGATGAGCACCAGAACGAGACGTTGATCATCCTGAGCGACCTGATCATCCCCGCAACCGACACGCCGGGCGCAAAAGATGCCCTGGTGAATCGCTACATTGATTTACTGCTCTCCGCGGAGCCACGCGATTCGGCAAAAGCGTTCCTGAACAGCCTGGCCTTCCTGGACGGCGAAAGCATTCGCAGATTCAAGGCTGCATTCCGCTACCTGCCGCGCGAGGAGCAGGACGCGGTACTGCACGGTATGGCCTATCCGAAATCGAACAGCGCCTGGACCGGCGAGACGACCGGCCCGGACCCCGGGCACGGGCATTTTGAGCTGTTGAAGGGGCGAATCTCGATGGCGTTCTACAGCTCGGAAATCGGCGAACGCTCGCTCGGCTGGGATGGAGCTTTCGCGCACGGGCCGTTTCAAGGTTGTGACCACTCCGAAGGGAACCACAAATGACCGGGCTCTACACGCTGCAAGATCCTCTGCAACAGACCTACGACGCGGTGGTGGTCGGCTCCGGCGCGACGGGCGGGTGGGCCGCGAAACAGCTTTCCGAGGCGGGCCTGAAAGTGGCGTTGTTGGAAGCGGGGCGGCCGGTGAGTCCAAAAGAATTCACCGAACACATGCCGGCGTATAAGCTGAAATACCGCGACCACTCGCCGGAAATCGTGAAGACCCGGCCCATCCAGAAACAGTGTTATGCCTGCATGGAGTACAACTACGAATGGTTCGTAAACGACCTCGAAAATCCGTACAGCACGGCGCCAGGCAAGCCGTTTACGTGGCAGCGGCTGCGCGTATTGGGCGGGCGCTCGCTGGTGTGGGGCCGGCAGAGCTACCGGCTGAGCGACAACGATTTCAAAGCAGCGAGCCGCGACGGCTACGGGGATGACTGGCCGTTCTCGTACGCGGAACTCGCGCCGTACTACGACATCGTGGAGAAGTATGTGGGGATCAGCGGAGCGGCCGAAGGCAACGAAATGTTGCCGGATGGGCAGTTCCTGCCGCCGATGAAGATGAGCTGCGGCGAAATCCTGCTGCGCGACAAGGTGAAAGCGAAGTTCGGGCGCACGGTGACCATCGGGCGCACGGCGATCGTGACCCAGGCGCATAACGGCCGCTTGCCTTGCCATTATTGCGGGCCCTGCGAGCGCGGCTGCTCGACCTTTTCCTATTTCAGCAGCCCGTTCACCACCGTGAAGGACGCCGTGAAAGCCGGATGCACGGTGATTACCAACGCCGTGGTGGCGCACGTGAATATGGACAACGCCACGAACAAAGCCAGCGGCGTGACGTTCGTGGACCGCATGACCCGGCAAGTGCGCGAAATCCGGGCGAAATCGGTGATTCTCTGCGCGCAGGCGCTGGAGTCCACGCGTATTTTGCTGAACTCTTCGACGCGCGAGTATCCGAACGGGCTGGCGAATTCGAGCGGCGCGCTCGGGCACTATTTAATGGACCACGTCACCGGCGGGGGAGCTTTCGGCCATCTGGCGGACATGAAGGCGGTACCCAATGCCAACGAGCCGCAGCGGCCGAACGGCATTTACATCCCACGCTTCCGCAACACTCCTTCCAGCAAGCAGGCGAAGTTCCTGCGCGGCTATGGCTACCAGGGCGGGGCAGGAGCGGAGTTCAACTTCAGCGCGGAAGGCTACGGCGCAGCCTACAAGAACGCGATCAAAGAAGGCGTACACGCCATTTCCCTCGGCGCATTCGGCGAATCGCTGGCTCGCTGGGACAATTATGTGGAAATAGACAACAGCCTGAAAGACGCTTGGGGCATTCCAGCACTACGCTTCTCCATGACCCACGGCGACAACGAGGCGGCGCTAATGGAAGACGCCGCTGCCTCGGCGGCGGAAATGCTCGAATCGGTAGGCGCCAGGGACATCCGCGTAGTGGCCAACGTGGAGATGCCGGGCATGGCGATTCACGAGCTGGGCACGGCGCGCATGGGCAAGGACCCGAAAAAGTCCGTGCTGAACGAGTGGAACCAGACCCACGACGTGAAAAATCTCTTTGTGATGGACGGTGCGAGCTTCGTTTCCTCGGCGTGCCAGAACCCCACGTTGACCATGATGGCCATCACCGTGCGCGCCTGCGATCACCTGGCGGACCGCTTCAAAAAGAATGAGGTTTAGGATGACTTGGCGCTGAGCTGCGCCAGGCGGAACTCGACGATTTTCTTGATGAGCGGCAAAGGCAGCGGCTTTTCGATGGGAAAGCGCACCGTGCCTTTGGAGACCGGGTAGCCCTGCAATTCTTTCGCGAAATGATGCAGCACGCCGCCGGTGGGAAACAGGCTGACGTGCCCGACAAATCCAGCGTAGAAAACGATCAGGCCCTTCTCGTTGCGAAAGGCCGGCATCTTGTAGCTGATGACTTCCTGCACGTCGCCGGGCAGGGCATCCTTGATGGCCTTGCGCAATTTGCGCACCTGGGTGCGCCCGTGCTCCGGCACAAACGCGAGGTAGGCCTCAAAATCCTTGGGGGTGCCGGAGGCGGTAGCGACGGAGCGGGACTTCCTGCCGGCCGCTTTCTTGCCGCGAACCTTTTTTGCAACGGCTCTCTTTTTCATACGAAGGAGGGTAGCGCAGGGGCCCTGGGACGTCTACGGCAGGCGGGCCGGGCGGCCGAGGCGGCCTTCTGCTTGGAATCGTTACCAGACGGGAGCACGCGCGAAAATTGCGCTGGGCGGGAAGGTGGTTCCGGCGGAGACTACAAGAGCAGTTCGAATGGTGTCCCCAAGTCAGGCGGGAGTCGCGTCGGGAGTGGCGGCGCGGGTTCGCAGGCGGCGTATTTGGCCGCGTTGCGAAGCGTGTGTTATACGTAATGGACTGAAAACGGGTTAAGACCAGTGCCTTTCATCAATTTTCCTGCGCGTGAAATCAACTGCAAGCTCGTGTACTACGGACCGGGCTTGGGCGGAAAAACCGCGAACCTGCAGTGGATCTACGACCACACGGGACAGAATCAAAAAGGCAAGATGGTTTCGCTGGCGACCGAAACGGATCGAACGCTTTTTTTCGACTTTTTGCCGTTGGACCTGGGAACGGTGCGCGGCTTCAAGACGCGCTTTCACCTGTACACGGTACCCGGCCAGGTGTTCTATGAAGCCAGCCGCAAGCTGATCCTGAAGGGCGCGGATGGTGTGGTGTTCGTGGCGGATTCGCAGGAAGAACGGCTGGACGCGAACTTCGAAACCCAGGAAAACCTGAGCGAGCACTTGAAAGAGCACAACCTGAATTTCGATACCATCCCGTACGTGCTGCAATTGAACAAGCGCGATTTGCCGAATGCGCTGCCCGTGGATGTGCTGACCAAGCATCTGCAGAAGAAGGGCGAGCCGGTGCTGGAAGGCGTGGCCGTAACCGGCCAGGGCGTGTTCGAGACGCTGAAGGAAGTCGCCAAGCTGGTGCTGGCGGAGTTGAAGAAGAGCGGTTAGTTTTCCCTGCCTCGTCTAGTAAAGCCTGAACGAAACCTCAATTGGGGTCATGACCGGGACTGGCGTGCCATCGGCGCGCGCGGCAGGCTTAAATTTCCAGTTGCGAATCGTGTAGAACGCCTGTTGGTCCAAACCGTAGCCGAGGAGCTTCACCGGACGAATCGCTTTTACTACGCCATCCGTTCCGATGACGACTTCGAATACGTTGGTGCCCTGGATCCGATTTTTGCGGGCGATATCACTATACGACGGGTCGGGACAAGAGATGCATGACGGCATGGTCGAAGTGCCTTTTCCTGCTTTCACCATGGGCTGATCCAATTTCGGAGGCCATGGCGACAGGAGGCTCTCGAGAAAATCGTTCGTGGGGATTCTCTCTTCGATTGGAGACCGCAGTTTGTTCTCCGCGACGACAAGTGGTGTGGCCCGAACCAAATAGGCGTCGCCGTCTTTTTGTATCGTGCCGATGACCAACACGTCGGGCCCGATTTGCGGGGCGGCTGCCGAGAGCGAAGGTCCTGGCACCAGCGCATCCGGGGAAATATGAATTTTGCCGAGATCCGAATCGAACGCCAGATGCTCCGCGACGTGCAGTTGCTTTTTCTCCTTGCCCTGGACCAGCAATGACAGGGTCCAGGCGAAGAAGTGGCCCGCTTGTTGGGACGTGGCTGCCGCGTCCGGCACGCGGAAATCCACGAACGCAACCATTCTGGGCTTGAGCGGCTTTAGTGCCTTATCAATACGCGTGGCGATCTCGTCGAGTTGCTTCGCTTGCGCGCACGCGAGATGAGGTGCGGCCAGGCAGAGCCAGGCGAGGGTCCCTGCGGCGGCGAGGCAACGCTTCATGGTTAAAATTTGGAGGCAGCGGCGATGGAGTCGAAAGTAGGGATGGCTTCGACCAGGCGCGTGACGGTGAGCGCATCGCGGACGCGGCCGGCTTTGCAGACGAGATGTAGCACGCCACCTTCGCGACCAAGCGAAACGGAAATGCGCACCAGCGAGGAGATGCCGGAGCTATCGATCTGCGGCACGCCGTTGAGGTCAATGATGACCTTGCGCGCACCGTTCTGCAGCACGGATGTGAGGGCAGCGGCCAGCTGATCGCTGGAATCACCGATGGTCAGGCGGCCGTGCACGTCGAAGATGTGGATGCCATCTTCCTGGCGGACATTGATTTCAATGGGGGCGTATTGGGTCATCGGGATGGTTCTGCCGCAGGGCATTATACGATGAGGGACGCCGAGGCACGCAAATGAGATTGGCGGTGGAACACAGCTGGCAGGTGACCCCGCAAGAAGCACGGGAAATCCAGGAAAGGCTGCGCACGAGATGGATCGGCGAGGACATGCCCGGGGCGATCGAGACGGTGGGCGGGCTGGATGCGGCGTTCGTGCTGGAAGGGTCGCAGGCGCTTCGGAGGACAAGTTCCTGGCAAGCGATGCGCGCGGCCAACCGCGCAATCACGGCGGCAGTGGTGTACCGCTATCCGGCAATGGAAGAGGTGGAGCGGGTGACCGCGGTGGCGCCTCTGACGTTTCCCTACGTGCCGGGATTGCTGAGTTTTCGGGAGATTCCGGGGCTGCTGGCGGCGCTAGAAAAATTGCGCCGACTACCGGACCTGCTGTTCTGCGACGGGCAGGGGTATGCCCACCCGAGGCGGATGGGGCTGGCGACGCACCTGGGAATTTTGCTGAACCGGCCAACGATTGGCTGCGCCAAGAGCCTGCTGATCGGGAGGCACGGGCGACTCGGGGAGAAGGCCGGGAGCTGCGCCGAAATTCGCGAGGGAGGCGAAGTGATTGGCGCAGCAGTGCGGACGCGGGATGGGGTGGCACCGGTATATGTTTCAAGCGGGCACCAGGTCTCGCTGGAGTCGGCTATCCGGCTGACCCTGGAAGTGACCGACGGGACGCGGATACCGAAGCCGACGCGCGAGGCGGATCGGGCGGTGCGCGAAGCGAAGCGTAAGCTATTGAATAGAGGCTAGTTGGATGTCGCGATAAACCCGCACAGCATCGGAAAAATGGATAGCGGGCATCGGAATTTCTAACTTCGAGCCCGAGCACCGGTGCGTATAATGCCGCATGCTGGTTCGGCCGTCCCCGGTAGTGCCATTCCAACGCAGCGGAGTGCGACGAGCGATGAAACGAGCGGTATTGTGTTGTTGCTTCACCTTGGGCCTGTTCCTGCTGGCAATTCCCCTCCCCGCGCAAACCTCCTCCGCGACACCCACCTCGCCCGCCGCTGCCAAGCCGGAAGTTCCGAAGGAGATTACCGACAAGTTGGCACAGCTCGACCAGAAGGTCGCGGCGGCGCAATCGGCGGGCGACAATGCCTGGATGCTGGTGAGCGCGGCGCTGGTGCTGATGATGACCGGACCCGGGCTGGCGCTCTTTTATGGCGGGCTGGTGCGGCGGAAAAACACTCTGGCCATCATGATGCAGAGCTTCGCGATGATGGGGCTGATCACCGTGTTGTGGGCGCTGGTGGGTTACAGCCTGTCATTTGGAGGCAGCGGACCAATCATTGGCGATTTTTCACACGCGTTCTTGCGCGGTGTGGGCGTGGAACCGAATGCGGACTACGCGGGCACCATTCCGCAACTCACGTTTATGGTGTACCAGCTGATGTTTGCGGTGATCACCCCGGCGCTGATTACGGGCGCCACGGCGGAGCGCATGAAGTTCAGCGGAACGGTGCTGTTCATGACCCTGTGGTTCTTCATTGTGTACGCGCCGCTGGCACACATGGTGTGGGGCAAGGGCGGCATGTTGAACGCGGCGCTGGGCGGAAAGTTTCCCTGCCTGGATTTCGCGGGCGGGACGGTGGTGCATATTTCGTCCGGGGTTTCGGCGCTGGTGTGCGCGCTGTACATGGGCAAGCGCGTGGGATTTCCGAAGCAGCCGATGCCGCCGCACAGCCTGGTGCTGAGTTTTATTGGGGCGTGCCTGTTGTGGGTGGGCTGGTTCGGTTTCAATGCGGGCAGCGCGCTGGCGGCGAACGGGCTGGCATCCAGCGCGTTTGTGGCAACGCACTTTGCCGCGGCGGCGGCGGCGTGCGCCTGGAGCATCGCAGAATGGATTAAGAACGGAAAGGCCAGCGCGCTTGGCGCGATATCGGGCGCGGTGGCCGGGTTGGTGGCGATTACCCCGGCGGCGGGCTTCGTAAAGCCAATGCCTGCGCTGCTGATCGGCTTTGTGGCGGGCTTATTCTGCTACTTCATGGTGGCGCGAGTGAAGGCCATCTTCGGTTATGATGACGCATTGGACGCGTTTGGCGTGCACGGCGCGGGAGGAACGATCGGAGCGCTGCTGACAGGCGTGTTTGCGCAGAGCGTGATCAACCCGATTTTCGGCGAAGGCAAGCCGGTGGGCGGGCTGGACGGCCACTGGGGGCAGGTGGGCAACCAGCTGGTCGGGGTGCTGATTGCGTGGGGATTCGCGCTGGTGGGGACGATCGTGATTCTGAAGATCACGGACCTGATCACGGGCTTCCGGGTGAACGAAGAGGCGGAAGTGGAAGGGCTGGACGTGACTCAGCACGGAGAAGAGGCGTACTACCTGGAATCCTGAGTTTTTTGCCGGAAGAACCAGCAGCACGGACGAACGCAGCGGAGGCGGAGCGGAATATCCATGATGAAACTGGAAGCCATCATTCAGCCATCACGGTTTGAATCGGTAAAGGACGCGCTGCGCGAAGTGGGAATCGAAGGCATGACCGTGACCGAAGTGCGCGGGCACGGGCGACAGAAAGGGCACACCGAGGTGTATCGCGGGCGGGAGTACACGGTGGATCTGCTGCCCAAGATCAAGCTGGAGATGGTCCTGCCGGACAAGCTGGTAAATACGGTAGTGGATACCATCCTGAAAACGGCCAAGACAGGAAAGATTGGGGACGGTAAAATATTTCTATCGCGGGTGGAAGAGGCGATCCGCATCCGCAACGAAGAGCGCGGCGAAAGCGCGCTCTAAGCTGTGTCCACCGCCGCACGATCCGGTCTCTCTCCGGGAACGCCTCATGCCAGGAAAATGCCAGGGCCTGCCAAACCGCTAAGTGTCATCGCACCGCAAGTGGAAGCGGAGAGGCAGCAGATCCGCGCGCAGTTCGATGCCGGAGCGAGCGCGAAGGAAACGCTGCGTTCACTCTGCGAGCTTGCAGACCGGGTGATCCAGCAGGTGTTCGCGGATGCGATGAAGGTGCACGAAACGCCGAACGACGGGCTCTCGCTGCTGGCGCTGGGCGGGTACGGCCGGCGGATGCTGTTTCCCTATTCCGATCTGGACATCCTGTTTTTGTTCGAGAACGCAAAATCGGAGAATGAGTTTCGCCCCTTCATTTCGGAATTTTCGCGGACCATGTGGGACCTGGGCTTTCGTGTGAGCAGCGCTGGCCGCACCATCGACGAGTGCAAGCGGATTGAAGAAGACAACGCGGAGTTCCACCTGGCGCTGCTGGACCGGCGGTTCCTCTCCGGCGACAGCGAACTGTTCGAGAAACTGGACAAGCGGATCCTGCCGCCATCGGAAAAGCAGGCGCGGCCGTTTTTATTCGCGCAGTTGCACCGGCTGACGAAAGAGCGGCTGGCGCGGTATGGCAACACCATTTTTCACCTGGAGCCGAACGTAAAGGAGGCGCCGGGCGGGCTGCGCGATTACCAGGCCGCTTTCTGGCTGCGGCAGATTCTGGGCGACCGCCCGGACTTGCGCGGGCTCAGCGCCGCGGATGAGGAGATGGCGGCGGATGCGGTGGAGTTCCAGAGCGCGATCCGCTGTCTGCTGCACTACGGGAACGCGCGCAATGACAATACCCTGACGTACGAGATGCAGGAGGAAGCGGCAAAGCGTTCGCTGGCCGTACGGGACGGTGTGGAGCGCAACGCGGCCGAGTGGATGCGACTGTACTTCCGGCACGCACGGACCCTGAATCGGCAACTGCTGCGCTACCTCGATCAGAAGATGACCCAGCCGCTCTCCTTACGGGAGCGGCTTTTTAGCGCGGCACGCAGCGTGGCGCGGCCGGAACCGCCGCCCAGCGGAGCGCACTTTGCGGTGCGCGGCGGACAATTCGAGATTCTGGACCAGCCGGCGCTGGCGGACCGCGCCATTATCCATTCGCTGTTCATCGAAGCGGCGAGGACCGGCACCCCCTTAAGCCGGGATGCCGAACGCATCATTCACTACGTGCTCTCCCACTCCGAATTGCAAGCCATCAATCAGGTGATGAGCTGGGACACGCTGAAAGAAATACTGGCCGCGGATTTTCCCGGAGTGGCGCTGCGGCCGATGCACCGGCTGGGAATGCTCATGGAAATTCTGCCCGAGCTGCGTGCCATTGACTCGCTGGTGGTGCGCGATTTCTACCACCGCTACACGGTGGATGAGCATTCGCTGCGCACGATCGAACATCTGCAGGCGCTGGCCGATCCCCCGGACGCGCGCGGCGTTCAGTTCGCGCCTGTCTGGAAAATGCAGGAGCGGCGCGACCTGCTGGTATTTGCCTTGCTGCTGCACGATACCGGGAAGGGCATGCCGGTGGAGAATCATGTGCTGGGGAGCCTGACCGCGCTGTCCGCGGCGGCTTCGCGCCTTGGCTTGTCCGCGGAAGAAGAAGCGGAAGTGCGTTTTCTCATCGAGCATCATCTGGATATGTCGGCGACCGTGCAGCGGCGCGATATTTTTGACCCCGACACGGTTTCCGCGTTTTCAGCGACGGTGGGAACCCTGGAGCGTTTGCAGCGCTTGTGCCTGCTGACCTACGCCGATATTCACGCGGTGAACCCGGAAGCGCTGACACCGTGGAAAGCCGAAATGTTGTGGCAATTGTTTGTGGCCACGGCCAACCACCTGAGCCGCAGCCTGGACCGCGACCGGCTGCACGCGTCGGACGAGGCTTCCCTGCTATCGCAGATACAAGCGGCGGCGGGTGGGGTGGCGAAAGCGGAAATCGAGCGGTTTCTGGAAGGTTTCCCGCGGCGCTACCTGGCCGTGCATTCGGCGGCGGAGATCGCCGCACATTTTGCGCTGTATCGCAAACTAGGGTCGGCACCGCTGCAGACCAAGTTGAAGAGCGAGCGGCACGGCTTCTCGCTGACATTGCTGACGGCCGACCGGCCGCGGCTGTTCTCTACGATTGCCGGCGTGCTGGCGGCCTGGGGCATGAATATTATCAAGGCGGACGCGTTTGCAAACGCCGCAGGCGTGGTGCTGGACACGTTCCACTTTGCGGACTTGCATCGCACGCTGGAGCTGAATCCGAGCGAAGTGAAACGCTTCCTGAAGAGCCTGACGGATGTGCTTACGGGCAAGGCGGCGTTGGAGCCGCTGCTGCAGAGCCGCGAATCGGCGAGCCGGGCACGGCCGCCGAAGGTGGCGGTCACGACGGCCGTAAATTTCGACGATTCGGCGTCGGCGCACAGCACTTTGCTGGAAGTAGTTGCGCAAGACCGTCCGGGGTTGCTCTACGACATGGGATCGGTGCTGGCCCGGCTCGATTGCAATATCGAGGTGGCGCTGATCGATACCGAAGGCCAGAAAGCGATCGACGTGTTTTACCTGACGTCGCACACCAGCAAACTGGACGCGCGGAAGCAGGAGCTGCTGCGCGAAGTGCTGCAAGGCACGCTGGGCTGAGCGCCTAGCGTTCTGCCGCGACGCTGCCGGACATTTCCACTTCGATGTTCACCACCGGCTTCACTTTCAACAAGAAATTGCTCGGGTCCTTCATTCCCCAACTCACATAAGGCACGTCGAATTTCGCAGTTCCCTTCCATTGGCGGGAGTCGAGCGCGGCGTGAACGTCGGCGACGACTTCGTGTTCGGCTCCTCGCACGGTAAGTTTGCCGCGCAGCTTCACGTCGCAGGGGCCGGAAGCCGGGATTTTGCCGTCGACCTGCGCCGGCCGGAAGACCGCGTCTGGATATTTGGCGCTCTCCAGCACTTCCTTGTGCATTTTGCCGTCGCGGGAATCGTTGCCGCTCTCGCCGCTGGTCGCGGCCACGACAATTTCGCCGGTGGCTTTGCCGCTCTGCGGGTCGACGCTGATTTCGCCGGCCTGCACCTTGAACGTGCCATGCACCGTATGCAGGGAGGCGGGAAGGGTCCAGTGCACTCTGGATTGCGCGGGATCGAGCTTCAGCACAATTTGCGCGGGAGCGGGGGCCTGCGCTGCGGCCTGGGGCATATGCGGACGGGGAGCAGCGGAGAGAACAATCGCGGCCAGGCAGGCGACAGGGAAGGCCGCGCCGAGGGCGTAGGCGGATTTTGTTGCGGGCATCGTGGCTCCTTGCACAAAGACGCAGTGTTCAGGCGGCCAGCAAACTCCAGCCGAGCGCGACACCTGTCGAAAGGAATTCGGCCGGAGTGCTTTCACCGGCATGGAAGGCGAGCAAGGGCGCAAACAATGCTGGTTGAGCGGCCAGCCGCCGGAGCATGCGCGAACGCACCGCGTGATGCTTCGCGAGCCAGAGCATCAAGCGGGCCATCATCCAGGGCCGTCGCAGGAGTGCGCGATGGCGACGCTCGTAAAGCGAGAGCTTGCCGGCTTCCAGAGCATCGGCCAGTGCGAGTGATTGCAGAAAAGCGAGCCGCAGGCCTTCGCCGGTAATGGCGTCCACACTGCCCGAGGCGTCACCGATCAGCGCGACGCTGCCCGACTGCACGCGCGGGAGCCAGCGCATGCTGCTGGGCGCGCCGCGTTCACGGCTGGTCGGCGCGGCGCTCGCGAGACGCTCGCGCAAGTCGGGCCATTGGGCAAGTGTTTCTGAAAAGCCTGGACGCTTGGGACGCGGCTCAGCGCCGGCCATGACCACTACGCCGACTTCTTCCGAGGCAGTCGGCGTGACGTAAGCCTGGCCCTCCGGACCCCAATAGATTTCCACGCAATCGCTCCAGGGCTTCACGCGGAAGTGGTGACGTGTGGCGAAGCGTTGCTGCAGGCGGGAACCTTCTGCAAGGCCGCTCCACTTGCGAACGCGCGAGCCCGGCCCATCGGCGCCGATAATAAAGCGCGAGCGAATCGTACGCCCGCCCGCATGGACTCCACTCTGCGTAACACCGGAAACGGCAGACTTCCACAACAGGGCGACGCCGGCCTGTTCCGCTTTGGCTACAAGTCGTTCGTGCAGGGCGGTACGCCGCAGACCGAGGCCGACGCCTTTGCGGAAGTGCGCGGCAACGCTGGCGTCACGCTGGAAAAAGCGAATGCCGTGGAAAGGATATCCCTCAAGGGGGGATAGCTTTACGCCGAGGAGTTGAAGGGCAGCCACTGTTTCCGGCATCAGGCCTTCGCCGCAGGTCTTGTCCAGCGGAGGTTCACCGCCGTCCGCAACCGCTACTTTCAGCCCGCGCGTGCTGGCCGCGATGGCCGCCGCCAATCCAGCCGGACCACCGCCCACAACAAATACGTCCACGCCCCGTGACAAGTTCACGCGACGATCCTCCTCAGACGTGTTGGTGCCCGTCTAAAGCCCTCCGGGGATGCGCCGGATCCGCCAGAACCTTGGAAATTGCAAAATTAGATGCCAGGGTACGGCCGGACGTCGCCACGGAACGCCCGGGTAAAGGCGAATCCATATCCCATGATCGTTACGCGAGATATCGAAAATTGGATGATTTGGTGGACGTGACCGGGATCGAACCGGTGACCCCCTGCTTGCAAAGCAGGTGCTCTCCCAGCTGAGCTACACGCCCGCCGCTTTGGTTATCCTTTTGACTAGTATACCAGTTGCAGGAACTTTTCGACCAACCACAAACAGCCCTTTTCTTGGAACATTTGGAACAACTTCCGTGGGTAACACGAGTCTGTAGCCCGCTCGTTCTGCCTCAGCGAGCCTAGTTGCCGTAACAGCGCGGCGCGGAATGTTTTCGACAACTTACAACGAAGCGGGGACTTCCAAACGCCGCGTAAGTCGCACAAGGATACACAGATTGTGGGTTGCACTGTGTGCGCTCGGGAAGCAGAGGTTCTTTCTTTCCATGCTCTTCCCAAATACACCCTTAAGGGTGCCGTATCCACTCGATGAATCGCTGCCAAAAGACCATTTTCGAGACCGGCATGAGCGTTAAGATCCAAGCGAGGTTTAAAACGTTTGCGACCACCGTGGGTCGGGCAACGCGTCGGAGAGACCAGAGATCATAAACCAGGACAAAAAGCGGCAACACGAGAATGAGCGCAAGGGTGGCTGGAACTCCAATGTCCCAACGGCTAATCGCAGGCCCCATGATCGTCATGGTGGCAAGGATCATGAGTCGTTTGTGGGATGTGGTATCTCGACGTACAAGCAAACCCCACGAGGCCAGCGCCACAAATATGGCAATGGTCTCCAGATCTCCGATAAGGACTAGCAGCGGATCCTCGGCGGCGCGCCGAACGAAGTCAAACAGCGTAAGAATACCCAAAATGAACATGGAAGGAAGTAATATCAACGAAAAAACGCCCAGCCTCATGTGCCACTTCACTTTGTGCGAGGCGACGAGCAGCGCTTGAATAACCAGAAGAAAGATCCACAAAACAAAGACGAAGCCATGAATGTGAACCAGCGTATTTGGTAATTTTGCCCGCATCATTCCGGCGAGGAAGTAGGTCTTGGCAAAGCCGGTAAGAACGATTCCGAGCATCAGGAAGGTCATTGCAGGGAAAAAGATGTCGTCGGACCGGATCTTTAACGAGGGGGTCGCAACCGTGGCCATCCATCACCTCCCTTGCCGGCCGCATGATATCACCTACATACCGCGACGCCACGACATCTCTGCGACGAAGATTGGCAGAAGAACAAATAAGACGCACCCAAGATTGCGGTAGGACCGCTCCATCTCTTCAGACCGTGTGCAAGTATGCCTGCAATCAAACCCTGCGACGCCGTCCCCTGCGACAAGCTTGTTTTCTTCGGTTTTCAGCCCTTCGTTGGATCTTCAGCAGCCTTTGCAACGAGTTAGCTCGCTGTAAGGCAGCCACCAAAACGAGCTTGCAAAGCAGGTGCTCTCCCAGCTGAGCTACACGCCCACCAAACGCGGCCAGTGCGCCGCACCTGAAATTTGGGCTATGCGCGCGCTTTGGCAAACCGGGAAAAGTTCAAGCGTATGTCTCGCGCACCACGCCGGCTTCGCCGCGTTCCCGCATGCGGTACTGGTCGTAGATCCAGCGGTAGGTTTTTTCCAGGCCGTCGCGCAACGGAGTATTCGGCTCCCAGCCCAGGTATTTCTGGATCAGCGTATTGTCGCTGTTGCGTCCGTTCACGCCCTTGGGCGCGTTCAGATCGTACTTGCGCTTCAGCTTGATGCCGGCGAGCTCTTCCGCCAGGTCCACCAGTTGATTGATGGTGACCGCTTCGCTGGACCCCAGATTGATGGGCTCCAGAATTTCCGAGTTCATGATCAGGTCGATGCCCTTCAAGCAGTCGTCAATGAACATGAAGCTGCGCGTCTGGTTGCCTGAGCCCCAGATTTCGATTTCGTGCTTGCCGCTGAGCTTGGCTTCAATCACCTTTCGGCAGATGGCCGCCGGCGCCTTCTCCCGCCCGCCATACCACGTACCCCACGGTCCGTACACGTTGTGGAAGCGCGCTACCCGGGTATAGAGATTGAAATCCTCACGGAAGTGGCGGCACATGCGCTCGGAAAAGAGTTTCTCCCAGCCATAGCCGTCTTCCGCCATCGCCGGGTAAGCGTCCTCTTCTTTGAGCGACGGTGCTTCAAACGTTTTTTGCTTGTCCGCGTTATAGACACACGCCGAAGACGAATAGAACACCCGTTTTGCCCCTGCCTGCAGCGCCGCCTGGAGCATGTGGGTATTGATCAGGACCGAGAGCATGCACAGCGCCTTGTTGTGCTCGATAAAGCCCATGCCGCCCATGTTCGCGGCCAGTTGATAGATGTCCGAAGCGTCGCGCGCCGCCGTATCGCAGTTCTCGCGCAAGTTCAGGTCCAGCGATACATTCTCCACATCGTCGAATCGCTGGTACCAATCCGCCAGCGGCTTTACGTCCACCGCGCGAATCGCCTTCTCTCCCCGAGCCCGCAGCGCCGCCACGAGAGCGCCGCCAATAAAGCCGCCCGCGCCTGTTACCACAATCACGCCTTGCTTCTCGCTCACCGCTCTCTCCTGTAAACGCGCGCACGCCGGATTCTGGGCCCTTCGATTCTACACCGGCGCTGCAGTGTCGCCATGTTTCGCCGGGGCGCTCGCTGCATGGCAGGGCAGACACCCCTCTCTCCAGCGCGTGACCGCTCATCCAAGGTACTTGGCTCCCTCTTTCCGCGTGCGGCGCGCTCTGGTATGCTTAAGAGTCTGCAATTCCAATAGATTGGACGTTGAAGAAACATGGCACTGAAGTGTGAATACTGCGGCAAGGCTCCCAGCTACGGCAACGTGGTCAGCCATGCCAACAATACGCGGCGCCGCCGCTGGAACCCGAACCTCAAGTCCGTGCGCGCCGTGGTATCCGGCGGAGGCCGCAAGCGTGTCCGCGTCTGCACCGCCTGCATCCGCGCCGGCAAAGTCAAAAAAGCCGCCTGAGCGGCCCCATCACTGCTCTTGACCGGAAAGGCATCCTTGCAAACTCGGCGAACGCCCTCCTTCCCTGAGCGTAACTCTGCCGCCGCGGCTTCGCGCCGCGTTGCGCTGCTGCTGCCGTTTGCCGCGGCCCTGCTCTTCACGGTGGCGGGCTGCAAAAGCAACGTAGCGCCGGCGGCCGACGTATGGGCGGTCGTGAACGGCAAGGAGATCAAGCGCGACGAAGTGGAGAAGTACTACCGCACGCGCATCAGCCCGGAAGCCCAGGAGCCTTCGCAGGAAGAAGCTCTTTCGCTCAAGCTCAACGTGATCGACGAGCTGGTGAACAACGAAATCCTGCTGGAACGGGCCAAGAAGCTGAACCTGGAAGCCAGCGACGGCGAAGTCGAGGACAAGTTCACCGAGTTCAAGAGCCCCTACACCGAAGAGGAGTTCCAGCGCCAGCTGAAGGATCGCGGCGTGACCGTGGACGACCTCAAGACCACGGTGCGGCGCCAGCTTTCCATCGAAAAGCTGATCAACCGCGAAGTGGTCTCCAAGGTGGCTATTTCCGATCAGGACATCGCGGATTTCTACAACGCCAATCGCGCGCAGTTCAACGTGGCCGAGCCGCAATACCGCATCGCGCAAATCGTGGTCACCCCGCGCAAAGAACCGCAAGTCCGCAATCGCAAGAACGACGATGCCACCAACCTGGCCGAAGCGGAGCGCAAGGTAAAAATGCTGGTGGACCGCCTGAACAGCGGCGGCGATTTCGCGCAACTGGCCATGGACTATTCCGAAGACATGAATTCCGCGGCCACTGGCGGCGACCTCGGTTACGTTCCCGAATCTTCCCTGAACCAGTCTGATCCGCAACTCAAGAAGATCGTGCTTGGGCTCAAGCCCGGACAGGTCAGCCCGCCGATCGTTCTGAAAGACAGTATTCGCATTCTGAAGCTGGTGACCCGCGAGGCCCCAGGCCAGCGCGGGCTTTCCGATCCGCAGGTGCAGCAGTCCATCCGCGACACGCTGCGCAACCGCAAGGAACAGTTGCTTCGCGCCGCGTATCTCGCAGTGGCCCGCGACGAATCGCGCGTGACCAACTATCTCGCGCAGCAGGTGCTGGAATCGAACGGCAAGCTGCCCGCAGCAGCCAAGACCAGCAAGCCCGCCGCGTCGGCTCCCGCAACTCCGCAGAATTAGCTTTTCTTCGCGCTGCTTTGCTGCGCGGGGGCTATTCCACCCAGGCCAGCACGTCGCCGGCGTTGACCGCTTGGCCTTCTTTCGCCAGCAGTTTTTCCACTTTGCCGCTCTTGGGCGAGCGGATTTCGTTCTGCATCTTCATCGCTTCCACGACCAGCAGGCCTTGGCCCGCTTCCACGGCGTCGCCCGCCTTCACCAGCACTCGCACTACCTTGCCCGGCATCGGCGCGGAAATCTGTTGCCGGCCTTGCGCTTCCATTGCGCCATGCCGGCGCCCGCGCCACGTGCGCGGATCGCGGACTTCGGCCTGGTATTCGGCGAGTCCGGTGTGCAGCGTCAACGCACCATCCGGGCGCGGCGCCACGCGGACCTGGTACGAGATTCCAGATAACAGAATACTGAAGGTGTTGGGCGCGACTTCCACCGCGCTGCCGTCCAGCTCTTTTCCGTCCAGGGAGATTTTCCAGCCGCCTTCGCCGCGCTGCAGTTCCACCGTTCGCGATTTCCCGGCGAGCGTCACTTGGTACTTCATGGCAGGCGCTCCAGCTGTTGGCGGCGCCCTTCCCGTTTCCACGCGGACTCGGTAGTCTTTTCCACGCTACCGTTGCCGGAATTGGCGTGCGTCGCTTGCCACAATGCCGCGGCGATGACCGCCGCGTCCTCGCCGCCGGAATCCGGCGCGGCCTGCGGCTTGGGCCGGCGCAGAAGCTCATCCAGCCACTTGGTGTGGATCTCCGCACGTTGAAAATCCGGCTCGGAGAGAATGCGGCGGAAGAGCGCGCTGTTGGTCTTGATGCCGGTGATGGAGTATTCCTCGAGGGCGCGGCGCAAACGCGCAATGGTCTCTTCGCGGCTGTTGCCCCAGGCGATGAGCTTGCTCAGGAGCGGATCGTAGTCCATCGGCACGGTCCAGCCTTCGTACACGCCTTCGTCCACGCGGATGCCAGGCCCGCTTGGCGCATGCCGCGAAAGGATTTTTCCGGGCGAGGGAAAGAAATTATTTTCGGGGTCCTCGGCGTAAAGGCGCACTTCCATGGCATGACCGCGCGGCGTGATGGTTTCCCAGGCGAACGGCAGGCGATGACCGGCGGCGATGGCGATTTGCAGTTTAACGAGGTCGAGGCCGGTGACCTGCTCGGTGACCGGATGCTCGACCTGCAGGCGCGTATTCACTTCCAGAAAATAAAAGTTGTAGTGGGCATCAACGAGAAATTCCACGGTGCCGGCATTGATGTAACCACCGGCGCGCGCGAGCCGCACCGCGGCGTCGCCCATGCGTTTGCGCAATTCCGGCGTCATGATCGGAGAGGGTGCTTCCTCGACCACTTTCTGGTGGCGGCGCTGCACCGAGCACTCCCGTTCGCCGAGCGAGACTACGCGGCCGTGGGCATCGGCAAGAATCTGGATTTCGATGTGGCGCGGACGCTCCAGATATTTCTCCAGATACACGCTGGCGTTGCCGAAGGCGTTCAGCGCTTCGGAGGAGGCATCGCGAAACGCCGAGGCGAATTCAGAATCTCCGGTCACCAGGCGCATGCCCTTACCACCACCGCCGGCGACCGCCTTCAGCAGGACCGGATAACCGATGTCGCGGGCAATCTGCTGTGCCTGCTGGGGATCGTCAATCGGATCGTTGATGCCGGGAACGGTGGGCACTTCGGCGCGGCGGGCCAGCTGGCGGCCGGCGGTTTTTGCGCCAAGCGCTTCCATGGATTCGGCGCTGGGGCCAATGAAGGTTACGCCGGCTTCGGCACAGGCGCGCGGCAGTGCGGCGTTTTCCGCCAGAAAACCGTAACCGGGATGAATCGCGTCGCAATGCGCTCGCCGGGCGACATCCATGATCTTGTCGATGCGGAGATAGCTTTCGCGCGAAGGGGCGGGACCAATTGGGTAGGCTTCATCGGCCAGGCGGACATGGAGCGAGTTGCGGTCCACGTTGCTATACACGACGGCAGAGCGAATGCCGAGTTCGCGGCAGGCGCGCAGGATGCGCACGGTGATTTCGCCGCGATTGGCGATGAGAATTTTCCGGAACATTTGCCTGCTATCGAAATGCAGCGGCAGTGTAGCACGCGAAAGAATAGGTCACGCCGCGGGCTTTGCCGGCCGTGTCCAATTGTTTCGGGCAACCAGCGAAGGCGGCTTACTGCAATTGTTTGAGTTGCAGGCCGTATTTTGCGGCTTTCAGTGTATCGCCGGAGAGTTCCGCGGCGCGAACGGCGCCCGAGAGTGCGTTGCGGCGGCCGGGAGAATGCTTGAGAACGGTTTCGTATTCGCGCAGCGCGCCGGCGGGCTGGTTCAACTCAAGGAAAAGATCGGCGAGCTGTTCACGCGCGGGCGTAACCGGTCCGGGTGTAATGGGACGCTTGGCGAGTTGGTCTTCCGTATCTGCAGCGTTCCCGAGAGAAGCAATGGCGCTCGTGTCGTCGCCTCGTGCGTGCGCCGCCCAGCCCTGCGCCGAGGCGGCCTGAATTTGTACCTGGGCAATCCAGTAGTCATCGGCATCGCCGCGCATCTGCTCAGACAGCGTTTGCAGATTTTGCGCATGGGTCTGCGCCTCGTCCGCCTTGGCAAGGTGCGCGGCGGCCACCGCATTTCCCCACTCGCAGATGGCGCGGAACTGCGGAGCGAGTTGCGGGTCGGCGGAAAGGCTCAAGGCTTGCTGCCAGTCGCGGCGTTCGATGGCATAGCGAACGCGCATAACCGTGGCCGCGTAGGCGATTTTGTTGTCGCCCGCCGCGGGACCGGGAAGCTCGCGAAGCTCGCTGACCAGCGCTTCGGCCTTCGCAGAGTTTCCGTTTTGCAGATAGGCGTACAACAGATAGTCCATGGCGTGGAATTCTTCACCGACGTCACCCTGACTGTGCGCAGCGGCTCGGGCAGCCAGGTTGGAGGCGATGGAATCGCGCCACAGGCCGAGCAGCGTGAAGATGTGCGAAGGCATGTGCAACGCGTGCGGCGCGGATGGAGCGATTTTGGCGTAGGCGCGGGCGGCGGGAAGGCCCAGCGGGGCCAGGTCCGGAGCATCGTAGGCGTGGATGAGGTAGTGTGCAATGCCCGGGTGATCCGGAAACCGCTCGTATAGCGGTTCCAGGATTTGCGCCGCCCACTTCTGATTGGTATGCGCGGGATCAGCGGGCGATGCAATCGCGAGAAACGAGAGCGCGTAAAAAACCTGCGACTCGGTGTCGTCGGGATTTTGCGAGGCAGCCTCGCGCATCGCGTTGACATAAGCCAGGTCCGCCAAATGGAGCCGCGTGCGCGCGGCGGTCAGATAGAAAACGCTGAGCGCATGGATGAACGCCTGCTCGCGTTCGCTGGCATTTTCGGAAAGGTCCAGAGCCTTTTGGATTTCAGCAGTTCCGGCCTGGAGATCGTTCGCGGATAGGTGCGGGTCCCAGACCTGATGGTA
>DATKLU010000042.1:0-26784 GCA_035542235.1 Dongiaceae bacterium
TGCGGCGCCCGCCTCCGCCGAACACATCCTCGAAGCCGAAGAAGTCGCCAAAAATATCGTGGAAGTCCTGGAAAACGGTGCCATTGAAATCCACGCCGCCGCCAGCGCCGCGAAGACCTTCGTGGCCATAGGTGTCGTACACCTGGCGCTTCTGCTCGTCGCTCAGGATGCTGTAGGCCTCGGTGCACTCGCGGAATTTTGCTTCTGCTTCCTGCTTGTTCTCCGGATTGCGGTCCGGATGCCACTTCAGCGCGGCCTTGCGGTAGGACGCCTTGATCTCGTCCGCCGACGCCGTCCGCTCCACGCCCAGAACTTCGTAGTAGTCACGCTGATTCGCCTTCACCATGGGCCCTCAACCTTCCTCTTTCAAAACCTTTAATTGGTGTGTGCTTTCGATGCCGCCGCCGGCTCCACGGCTACGCGCACCATCGCCGGGCGCAGCATGCGGCCGTTGAAGAAGTATCCCGGCTGAAATACCTCCAGCACCGTGCCGTCCGGGTGCTCGCTGGTTTCCGCGCGGTCCACGGCCTGGTGCTGGTGCGGGTCGAAGGGCTTGCCTAGCGGATCCACGCGCTCGACACCCAGCTTGGTCACGTTCTCCAGCAACTGTTTGTAAATGAGCTCGAAGCCCTTGCGGTAATTTTCGTATTCCGCTTCGCGGTGCGCCGCCAGGGCGTGTTCAAAGCTGTCAATCACGGGGATCAGCCCCTCGATCACCCTTGCCGTGGCGCGCTTCTGATCGTCCGCGCGCTCCCGCTCCACCCGCTTGCGATAGTTTTCAAAATCCGCTTGCCGCCGCAGCAAGGTCTGCCGCAAATCCTCCAGGTCGGCCGCCAGCTTTCCCACCGTGCCATCCGCCGTCGCGAAGTCCGCTTCCGGCAAGCGCTCCGTCCCTTCTTCCTCCGTCGCGCGTGGTTTTCTCTCCTCGCTCACAATGTGCCTCTTTCTATTCTTACGAAATTTTGCTCAGCGTCTCGCTGAAAATCTGCGCCACATAGGCGACCGCATTGATCGCGCGTTCGTAGTGCATGCGCGTTGGCCCCAGCACACCCAGCGAGCCCTGCACGCCATCGCCGCGCGTGTAGGGCGCGCTGATCAGAGCCAGATTCTCGCCCGCCTGGGAAATCTCCTTCACGCCGATCTGCACCAGCACCGGTTCCGGCGCGTCAATGCACGCGTTCAAGACCGTCACCAGGCGATGCTTCTCTTCGATCGCCGAGAGCAGTTCGCGCAGCTGGGCCTGATTCGCGAATTCCGGAGCGGAAGCAATCTGCGCCGTTCCCTCCACATGCACCAGCGGCGTGGTTTCTTCACCCAGCACCACGGGATCGCACAACGCCAGCGCGCTGCGCAACAGCCCTTCGTAGGCCTCGCGCTCCGTTGCCAGCTTCACCAGCAGGTCGTTGCGAATTGCTTCCAGGGTCCAGCCGGAATAGCGGCGGTTGAGAAAATCCGCCGTGGCGTCCAACTCCTGCTGAGAAAAGGCGCGCGGCGGGCGCAACACTTTGTCGCGGGTAATTCCGCCGGGCGAAATCAGCACGACGACCACGCGCCCGTCCGGCAGCAGCCAGAGCCGGGCGTGTTCCAGCACGGTCCGGCCAAGAGGCGGCGACACCACGATGCCCAGCCCGTTCGAGACCTCCGCCAGCACGTGGCCCGCGCGCTCGGTGATTTCTGCACGGCTCTGCGCCGCCGCGAATTCGCGGCGTATCCATTCCCGGTCTTCCACGCTCAGCGTGGCCTGGGAGGCAATCTCCTGCGCAAAAAAGCGGTAGGCCGCAGCCGTAGGCACGCGCCCCGCGGAAGTATGCGGCTGGTACAGGAATCCGCCATCTTCCAGGTCGGCCATGATGTTGCGGATGGTTGCGGTACTCAGCGTCTCTTCAAAGCGGCGCGAAATGGCGCGCGACGAGACCGGCTCACCGGTTTCTATGTACGTGCGGACAAGGTCCGCCAGTATCTGCCGGTTGCGTCGTTCCTGGAGAGGTGCGTTCCTCATGGCTAGCACTCGCACGCAGGGAGTGCTATTTCTATTTTATGAAGCCTGTCAAGGCCGGTCAATTCCGGCGGCTTCCCGCGCTTCACAAGCGTCACGTCTCGACGCAGGCGCGCGCCCGCCGTTGTTTCAGTTGTTGTCGATTTGCGCCCGCTGCAGCTTGTCCGAGTAATCGATGTACAGCGTTTTCCACTCAGTGTAGAAGTCAATCGCGGCGATCGCGGCTTCGCGGTGTCCGTTACCGGTCTGCTTGGTGCCGCCAAACGGCAGGTGCGTTTCGGCGCCGATGGTCGGAGCGTTCACGTACACGATGCCGGTGAAGATGTCGCGCATTGCCGCGAACGCCTGGTTGACGTTCTTGGTATAAATGGAAGCGGACAGGCCGTAGGCAACGCCGTTCGCCACGTCAATGGCTTCCTCGAAGCTCCCGATCGGAATCAGCGACACCACCGGCCCGAAGATCTCTTCCTGCGCCACGCGCATCTTGGCCGAGCAATCGCCGAACACCGTTGGCTCGTGGAACCAGCCCTTGGCATGGGCCCCGGAGGTCAAGCGATTGCCGCCGGTCAGCAGTTTGGCGCCTTCGTTCTTGCCGATCTCCACGTAAGACATCACCGTGTTCAGTTGCTGCTCGTTGATGCACGGTCCCATGTCCACGTTGGCGTCGAGCCCGTTGCCGACGCGCAGCTTTTTCACGCGCTCGACCAAGCGTTTGGTGAATTCTCCGTAGACGCTTTTGTGCACCGCCACGCGGCTGGCCGCCGTGCAGCGCTGGCCGGTGGTGCCGAAACCGCCCCACACCGCGCCATCCACCGCCAGGTCCAGATTGGCGTCGTCCATCACGATGATGATGTTCTTGCCGCCCATTTCCAGGGAGACATGCTTGAAGTCCGGCGCGCAGGCCTGGGCGATGATCCGGCCGACGGCGGTCGAGCCGGTAAAGCTGATCACCGGCGCGTCCTTGTGCTGCGAAAGCGGGGCTCCGGCGTCAGGACCGTCGCCGCTCACCAGATTGACGACGCCCTTCGGCAGCCCTGCCTCGGTCAACGCCTGCACCAGATGGTACGACGAGAGCGGCGTGTCCTCGGCCGGCTTCAGGACAACCGTATTGCCGGCCACCAGCGCCGGCATCATCTTCCACGAGGGAATGGCCATCGGGAAATTCCACGGGGTGATCAGACCGCAAACGCCGATGGATTGCCGAGTGCTCATGGCGAATTTGTTTGGCAGTTCCGAGGGAGTGGTCTGCCCAAACAGGCGGCGCCCTTCACCGGCCATGTAATAGGTCATATCGATGGCTTCCTGCACATCGCCGCGCGTCTCCGCGAGCACCTTGCCCATCTCGCGGGTCATGTCCTTCGAGTATTCTTCCTTGCGCTGCACCAGCAGCTCCGCCGTGCGGTACAGAATCTCCGCGCGCTTCGGCGCCGGCACCAGGCGCCACGATTTGTACGCTTCCTTTGCCGCTTCCACCGCCGCATTCACATCGGCCGCGGTGGACGACACAAACATGCCCACCAGTTCGTCGGTATTCGCCGGGTTGCGGTTCTCGTAGGCCTTCCCGCCGGCCGCGTCTACCCATTCCCCGTTGATGAAGTTCTTGTACACGCGCGGCGATGCTGCCGTGGCCATACTGCCTCCTCAATGTGCTGCAATGTGCTGCGGTTCGCTTCGGTCCCGGCTGGACGGTTTTGCGAGAGCCTGCTCGGTGAGCCCCGTGAATGTAGCATCGGCCGGCGGAGAGCGTCAAATTCACCGCTTTCGCTGAGGGACCGCGACCATCCCGGAAAAGCGACACAAAAAGAAAACCGGGATGCTCCGGCTTGGCAGCCAGCTCATCCCGGCAGAGTTCCAGCGCGTGGCGCTGGAGGAAGAATTAAGCCGTCGCCTTTTTGCGGCGCAGGCCAAGCACGCTCAACGAGCCGAAGCCCAGAAGCGCGAGGGTCGCCGGTTCCGGCACGCCGGTGTTGCCACCGCCGTTACCCGTGCCCGGGGTCGAAGAACCCAGCGTGATGTTGTCAAAGCCGATGTAGTTCGCGCTGCCGCTGAACACCACCGACTCCGCCGTCCCGCCAAAGCTCACGCCCACCGGGGTCCACACGCAATACGGCCCCGCACCCGTGCAGGTTGCGCCCAAATTCGCATCCAGATTCAAAGACGCCAGCAGCGTGCCCGTGCCGTTCAGCCCGCTGTAGACGTTCACCGAACCCGGAAACGCCGCCGAGTAGAAGAACGAGAAACCGGTGGTAAAGCCGGCCGCCACATTCATCACATCGCCAGCGCCCGAAAGAAAGAACGCGATCGTGTTTCCGGAAGGAGCGTTGGAAAAGTTGCCCGAGCCGCCCGCATCCCGCGAAATGATCGAAAGCGAATCCGCACCAAACGAGATTCCCAGATTGCCGCCGGCGCCACCGTTGTAGTAGTCGCCGATTGCAGCCTGGTCTCCCAGACCTTCAAACGTCAAAACCACCGTATCCGCCTTCGCCTGCGTCGCGCAGAACGTGCAGATTAGGGCGGCCAGTACTAAAACTGTCCACTTTTTCATTCGAGTCTTACCCGCTTTCTTCGAGGCATCTCGCAAGATGCTTCTCGACCGTCCGGTTCCGTTTGGTGCATGCGGGTGTCCAACTTTGGGCCGATTTTTGAATCCGCTAACCCCTATCTTTTGAGTAGATTAGAAATCTGCGATTCGCCATGCGTTTTTCCGATTGCACGAATTCTCCCTTTTCGTCGAAAAAATGTGCAAATGCCTTCCCTCGACAGGGTCTCAAGTCTCGGCAATTCAATCGTTTGGGAGGTACTAGCGGTACCACAATCCAGGCAGGAAATCGTCAGCGCCTAGCGCTCGGAATCGTCTCTCTCAGCGGGGTTCTGCGCATTCGAGGTCAACCGAGAAACCGCTCCAGGAGGCGGCGTCGGCTTGGCGACGCCCGCAATCTGCGATCCCAGACCGAGTTTCTGCAAGCTCGGCGCATCCAGCTTCCCGGAAGGGTTCAACCCGTGCGAAGCCTGGAATTTTCGTAGCGCCGCAGCGGTGCCGTCATCCCACCTGCCGGTCGGGGTTCCGGAATAAGAGCCGTCCCGGGCGAGCGCGGATTGGATCTCGTTTACGCGGTCGCTCGTCGGCGCCTTTTGTCCCGGCTGCCGCCTGGAACGCCGCGAAGACTTGGCGGCGGACTTGCCAGTGCTCCGAGGGCTCGAGGCGCCCGGTGCCGCCGCGCTCTTTGCATGCGCGGAACCGCTTGAGGATTTTTTTGAGCTTTTCTTCTTGCCGTTTGTGGGCTGGCCCGCCTTGGTCGTCGGCTTGGTCTTTGCCGGCGCGGTGCTGGTCGCACCCGCACTGCCCTTGCTCTGCGAAAAGCCCGCCGGCACACCTAGACTGACCGTTACCGCTGCGGCCAATGCCAGGAGTGCCGGACGAAGGCTCTTCATAGAGTGTTTCCGTCTTACTGCGCGTTATCCGCCGGAACCACGCCCGGCAGGAACACGGTCAGGATGCGCTCATTGTCTTGGCGACGCAGGACCTTGAACACCACGTTCTCGCCCGGCTTGAGTTTGCTCACGGCCGCTTTGTAATCCGCGGCGGAGTTCACCGGCTGCCGGTTGACTTCCGCGATCACATCGCCGCGGGTGAAGCCCAGGTCGTCGCCGAAGCTCGCCGGATCCACATCCACCACGAGCACGCCTTTCTGGCCTTCCATGCCCACGCGGGAAGCGCGTTCCGGAGTCAGGTTTTCCACGCGCAGACCGAACTCCGACGTACCGCTGTCGTTTTGCGAGTCTGTGGTCTTGGCGCTGGCATTGGGGAATACGCGCGTGCGGTCTTCCACCACGGCCAGCGTTTCCTTGGTCTGGCGATCCCGCACATAGCCGATCTTGACCTTGCTGCCGATCGGAGCCTGCGCAATCGGATTCACCAGGTCATTGCCGTTTTTCACCGGGGTACCGTTCACGCTGGTAATCACGTCGCCGCCCTTCAGTCCGGCCTTCTCGGCCGGGCTACCCGGCTCCACGCCCATGATCACCACGCCGTTGGCTGCGCCCAATTCCTTCAGGGTGATGGCATTCGTTCCGAGTTCTTCCTGGAAGCTGACGCCGATTGAGCCGCGGGTCACGCGTCCTTGCTGAATCAGCTGGTTGTAAACGTTGATGGCCACGCTCGAAGGCAGCGCAAAACCGACGCCTTCATATCCGCGGCTGCCGGTAATAATCGCCGTGTTGATGCCGATCACTTCCCCGGCCAGGTCCACCAGCGGTCCGCCCGAGTTGCCCGGGTTGATGGCCGCGTCGGTCTGCAGGAACTTCTGAAACTGCCGGCCCACGCCGCCGCGGTCCTTGGCGCTGACGATACCCGCGGTAACCGTGGCGTTCAGGCCGAACGGGCTACCGATTGCCAGCACCCAATCGCCCACCTGCACGCCGTCCGAATTGCCGAGCTTGGCCACCGGCAAATCCTTGCCGGCTTCAATCTTGATGACCGCGAGGTCGGTTTCTTCGTCCACGCCCACGACTTTCGCCGTGTACCGGGTGGTTTCGCCGTTCAGTTGCACTTGAATCTTTGTGGCCTGCTCAACCACGTGATTGTTGGTAAGGATGAAGCCCTTGCGATCCACGATGACACCCGAACCCAGGCTGCGCTCCGCTGCCGGAGGTGCATCGCCGCCGCGCCCGTCGAAAAAGCGGTCGAAAAAGTCCTGCATGGGATCGTCCTGCTGCTGATCTCCATTGGGCGGTTGCACCCGCCGCTTTTTGCTGCTCTGCCGCTTCTCCATCACCTGCGTGGTCGAAATGTTGACGACCGCCGGTTCCACACGATTCACGATCGATGCAAACGAATTGGACGACGGTATGGTCTCCGGCATCGGCAGCGGGCTGGCTCCCTTGGCGGAAAACGACATGGACCGCATTGCCGAGGTTCGTCCGGAGACCACCGTGCCGATCAGGATTCCAACAACCAGCGTCAAGGCCACAAACAGACCCGCAATCATCTTGTCCTTGCGCGCCCAACTGCCCTTGTTCATTTCCGGTTCTGACATATCAGTTCCCGACTCCTGTCTTTCTCTCCGCCACCGCTCCCTCGCGAACTTCTCCCCATTCTTCAGTATAACACCCGGACTTTCCCGGAGTTGCCCAGCGCAAGGTCTGCGCCGGAAAACACACTGGCCTTTCGGCCGGGGTGGCTTTGGAGGCTCTTTGCCTTCTCCCATTTGGACGCAGCACCTGGCCATTTTGTTGTCACGGCCTCGCTAGGTTAAGAAACACTATTGACAGCTTTCTACTTTCCTGTCATAGATAAAGGTGCCGTTTGCTGCGGCGAAACGTGGCGATTTAGGGCGACTTGCTCCACGTAAAAAACTGCTAAAGAGCATGTAGAGTATCCCAGAATTTTCTGAGAGCCCTCCTGCACTTTGGCACGGAGGGTTTTTCGTTTTAACCCCTCCGCGCTAGCCCTTATCCATTTTTCGCTGTCGCATCTTGCGGCCTGATTTCTCGCGGGCAGGCATTCTGTTTTGCCTGGCCACGCACTGGATAACGCCGATGCCGGACATCTATCAACTGCGCTGTCGTGAATGCGGTAAATCCTGGGGCAATACTCCGCGCTCGTTCTGCGAAGAATGCTTTTCCCCGCTGGAAGTGGCCTATGACTACGAAGCTCTCAAGGCCCGCGCCGACAAGTCCAGACTGGCCTCTCGCGATTTCAACATGTGGCGTTACGCCGAATTTCTTCCGCTACCCGAAGGCTTCACCTTTCCCAACAGCGTCGGCGGCACACCGCTCGTCGCATCCCGCCACCTGGGCAAGAAGTGGGGCCTGAAGAACCTCTATTTCAAGAACGATGCGGTGTGCTTCCCTTCGCTCTCCTTCAAGGATCGCGTGGTGGCCACCGCGCTGGCCGCCGCGCGGCGCTTCGATTTTAAAACTGTGGGCTGCTCTTCGACCGGAAATCTTGCCAATGCGGTTGCCGCGCAATCCGCGCAGCAAGGCTTTGACGCTTGCGTCTTCATCCCCGCCGACCTGGAACCCGCGAAAATCCTGAATACCGCGGTGTACGGCGCGCGCATCGTGCGCATCAACGGCAACTACGATCACGTCAACCGGCTGTGCGCGCAGATCGCGGACCGCTTCCAATGGGGCCTGGTTAACGTCAATCTGCGGCCGTACTACGCCGAAGGCTCCAAGACCCACGGCTTTGAGATCGCCGAGCAACTTGGCTGGACGCTTCCCGACAACGTTGTCGTGCCCATGGCCGGAGGCTCGCTCATCACCAAAATCGCCAAAGCCTTCCGCGAACTGATGGCCCTCGGCTGGGTGAAGGAGAAGCCTGTGAAGTTTTTTGGCGCCCAAGCCACCGGCTGCTCACCCATTTCAACCGCGGTCAAGCGCGGCCTGGCGCGCTTCGAACCGCAAAAGCCGGAAACCATCGCGCGCTCGCTGGCCATCGGGAATCCGGCGGACGGCCCCTTCGCCATCAAGCAGATTCGCGAATCCGGCGGCTGGGCGGAAGATACTTCCGACCGCGAAGTGGTGGAATCCATTCAGCTTCTGGCCGAAACCGAAGGCATCTTCGCGGAAACCGCGGGCGGCGTTACCACCGGTGTCACGCAGAAACTGGTGCGCGAAGGCCGCATCGGCGGAGACGAAACCACCGTGGTCTGCATCACCGGCAACGGTCTGAAAACCACCGACGCCATCGCCGCCGAGTATCCAGCCAGCGAAGCGATCGCGCCGAAACTGGAAGCGTTCGAGGCTTATCTGGACGCACAACTGGCCGCTTCCGCGGCGCGGGTCTGAAGCACGATGCAGATTTTGTCTTGCAGAATTCAGCAGCAGCGAACCTATTTCACTCTCGGAGACTCTCATGGCCGTCACCATTGAAATCCCCACCGCGTTTCGCCGCTTCACCGACGGCGCGCCGAAACTCGATTGCAACGCCGCAACGGTAGCCGAAGCGCTGAACATCCTCACCGCGCAGTTCCCCGGTCTATCGCGCCACGTGCGCGACGACCAGGGCCAGATTCGCCAGTTCCTCAACGTCTATCTCAACGAAGAAGACATCCGCTTCCTCGGCGGCGAATCCTGTGCAGTGAAAGAGGGCGACAAGGTGCTTCTGGTGCCCTCCATCGCCGGCGGCTGCTGCTAACGGCCCGGACCGGCTCGCGCGTATTGCGACGAATCCGCTTTTCTTGCGCGCGCTTCCGTATTAAAACTCTCCCTCGCGATTTTTTGTTCGCGACCGGAGCTTTCTGGACTTGGCCACCGTAGCGACTTCGCCGCCCATCGCTTCGAGCGTACCTTCGCAATCGCCCAGCGCCGCTCTGCGCAAAGAGCTTGGCTTCGTGGACATGGTCTTTGCTTCGGTCCTGCTGGTGGTCATCCCGGATTTTTTTGGAACCGCGGTCAAAGCGGGCGCGACGCACGTCTCGCTGTGGCTCCTGGCCATCGTCTTCTTCTTTCTGCCGCAAGCCTTCGTGGTGAACCGCCTCAACCGCGCTTTACCGCTGGAAGGTGGTCTCTACGAGTGGGCCCGGGTAGCCTTCGGCGACCGCATCGGCTTCCTGGTTGCCTGGAACCTGTGGGTGTACGTGGTTTTCTACGTCGCCACGGTCGGCCTGGTGGCGACGAACTATCTGTCTTACGTTCTCGGTCCTTCTTTCAGCTGGCTCGCCACCAACCGTCGCGCCAATTTCGTCATAAGCGTGGCCGTGCTGGTTGCGCTGGTGCTGGTCACGCGCGCCGGCATGGGCATCGGGAAATGGGTCACCAACGCGGGCAGCCTCTTCACCGTCATTACCATCAGCGTCCTCGCCGCCGTTCCGTTCTTCCGCTTCCACCATTCGACCACGCCTTACCATCCGTTGCAGTTCGTATGGCCCACGGTGAGCCTCTTCAGCCTCAGCGTCTTCGGCAAAATGACCTTCGGCGCGCTCTGCGGCCTGGAATACCTGGCAATTTTTTCCGGCGAATCCCGCAATCCATCCCGCCATTTCACGCGCGCCATTCTCATCGCCGTGCCGCTGATCGCCGTTCTCTATATTTTTGGCACCAGCGCCATCCTCGCGTTCGTTACACCGGAGACCGTGGACGTCATCGCGCCGATCCCGCAGGCGCTGAGCCTCGGCTTTGCCGGCGTTCCGGTCGCGCGCTTCGTGGCCCCCATTGCGATTCTTCTTTTGCTCACCAACTATCTTGCTTCCTTCAATCTGAGCTTCGCGGCCAATTCGCGCTTGCCCATGGTCGCCGGCTGGGATCACCTGCTTCCGCAATGGTTCACCACGTTGCACCCGAAATACCGCACTCCCGTCAATTCGGTCCTTTTCGTGGGCGTGGTCACGCTGGTGGCGAGCGTCGCCGTGCTCGTCGGCGTGCACGAAGACGAAGCTTTCGAGATGCTGCAGATCTGGGCCTTCACCTTCTACGGCTTCACCTATCTCGCGCTCTTTGCCATTCCGCTTTTTGCGCCGCGGTCCACCGGCTTGCGCGCCGGCCTCGCGGTGCAACTGGCGGCTGTCTCCGGGCTCGCCTTGACCCTGCTCTTCGTGGCGCTTTCCATCTTCCCGATCATCAACGTGGCCAACCGCTTCGCCTACTCCGCCAAGACCGTCGCCGTGCTTCTTGGCATGAACCTGCTCGGCCTGCTCGTTTTTTATTCGCAACGGCGTCGCCGCCAAGAGTCTTAGTTGTAATCACCCCATCGCCGTTGTATGCTCCCGCCGCTTTCCGGAACAGCGCTGCCCCACGTCCCGCGGGCCGCCTGGCAGGAGGTGGAGCTTGCGCCGCCTTCTTCTCCTCGCTCGGGAACGTCCCATCTACCAACGAAAGGTACAAATCGCATGAAGCGAATCGGGTGGCTGTCTCTGTTTATCCTTGCTGTCCTGTGTGTTTCTCAATCGGTCCAAGCGCAATCGCCGCGTCGCAAGACGCATATCGTCGTGCCCGCGTCCAGCGTGGAGAAGCCGGCGGACCTTGGGGTGAACGCGCATACCCATCTCAAGGTGCTGATGCCCGAAGGCGGCAAGTTCGCCGGCGCCGCGCAACCGCAGGAACTTCCGCCCTTCCTGGGCTACTTCTACGAAACGCCAGCTTCCATCGCCTGCATCTACAATCTTGTTTCTCGCCCGCGCCCCGGCTGCAATCCCGATGAAACCACCGACAATCCTTCCGGTGGCAGCGGCGCCATCGCCGTCGTGGATGCCTACGACGACCCCAACGCCGCCAGCGACCTTGCCAATTTCTCGGCGCAGTTCGGCCTGCCTGCGGCGGACTTCAGCGTCGTCTTTGCCGGCGGCACGCGCCCCAAGCTGGATCCCACGGGTGGCTGGGAACTGGAAGAGTCCCTGGATATCGAATGGGCCCACGCGATGGCGCCGAAGGCCAAGATCTATCTGGTCGAAGCCAATTCCAACAGCTTCAACGATCTTCTTTCCGCGGTGCTTCTCGCCGCCAATCTCGTCGCTTCCAATGGCGGCGGCGAAGTCTCGATGAGCTTCGGCGGCAGCGAATTCACGGAAGAGACTCTGTTGGACGCCATCTTCACCCAGCCCGGCGTGGTGTACCTGGCTTCCGCCGGTGACGCTCCCGGCGCATCATGGCCGAGCGCCTCGCCCAACGTGATTTCCGCGGGCGGCACAACCATTTCGCGCGACTCGTCCAACGGCCGCTTCCTCCTGGAGAACACCTGGCAGGATGCAGGCGGTGGGCCCAGCCTGGTCGAACCGCGTCCGCACTTCCAGGACGGCGTGGCGCGTGTGGTCGGCTCCACGCGGGGTACGCCGGATCTCTCCTTCGACGCCAATCCCGCCACCGGGGTGTGGGTGCTTAACACCAATCTCTATGAAGGCCAGCCCGGCGGATGGTTCGTCGTGGGCGGCACCAGCGTTTCCGCTCCCGCGCTTGCCGGCATCATTAACGTGGCCGGCGGCGCGAATTCCAGCGCTCAGGAGAACCAGCAGATCTATCGCGGACTGCTGAATCCCTTTGTCTTCCGCGACACGTTCTATGGGACGTGCGGAATCAACGGCGGCGATTTCGCCGTGCTGGGCTACGACTTCTGCACCGGCGTCGGCTCGCCGATCTCCTACCGCGGCAAGTAGCGTTCACCTTTAGCCAAAGAAAAGCCCCGGCGCGGTTGCCGGGGCTTTTTGTTTTTCCGCCTGTCGTTGACCGCGCTAATTGCGCCGCGCGATCATTTCCACCGGCGCCAGCACGCCGCGTTGCATTGCATCCACAAGGTTGGCGACCTTTTGCGGCGCCGATTCACCCATTAGCAATTGCACGTTCACCGCGTTCGCGCCCTGGGGTTCGCGCTGCTCGCGCATCTTTCGGAAAAATTCGATGGCAAACGCGCGCCGCTCCCGCTCCGTCTCCACAGTGAAGCCGGCTTGGTCCAGCGCTTCCAGGTATTCCTTCCGGGTGGCCACAAAGCTCTGCTCGCTGCTGCCCGCCCACGGCACCGGAAACGAAAACTCTCCCGGTCCGACGCGCATCACGTCATACACCGCGAACACCGCGCCCGGCTGCAGCACCCGGCCAATCTCCGCGAACACCCTGTTCTTGTCCGCGAGGTTCATGCCCACATGCAAAAGATAGGCGCCCTCGAATTGCTTGTCCGCGAACGGCAACTGCAGCGCGCTGGCTTGCTGAAAACGCACGCTTAGCCCCTTGTTCACGCGCTCCGTCAGCGCCTGCGCCGTTCGCACGAAATCTTCGGTCAGGTCGACCCCGGTCACGTCGCAGCCATGCACCGCCGCGAAGTACCTCGCCGGTCCGCCAATCCCGCAACCCACGTCGAGCAGCTTCATTCCCGGGGCCAGCGACATCTGGCGGGCAAGCTCGCCGGTCGCTTCCGTTTGGCCCACGTGAAACTCATCGGCCGCAGACAGTTCTTCGCGCGTCAAGGTAGCGCGCGGCTTTCCGCCGGCCTCCAGCGCCTGCAGTATCCGCTCCTCCAGATTTTTCTGCGCGTAGTGCCCTGCAACTTTTTCCTCTGTCGCGCCCGTGCTCATGGCGTCTCCCACCTGCCGCTTTTCCCGGAGCGGAAAATCGCGTCAATCACCTTCATGTTGGCCAGTGCATCCTCGAGCGGCACCGGAACCTCCGTGTTCTCGCGAATCGCCCGCGAAAACGCGTCGCCCTGGATCGTGTACTGGTCGCATGTGGGAATCTGCTCGGTGGTGACCTTGCCGCCGTAAATCGCCATCCCGTCGGCCACGGTCAGCGTCGTGGGCCGGTCGTTCGGGGCGTTGAAGGGGATCTCCACCGCCACCCGCCCTTTCGTCCCCAGCAGTTCCATGCGCTGGTAGTAATTGACCTGCGTGCCGCAGGAAAACACCGCCTGCCCTCGCGAAAATTCCAGTACGGCCGAGGCCACGCGGTCGGTGCCGAACTCCGGATCGAGCTCTACCGTACCGGCCACGCGTTTTGGCTCCTCGCCAAAGATCCAGCGGGAAAGCGTGATCGGATAGCTGCCCACGTCCAGCAATCCGCCGCCGCCCCATTCCGGCTTGGAGCGCACATTTTGCGGGTCGCGGTTGTAGTAGCAGAAAATCGTGACGATCGACTTCAGCTCGCCGATGGTTCCGTCGTTCGCGAGTTCCTTGGCCCGCAACCATTGCGGATGAGTCTTCACCATGAACGCTTCGCCGATCTTCACTCCGGTTTTGTCGCGCACGCGGATCAGCTCTTCCGCTTCCTTGGCGTCGCAGCCCAGCGGCTTCTCGCACAACACGTGCTTCCCGGCCTCCGCGGCCTTGGCCGACCACGGCACATGCAGGTGATTCGGTAGCGGGTTGTAAATGGCCTCGATCTCGGGGTCCGCCAGCAGTTCTTCGTAGGACCCGTAGGCTTTGGCAATTCCCAGTTCGGCCGCGGCGCGCCGGGCTTTTTCTCCATCGCGCGAGGCAATTCCAGCAATCTCGCTCCAGGCGCCCTTCTGCATGCCAGGAATCACCTTGCGCGTGGCGATGGACGCCACCCCCAGCACGCCCCATTTCACTTTTTTCGCCATTACCCGTCCCCGGAATTTCCGTTTTTCGATGAAACGCCTGCCGTCCTGCGCGCACTACTGTACATCAGGGGCTTGCGCGTTTCCGTTAAGGAGAGGTTTATGGCAACGTCCCTGGAAGTCATCAATAACAACGCTGTGTTGCTGCATCTGCCGGAAGAAAAAGGCATTTCCGTCCGCGTCCTTGCCGGCGCGGGTGGCGGAGATGTCATCGTCATCGACGCTTCCGGTCACATCCGCATCATTCCCGTCAACCCCGCCGCGCAGAACGCCGTCAACGCCATTGTGCAAGGCATTCAGGGCTTGACCCGTCTGGCTGGCGAGTCTCGGACCGCCGGCGCAGGGCGCTGAGTCCCCGCGCCCCGGATGGGCCCGCGCGAACGGCTCGCGTGACCCGTTGCCGTTCGCGCCAAAACAACGCATCAGGAAGATAAAAAGAAAAGTACGAACAGAACCACTCGGAAAAGGAACGACAGTATGCCCTTGATCACCATCGCTATTCTCGCCCTCATCCCCGCAGCCATCGTGGATGTGGCTTTGCTCTTTGTTCTCAGCAACCGCCGCCACAAACCGGCGCAGGCGCTGCTGGATGAACCGCTTAACGTTGCGCCGCGTACGGACTCTGCGCCCGGTAGCGCTTCTCAAACTCTTCCTTCGTACACACACTCCGCAAATCTTTCACCCGGTCAATGCACAGAATGCCGTCCAGGTGGTCGATCTCATGCTGCAGGAGTTCGCTCAGGTCGTCCTGCTCGTTCGCGTCCGTTTGCCGCCATTGTCCGGACCGGTCCTGATATCGCACGGTGATTTCGCGGTGCCGCTCGACCTGCATGAAGATGCAGAGAAAGCTCAGGCACGCGTCCCACACCAGCGTTTTTTCCGCGCTGGCTTGCACAATTTCCGGATTGATCAGGGGCCACGGCTCTTTCCCCGGCAGCTGCAGAAAAATCACTCGCTGAAGCACCCCCAGCTGCGGCGCGGCGATCCCCCGCCCGTAGCCCGTCTCTTTCCGCGAATGGGCCAGAGTATCGCGCAAGTCTTCCAGCAACGCGGCAAGCTCGGGCGCGGTCGCATCCGCCACCGGCGTCGAGCGTTGCCGCAGGCGCGGGTCGCCCAGCTGCACGATTTGCCGTATCGCCATACGCGTACCCGCCCTTAAAGCAGCCGCAGCTGCCGGCTCTCCAGCTCCAGCAACTTCTTCTTCAGAGGGAGCCCGCCCCCAAAACCCGTCAGGCTGCCGTCGTTTCCGATCACCCGGTGGCACGGCACGATAATCGGAAGCGGGTTTGCACCATTGGCCGCGCCCACGGCGCGCACGGCGCCGGCGTTTCCGATACGTTGGGCGAGAACTTTGTACGAGATGGTCTCGCCGTAAGGAATTTCCAGCAGGCCGTTCCAGACTTTTTTCTGAAACTCGGTTCCTTCCATTCGCAAGCGCAGATCGAATTGCCGCCGCTGGGCCGCGAAATATTCCTTTAGCTGTTCGACCGCGTCGTCGAAGGCGTGCACGTGTTCCTCCCAATGCGCTTCCGGCTGCACCCGGCGGGATCCTGAATCAAAGCTGATTCGCGTCAGCGCGTTTTCGCCGCCGGCCAGCAGCAAGGTGCCAATCGGACTCTCCCAACGGCGATAGACGGTGCCATGCATGCTTTCATTCAACCACAAGGCAATTTTCCGCGCGGCGCTTTTGCCCCGCTCCGCGGTCGGTGCTAAAATTCCGTTTGGGACTCACATGACACCCAAAACTCTGTACGAAAAGATCTGGGAGCAGCACGAAGTCTACTCCGAACCAGGCAAGCCTTCCCTCCTCTATATTGACCGCCACCTGATTCACGAAGGCACCTCGCCGCAGGCGTTCGCCGGCCTCCGCGCGGAAGGACGTAAAGTCCGCCGCCCCGATCTTACCTTCGCGGTGATGGACCATTCCGTTCCGACCACCAGCCGCACCCTGCCCATCATCGACCAGGACGCCAAAGCGCAATTCGACGCCCTGGAAAAAAATTGCAAGGAATTCGGGGTGCGCCTGTTTGACATGCACAGCCAGCACCAGGGTATCGTGCACGTCATCGGCCCCGAGCTTGGCATCACGCAACCCGGCCAGACCATTGTCTGCGGCGATAGCCACACCTCCACGCACGGCGCTTTCGGCACGCTGGCCTTCGGCATCGGCACCAGCGAAGTCGAGCACGTGCTGGCCACGCAATGCCTGGTGCAGAGCAAATCCAAGACCATGCACATCCTGGTGCATGGCAAGCGCCCCAAGGGCGTCACCGCCAAAGACCTGATCCTGGCCATCATCGGCAAGATCGGCATCGGCGGCGGCACCTCGCACGTTGCCGAATTCGGCGGGCAGGCCATCCGCGAACTCTCCATGGACGGCCGCATGACCGTCTGCAACATGACCATCGAAGGCGGCGCACGCGCCGGAATGATCGCGCCGGACGACACGACTTTCTCGTATCTCGAAGGCCGCCCCTTTGTGCCTCGCGGAAAGGATTTTGAAGAGGCGGTCGCGCGCTGGCGCACGCTGCACTCCGACGAGGGCGCCAAATTCGATATGACCGTGGAGTTGCACGCCGAAAAGATCGCGCCCCAGGTTACCTGGGGCACCAACCCGGGCATGGTCACCGGGGTCACCGATCGCGTACCTGACCCCGGCTCGTTCCACAATCCCGACGATCAGAAAGCCACCGAGCGCGCCCTGCACTACATGGGCCTGAAAGCCGGCACGCCCATCGTGGACATTCCCGTGGACCGCGTGTTCATCGGCTCCTGCACCAACTCCCGCCTCGACGACCTGCGCGCCGCCGCACACCTGGTGGCCGGCAAGCGCGTGGCGAAAAACATCAAGCAGGCGCTCATCGTTCCCGGCTCGCGCGGCATCAAAGCCGCCGCCGAAAAAGAAGGCCTGGACAAAATATTTTCCGAAGCCGGATTCGAATGGCGCGACGCCGGTTGCAGCATGTGCATCGGGATGAACGCCGACGTCCTGCCGCCGCACGAACGCAGCGCCAGCACCTCCAACCGTAACTTTGAAGGCCGTCAGGGCCGCGACAGCCGTACCCATCTGGTCAGCCCGGTGATGGCCGCGGCCGCCGCCATTGCCGGCCATTTCGTGGACGTCCGGGAATTTGACGTCAGCAGCGTGGAGTAACTCGATGAAACCTTTTGACACTCACTCCGGACTCGTACTCCCTCTCGACCGCGTCAATGTGGACACCGATCAGATGGTGCCCAAGCAGTTCCTCAAGGCTCTCACTCGCCAGGGCTTTGGCCGCATCCTCTTCTACGACTGGCGCTATCTTCTGCCGGAAGAAAAACCCAATCCCGAATTCATTCTGAACTGGCCGGAGTACAAGGGTGCTTCGGTGCTGCTGACCCGGGCCAACTTCGGCTGCGGCTCTTCGCGCGAGCACGCACCCTGGGCCATCGGCGATTACGGTTTCCGCGTGATCCTCGCGCCGAGCTACGCCGATATTTTCTACAACAACTGCTTCAAGAACGGCATCTTGCCCGCGATCCTGAAAGACTCCGATGTGGACGAACTCTTCCGGCGCGCCGAGGCCGACCGCACCTACAGACTTCACGTGGATCTGCCAAATCAAACCGTCAGCGACGACAAAGGACTCAAGGTTTCCTTCGAAATCGCGCCTGCGCGCAAGGAGGTCCTGCTCAAGGGCCTCGACGACATCGGCACCACGCTGCAGCACATCGCGCACATAGACGCTCACGAACGAGCCAACCCGCACACCGCGACCATGTATTCCCCGGTGGACGTCCGCAACTACCATTAAAAAAACAGGAACCACGGGCTGCGCCGGCAGCCAGCTCGTCAGAGCGCGAGCCCTCAGGACTTTTCGCCCAACGGGTCCGGTGACTCCGGCGCCGCGGGAGGACCGAGAAGCTCGGCCGCAAGAATGCCTGCGAGAACCAGCGCGGCGCCACCGATGGCGCGCGCGCCGAGCCGTTCACCGAGGACCAGGTACGAAGTGATCACGGCGAACACCGGCTCCAGGGTAAAGAGGATCGCGGCGTGGCTGGGCGTGGTGTACTGCTGCGCCCAAAGTTGCAGCGAGAATGCGACCGCGGTGGCAAAGACGGCGCAGACGGCGATTCCCGTCCACAAAGAAGCGTTCGATTCGAAGCGCATGGCCTGCCAGCGAATGGCGTGAGCGGCAAACGCGGTAAGCCAGGCCAGCGCGGCGCACGCGAGCACCTGCAGGACGCTGAGGGCTGCGGCCGAGTGTTCGCGCGCGTATTCGCCAACCAGAATGATGTGCACGGCGTAAGACATGGCGGCAAAGAACGTGAGCACGTCGCCGCGGTTGAGGTGCGCCACGCCGGCCGCGGGAACGGTCAGGAAGTAGAGTCCGGCTGCCGCCGCGACGGTGCCGAAATAGACCCAGAGCGTGGCGCGCTTGCCCCAAAAGACCGCAAGGATCAGCGGCACCAGAACCACGCTCGAACCCGTGATAAAGCCGGAGTTGGAAGCCGTGGTGTAGCGCAGGCCGGCGGTCTGGAACGCGTATCCGCAAAACATGAAGAAGCCGAGGCGAATGCCGGCAAAAATCTCCTCGCGCTGCAATCCCCGGAAAACGTGCCAGCGGAAGGCGGCCATGCAGATGCCCGCAAGGGTGAAGCGTGTGGCCAGAAAGACAAAGACCGATGCATGGTCAAGAGAGTTCTTGACCACCACGAACGTCGAGCCCCACAACAGGGTGCAAAAGGCGAGAGCCAGCTCAGCGCGGAGGCGATTGGGATGCGCGGAGTTCACAGTGCGGAGAGGATAGCAGCGGCGCGCGGGAGAAGCGAAGGAAAGCGCAGCCTGCCCGCTACTGCGCCTGGTACACGGTGCGGTTGCCGACTACGGTGCGGAGCACCTTGGTGCTGGTGTATTCGTGCGGATCGATCTTGGTGAGATCGGCGGAGAGCACCACGAAATCGGCGAACTCGCCGGCTTTCAGCTCGCCCTTCTTACCCTCCATGAACTCGCCATAAGCCGAGCCGCTCGTGTAGGCGCGTATGCAATCAGCGAGGGAGATTTTTTCCTGAGGCTCCCAGCCGCCCGGAGGTCCGCCGCCGGGAAGCTCGCGGGTCACGCAGGCGTAAAGACCGCGGAAGGGTGAGATGGGTTCGACGTCATAGTCGGTTCCGAACGCCAGGCGCACGCCGAATTTCTGCATGGTGGCCCAGGCGTAAGCGCCCTTGGCGCGTTGTGCGCCGATGCGTTGTTCGGCCCAGCGCATGTCCGTGGTCTGGTGCGAGGGCTGCATTGAGGCAATGACTTGCAGGCGCGCGAATCGCGGGAAGTCCTCGGGCGCCACGACCTGCGCGTGCTCGATGCGGTCGCGGCGGTCGCGCGGCCCGTTGGCCTTGGCGGCCGCTTCGAACGCGTCGAGCGAGATGCGGTTGGCGCGGTCGCCGATGGCATGAAAATTAAGCTGGAATCCGGCTTTGTCGCGCTCAATGGCCAGAGCCGTGAGCTTGTCCGGCTCGAGCGTAAGAATGCCGCTGGTCTTCGCGTCGTCGGAGTAAGGAGCAAGCATCGCCGCGGTGCGCGAGCCGAGCGCGCCATCGGTAACCATTTTCAGGGCGCCGGTGCGCAGCCAAGGATCGCTTGTGCCGCCATCGCGGCGCATCTGTTCGAGCCGCTCCAGCGGCGCCTGGAACGGCAGCCACTCGGTGATGCGTACGGTGAGTTTGCCTTCGCCCTTGAGCGCGCGATAGGCCTCGAAATCTTCCCAGGCGGAATTGTCCTGCGCGGAGGTGACGCCGAATTTCGCCAGGTCGGCGAATGCGATGGCGATTCCCTTCTTGCGCTGCTCCGGCGTGGCGGGGGGAATCTTCATTTCCACCAGACGCATGGCCGAGCCTTCCTTCAGCATGCCGGTGGGCTCACCGCCGGAATCTTTTTCGATTTCGCCGCCGGAAGGCTCCGCCGTGGAAGCCGTCACTCCTGCAAGTTTCAGCGCCAGAGAATTGGCGACCGCCACATGTCCGGAAATGTGAACCAGGAAAACCGGATTCTTCGGCGCGACCGCATCCAGTTGCTGGCGCGTCGGGAATTTTTTCTCGGGCCACATGGTGTGATCCCAGCCGCCGCCGGTGATCCACTCGCCTTCCTTCTTCCCGGCAACCGCCTGTGCCACCAGCTTCTGCATTTCCGCCACGCTCTGAACGCCGACCGTGCGCAGCGCCAGCCAGCCTTCCCCGGCGGCGCCGATGTGCACGTGGGCGTCGTTGAAGCCCGGCATCACAAAATGCTGTTCGAGATCGACGACCTGGGTATTCTTGTCCGCCAGCGCGGAAAGCTCATCGTCCTCGCCGACCGCGATGATCTCTTCGCCGCGCACCAGGATCGCATGCGCCCAGGGCTCGGCGGCGATGTTGGTGTAGATACGTCCGTTGCGGTAGAGCGTGGTTTGCGCGGCCGCTGTCTGGGCGGCGGCGCGCAGTGCTGCCAGATGGGCAACGCCGGCGGCCCCGCAGGAAACGGTCAGCAAGCCAAACGACCACGCCACTCGCCGGACGATCCGCCTGGCCGCGCCCCGGAGAACTCGCGGTTGCGCGCCGTTCATCGGCTTTTCTCCTCGGCCAGTCCGCAAGAACCCAGCAGCGTAAGCAGCACGCGCTTCAGGCCGGTTTCCCGGTCTTCCGATTCGTACCACTCGAGGAGAGAGTGCGCGCCGCCGCCGTTGCCTCCGGCGCCGATGGCTATGGCGTCGAGCCCAAGCGACAGCGGGACGTTCGCATCGGTCGAAGCGCGCTCCACACGCGACTGGTTGCCGACAAATTCATCCGCGGCTCGCAGCGCGGCGAGCAGTGGCGAGCCGGAAGCGAGTTCCCCGCCCGGGCGGCTGCCCAGCAGTTCCAGCTTCCATTCCAGTTTGCCTTTGGAGCGATCGCGCGAGGCTTCCATCTCGTCGCGCACTCCGGTGGCCACCGCGTCGCGCAGCGCGGCCTCCAGGCGCAGCAACTCGTCTTCATTTTCCGAGCGCAAGTCCACTTTCAAGCGAGCCTCGTGCGGGATGGAATTGACCGACGTGCCGCCGGAGATTTCGCCGAGATTGAAGGTCGTGCGCGGACTGGCCGGCACGCGCGTGTTCAGAAAACGGATGCTGCCCCGCACCAGCGCGTTGATCGCGTTGGGCACGCCGAAGTCGGACCAGCTGTGCCCGCCGGGACCGGTGATAAACACTTCCAGGCGGCGCGAGGCCAGCGCCTTGGTCGTAACGTGGTCAATGCTCGAACCATCGAGAACAATGACCGCTTTGAGCCGGTCGCGGTAGGCATCCACCAGCGCGCGCATGCCGCGCAGGTTACCTTCGCCCTCTTCGCCCACGTTGGCGGCAAACAATATGCTGCGCTGCGGTGTGATGCGCGCTTCATGCACCGCGCGCGCGACGGCGACCAGCGCGGCCAGGCCCGCGCCGTTATCGGAAATGCCCGGCGCAGACATGCGGTTGCCCTCGCGGCGCACTCTCACATCCGTGCCGGCGGGAAACACCGTGTCCAGGTGCGCCGAGAGCAGAACCAGTTCCTTATCGGAGCTGCCGCGCAAAAGGCCGAGCACGTTGCCGGTCTTGTCGGTCGAGACCTCCAGGCCGAGGGCGGAAAACAGCACCTTCACAGCGGCGGCCCGTTCGCCTTCGTGAAAGCTGGGCGCAGGAATTTCCGTCAGGCGAGCCTGTTCGTCGTCAATCCAGGCGCGGTGCGCGCCAAACCAGTCGAGCGCGGCCTTCACTTTGGCATTGGCGGCCAGTTGCTGCGCGCCTGCGCCGCGATGCGGGGTGAACGGAACAACAGAACGCGGTGGCATGACCAGCAGCATAACCGAAAGGGCCAGCGCGACGCGTGTTGAATCTCGCCGCATGCTCAATTCGGCGCAACCCCGGCGCACAAGCCCAGCAGCTCCGTTTCGGTGAGGACCCGTTCGGAGCGCTTGGCAGCTTCGAGCAGCCGTGCCACCAGCGCTTCGTCCGCCGGAATCTTGTGGCGTTCCAGCCAGAAAACGACGTTGGACTTGCCTGACATCGGCCCAATCTCAATCACCTGCTCCAGGCCGAAGAGGTGCGCAGGCACGCCGCTGTACACCACGTTGGCCAGCTCCTGGTTGCCTTTGTGAAACGCTTTCACGATCGCCGCGGCGTGGACCCCGGTCGCAGTGCGGAACGCATCTTTGCCGATGACCGGATAGTTCGGTGGAATGACGGTGTGCGTAGCGCTGGCCACGGCCTCGCAATACTCCTTCAGGCGAGACAGGTCGCGGTCAATCAGTCCCATCAGCCGCAGGTTCACCAGCATCAGTTCCATCGGCGTGTTGCCAACGCGCTCGCCCAGCGAATTCGCGGCAGCGTGCACTTGATGCGCTCCGGCCGCCAGCGCCCACAGCGAATTGGCGATCGCCAGGCCGCGGTCGCAGTGCCCGTGCCAGTCCACGCGAATGTCTTCGCCGGAGGGCCGGACAATTTCCTCGATCGCGAATTTGACCAGGTTGAACGCCCCTTGCGGCGTCGCGTGGCCGACCGTGTCGCAGAGCACAATGGCCCGCGCGCCGCTGCGGATGGCGGTCGCGTACAGGCGCTTCACGGTGTCCCGGTCGGTGCGGATCGTGTCTTCCGTGACGTACATCGAAGGCAGGTTGTGGCTGACCGCAAATCGGATCGCGTTCTCCGTGGTGCGAACCAGATGGTCCACGGTCCAGTCCTCCACCAGCCGCCGAATGGGGCTGGAGCCGAGAAACGTGGCGGCCTCGATGGCGATGCCGGCGCGCTGGGAAATCTCCACGATGGGACGGATATCGTTCTCATGCGTGCGCGCCGCGCAGTTGGGGCGAATCCTCATGCGGTTGGAGGCGATCTCGCGGGCCAGCGCTTCGGTGTGTTCGACGGCGCGTGGTCCGGCGCCAGGCAGTCCGATATTCACGGAGTCGATGCCGAGCGATTCCATCAAATGCAGGATGCGGATTTTTTCCGCGATGCCGGGATCGTGAACGGAGGGATTCTGCAGGCCATCGCGCAGCGTTTCGTCGTTCAGCAGGACGCGGGTGCCGGGCGGAATCAGCGGCGGCGACTCGAGGTTCCAGTCGTAGATCCAATCGGTCTGGGTCACGGGAGGCACGGGGCGATTGTAGCGCGATCAGATGCGGAAGGCTTCGCGGTGTTCCACGGAAACCATGCACAGGCCCTGCGAGGGAACCGTGGGGCCGGACTTGGAGCGGTCGCGCAGTTCGTAAAGCTTGTCAATGTCTTCGGGAGCCAGGCGGCCGCGGCCGACGTCGAGCAACGTGCCAACCATCTTGCGGACCATGTAACGCAGAAACGAGCGGCCGCGCACGGTGAAAACCAGTTCCTCGTTGTCGGCGGAGCGAACGAGTTCCGTGGAATAGATTTCGCGGACCGTCGAGCGCTCCCGATCGTCCTCCTCGGATCCGGTAGAAGCCGCAAAGGAAGCGAAATCATGGGTGCCGACGTAGCGCGCCGCGGCTTCGCGCATTTTGTCCTCGTCCAGCGGAAACGGATAGTGCAGCACATAACGCCACAGCGCGGGGGGAACAACCCGCCCGCGGTACAGGCGGTAACGATAGGTTTTCGCAAGCGCGGACCAGCGGGCACTGAAATCAGGGCCGGTTTCTTCCACAGCGAAGATGCGGATGGCCGGCGGGAGGATGGCGTTCAGCGCGCGCTGGAACTCATCGCACGAGAGCGGCGACTGCGTGCGGAAGCTGCCAACCTGGCCGAGCGCGTGGACCCCGGCATCGGTGCGCCCCGCCGCGTGCAGCGCGATGTTTTCCTGCGTCAGGCGGCGCAGGACGGAAACGATCTCTCCCTGCACGGTGGCCTTGTTGGACTGGATTTGCCAGCCGTGAAAATCGGTGCCGTCGTAGGCAATCGTAAGCTTGAAATAACGCATGCAGAAAGGCCGGAGGTCAGGGAGCCGAGCGGACGAAGCGGCTGCCGGGCTTCACCGCCGCGGAGCCCTCGCGGCAGAGCGGGCAATCGTCGGGCTGGTAGCTGGGAATGGTGAGGCTCAGCAGGGCGTGCGCGCGGACGGGAAAGTGGACCTTCCCGCCGCTGCGGTCAATCAGCGCGCCGGCGGCGATGACGTTGCCACCGGCTTCGTGGATGACGCGAATGGCTTCGAGCGTCGAGCCACCGGTGGTCCAGACGTCTTCGATGACCAGCACCCGCTGGCCGGGGCGCAGGCTGAAGCCGCGGCGCAGGCTCATGGTGCCGGAAGCGTCGCGCTCGACAAAGAAGCCCGGCACCCCGCCGCCCGCCACGGGCTGGCCCTGAGGCTCGGGCAGGGCGCGGGCCACTTCCTGGCCGATGATCAAGCCGCCCATGGCCGGTGAAACGACCGCTTCGACTCCCGCATCAGAGAAGCCAGCAGCGAGTGCACTTCCCAATTGTTCGGCAAAGCGAGGATATTGCAGCACCAGGGCGCACTGCACGTACATGCCGCTGTGCAGGCCGCTTGAAAGCTCAAAGTGGCCGCGGCGGATGGCGCCGGCGGCTTCGAAAATCTTCAGCAATGCGTCTTGAGAAGACATGCGCGAGCTAACCGTTGAGCGACTCTAAACGTCGAAATGTCAGGAGCTTAGTGGCAGGCAGGTTGCGTTGTCAAGGAACGGTGGCGCTGCTAAACTCTTGAGTCTTTCTTGCTGGATGCTGCATCCGCGCACCTTTGCTCTGAAGGGACGCCGGCTGGGCGCCCGCTCCGGCCGATTTCATGAAACAAATGACGGTCGGAAAGCGTTCTAGTTAAAGCAAGACATTCAGAATCAGAAATTTGACGGCCTGCAGCACACTCACTTGAGGGGATACGCACAAATGATCAAGCTGTTCGCTCGACCTGTGATGGCTTCCTTGCTCACCGCCACGCTCTTGCTGGGCTCCGTGCCCGGAGCTTCGGCGCAAAACGCCGGGGGGAGCCAGACCCCGTCCAGTGACGAGCCGAAGACCGCCAACAGCCCTTCGCCGACGATTTCTCTGGGCTCGTCGCAATTTCACTACACCCGCGCTCCCAAGGGCTTCCCGAACCTTTTTGCGCCGTATGCGCCGATTCATGTTCCCGAGGTGGGCGCGGCCAACACCCCGAAGCTGGAGCAGATGATCCACGACGGCAAGCTGGAAATCAGTCTGCAAGACGCGGTGGAACTTGCCCTGGCCAACAACATGGACATTGCCGTGGCCCGCTACAACCCGTGGGCCGCGGATACCGATATTCTGAAGGCGGAAGCGGGCGGCTTGCCGCGAGGAACGAACGGCGCGGCATTCGGCCAGTCCTCCGCAAGTCTTCCGTTCCTGACGCTGGACCCGGTCGTGACCGGCACCATCCTGTTCGACAGCCAGTCCATCCCGGTGAACAACCCGTTCATCTCGGGCACGGGCACAACGACGACAGCGGGCCTGAAGACGCACACCGCTGAGTACAACTTTGGGGTCTCGCAAAGCTTTACCTCCGGCACGACGGTAGGCTTGCAGTGGAACAACACGCGGAGTTCGTCCAGCTCGGCCATCAACTCCTTCAACCCCGCGGTGCAATCGTCGCTTTATGTGACCTTTTCGCAGCAATTGCTGAACGGGTTTGGCACCAGCGTGGGGCGCCGCAACATTGTCATCGCTAAGAACAACCGGAAAATCGCGGACCAGGCGTTCGCGGCGCAAGCCATCACCACCGTGACGAACACCATCAACGCCTACTGGGAGCTGGTGTACGCACGGCAGAACGTAGACGTGCAGCAGCAAGCGGTGACGGTGGCGGAAAAGCTGTACAACGACAACAAAAAGCAGCTGGAGATCGGCACCATGGCGCCGCTGGACGTCACCCGCGCCGAATCCGAGCTGGCCACCGACCGGCAGAACCTGATTGTGGCCAAAACGGCGCAACTGCAGCAGGAACAAACGCTGAAAAACGCCATCTCCAAGGACCCGCTGGCGCCCAACTTTGTCAACGTGCAGGTGATTCCGACCGACAAGCCGACGCCTCCGGAGGCCATCGAAGCCGCCTCGTTCGAGGACGCACTGCGGGAGGCGTTCAGCAAGCGGCCGGACCTGCAGGAGCAGTATTACAACCTGAAAAACGCGGATGTCGACGTGAGAGCCACGAAGAACGCATTACTGCCGACCGCGACGTTGAATGCGCGCTACGGGTCGCAGGGACTGGCCGGCAATACGCCGATTTCCACGTCTACTACCGTCGCCGGCACACCGATTGTCGGCGCCGACGGGTTGCCGGTGACCGTCATCGACAATCTGGGCAACGCGGTTCCCATCTTCATCCCGGCGACCAACACCACGGTAACCGGAACAAAGAAGGACGGCTTCGGCGGCGCGCAAAGCCAGATTTTCCACAATGACTTCCCGGACTACTCGGTGTACTTGAGCCTGCAGATTCCCTTGCGCAACCGCTCGGCACAAGCCGACAACCAGCGAGCCATCCTGACCCAGCGGCAGCAGCAGGCGGTACTGCAGCAACTCAAGAACGCCGCGCTTCTGGATGTGCGCAACACCTACATCGCGCTGGTGCAGGACCGGGCCCGCGTGGAAGCGGCGGGAAAAGCGCGCGAATTGCAGCAGCAGACCTTCGACGCGGAGCAGAAGAAATACCAGCTCGGCGCTTCGACGGTGTACAACGTGATTCTCACGCAGCGCGACCTGATCACCGCGCAGGGCACGGAACTCCGCGCGCTGGCGGACCTGGTGGAAGCCAAGGCCAACTACGAACGCGCACTCGGCCGCACACTGGAAGTCAACCGAGTGACCATTGCCGACGCCACGCACGG
>DATKLU010000043.1:0-106358 GCA_035542235.1 Dongiaceae bacterium
CTATTAAAGCGGTACGTGAGCTGGGTTCAGAACGTCGCGAGACAGTTCGGTCCCTATCTGGTGTGGGCGCAGGAAACTTGAGAGGAGTTGTCCCTAGTACGAGAGGACCGGGATGAACAGACCCCTTGTGTACGAGCTGTCCCGCCAGGGGCACCGCTCGGTAGCGAAGTCTGGTAGAGATAATTGCTGAATGCATCTAAGCAAGAAGCTCGCCTCAAGATAAGGTTTCCCAACCCTGCTTCGGCAGGGTAAGAAGGGCAGTCGAAGACTACGACTTTGATAGGCTGGAGGTGGAAGCACAGCAATGTGTGGAGCTGACCAGTACTAATCGCCCGTTCGGCTTAATCATAAAACTTACCCAAACCGTCGTCCCTCGTTGCAAGAGGAACGATGAAGGGTGAGTTCGCCATCAACTCGCACAGAGTTGATCTATGATTTCGCAGTGCTGCTCAATAACAGGAAGTAAATAACCGTCAGAATTTGTAATGCCAGCCAATTTCAGTTGTCGACGCGCGGGCTATGCGGTACGCGCGGTACTTTTCCGGTGGTCATACCGCGAGGGTCACACCCGTTCCCATCCCGAACACGGAAGTTAAGCCTCGCCGGGCCGATGATACTGCACGGGTAACTGTGTGGGAACGTAGGTCACCGCCGGATTAAATTCGAAGGCCCCGATCTTTTACAAAGAGATCGGGGCCTTTTTTTTGCCGCACGTGATTCTTTCCACTCGTTTCTCTCTTCCGCTTTCAGCTAATATCCGGTGCGGATCGTTCGACCTGAAGGGGGACTATTGTGAAGACGCTTCTTGTCTCGGCCGTACTTGTTTTGCTGTCGTCCTTCCTTGCAGCTACTGCATCCGCACAAAACTCGGCCTGCGAATCCGCTGCGCAGCTTTCCATTGCGCAAGGCAAAATTCTGGGCGCCGAATCCGTTCCCGCTGGGGCTTTCAAATCGCCGGTCCCGATTCCCGAGTGGATGGGCGGAGACGCGATGTTCAAATCGCTTCCATCCTTTTGCCGCGTCGCGCTGCAACTTACGCCTTCCGCGGATAGCGATATTCGCGCGGAAGTCTGGCTGCCCTCAGGAAAGTGGAATGGCCGCTTGCAGGTGGTCGGTAACGGCGGCTTTGCCGGGGAAATCAACTATTCCGGCCTCGCCGCCGCTCTTCTTGCGGGTTATGCGGCGGCCAGCACGGACACCGGCCACGCGGCCTCCGGCGTTGAAGCCGGCTGGGCGCTGGGCCATCCCGAAAAGGTCACGGACTTCGGCTGGCGCGCGATCCATGTCACAACCCTGGCAGCCAAGGAAGTCATCCGCGCACGCTACGGCAATTCACCGAAGTATTCTTATTTCTTTGGCTGCTCCAACGGCGGCCGCCAGGCGCTGATGGAGGCGCAGCGCTTTCCCGAGGACTTCAACGGCATTCTTGCCGGTGCTCCGGCTAATTACTGGACGCATCTCGTCAGCGCCGGGCTGTGGAACATGCAGGCGCTCACCAACGATCCTGCCAGCTACATTCCCTCCGCGAAGTTGCCGGCGCTGGCGCAGGCCGTGAACGCGGCGTGCGACGCCTTGGACGGCACGAAGGACGGCGTAGTGGACGACCCGCGGCGTTGCCATTTCCAGCCCGAAAAAATGCTGTGCACCCAGGACGGCAACGGGTGCCTGACGGCGCCGCAAATCACCGCGCTCGAAAAACTCTACGAAGGCCCGCACACCGTGAAATCCGGCAGAATCTTTCCGGGCTTTCTCCCCGGGGCCGAAGAGGGTCCCGGCGGCTGGGGCCTCTGGATTACGGGACCACAGCCCGGCAAGAGCCTCATCGCCGCGTTCACCTACGGCTATTTCGCCAACATGGTGTACGAGAAGGCCGACTGGAGCTACAACGCGGCGAATGTGGATGACGCGGTCAAACTCGCCGACGAAAAAACCGGCAAGACACTCAACGCTACGGATGCGAACCTTGCGCCGTTTCGCGCGCACGGCGGCAAGCTCATTCTCTATCACGGCTGGAACGATCCGGCCATCTCCGCGCTCAACACCATCGACTACTGGCAATCCGTGCGCGGAAAACTTGGCGGAAAGGAAACCGACTCCTTCGCCCGCCTGTACATGCTTCCCGGCGTCCAGCACTGCTCCGGCGGCCCCGGTTTAGATGAGTTCGGCCTCCCCGGCGAGCCGGGCCCATCCGATGCCAAACACAATGTGCAGGCCGCGCTCGAACTTTGGGTCGAAAAGGGCACTGCGCCCGATTCGCTGATTGTCAGCAAGACGCCACAGCCGTCGAGCAGCGCGGGGAACGGCGACGCTGCGGCTGGAAAAGCAAAGATGACCCGCCCCCTGTGCCCGTATCCGCAGGAAGCGAAATACAAAGGCACAGGCGATCCCAACGAAGCTGCCAGCTTCACCTGCTCCGCGCCATAACCGGAGTGAACCAGACCGGACACGACACGTACACCGTTAGGCATTTTTCTCCATTGTTTTCAGTGATTTGTAGCCACTCACCAGAATGCGCCGGGGTAGCGATGCCGGCTCCCGCGAACCCATGCGAGGAATGACGCCGCAGCTGGCTTGCTGATCGGCGGGCCCAGCCGCTCATTCGGACGCGCATTGGTTAATTGCAATCAGCGCATCGTGGGACTGCTGTACTAGAGACACAACTTTCGCGCCATCCTTAAACTTTTCCCAAGGACTAGTGCACGACCATGGGAAGATTTTTTTCGCGAGTGGGCAAATCTAAACGTCCAGCATTGCGGCCAACACCGGCCGCTACACTTTCATTTGCTATCAGTCTGGTGATCTTGCTGAGCTACGGTTGTGCCGGAGGCTGGCAAGGCTCCGCGCCGCTGATCGTCACACAGCCCGCGAGCCAGACCGTCAATGTCGGCCAGACGGCCACGTTCACCGTCACCGCCGGAGGCTCCGGCCCTTTCAGCTATCAGTGGTTCAAAAATGGCGCACCGATACCGGGCGCGACAGGCAGTTCTTACACCACGCCGCCGACCGTACCGGGCGACACCGGCGCGATTTTCACGGTGGTCGTTTCGAATAGTGGCAACAGCGTCGCCAGCGGCCCGGCGACACTTACCGTAGTGACTCCGAATCCTGTGGCCGCCAGCCTGGTGCCGAGCAGCACTTCGCCGCCGTATCACGGCACGGTCACGCTGGTTCCAACTTTTTCCGGTGGCACGGCCACGATTGGATCCACTGGTCCCGGCAGTTCGGACATCACCGCGTCCGCGGTGAATGGCGCGACGTACACCACGCCCGCGCTCTCGGCGGCGACCACGTATACACTGACCGTCACCAACGCCAAGGGCGAAACCGCGACGGTCACTTGCACCATCACGCCGACGCCGGTCTCCATCACGCCGATCACTCCCGCGGGCCAGACCTTCGCACCTGGCTCGGTGAGTTTCGCTGCGACTGCCAGCGGCGGCCTGACCAATCAGTTGACGTGGTCCGCTTCGGCTGGAACGTTCACCGGCAATGTGTGGAGCGCGCCGGCCGTCGCCGGCACGTACACGATCACGGCGACCAGCGTGGACAACCCGGCGGTGTTCGTGACCACCACGGCAACGGTCGCGGGCCCGGCGATCGTCACTCAACCGACGAATCAGCGGGTATGCAGCGGCGGCACTCTTACGCTTTCCGTGAGCGCCAACTACGCCACGGGCTATCAATGGAATTTGAACGGCGTTCCGATTCCCGGCGCCAGCAGCGCTACGTACTCCGTTCCCGCCGCGACTTCCGCGTACAACGGAAATTATTCCGTGACCGTGAGCAACGCGCTCGGCAACGTCACGTCCAGCAGCGTTTCGGTGATTGTCGGATCGTCCATCACTTCCAACCCCGCGAGCCTTTCGGTGTACGCGACGCAAACCGCGACATTTTCAGTAAACGCCACCGGGCTGAGCCCCTTTGCGTATCAGTGGTACCAGATTCCCTCCGGCGGCACGACCGGCGTGGCCATTTCCGGGGCGACAAATAGCGTGTACGTGACGCCCGCCGTGGACGCGAGTTACGACGGCGCGAAATACTACGCAACGGTGACCGATTCCTGCTCCACGCTGACCAGCAGCAGCGCTTCCCTGAGCGTGGTTTCCGGCAACACCTCGCCGACAATTCTGGTGCAGCCAGCGGGACAGAGCGTCGCGGTAAATGGCACGACGACGTTCAGCGTGACCGCTTCCGGTTCGCCTACGCTTGCGTATCAGTGGTACGTGATTCCCGCCGGGCAAACGACCGGCACGCTGATCTCCGGAGCGACGTCTTCGAGCTATACGGTTCCGGCGACGTCCACGCAAACAACGAACGATCAGGACAAGTATTACGTCATCGTGACCAATCCATATGGGCAGGCGGTTTCGCAGCAGGCCACGCTCGCGGTTGGCGCGGGCATCCTGCTGCAGATCACCGGTCAGCCGCAGGACCAGTTTGTGGATGTCGGCGCGCCGGCCTCGTTCAGCGTGACGGCGGTGTCGAGCTTGCCGGTCAGCTACCAGTGGTATCGGGCCGATCCCGGCACGGCAAATTTCGTGGCCATTCCGGGCGCGACCAGCGCGACCTACACGCTGGACCCGACCGCCGCGAGCGACACCGGTGCGGTGTATCACGTCGTGGTGAGCAATGGCACGACCGCTTCCGTGACCAGCGACGAAGCGGCGCTGTTTGTGGGGCCGCTGGCGGACATCCAGAATCTGTGCGACACCAACTGGGTGGCGCAAGGCAATGCCGTCTCGCAACCGGGCTGCGCGTTCCAGCTCACCGACAATCTGAACAACCAGCGCGGCGCGATCGTCTGGCCCACGCTGATCGCCACGGCCAACGTGCAGCTTAGCTTCACCGTGCAGATTTACGATTCCACGAGCTCGCCGCCGGCGGACGGCTTCGCCATCGTCTTCGGCGATCCTTCGCTCGGCGCAACACCGGCCAGCGTGGGCACGGCGGGGCAGGGCCTTGCCGCGGAAGGCATTCCGGGCCTGGTCGCGGCGTTCGACGACTACCACAACGCCGGGGAATACCCGGTGCCGTACTTCGCGACGGGACGCGGCGAAACCGCGCAGTGGGAAAATCCCTGGTTCTTCGTGAACACCAACATTCCGGCGCTGGCCACCGTGGGCAGCACCGTCACGCACAACTACGCGATGTCCCTGGTGGAAGGGCACATGACGGTGAGCATGGACGGGGTGCAGATTTACTCCGGCGACGTGATCGCGCCGCACATCGCGTATTTCTATGTGACCTCCTCCACCGGGGGAAAATTCGAACAGACCATCATCAGCAATTTGTCGGCGAGCGTTTCGCCGCCTGCACCGTGATGCGGGAAGGAATGAACGTGAAAGGCGCACTTGGAACACTCCTGGCGGCTGCGACTTTGCTTGCCGGACTTGCCGGCGCGGCGCGCGCGCAGAATCCCAACGAGGCGCAGAGCGGCGACGCGGCGCTGACGTACCATTGGGTGCGCAGCAACGCCGCACCAGGGCAGTGCGGCTGTTTCAGCCTGAATGGCGGAGGGCTCTCCGGTTCCTGGAATTTTCGGGAAAACTGGGCAATTGCCGCGGAACTCAGCTCGGAAACGCGCGGAGCCAGCGTTTCACAGGGCTATGGCTCGCTGACGCTGACTTCGTTTGTAGCCGGCGTGCGGTATCGTGCACCACAGAACTGGACCGGCAAGGCGCCGAAGCTGCAACCCTTTGGCGAAGCGTTGATCGGCTCGGCGCATGCGGGCGGCAGCGAAGCGGGCGTGGCCAACGGAACCAATGCGTTCGCGCTGCGCCTGGGCGGCGGCGTGGATGTTCCCCTGAATGCGCATTTCGCGGTGCGCGCGGTGCAGCTGGACTGGTTCCGCACCGGATTCGCCAACTTGCAGAACGACCGGCAGAACAATTTTCTGGTGGCGACGGGATTGGTCTTCCGCTGGTCTTCGAAGTAACCGATAGACGACCCATCTAACGCGCAAAGCAACGCCGCACGACTGCGGCTCGCGGTTCCGTTGTTCTTCCTCGTTTTCCCCGGCCACGGGGCAAAAGCTGCATTTTCCTGGGTTTTTAGGGCAATGCTTGCCCGGCCGGCGGGGCTAACATTTTGCAAAAGTACCATTGACCCGGGCTCCGCAGCGCACTACGTTGGAAAGTGCCCCCAAGCCCCCGGACGAAATCCATCGTAACGAGGTTCGCCGTGGCCGTGAAGACAAGCAAACCGGAAAGTGTGGAAGACCGCTGGGCCCGGATGCGCACGCACAAGCGCGTGATATCGCGCGTGAAGTTCCTGGTCGAGTGGGACGAAAATTCGCAAAAGCAGCGGGCGAATGCAGTGACCGTGGACGTGAGCCATTCCGGCTGCATGGCCATTGTCGGCGCGCCGCTGCCGCTGCATACGAGCGTGAAGCTGATACACCCGGAATCGGGACGCAAGGCGGAAGCGCAGGTGGTGTGGCGCGACCACGAAGCGTGGGACACGGGATTTGAATTGACCAAGCCGGACGCCTCGTTCTGGGGCGTGACGTTCTGACCGAGCCGGCGGAAAGCCAAGCAAGTTTGCGAGAAGCCCTCCGAAAAGCGGAGGGCTTTTTGTTTTGCCGCGAAGCGGGATACCATCGGCGGCGCCGCACAGAGACGGCAAGAAAAAGGCGAGGGCCGAATGAGCGCGAAGGGCACGGTTCTGATCACCGGGGGTACGGACGGGCTGGGCAAGGCGGGCGCGCTGCTGCTGGCGGAGCAGGGCTATCGCGTGGTGGCGGCGGGGCGCTCGGCAGGGAAGCGCGCGGAGCTGGACGCGCTGGCGAAGGCGAAGAACCTGCCGCTGAGCACGGTGGAGATGGACGTTACGAGCGAAGCGTCCGTAAGCGCGGCGGTGGCGAACGTGATCGCGGCGCATGGACGGATCGATGTGCTGATCAACAACGCGGGCGTGGGCTACATGGCGGTGGTGGAAGAACTCAAGATGGACGACCTGCGGCAGCAATTCGAGACCAACCTGTTCGGGGTGCTACGGGTGACGCAGGCGGTGCTGCCGCACATGCGCGCGCGCAAGAGCGGACGCATCCTGATGCTGAGCAGCGTGGCCGGGCTGGTGACGCCGCCGACCTATGGAGCGTATTCCGCGAGCAAGCACGCCCTGGAAGGCTTGAGCAACGCGCTGCGGCTGGAGTTGTATCCCTTTCACATCGAGGTGGTGCTGATCGAGCCGGGCTACATCCGGACGAGTTTTCAGCAGACCGCGACGGACCTGGCGAAGGGCTACGCGGAAAATGCGAGGAGCAGTCCCTACGCGAAGATCTATGAAGGCGCGTGGAACGGAGCGAACGAGAGCCGCAAGGGGTCGCAGACCACACCGGAGGATTGCGCACGGGTGATGCTGCGAGCGATCGAAGCGGCGAAACCGAAGGCGCGTTACGGTGTGACGCCGCTGGCACGAACCGTGAAGTGGGCCAAGCGGCTGGCCACGGATGGGCTGATCGATTCGGTGCTGCGGCGCAGATACGGAGTGACGCGCGACGCGTAGAGGCGGCGGGCGCAGGTTTGACGGAGCCGCACGGCGCGGATACTCTTCTTCGATGCGCGACGGCGAAAATTTATCGGAGGAAGATACGTGGCGAGTCCGCTAGAAGAGCCGCACGAGACGCCGCCTCCGCCGGTGCCGCGCGGAGCCTCGCCGGAGGAGCTAATCGCGCGGCTGCCGAAGATCTGGGTGGGGTATCTACTGGCGCTGGCCACGTTGATCGGGGAGACGGTGGCGGTGGCGCGCAACCCTGAGCTGGTGAAAGGCATCGAGTTTGCCGTACCGCCGCTGGAGATCTACCTGCCGGCATTCGTGGGCGTGGTGTACTGGCTGGTGTGCATTCACCGCTATCACGTGGTGCTGGCGAATGTGCCGGGATGGAAGCACCCGATTTCTCCGGGCAAAGCGGTGTGGTTCCACTTTATTCCAATTTATTTCGCGTATTGGGTGTTTCGCTGGCCGGCGGCGATTGCGGATTTTGTGAACTACCGCTTTCAGGCGCGGGTGATGAATAAGTGGACGGTGGGCGTATGCTTTTTTGCATCGCTGCTGAGCCGGATGCTGCTGGATGCCGCGGTGGGCGTGGCGTTGCTGTTTTTCGGGTGCACGTACCTTTCGGGGTTTTTGACCCGGGCGCTGGCGGTGACTCCGGAGCGGGAAGCGTAAAGGGCGAGGCAGGTTTTCTGATTGAGGGTCCTGGTGGGAGGGTGTCCTGGTGGGAGGCCAAGTGCGGAATAGGAACCGGATGTGGAGCCTGTGCGTTGCGTTGCTGGCGCTGTTGGCAGGGAAAGGCGCGGCGGCGCAAAGCGCGCCGGAAGAGTACCGCAAGATGGGACGCGATGTGCTGCGCGAACTGATCGAAATCAATACCACGGATTCGGTGGGCAGCGTGACCAAGGCCGCGGAGGCGATGCGCCGGCGGCTGCTGGCGGCGGGTTTTGAAGAAAGGGATCTGCGGATCGACGGCCCGCGCGACAACAAAAAGAATCTGGTGGTGCGTTTTCGCGGCAGCGGCAAGCGCAAGCCGGTGCTATTCATCGGTCACCTGGACGTGGTGGAAGCGCGGCGCGAAGACTGGACGACGAATCCGTTCGAGTTTGTGGAGAAGGACGGGTATTTCTACGGGCGTGGAACGGAGGACATGAAATCGGGCGACGCGTTTCTGGTGACGGCGTTTGCGCGGCTGAAACGAGAGGGGTACGTGCCGGACCGCGACCTGATCCTGGCGCTGACCGCGGACGAAGAGGGCGGCACCGCGAATGGCGTAGATTGGCTGCTGAAAACGCACCGCGACTGGATCGATGCCGAGTATTCGATCAACCTGGACGGCGGAGAATTCGAAAAGGACGGGACGAAGCGGCTGCTGGCGGGATTGCAGGCTGCAGAGAAAGTGTATGTGGACTATCAATTCGAATCGCTGAATCCCGGCGGACACAGCTCAATACCCTCGCCGGACAACGCGATCTATCACCTGGCGGCGGCGCTCGAGCGATTGCGGGATTTTTCGTTCCCGGTGCACATGAGCGAAATCACGCGCAGCTATTTCGCCAAGACCGCGACGCTTTCCAGCGGGCAGACGGCGCAGGACATGAAGGCGGTTTCGCAGGAGCCCCCGGACAGCGCGGCGATCGCGCGGCTCTCGCAGGTGCCGTACTTCAATTCGCTGCTGCACACGACCTGCGTGGCGACGATGCTGACCGGGGGGCACGCGCCGAATGCGTTGCCGCAGATGGCGCGCGCGAACGTGAATTGCCGGATTTTTCCCGGCGAGGAGCCGGAAGAGATTCGCAAGACGCTGGAAAGGGTGGCCAACGATCCCAAGGTGACGGTGAAGATTGTTCCGGTAATCGCTCCGGACGGGACGCGTGTGCCGCAGGTGAGCGTGCCGGCGTCGCCGCTGCTGCCGGAGGTGGTGCAGGCGGAAGAGAAGACGGTGCACGCCTACTGGCCGGGGCTGCCGGTGGTTTCCACGATGTCCACGGGAGCGACGGACGGGCGCTATTTGCGGATTGCGGGGATTCCGACGTATGGAATCGCGTGCATGTTTTTTGAGCTGAACGACAACCGCGCGCACGGCAAGGACGAACGGGTGGAAGCGGCCGAGTTCGACAAGGGCGTGGAGATCAGCTACCAGCTGATCAGGAACTTGTCGTCAACGAAATAGGGCCGGCGACGGGAAACAAGAAAGCCTCACAGGAAAAAAGAAAACGGCCCGGAGAGCGGATGCTTTCCGGGCCGGAAGTTTTTCGATTTTGGAAACGTCAGTTGGGCTTGGTGGCCGCGGGAGCGTCGCCGGGCTTGCTGGCGTCGGGCGCGGGCTGGGCGCTGGCGGCGATGGGCTTATCGGCGCCATAGCGCGTCAAGTAGGGCATGAACGGGGTGACTTCGAAGGGCATCTTTTCGCGTTCCGCGACAGTGCCGATGGGCTTGCTCTTTATCATTTCCAGTTTGTCGTTCCAGGGGTCCATCTTGACGCGGCCGCCGATGGGCAGAGCGGCAAGTTTCTGCCCGCCCTGGGCCTTGGGATCGGTGACCGGGGTAGAGGACTGGAGCTCGCTCATGTTCGGGACGCGGTTGCCGAGATGCGCGCTGATGAGATTGGGAATTTCCTTCTGGCGCGACTGCAGAGCCTGCAGGAACAGTCCCGCGTTGCCCAGCTGATTCTTGTAGGGGGAATTGGCGAGCAACTGGATTGCTTTATCGTTGGCCTGCTTCTCCTCGTCCGGGGTGCGGGCGAAGCCGAAGTGGCGGAAAGTTTCCTTATCGTCCACCAGGAGTTGATCGAAGAAGGCGTACTGCGAATCCAGGCGGTGGCCAAGGACCACGTGGCTCAACTCGTGCGCGAGCACGGTGGCGAGGGAAGCTTCGTCGGGGAGCACGTCAATCAGGCCGCGGCTCAAAACGATGGTGTGGCCGACGGTGTAGGACTCGAGGGTGGTGGTGGTCATGACCCGGCAACGAACGTCGGGCTCGATGTCGATGTTGTTGGTGACTTCCAGGTTGTTGACGACGGTTTCGAGAATCTTATCGACTTCGCCCTTGGGAGCGATGAGGCCGATGCGCTGCAGGCGGTCAATGACGTTGTCTTCGGCCTGACGGTCCCAGGTGCGTTGCGCCTGAATGGGCGAAAGGTCGTTGTTGGTGGCGGTTTCGTCGTTGACGTTGCTCTCCACCAGAATCTTGCTGAGTTCCTGTTCCTGGGCGGCGTGGCCGAGGTTGTAGCCCCAGAGGCGGGTCTGCGCTTTGAAGTCCAGCTTCTTGGTCATGGCGTAGTGCAGGTCTTTTTCTTCGCTATAGACGAAGGTAGGCATCCACACGCCGGGCTGCACGTTGGTGCGCCAGCTATCGAAGTGGAAATACCAGCTGGAGTGGCCGTTGCCGCCGTAGGAGCCGTTGAAGCGGACGATATTGAAATCCTGATCTTCGACCCAGATGCGGCCGAGGAAGCGGCCTTTGGAGTTCTTCTTATCCAGCGGCGTTACGTCAAACACCAGGCAGCGGACCTCACCGAGGAATTCCCGGCGCACGTAATCGAACTTGTAGTGCTGCTTGTCAAAGCCGTTTCCGTCGATGAACACCATTTGCAGGAAGCCGTCCGGCAGGTATTGCATGCCGAAAGAGAAGAAGCTGCCGATGGAGCCGAAAATCTTTTTGCCCTTGCTGTCGGTATCCGAGAGCGGAACCAGGTTCAGGCCCTTGGAAAAATCCGCGCGGCCAAGGAAGTACTTGTCGCCCGCGGGAACATACCCCAGCTCCTTATCGGGCTTGAGGTTCTGAATGTAGGTTTCGACAAGCGGCGCGTAGTTCTTGAGGTTGCCGTAGAGATGGTTCTCGTTGTTGACGATGCGATCCACCGCCTCGTCCATGGTGCGCGGCTGGTCCGCGGAGACCTTCGGCGCTGCGTCGTCAGCCAGCGCTGCGGCGCCGGCTGCGGCCAAAAACAAAAAAGCCAGAACAAACTTACGCATCTTCCTTCTCCTCAGTATGCCAAGCGGAATTCAATGCGAACGCGCGCCGGGTAGTCCACAGGCTGGCCTTCGCGCAAGGCCGGCTTGAATTTGATTTGGCTTGCCGCTTTCGCGGCAGATTCGTCGAGGCCGTGTCCCAGGCCGCTGATCACGCGGTTGACCTGCACGTGACCACTGGTGAGAAAAACAACGTCGAGGACGACGTCGCCTTCCAGCTTCAGGCTACGCCCTTCGGCGGTGTATTCCGGGCGCGGTTTGTCGAGAACCACGACCGCGGTATCTGCGGGACCGTCGTTGCCGGACTTCTTCTTTGGCGCTTCGGCCGCGGTGCTGACCTCGCCGAAACCTCCGGACTGCACGCTGCCCTTCTTGCCGCCACTGGGGGGAGGATTGGCGGTGCCGTTGCCGAAGCCGGTGCTGGCGACAGTCCCGCGAATGCCTTTATCGCCGCCGGTGCCATTGCCGTAGCCGGCGCCGTTGGGGAGAGTGGTGAGGCCCTGGCCGTTGACGATCAAATGCGCGTTGGGATTGCCCTTGCCCTGCAGGCCGTCGGTGGTGCCAAAGCCGCCGGTCTGCACCTGCTCGACGGGGGCTTTGACGGTTGCGGGCGTGGCGTTGCCGGAGCTCATGGTGCCGACCTTCACCTCGTCGCGCGGCCGCTTGGGCTGATTGTTGTTGGTGTTTTCAATTTTGGCGGCTTCGAAAACCTGATTGATCTCGGGAGCCTTGGCGTCCACCTTGGCCACTTTGAGTGTCGGCTGGGTCAGCTTCGGCGTGGTGAAAATGTGCGGCTGCTTGGGGTTCAGCACAGCTTCCGGGGGAGGAGTGACCGGATCCGGAGCCTTGATCCGGGCAATCTTCGGCGGAGGAGGCGGCGGAGCCACGGGAATCTCGGTGACCGGCTGGGCCAACTCGGTGTAGGAGTATTTCAGGGCGGTCTTCATCTGTTCCGGGAAGATCAGCGGCAGGACCAGCAAAAAACCGACGAGCACGACCTGCACGATGGCGCTGATGCCAACGCGCTTGGCGCGCGAGTCTCCGTCCGGCAGCATCGCCAAGCGGGCCGGGATCGGCTTGGTGCCGATACTCCTCTTCCAGGCTGCTTCCTGACTAGGAGCCGCCGGGCGGCGGTTGGTGTCAAAGCCTACGCCCAACCGGGTGGTGCTCGGAGGTGGTTCTGAAATCATCGTGGTCATCCGCTTGCCGCCTCATTCAGGTTTCCGTCCGTCGCGACTCTCAAAAGAGGCCAGTACAACTGGCGATCTCTCGCTAAAAAAGCAGGACGTTCGCTATCACAGTACTAGCGTACTAATGAGGCTGGATTTGATCGAATAGGACTTTCGTACCAACGACGCGAAGTCGCTAATGCTACCGCGAACGCAGGTTTACCCCTTTTAAGATCAACCCGCCGAGGCGCTGGTGGTTGCGGGCCAGAGGCACTTCAAGCATACCGCAAAGCTGGGGGAAGAAAATGCCAGTTTTCACGTACTGCACCCGTTTGCAACCTGCACCGGCGGGGCTATGCTCTAGGATGCGGGGTTCGCCGTACGTGGTGCCTCGCACGGCCGGGACCGGCGTACCATTTGTGGCGTGCAGCGGACGTTTAACATCTTTTTACGCGAGAGACATGCGGCGTTAAGCAGCGGTGCGCGGCGAGCGTGTAACGCAAAAGAATGGATTCCACCCCCCACCCCCTGGAAGGCGGAGAGCGACGCGACTGGCGCCTGCCGCAGGCGTGCGACGCCACGGTTTGGCGGCTCTTCACCGAATCGCAGGCCATGGCCAGTGGGCTTTCGCTGGGGGTGTTTCGCAGCGCGCTGACGCGCTCCGCCGCCAAACGATTTGGCAGCAATCCACCGGCAGCGGACAAGATCAACAGCTACTTTGCCACCTTGCATGCCGCGGATCTGGCGCTGGCCTGCGCCTGCGCGGAGGGCCTGGAATCCGCATGGAACGATTTCGTGGCCCATTATCAGGGCTACCTTCGCTCGGCAGCCGCCGCGATTCTGCGCTGCCATGCGGACGATGCCGCGGCCATCGAACTCGCGGACTCGCTCTTTGCGGACCTGTACGGCGTTTCGGACAATAAGATCGCCGGACGCTCGCTGTTCCGCTATTTCCACGGCCGCAGTTCGCTCAAGACCTGGTTGCGCGCGGTGCTCGCACAACGGCACATCGACACCATTCGCGCCGGCCGCCGCTTCGATTCGCTGGACGAAGAAAATTCCGAGAGCCGAATGGAGCCGCTTGCAGGCGACACTGCTCCCGCGCCGCCCGATCCTCACCGCGCAGCGTACATGCGGCAATTCACGGACGCCCTGGCCGCGGCGCTCGGCGCGCTCGACAAGCGCGACGCGATGCGACTGAAGCTGTACTACGCGGAAGACCTTACGCTGGCCGAAATCGGGCGGCGCATCGGCGAGCACGAATCGAGCGTTTCGCGGAACCTGGAACGCGTGCGGCGCGAGCTGCGCGAAACGGTGGAGGGTTTGCTGCGCGCGGGGAAAGCCGCGGCCAACGGCGCGCCCGCCACACCCGGCATGGATCAAGCACAAATCGATCTGTGTCTGGAGTATGCCGCGGAGAACGCCCCGATCGATCTTGATCGTCTTTTCGCACCGCCAGAATCCGGCGGCGAAGGCGGGGCAAACACGATGCAGGAGCCCAAAGAGTGATGGGAAATCGCTGCAAGAAACCCAAGCGGCGGCGTTCCAGAAGGAGAGAGTGTGATGCCTTCTGACGACCGCGATCGCTTCTTTGAGAAAGCGCTCGCCCGGCACATCCAGGCAGATTCGGCGGAGAGCGGCGCGTTGTGTCTGGACGTGGAGACACTGGCGGCGTATCACGAGCGCATGCTCTCGCCCGACGAAATGGCCGAGGCGAAAGCGCATCTGATTACGTGCGCGCGCTGCCAAAGCATTCTTGCGGAACTGGAACGAACGCAGGACACCGTGGAAGAAGAAGCGGGCAGAACTCTGCTGCGCGCGATGTCGGTGCGTGAAGTCGTGGCCCCGATGGGTCCCGAGGAGGCCGCCGAACTGGCGGCAATGGCGGCGGAACCGGGGGCTGCAGCGGAAGACGCGGCGAACGCAACAGCACCCGAGAACGTCAAGCAATTTCCGGTCAAGCGCCGTTTGGCAATGCGCTGGGGTTTGCCAGTGGGCGCAATCGCCGCCGCGGTGCTGATCTTCTGGATTGCCGGCTGGGAACGCGAGCGCATGTCAAAAGTGGCGCCTGCACAGGTGGCGAGCAACCGCGACTATGAAGGCGCGCGCTCGTCCTCACCGGCGCCCACACCGCCGGCCGCGGCGGCGCAGACCGCTCCGGAAGCGCAATCACATGAGCGCGCTCGCGAGGAGGCGCTGCAGCGCATGGCCAAGGACGAAAAGGGTGCGACGCAGTTGCGCACGCCTCCAGCAGCGCGCACGGGGGACGCGGCCCTTCCCATGCCGCGACTGGCCCAGCCGCCACGCGCGAAAAAAGAACAGCTGCCATCGGATCAACTCACAGCGGACTCGTCAATGCCATCTGCCAAGGCCGCCGAAGCGAGCCAGAACACGGGAGGGGCGGGCGTGGCGCCGCAGACCAACAGCGGCGCAGACAACGCGCCGGTGTATGCAACGCGTGGCGACACGGCGGAAAGAGATTCGGCGAGCAAGCAGACCGACAAGCTGAAGTCGTTGGGCAAGATTGCGGCTGCAAACGCGGCGCCAGCGCCGGTTCCGGCCAAGCCCTCCAGCGCGAACGGCGTCGGCCTCGCAGGGGCGTTGACCGCCTCGCGCGATTCCAAAACTGCGCTGGAGCGAGTGAACCTGAGCGATGCGGCGATTCGCGTGGCCGCACCGGATGGAAAGAACGTCTGGCGCTTCGGCGCGTCGGGCCTGGTGGCGTTTTCGAGCGACGGCGGCACGACGTGGACGCCACAGGTATCGGGCGTGACGACAGGACTGGTGGCGGGCGCCGCGCCTTCCGCGAATGTGTGCTGGATCGCCGGGAACTCCGGGACGCTGTTGCGCACCAGCGATGCGGGCAAGCACTGGCAGGTCGTGGCCACGCCCGACGCCAAGGATCTCGCAACGATCAGTGCCAGCAACGACAAGCAGGCCACGATTTGCTACGCCGCGGGCGGCGCTTGCTATGAAACTAAAGACAGGGGCGTCACCTGGACGCCGAAGACTCCCTAAAACTCGCGAAGGCGAACGAATAGAGAACTTCGCGCTTCGCGCGCAAGAAAATCCACGGCCTCCGTTCTAACTCCAGACCAAGCATCGCCGCAGCGAGTGCTAAAAAGGAGAACAAGGTGCAGACCATGATTTCACGCAGCAAACGGTCGTTCTGGAGTCTCGGTGCGGCGGCCACAGTGCTGGCCGGTGCGGCGACGCTGTACGCCGCGCCACGCGGCAAGCATGCGGATAACGCGCAGGAAAAGGAAGCGGCGCGTGCGGCGGTAAGCGATCAATCCACGGGCCTGAACGATCAGACCGATCTTTCGCTGACGGTGTACAACTCCAACATCGCGCTGATTCGCGACGTGCGCAATCTTTCGCTCCCTGCCGGGACGTTCCGCCTGAAACTGATGGACATCGCCGCGACCGTGAATCCCGCCACGGTACATTTCCGTTCGCTGAACGAGCCGGAGAAGCTGGGCGTGCTGGAGCAGAACTACGAATACGATCTGCTGGATCCCGCCAAGCTGCTGCACAAGTATGTAGGCAAGGAAGTGACGCTGGTGCGCACGTACCTAGACAACGGCAGCACCCGGCGTGAGGAGATCAAGGCCACGCTGCTGGCGGACAACAACGGCCCGGTGTGGAAGATCGGCAACGATATCGTGACCGGCGGCTACGCCGAGTCTTACCGCTTTCCGGAAGTTCCGGCAAACCTCTACGAGAGACCAACGCTCTTGATGTCGCTGGAAAATTCCGGTTCGCGCAAGCAGCAGATCGAAGCATCGTATCTGGCGAGCAATCTGGCGTGGAATTCGGACTACGTGCTGACGGTAAGCCGAGACGACAAGAATGCCGATCTGGACGGCTGGGTGACGCTGACCAACAACAGCGGCACGGCGTTCCACAACGCGCGGCTGCAGCTGGTGGCCGGGGACCTGAACCGCATCCAGAACGCGCCGGCGGCTGCCGGGATGGCGAGAGATATGGTGACGGCCAAAGCGGTGCGCGCCGAGCAATTCGCGCAGGAAAATTTCAGCGAGTATCACCTGTACTCGCTGGGCCGCCGGACCTCGGTTGAGGACAAAGAGACCAAACAAATCAGCCTGCTGCAGGGCAGCGCGGTACCGGTGGAAAAGCATTTCGTGGTGAACGGGCAGAATTTCTACTACCACAACCAGTACAGCCCGGGCTCGCCGCTGAAAGACAACGTGATGGTGTTCTACAAATTCAAGAACGACGAAAAGTCGGGACTGGGCATGCCGATGCCGGCGGGCAACCTGCGCGTCTACCAGAAAGACTCCAAGGGCAACGTGCTTTTCGTCGGCGAGGACCGCATTGACCATACGCCGAAAGACGAATTCCTGAACATCCACATCGGCAACGCGTTCGACGTGGTCAGCGAGCGCAAGCAGACCGACTACAAGCGCATCGATACGCACGTGTGGGAGATGGAGTTCGAAATCACGCTGCGCAATCACAAGGACACGCCCATTTCGGTGGAAGTGAATGAACCGATCGGCGGCGATTGGGAAATGCTCAGCTCCAGCTACAAGTTCACCAAGACGGCCGCGTTTGCGGCGCAGTTCAACGTGCCGGTGGCAGCGAACGGCACTTCGGTGCTGAAGTACCGCATTCGCGCCAAGTGGTAGTCGAACAGAACCGAGGCCGGGAACGAAAAGGGCAGCCGGGCGGCTGCCTTTTTTGTTTTTGCGGCACGAGGAATTCGTCTCAGCCTGCTTCAGCCGATGATCGCATCGGCTTCGATTTCCACCAGCATTTCTGGCGAGATCAATGCGCTCACCTGGACCATGCTGGTAGCGGGGCGAATGCCCGCGAAGAACTCACCGTGGGCGCGGCCGATTTTCTCCCATTCGGCGATGTTGATGACGTATATGCGGGTGCGCACGACATCGGAGAGGGAAGCGCCGGCCTGCTGGAGCGCGGTCTCGATATTGCGGATGGTCTGGATAGTCTGCGCGTAGGCGTCGCCAATGCCGACGATCTTTCCGTCGGGCCCGGTTGCGGTGGTTCCGGACACGGTCACGGTGTTCCCGAGCCGCACGGCGCGCGAGTAGCCCACCACGGGTTCCCAGGTGGTTCCGCTGGAAATGTTCTTGCGGTCCATGTATGCCCCTTTACGCCAGCTAAGGCTTGATTTTACGGGACTGCGGTGCAAAGCACGTTACAAGCGCGGCGCAGGGCCGAAGCCTTGCGGCTCCGCGTGCTAAACTGAGCTTACATGCGTTGCGACAACATCCTCGAAGCCATTGGCGGCACTCCGCTGGTGCGGCTCAACCGCATCAACCACGGGCTCAAGCCCAAGATGTACGTAAAAGCCGACTACATCAATCCGGGCGGCAGCGTGAAAGACCGCATCGGAATTTCCATGATTGACGAGGCGGAGCGCCAGGGCCTGCTCAAAGCCGGCGGCACGATCATCGAAGGCACTTCGGGCAACACCGGAATGGGCCTGGCGCTGGTGGCGGCGGTGCGCGGCTACAAGATGGTGTTCACGATCACCGACAAGCAATCGAAGGAAAAGGTGGATTTGCTGAAGGCGTTGGGCGCGGAAGTGATCGTATGTCCCACGGCCGTGGAACCGGAAGACCCGCGCAGCTACTACTCGGTGGCCAAGAAACTCGCTCGCGAAATTCCCAATTCCTTTTACCCCAACCAATACGACAACCCGATGAACCCGGCGGCGCACTACAAAACGACCGGGCCGGAGATCTGGGAAGACAGCGAAGGCAAGATTACCCACTTTGTCTGCGGTATGGGTACGGGCGGGACGATCAGCGGCGTCGGCAAGTATCTGAAAGAGAAGAATCCCGCGGTCAAAATCATTGGCGTCGATCCGGAAGGCTCGCTTTACTACGATTTTCATAAAACCGGCCAGGTCGGCAAGGCGCGCACCTATGTGGTGGAAGGCATCGGCGAGGATTTCTTTCCGACCACGATGGACATGAAGATTCTGGACGATGTGATCCAGGTGAACGACGAAGAGTGCTTCGTGGTGGCGCGGCGGCTGGTGAAGCAGGAAGGGCTGTTTACCGGGGGTAGCGGCGGTGGGTGTCTTTCGGCGGCACTGCGGCTGGCGAAGGGTTTGACGGAAAAAGATTTCGTGGTGGCTTTCTTGCCGGACACCGGCATGCGCTACCTGAGCAAAGTGTACAACGACGAGTGGATGCGGGAGCGCGGTTATGTGGATTCGACCGTGGCGATTACCGCGGCGGAAGTGGTCAATGCCAAGCACCAGGCCGGGAAAGTCCGCGAACTGGTGATCGCGCGGCCCTATCAAACCGTTTTTCACGCGCTGAAAACCATGCAGGAGCAGGATATCTCGCAGATTCCGGTGTTCGAGGAGAGTCTGCCGATCGGGACGGTGTACGAAGACCAGATTCTCACCCTCGCGCTGCAGGGCAAGGACCTGCGGAAGCTGGTGGTGCGCGAGGTGATGAGCAAGCCGCTGCCGAAAATTCCCAAGACCGCGCCGGTCGAGCGGGTCACGCATATTTTGAGCCACGAAAATCCCGCGGTGTTCGTGGAGATGGGCGACGCCAAGTTTGAGATTCTTACCAAGTACGACCTGATGAGCACGGTCGCCGGCATGATGGAGCAAAAGCGGTAGCGCAAACGGTTGGACGGTTCGCAGCGGACCTGAGCTCGATTAACCCCATCGGCGTGCTCGCTTTCAGCTGTTTCAAATTTGCCGGCTACCTGCTGATTTTTCTCGGGATCAAGCGCAAGTTTCCCGCGCTGCGGCGGCTCTACCTGCGTGTTTGACCCGCTCCGTGTAGACTAGAAGTAGACTTTCCGGCCCAATTTCCATGAAAATTCTCGACTTCAACGACCGCCTCAAGAACACCATACTCATCGCCGACGGTGCGATGGGCTCCATGCTGCACGAATCGGTGGGGGCGCAGCGCTGCTTCGACGAGCTCAACTCCACCGAGCCCGAGGCGGTATTCCGCGTGCACCAGGCATACATTGAAGCCGGCGCGCACATCATTGAAACCAACACTTTCGGGGCCAACCGCTTCAAGCTGGCCCCGATGGGTCTTGGCGACGAAGTGCAGCGGCTTAATTCGCGCGGGGTGAAAATCGCGCGCGAGGCGCGGGAGGCCGCGGCGCGCGAAGTGTTGATTGCCGGCTCGATGGGGCCCCTGGGGCTGGGGGTGCAGGCGCGCCACCCGGAGCCGGAGGAGATTCTCGCAATTTTCCGCGAACAGGCGCAGGCGCTCGAAGAGCGCGGCGTAGACCTGTTCATTCTGGAGACCTTCACATACATCGAAGAAATTCTGCTTGCGGTGGACGCCATCCGCTCGTTTTCGGGGTTGCCTATTATCGCCTCGCTGACGTACGCCGAAGATGGTTTCGCCTATGGCGACTTGCGCCCGGCGGCCGCTGCCGCGCAACTCAAAGACAAGAACGTGCAGGTGGTCGGAGCCAATTGCACGCTCGGTCCGCAGGCGCTGCTTCCGGTTCTGGAGGAACTCGCTTCGGTCGAAGGCATTCAGGTCAGCGGCATGCCCAACGCCGGTTTTCCCAAGCGTGAAGGCGACCGCATCGTGTATCCCAAGTCCTCGCCGGAATATTTTGCGCTCTTTGCGCGGGAAGCCGCGGCCGCGGGCGTGCGCATTTTGGGCGGCTGCTGCGGCACCACGCCGGCGCACATTCGGGCCATGGCCGAGGCGGTGAAGTTGCTGCGGCCAGCGAAGGCGCACACCACTGCGGTGACCGCGGAGACCGTCGCTCCCGTGGCGCCGGCCGCCGAGCGAGCCCCGGAAAGCAAACTCTGGAAGGCCATGCAGGGTGGCAAATTCCAGATCAGCGTCGAAATTGATCCGCCGAAAGGCATCGCTCTGGACCGCGTCTTTGAGCAAGTGGCCAAGCTGATGGCCTCCGGAAAAATCGATGCCATCGATATCAATTCCGGCGCGATGGCGCGCGTGGGCATGGACGCGCTGGTGGTGGCGGGCGCGCTTGAAGCGCGCGGGATCGAAACCATTCCGCACCTGACCACCCGCGATCAAAACATCATCGGCCTGCAGGCCGGGCTGCTGGGGGCTTGGACGGTCGGCGGCGTGCGCAATATTCTTGCGGTGACGGGCGATCCGCCATCGGTCGGCGATTATCCGGAAACGTCCGGGGTGTATGAAGTCGATTCGGTGGGCTTGGTGAAGGTGTTGCACCGCCTGAACCAGGGCACCGACTGGTCCGGCAAGACGCTCGGCGGCGCGACGAATTTCACCATCGGCGTGGCGGTAAATCCCGTGGCGGACGATCTGGAGAGCGAAATTGCGCGCTTCCACGCCAAGATCGAAGCCGGCGCGCATTTTGCCATGACCCAGCCGCTCTTCGATCCTTCGCACTGGCACGCATTCCTGAAGAAGCTGGGCGGCAAATCGCCGATTCCCGTATTGATCGGCATCTGGCCGCTCAACAGCTACAAGCAGGCGCTGCGCCTCAACAACGAAGTGCCCGGCATCGTGATTCCGGAGCCGCTGCTCAAATCACTGGAAGCAGCGGGAACCGCGGCGCGCGAGCGCGGGTTTGAGGTGGCGCGGGAAATGCTGGCCTGGGCGCGCACGGAGCTTGCCGGCGCGTACCTGATTCCGCCGTTCAAGCGATACGAAGAAATTCTGGAAATCCTGTAAGAGCGAACTGCCGGGGAGCCGCGGGCGGAATAACGACCCGCTAACGCGCGGGTTCCAGCAGGTAGTGGGAGACCGTCCACTCGTTCCCGTCGCGGAATGCCCACAGCTCGGCGCAGGCTATGAAAAAGATGCGCCAGCGATGCCACCAGCGGCGAGCGTCGCGCGCGCCATAGGTTTTCGCCAGCAACGGCATGGCTTCCTCGCGTCGCGCGTCCAGATTGGCCAGCCACGCTTCCGCAGTCCGCGCATAATTTTTGCCATTTACCCGCCATTGCTGCGCAATCCGCAGATCGCGCGCGAAAAAAGAAAACAAGTCTTCGCTCGGCATCATGCCGCCGGTAAAAAAGTGCTGCGCCATCCAGTCGGCGGCGCTACGAACCTCGTAGGGATAGGCAAAGCGCGTATGCGTGAAGATATGGACGAACAATTTTCCCTGCGGCGCCAGCCAGGACGCGATGCGCTGCAGCAGCAATTCCCAATTGCGCATGTGCTCGAACATCTCCACGCTCACCACCCGATCGAAAAGGCCATCGGCGGCAAAGTCGTTCATGTCCGCAGTAACGATCCGCAGGTTGCGCAGGCCGCGCTGCGCTGCTTCGCGAAGAATGAACGCGCGCTGCGAAGCGGAATTGGAAACCCCGGTAATCCGGCTGGCAGGATAATGCTCCGCCATCCACAGGGTCAGCGAACCCCAGCCACAACCGAGTTCCAGGACGTGCTGACCATCCGCAAGTTGCGCCCGCTCGCAGGTCAGACGCAGCATGGCCTGCTCGGCCTCGCCCAGAGCCGCGTCGCTTCGTTCGAAAAGGGCCGCGCTATATTTTCGGTGCGGGCCGAGAGCCAGCTGAAAGAATTCCGCCGGGACTTCGTAGTGTTGCGCGTTTGCCGAGTCTGTGCGCAGCGCAATGGCGCTGCTTCGCATCGCATCCACGAAGGCCAGCTTCGCCGCGCGGTTTGCGGGCCCGCTTCCGCGATCCTCTTCGCGTAAACGCATGCGCAGCAGGCGCCGGATGGCCGCGCGGATCAGCGCGTCCGGCAGCAGCCCGCGCTCCAGTAAAGCTTCATACCAGAAGCGTTGGCCGGGATTTTCCTGCGCCGCGGCGAGCCACCGGTCATGGGTGAACCCTTGCGTTCCCGTGTTACTCATCCGTTTTGCCTCCGCGGAAACCAGGGCACAAAGGCGCTCGTGGTCTTCTGGTACTCGCGGTATTCTTCGCCGCGGGAGCGCAGGGCCTGAGCTTCGGTGGCGGGAATGCCGGTCACGCCGAGAAGGAAATACAGGATGAGCGCCGGCGACAGCAGGCCCAGCCAGCCCCACGGTGAAGCGAGCGCGAAGGTCGCGTATCCCACCCAGATCAGCCATTCGAAGAAGTAATTGGGATGCCGCGAGTAGTTCCACAGCCCGGCCCGGCAGGTCTTGCCCTTGTTTGCGGGGTTTTTCTTGAAGGCATCGAGTTGCGCATCGGCCAGCGCCTCTCCCGCAATGCCAACGATCCAGATCGCGCCGCCCAGTTTCTCCAGCCAGCCCAGCGGTGCGGCGGGGTTCAGACACGCCAGGAGAAAAGGGAGCGAGAGCACCACGTCCAGCAGGGCCTGGAACTCAAAGAACAGCAGGAAGCGCAAGGGCAGGAAGGTTTTCCACTGTGCCCGAAGTTCCTTGTAGCGGCCTTCTTCTTCTTGTCCAATGACGCGTGCGAAGAGCAAGTACACGGCAAGCCGTGCACCCCACACCGCAACCATCGTCGCGATCGTCCATTTCCTTGCCGGATAGCCCGGCCCAGCCCATGCGTAGTACACAGCCAGGATCGCCAGCCCGGCCGCCCAGCCGACGTCCACGATTGCGGCGTTTTTGATCAGCAAATGCACGAGCCAAAGCGCCAGCATCATCACCGCAACAATCGCGGCCCCGCCCAAAGCCAACGTGATTGCCGGGTTCACGCAGCACCTGCCGCGCCACTCCGCATCGCCGCCACCCGTCGCAAGGCCGGCAGGAGTGCGTAATAGAGAACCGCGGCCGCAGCCGGCGCAATCACCGCCCACACCACGATCGCATGCCAGGTCGTCGTCCACAGCAGCCGGATGGCCCCCAGAAGGTCGTTCTTTGCCATTGCGTAAATCTCCGCCACGGAAATCGGCAGGTGCTCCGCCCGAAACACTTTTTCACCGAGCCGGAAGAAGGGTAGCAGCAAAGCGATTTGCGCCGGGTACATGAAGTAGTTTACGAGCTGAATCGCCGGCAAATTGAGCCGCAAGGCAATAGCCACGCCCGCGCAGAGCAGCGTGGTCCAGCCCAGCGCCGGGAAAACGCCGATCACCACACCCAGAGCAAGGCTCAACGCGACTTTCTCCGGTGTGACCCCCTGACGCAGCAGCGCCAGCACCGGCTGCACCAGCTTTCGTTGCAGGAACCCCGTGCTCACCGTGCCTTCTGTTCGAATAGAGATGACACGCCCTGCTCGCGTTTCAAACCGAAGAGCTGAAGCAGAACGTAAGCCGACATGGCGATATTGCCGAGGGCCATGATCAGCACGAACCACAACACCTTAATACCAAGCGAACGCTCCCGCCAGGCCACCCAGCAGAAGAAGGTGAGGAACCCAAAATACGCGTCATAGAGTGTTGCCACCGCCCAGGGATTGGCGGCGAAAGCCGGTATCGCCGCCCACAAACTGACGCGCAGGCTCGTGCGCACGGTCAGTACGACCATGAACACAAAAATGAATGCGAACAGTAGCTTCAGGACGGTCTTCATGCGCACCTGTTCCCCCCACAAGGAGAATACGCGCAACGAGGGGAATCGGATGGCGGGCTGGGCAGCGGGCCATAGCCTGGCCATTTTGTTTTCCTGCGGAGAAATTAACTGTTACCTTCGTTTCTCTAGGGGACAGGAGGGGCGCGCAGGTACCGGCCGGCCGCACGCTTCATCCGTTCACGGAAAAGGCGCGTATTACAATTTCGGTTACCACCGTGGATCGCATCGCCGTCGTTGGCTCAGGTATCTCCGGACTCGCAGCGGCCTACTACTTGAGCCGCAAATACCAGGTTTTTTTGTTCGAAAGCGAGAACCGGCTTGGTGGCCACACCCATACGGTGACGGTGGACTCCAGTCGCGGCCCAATTCCCATTGATACCGGGTTCATCGTCCACAACGACCGCACCTATCCCAATCTGATCCGGCTGCTGGCGGAATTGGGTGTTCCTCGCGTTGCGTCCGATATGTCCTTCGCGGTCTCCTGCCGTAAAACCGGGTACGAATACTCCAGCCGGGGAGTCAGCGGTTTCCTTGCGCAGCGGCGCAACGCGTTTCGGCTGAAGCCTTACCTATTGTTCGGCGAGATTCGCCGTTTCAACCGGCTGGCACTTTCGCTCCTGGAGCCGCAGCCGCCCCTGCAGGGGTTGCGTGTCGGCGCGTTTCTCGACGAACATCGCTTCACGGATCTCTTCCGCGAGCTTTATCTGTACCCAATGGCGTCGGCTATCTGGTCTTGCCCGCATTCCTCGGTCCGCGAGTTTCCCGCGGTGATGTTGGCGCGCTTCTTTCACAACCACGGCATGCTCACGGTCAATGGCCACCCGCAGTGGAAGACCATTCCCGGCGGTTGTGGTTCTTACCTTGCTCCCATAACCGCTCCGCTGCGCGATCGGGTCTTCACCGGCGTGCGCATACGCTCCATCGCCCGGGACGACGCGGGCGTGAACCTGGAGTTTCATGATCGCCCGGCGCAGCGATTCGAGCAGGTTGTCATCGCCACGAACGGCGACCGCGCGTTACCGCTGCTGCAGAATCCCAGCGAGGCCGAACGCGACGTACTCCGCCATTTCACCACCAGCCGCAACGACGTGGCTCTGCACACCGACGAGAATCTTCTGCCGCGCCGCCCCATGGCGCAGGCTTCCTGGAACTACCTGTTGCATCAGGACCCGCGCAACGGCGATGGCCCTGCCACGCTCACCTACGATATGAACCGTCTCCAGTCACTGGCGGTCCCGGAACGCTATTGCATCACGCTGAATGCCAACGCTGCCATTCGCCCGGAAAAAATCGTGCGGAAATTCATTTATCACCACCCGGTTTTCACCGGCGAATCGGTGCAAGCGCAGTCCCGCTGGCGGGAGATCAGCGGCGCGCAGCGGACACACTATTGCGGCGCTTACTGGTTCAACGGCTTCCACGAGGATGGCGTAAACTCGGCGCTGCGTGTTGCCGAAGTTCTTGGTGTCCGGCCATGACTCTGGATTCGGCACTGTACGTCGGCTCGCTGCGCCATCGCCGCTTCTCGCCGAAGCCCCATGAATTCACCTACCCTGTTTTTCTGTCGTTTCTTGAGATCGACCGCATTCCGGAGTTGATGCGCGCATCCTCCCTGACCGCGCACAATCGCTGGAACCTCGCCGCCTTTTACGATCGCGATCATTTTGGCGACCCCGGACAATCCCTTCGTGCGCGCCTGGAGTGCGATGCCGAGCGCAACGGGGTCACGCTTCCCGAGGGCCGCATCTTTCTGCTGACCCACCTCCGTTATCTCGGCTATGTTTTCAATCCGGTCTCTTTTTTTTACTTTTTCGATCGCTCGGAAAAGCTGCAGCTGATGATGGCCGAAGTGAACAACACCTTCGGCGAAAGCTGCAACTATTGGCTCTCTCCCGCCGAACAGAAGCCCGGCGGCGCGGCTTGCCGCTACGCCACGGCCAAGCGCCTGCACGTCTCGCCTTTCATGAGCATGAATCTGCACTATGACTGGATATTCACTGCTCCCGGTGAGTCTTTGGTTGCCCACATGAATACGCACGAACACGGAAGTCGTTTTTTCGACGCTACCCTCACCCTGCGCCGCAGGCCATGGAACGCCGGCTCCATCCGGGGCGTGCTCGCCCGCTATCCATTGATGACGCTGCGCGTCATCGCGGCGATCCATTGGCAGGCGCTTGCTCTTTGGTGGAAAGGCGTTCCCGTGTTCACCCATCCGGAGCGCGCTGCCACGCCGCATACCCTTTCCGTGGAGGACAAGGCGCCGCGATGAGTCTGCCCAGCAAGCCTTTGCAACGTCTCGCCCGCCGCCTGTTCTTCCGCTCGATGCGGCGGATTTCGGGCGGCTATCTTGAGATCGTTTGCCCGGAGGAGACCTACGCCTTCGGCGACGCGCGCTCTACGCTCCGCGCCATGGCCGTGATTCACGATCAGCGGTTCTTTCTGCGCGCCGTGACCGGATCGGATACCGGCATCGGCGAGTCTTTCATGGATGGCGACTGGACCTCACCCGATCTGGTGGCGCTGGTGCGTCTTGCCGTCCGCAACCTGCGCCTTCTCGATGCCGCCCATCCGCTGGCTGCGGGCGTGCGTGGCTGGCTCTCGCGCCTGCGCCACGCGTTGCGCGGCAATTCTCTTGTCGGAAGCCGCCGCAATATCCGGCACCACTACGATCTCGGCAACTCTTTCTACCAGCTGTTTCTCGATGAGCGGATGCAATATTCCTCGGCGCTCTTTCTGCAACCGCAGGACTCGCTCGAAGTGGCGCAACGCCAGAAACTCGACCTCATCTGCAGGAAATTGCAGCTGTGCCCAGGCGATCGCGTGCTGGAAATCGGCTGCGGATGGGGCGGCTTTGCCCGCTACGCCGCGCAGAACTTCGGCGCACACGTAACCGGTCTGACCCTTAGTGCGGCGCAGCATTCCTTCGCCACCGAGCAGGCCGGGCGCTCGCCGCTGGGCAACGGGTCGGTTCGTTTCCTTCTGGAAGACTACCGTCGCATCTCCGGCCGTTTCGACAAGATCGTCAGCATCGAGATGTTCGAAGCGGTGGGTTTCGCCCGCTACGATGAATTCTTTGCTGCCTGTGATCGCCTTCTCGCTCCAGACGGCCTGATGCTTCTTCAGACCATCACGCTGATCGAGCAGGAGGTGGCCGCCTATCGCCGCCGCGTGGACTGGATGCAGACGCATATTTTTCCCGGGAGCGAACTTGCTTCCATCGCGGAGGTTCACGCGTCGCTCGGGCGCGTGACGCAGCTCTTTCCGGTGCACGTGGAGAATCTGGGGCTGCACTACGCGCAAACCGTTGCCTGCTGGCGGGAACGGTTTTTGCGCAATCTGCCCGCGGTGCGCGCGCTGGGCTTTGGCCCGCGCTTCGAACGCATGTGGGATTTCTACCTGGCATGGTGCGAGGGTGGTTTTCGGGAACGCTACATCAATGTCGTCCAGCTGCTGCTGGCCAAGAACGGCACGCAGCGGGAACTTCCAGGCGACCCGCCTCGCCATCGCGCACCGCTCGCGCGTCGCGCCAGTGCGTGAACAAAGTCCCACAAAAAAAGGCGCCCCGATTCGGGCGCCCTTTTCGTTCCCAGGGATATTTTGTCCGCTTGTTACGTTCGCTTGCGGCGGCGAATCGCTGCGGTAGCCAGACCACCGATTCCAAGCAGCAAAGCCGATGCCGGCTCGGGAACCCCGGTCGGATTGTTCGGACCAGGAGGATCGACCGCGGTCAAGGTGTAGTCATAGGGACCGATGTAGTTGTCGCTCAGAAACCAGGTTCCCGTGTTCAGCGTGACCGTGCCATCCGCATTCCAGGTAAAAAGACCGGGCGCGTTGAGCTCGAAGAAATGGGTAGAGCTGCCGGCTGCCCAATAGTCCGTATAGCCGTTGTATCCAGCCGCGCTGAACCGCGCCGTAGCCGGAGCGCCGCCCCAATCGAAGCCGGGGACGTTGTAGTAGATCACCGTGCCCCGGTAGTCCACCGCGTCCGGCGTGAAGGTCTGCGGCAGAGTGAAAGTGATGTCGTAGCCATGCCCCGTAAGCTCGTAGGTCATGAAGCTATCGGCGCGTGACGGCCGCGCGCTGACCGCGAGTGCCACCAACAACAGCGCGGTCATAAAGAGTTTCTTTGCCATATTGCCCGTAGTCCCCTGGAGCAGGTGCGACCCTTGGCCCTTGGTACAGCCAGGTCGGGTACCAACCTGTACTCCCGTACAGTCGGAGATAGAGCAAGTCTGGCACCAAGATTCCGATGTGAATAAGCGTTTATTTTTGAATGAGTTAAAAAACCGTCCAGATGGCGCAAGGGAACGGGAATTCCATTTCCTTTCCCACTTTTCCTTAACATTTGCAAAGTTAAGTCTAATATTTTCTATGACTTAGTACTAAAGTCCCAGTACTCTACCGTGGGCTTAGTGTTTCGGCTCATCCGCGCTGGTGTGGTCGTGGATGATCTTCCAGCCAATGGGGAAGCGTCGAAACACCAGGGTGAAAACCCCTCCAACGTCACCCGTGGCCCGCTTGAGATGCCAATGGCCGAGCACTAACGCCGCATCCGGCTGGGCCTGCTGCCCGAGCAGGGTAATTTCCAGATCCGAGAACTCCAAGGTTCCCATCGCTTCCCGAGTGGGATAAGCCTTTTGGTAGCGGGCCAGGAGGCCGTCAAAACCGCGCACCGTGCCATTACTGCCCGAAAAGGTGACTTCCGGGGAGTGCCAGTAGCCTTCGACGAAGGCGGGAATGTCGCCGCGGTTCCAGGCTGCCTGCTGGGCGGAGAGTACACCCTGGATGGCGATTCCAGCCTCCGAGCCTGGGTTCTTGGGCAAGCCATGGCTGAGGAGGGGAAACAGCGCGAGGAGCGCTCCGAGGCAGACCAGGACGGCCGAAAGGCGGCAAACCGCACGTGGCGGGCTGAACGGGCAGGGATGGGAGGTTTTCAAGGGGCGGCTCCGTTGTTTGCAATAAGTTAAGGCCAAGAGGACCAGCCGGATAGTACCGCAGAGCTATGGGCGCCGGCGCGAGCAAAAGCGAAACTCACCGGAGAGGCACAAGGATGCTTTCCGCCATGCTACTTGCGATCTCGACGGCAGCCCTGGCGCAATTCGCCGTGTACTATTGGCGCGCGATCGTGGCCAGCGAAGCCGCTCGTCCGGTCTCCGACCAGGTTTTGGCCGCTGCCAGTGTGGAGTCCAGCGCGCTGCGCGGACGCGATTTCGATTTGCTTGCCGGTTTGTACCGGCTGACGCCGAACATGGGCGAGAGCTCCTCGGGGCTCGGCCTGGTTCCAGCCTATTTCCGGGTGGTGCACGCAGTGGGCAGTCTCGCGGAAGAGCGGCTGAAGCCACTGGCACGCTGGGCGGAAAACGAACGGATTCTGTGCGCGCGCTTCGTGGCCGTGCAGATCGATCGCCGGCTGCAGGAGAATCTGGCGATGGCCGCATCCATTCGCTCCTGCTAGAACTCCCCAAAAACCGAATGCGGCGGCTGCGAGCGCATCCCCCGGTTACAAGCCTTGCCCCCGGCGGTTTGTGAAACGACTTGCGTTTCCGCCCGGGCCTAACTACATTCCCTGCCATGCCTGCCCTGAAGGAAACGCTGCGCAATGTCCGCCTGGTGCATCTTGGCTTTCTGGCACTGGTGGCAGTGGTGTTTCTGGCGGCCACTCAGATCCGGCAGCAGCCGCGCACGATGCCGGTGTTTTTCCCCGCGGTGCTGGCATTCGTGGCTCTAGCCGATATCGGGGTGGCCACGCTGCTGCGGGTGCAGCGGCTGAAGCCGGCCGCGGAGCGCTTGCGCGCCAGCCCGGAAGATCCGCGGGCACAGCGCGACTGGCGGAACGGCAACATTCTGAGCTTCGTATTCGCACTGACGACCGCGCTGTTTGGGATGGTGACCCACGTCCTGGGATTCTCGATGAACGTCGCGGCGTGGTTTTTCGTGACGAGTTTTCTGCTGTTGTTGCTGTGGTGGCCGCGTCTCGAACCGCAACCTTGAATGCATCGTGAATCCCGGCGATGCGCTTGCCGCTTTGATGGATTGTTCACACCGCGCAACGTCTCGCGGTGCTAGACTCCCTTGCCCACGCCGAATACCCAAGTAAGGAGCTTCCATGGCAGCAGATCTCGAACAAATGAAGCAGAAGTATGCTTCGGTGCTGAACTTAATCAACCAGAGCGGCGTGCGCCTTTCGCACCTGCACATCCAGGACGATAAATTGTTCGTCCAGGGCGCCGCCGGATCGGATGCAATCAAGAACCGCATCTGGGATGAAATCAAGAAAGTAAATCCGGCGGTAGACGACATCACGTGCGATCTGACCGTGGATCCCACGCTGGCGCCGGTGCCCGCGCCGAAGGTGAAGACCTACACCGTGGCGGCCGGCGATTCGCTTTCCAAAATCGCGAAGAACGTCTACGGAAACGCGGGTCAGTACATGAAGATTTTCGAGGCCAACAAGGACAAGCTCAGCGATCCGGACAAGATCAAGGTCGGGCAGGAACTGGTGATTCCCGAGTAGGCCGGGAAGAACCGGCAATCGCAAAAACAGATCCAGAGAGAACTTGGCTGGAGCGGCGCCGGGCGACTGGCGCCGTTTTCCTTTCAGCCACAGATTGTTCCGCAGAGCGCATTGCGGGTAGTGGATATCGGCGGAGTGCAAAGAGGCAATAGTGGGTAGGGCATGGGAGGCGTGTGAGGGACTTGGCCGGGGCTGGGAAGGTGCGAGGATGGGACAACGGAAATCTTTCCTGAAAGAGCATCCTATGCGAAGCAAAGTTTCTCAAAATCCTGGCCGACCTGCGCTTGTTCTCTGTGCGCTGTTTCTAGCTGCCTGCGCGCTGACAGGCGTGATGCGTGCGCAGCAGGCGGCGCCGCCTGAACGCAAGGTGGTCAAGAGGGTGCAGCCGGAGTATCCAATGGTGTTGCGCTCCAAGGGCATCGGAGGCACGGTGAAGCTCGAAGTGACGGTGACCGCGGGCGGGACGGTGAAGGCGGTGCAGGTGCTCGGCGGCAACGCGATCCTGGCAGAGTCGGCGCAGCACGCGGTGCGGCAGTGGGTGTTCGCGGCCGGCGAGCGCGAGACCAAGAACACGGTGGTGATTGAGTTCAATCCGGAAACGCACTGAAGCGGAAGATAGAAGATCGAAATTGGAAAGACGCTGGCCGGACTCTCCGCGGTAAGAGACCGAACGCTAAGATTCGAAACACGAGATTCAAGACTCGACCTGAAAACCGCGGAAGCCTTCGCTTGTCGGTTCGAGTGCCTGGAAGTAAGGTCGAAAGCTCCCCCAAGAGATAACCAGATTAAAAAGGTTCCCGGGAAAGACAGCCGAGACCGGCCCTGGACTCCGGCTAAGCCTCGCGCCGTGTGTCGCGCGAAATGCGGCTGGGCGAGATGGCGTAGAAGAGTTGCACCAGGACGATGAAGGCGATGCTGGCGCGGGTGTTCCAGAGGCAGAGCAGGGCGCCGAAGGCGTAAAGCGACTGGCCGATGAGAATGCGGCGACAGATGGCGGCAGGGACTTCGGCAGGAAGGTCGCCTTGAAGAAGCTGCGAACGGGTGGCGTACCCCCAGCTGAAATAGAGCAGCACGCCGAGCAGAAGAATATTGAACCAGTACGCGAGGAGCGCGGCGCGGAATTCGGCGAATTCGGCGAGCAGGCGCGTGGAAAACGGCATCAGCGTGACCGCGAAGAGAAACGCGAGATGCAACCAGGTGAGATTGCGGTTGGAGCGCTCGATGTAATTGAGCTGTGTCTGCTGGCCCACCCAGAAAATGCCGAGCGTGAGAAAGCTCATCAGGTACACCAGAAGCTGCGGAGCCAGGGCGAGCAGAGCGTGTAGAAGGTCGCGTTCGCTGTGGACGGACTCGCGCGCGGGCGCGTGCAGCTCAAGGAGCAGAAGGGTCATGGCCACGGCGAAAACACCGTCGCTCAAAGCGGCAAGACGTTCGACACTTTGACCGGCGATGCGGTTGTAGCTGGTGTTCATCGAGGGATGGAGTGTAACAGCGAAGGGCAAAAGGGGGGAGCGCTTCGCGCTCCCCCCCTTTTTCACGTTGACTTGCGGTTGTTGATCAGGGCTTGAGCGCCGGCGAAGCCTTCTGCAGGCGCGAGACGAGCTTTTGCGCCGCTGCCGGGGCCTGGTAGCGCGATTCCGTGATGATGGCCGAGGCCGTGGCGTCCTTGCCATAGACCTTGCGGTTGGCGTCTTCATCGGGGCGAAGCGTGGAGCCCTCGAGCGAAATGCCGGCAAAAACACCGCGCGAACGGGAATAGCTCAGCATTTCGGCACGCATGAACGCATCGGTGTCCGCCTGGGCATCGCGTCCCTTGGGACCGGCAGCAACCGCCGCGTCCGCGCCCAGCTTGACCTTGCTCTTGAGCAAGCTGCTGGCACCGCGGTCATTCATGACCAGAATGACGAAGTCGGTGGCCTGGCCGCCGATCTGGAAGCCGACGCTGCCGCCCTCGAGCGCGTACATCGCCGGCGCGCCCCAGGGGCCTTTGAAATCAGAGCCGGAGCGGCAGACCAGGGCTCCGCGACCGTAACTCCCGCCGACAATAAAGGCTGCTTTCAGGACCGACGGCAGAACGACCACGCAACGAGCCTTGTCCAGCAAGTCCTGCGGAATGTCGTCGGGGACGTTGAGGATTTCGTCCATGACGGTGCCGGCGTTTTCAAGACGAGCCAGTTCGTCCTTGTCTTTGTCACCGGCCGGAGCGGCCCAAGTGGCCGGTGCGGCGAAAAGCAGGGCAGCGGCCAGAATACGCGAGAGTTTCATGCGAACTTCCTCCATAAGACGGCCTCCATGAGGAGGCAAAGATGCGGCGCGAAGCAGAACTCGCGCCGCTTGAACCAGTGAGGAGCGGCACCAGCCGAAATCGAGCAAAGACATGCGGCGGTCGTCCCGTGCAGGAAAGAGAGCACGCGGGGTTCCACGGTCCGGCCTCAGCGACGGTGTACGCCATGAAAGGACGCACGAAGCGGGGAAGTGGTTACAAACATTGAAAAAAACGTTCACGGGTCGGGTACGATTCTATCGTGAAGTATATCGCACCACGATATAAATGCGGACGGTCGTTGAGAGGTGGGCGGCGACAAATTACCGAAGCAGTGCTTCGGCGCGTGTAAAAATTTCCCGCGACCGCGGAGCGGCCGGCATGCGTACTAGAACTTTGCGACCGATATAAAGCGTTTCCCTACAGTCTCGTACGGAAACCCGCAGGGTTTGGCTGAGTCCGTGCGCATAGAAAGGTGCCGGGCGGCATACAAGCCCGCAAGACGAACCTGAGCAGATCGCGTCCGGCCACCAAGAAGGGCGAGCCCGCAAGTTGCAGGGGATGAAAATCCGCGGGGCTCCGGGGAGGCAGAGTTGTTTAGCGTATTTCAGGGTCTGTCGCAGGCCAACCTGACTTCGCGCCGTATGGCGAAACGAGAACTGGAAGCCGAAATTCGGCGTGGACAGGCCGCGCAAGCCGACCTGCTGAGCGCCTACCGCTCTCTGGAAGAGCGAATTCGCGAGCATGCCGAGAAGCTGGCGCGCGCCAACGAGGATTTGAAGAGAGAAGCTGATCGCTGCCACGACGCGGAGAGGCGATTCGAAGCGATCAGTGAGTCGGTGGATTTCGGCGCCTGGATTTACAACCTGGACGGAACGGCACAGATGGTGAGCTCGTCCTACCAGCGCTTGATCGGGGCCACGCTGGAAACGGTGAAAGAGAAGCCGTGGTTTGAATTTCTGCACTGCGAAGATGTGGCGCGCGTACGGGCAGAGTGGGAGCGGGTGACCGGGGCGGGTGAAAAGTGGGACTGCGAATTCCGCATCGTCGGCAGCGACGGAGAGGTACGGCACCTGCTGAGCCGTGGGGCGCCGCTGGAGGGAGAAAAGAACGGCAAGGGCACTTTGTACGTGGGCTTTCAGTTCGACGTGACGGACCGGGCAAGACTTCGCGATGAATTAATGACGCTGAAGGGCGAGCTGGAACAGACGGTCCAAACCAAGACGGAGCAGCTTCAGCAAGCAAACCAGCAATTGCTGCTGGATCTTGCGGAACGCACAAAAACGGAAGTGGCGCTGCGCGACAGCGAAAGCCAGTTGCGGGCAATTTTCGAGCATTCGCTGGACGCGAAGGTATTGCTGGACGATGAGCGGCGGGTATTGGATGCAAACGAATCGGCGGTGAACCTGTTTGGCTATTCGCGCGAAGCGCTGCGCGGGCTGCGCTGGGACAGCCTGCTGGCGGCGGATTGGGTGCCGGGAATCGAAGAACGCTGGGAGCGCTTTTGCCGCGAAGGCGGCAAGCGCGGAGAAGTGAACGTGCGACGGGCCGATGGAAATTCGCGGCTGGTGGCATTTTCCTCGCGCGCGAACATTTTGCCGGGCAGGCACCTGGTGATCCTGAAGGACATTACGGACCACCGCGAAGCGGAAGAGTCCCTGCGCCTGCTCTCCCATCGGCTGATGCGGCTGCAGGACGACGAACGACGGCGCATCGCGCGCGAACTCCACGACAGCACCGGGCAAAGCCTGGCCGCGCTCCGCATGCATCTGGATACCATCGCCGCCGCGAATCCGGCGCTGCCGGCGAAAGCGCAAAAGTCGCTGAAGGATGCAACCGAGATTTGCCGGACCTGTTCGAACGAGATTCGAACGATTTCCTACCTGCTGCATCCACCACTGCTGGACGAGGTCGGGCTGTTGCCGGCTCTGGAGTGGTACATCGCCGGATTCAACGAGCGCAGCGGGGTGCGGGTGACCTACGAAATTTCGGAACCGCTGGCGAACCTGACGCGGGAACTGAACACGGCCCTGTTTCGGATCATTCAGGAAGCGCTGGCCAACACGCACAAGCATGCGGAGAGCAAAGATGCATCGATTCGGCTGCACCGGTGCCAAGGCAGCGTGGTGCTGGAGATTCGCGACACCGGCAAGGGCATCGATCCGGCACGGTTGAACTCGCGGCCAGGGGTGAAAGGGCTCGGCGTGGGCATCACCGGGATGAAGGAGCGGGTACGCCAGTTGGGCGGAACGCTGGCGATCGAAGCGGCGAATCCGGGGACTTTGGTGCGAGCGATTTTTCCAATCAAGGAGGAAGTCGATGGGAACTCTCAGAGTGCTGGTAGCTGACGATCACGAAATCATGCGAAAGGGGCTGCGCAGCATTCTGGAAGAGCAGCCCGGGTGGGAGGTGGCCGCAGAGGCGGGCGACGGGCGAGAAGCCGTGGAAAAAGCGCGCGCAACCAGGCCGGACGTCTCGGTGGTGGATGTGAGCATGCCGAGTCTGAACGGACTGGAGGCAACCCGGCAGATCCTGAAGCACAACGCGGACGCGAAGGTGCTGATTCTAACGATGCACGAATCGGACCCGCTGATCCGCGAAGTGCTGGACGCGGGAGCACGCGGGTATCTGCTGAAGTCCGACGCCAGCCGCGACCTGGTGAACGCGGTGGACGCCATTCGCAAGAACAAGACGTACTTTACCGCGCGCGTGGCGCAGCTGGTGCTGGACGGTTACCTGGACAAGAAGCCGAGGTCCGCCGCTGTTCCCGCGGAGAAAGATGTGCCGACAACGCGATTGACGCCGCGGCAGCGGGAAATCGTGCAATTGCTGGCGGAAGGCAAAAGTAGCAAGGAGGTGGCGGTGGCGCTGGGTCTGAGCGTCAAGACGGCGGAAACCCATCGCGCGAACATCATGAAGCGGCTGGACTGCCACTCGGTGAGCGAGCTGGTGCGGTACGCGATCCGCAACGGGATCATCGAAGCGTAGCAGCAGGACGCGCCAGAGGCGTGCAGCGAAGGCAGCAAAAAACATGAGCGGGGCGGCCTCAAGCGCGGCCCCCCGCTACAGCAAACAGCCGATTGCCGCGCAAGAGGCGTTTTGTTGGAGTGGAGGAGTCGTCATCGCCGACGGCTGTGCGCAGAGGGCGACATGGGGCCACTGAGAATACTGATTGCGGATGACCATCCCTCGGTCCGGATTCTGCTGCGCACCATCCTGGAGTCCGTGCCGGAGTGGGTGGTGTGCGGGGAAGCCGTGGATGGTGCGGCGGCAGTGGTGCTGGCAGTGCAGTTGCACCCTGATGTGATCGTCATGGATCTGGTAATGCCGAAGTATAACGGGTATGAAGCGGCGAGACAGGTCCTGCACGCCAATCGGGAGGCGCGCATCGTGCTGACCACACTGCACGAGACGCCGTCGTTTGTGGACGAAGCGCGGCGCTGCGGCGCCTGCGGATGCTTCCTGAAGACGGAATCGGGGCGGCACCTGATCCCCGCGGTGCGCGCCGCCGCCCGGAAGAGCGATTTTTTCACACCGCAAGATCTTGAGATGGCGCGGCTCTACTAGAAGCGAGGCGCCAAGCGCAGGGCGCGGAACGCAAAGCGCGTGTGCCGAGCGTATGGCCTTTCGGCCTTTCCGGAAAAATCCCTACAACGATGTGCTTACGCTCTTGGGGCGTTCGCCGTATTCCTCGGCTTTTCGCAATGTGGTCTTCTTGGCGCAGGCTCGCACAGCTCTGCCGCTGTGCGGCCGCAAACCAGAAAGACCGGAGGCAGTTATGAATTGGGAACAAATCGAAGGCAAGTGGAAGCAGTATTCGGGGCGAGTTCGCGAGAAGTGGGGAAACCTGACCGACAGCGACTTGCAGGTGATCGCCGGGCGCCGCGATCAGCTGATCGGCAAGATCCAGGAACGCTACGGCATCGCCAAAGAAGAAGCGCAGCGCCAGGTGGATGACTTCTTCAAGAACTTCCAGGACGATGCGACGGCGAGCGGGAAGACCAGCGCGAGCGGCGAGCAGCACGACCACGAGAAGGAAAAGGCGCGGGGAGCGGGCCGGTCCTAACGCGTGATGCAGGGAAACGCGGCGCGCGTCTGCCGTGGAGTGCAAAGAAAGCAGGGCCATCAGGAAGCGGGGCTCGTGACGCGACGAGCCCCGCGAAACTTGCGAACGGCGCCAGAAGCGCCTGGGAAGGGAAACATGCTCTGGACGATTTTCGTTATTCTGCTGGTGCTGTGGCTGCTTGGGATGGTTTCTTCGTACACGCTCGGCGGATTCATTCACATTTTGTTGCTGCTGGCGATTGCGGTGGTGCTGATCCGCGTGATCCAGGGGCGAAGGCCGATCGATTGACGAGCCGGCGCGGAGCTCAGCGCATTTCGACGGGCCGGTCGTAGCCGGTCAACTCCAGATAACCTGAACCACGGATGGCGCGGGCGTCGCGGGTTCCCTCGCAACGTACCGCGCCTTCCCAATAACTCGGGGTGATGCGGGTGCTGGCAGAATCGCCGGCGAGTTCCTGAGCGGCGAGCGGTGTGGAAACGGTGAGTGCAAGCTGGAGCGAGGGAATGCGGACCGTCCAACGGAGAGGATAAACCGCGCCAGTCCTGTCGCTACGGTACGTGTCGCGGGCGTCCTGCGCCACGGGCACAAACTGGAAGTCCTGCGCCGCGAGATGACGAGCGCGGCCTTGCGCGTCGACCAAGGTTCCCGCCGAAAAAGCGTCCAAGGAGCCGTCCTTCCTGCGGATGCGGAAAAGCATCAATTCGGTATTGTCGTCAAGCTGCAGACTGAGCCAGTCCCAGCCGGATTGCCCGGGCGCGAGCTGCTGGGTGAAGAATTCGTGGTCCATCCAAGCGAGGCCGTTGACCGGGTAGCTGCGTGCGGCAATGCGGATGGAACCATCGGCGGCGAGGCGAGTCTCGGAAAAATAGTGCGACGCACGACCGGGCTCCGCGGATTTTTGGCTAACACCGTTCTCTCCGTGAATCACCGGCGGCTTGCGCGAGCGAAGCACGAGATTGAGCGCGAAGTTATCGGCCACCGCGGAGAGCTGTTCGCTGTCTTCCCGCCACTCGATACTCCAGTTGCCATTCCAGACTCTGCGGCGCGTGTCGTCGGCTCCAGCGAGGCCGGGACCGGCGCGGTTGGTGCGTTCTTGGTACAAAAATTTGGCGCTGCTGAGGTCGCTGACGGCGAAGTGTGCGAGGTAGATGTCCCGGACGGCCCAGGGAGTCTTGCCGGAGGGCTCGGGCGCAACGGCGTGGCGGAAGAATGTGAGTTCGAAGCCGAACTCATGCCCGTCGGCGGCGCGAACGTTGCCGGTGTAATACCACCACTCGGTCTGAAAGTCAGGGTGGCTGAAGTAGTCCCGGGGAAATTCGAAGCGATAGCCCGGCACCGCGTTCTTGAATTGAGCAAACACCGGCTGCACGACGAGCAGGGCCGCGACGTACGCAGCGAGAATGGATTTGCGGCTACTCCTCATGGACGGCCTCGAGCGGATTGAGGCGCACGGCAATGCGCGCCGGGTAGTATCCGGCGAGGAGCGTGGCGAGAAAGACGACCGAAGTGGCGCCGAGGATTACGGCCACCGGCCAGTGCAGGCGGATGGTCCAACCGAAGGATTGCTTGTTGATGACAAAAATCAGGATCAGCGAGAGGAAGAAGCCGAGGGCCACACCCGAAAGATTGGCGAGCACGCCAAGCAAGCCTGCTTCCACCAGGATGAGTTTGCGAATCTGCGCGCTGGTGGCGCCCAGGTAGCGGAGCAGGCCGAACTCGCGGCGGCGGTCCATGACCAGAGCCAGCAGCGCGCCTGCGACGCCGAGGACCGCGACAAGCACGGCAACGGCTTCGAGCGCGTAGGTGATGGCGAAGGTGCGGTCGAAAATTTGCACGGCCTGAGCGCGCAGGTCGCCGTTGGCAAACATCAGGATGCGATAGTTTGCCGCAGCGTTCTCGATCGCGCGGCGCACCTCCGAGACGGACGCGCCGGGCGCGACGAACACGGCGATGTTGGAAGCCGCTGGATCAGGCAGATAGCGCAACAGCGTGTCGCGGTCCATGAGCACCATGCCGCGTTCGCTGGCGTAGTCGTAATAAACATCGGCGACGCGAAAGGCGGCGCGGGCGGTGCCGAGCGACAACCAAAGAGAGTCGCCGCGGCGGACCTGGTGCTTGTACGCGAACGGCTCGCTGACAATGACGGCTCCGGTGCCCCGCAGTTCGGCGAGCACGTCTGCCGTTGGGCGGCCGGATAGAAAATCCGAGGTCCGGTAGATCTGGGTGTTTTCGAGATCCATGGAGCCGAGCGTTGCCGGCGCGCCGTCATAGCTGATTTCGTAGGCGCGCAGACGCTGCACGGCGCGAACGCCCGGGATGCGAGCGATGGCGGCGGTGAGTTCGGGCGAAATGGTCGGATGCTGGTCGGCGGCTGGATTGCCCGCGGGGCGGAGATAGAGGTCGGCGGGAAGTTCCGAGTCCATCCAATTGACGACGGTTGCGCGAAAGCTGCCGACCATAATGCCGACGGCAGTCATCATGGCGACCGCGGTGCAGAGGGTGGCCACGAGCACCGAAGTGCGGCGCAACGACCCGGCGAGGCTGCGCGAAGCGAGCAGGGCTTCGACGCCCAACGCAGAGCGCAACGCCGCAGCCGTGGCGCGAAGAGTGAAGGCGACAGCTGCGGGGATGGCGAAGACGCCCGCAGCCACCAGCAGCAGCGTCGCGAGGTAGCCGAAGAACGGTTTGCCGCCGATGGGCGGCAGGCGCGAGGCAGCGGCGGCGACTGCCGCGAAGATCAGAGCGAGCCATAGCGAAGATCTGCGCGCGACATGAACGCCAAATTCGCGGCGGCCGCGGGCCATGGCTTCAACCGGGGACACGGCAGCAGCTTCCCGCGCGGGCGACCATGCCGCAAACAACGTGGCCGCCACGCCGACAACGAGCGCCAGCGCAACCGAAGAGGGCGTGAAAGCGATATCGCCGGGCCGGCTGGTGACATAGAGCGCGCTCACCGTGGTGCCCATCAGGGTGACCGCTCCGCTCGCCATGAATCGGCCGAGAGGTATGCCTAGAACCGCTCCGGCCAGGCCGATGCACGCGGCCTCGCCCAGGAACGCGAACAGCACTTGCACGCGGCTCGCACCGATGGCGCGGACGATGCCGATCTCCGCGCGGCGGCGGACGACGGAGACGGAGATGGTGTTGTAGATCAGAAATGCGCCCACGATCAGCGCGATATAGCTGAGCAATCGCAGGTTCCAGCGAAACGCGGAAAGCATTTTGCGGTTTTCCGCGGTGGCGGCCCCGGCCGGGCGAACCTCAAGACCGGCGGGCAGCGCCGCCTGCAGGCGCGATCGCCACTCTTCCAGAGAAGCCGGTTCCACGGAAGTTTCTTGAGGGACGCGGAGGTAGATGCGGTCCACCCGGCCGGCGCGCGCGAGCGCATCCTGAGCGGCGGCAATGTCCAAAATAACGGCGGATTCATTGCCGCCCGCGTCCGGGTAAGTGCCGCGCACAACGAACCTGACGGGCTGGTCGTTGATGACGAGCTGCACCGTGTCGCCCGCGCGTTTGCCGAGACTCTCGCCGAGCCAGACCGAGTCGCGGGCCATCAGGGTTTCGATGGAAGCATTGCGCGAGGCTGCCGCGGGAAAAGGCGCGGATTGGGATGCGCCGGAGGTCTGCAGCGCGAAACGACTGGCTTCCGAGACGAGATCGAGTCCGATCAACGGCAAGGTGCGACGGAGTTCCGGCAAGACGGCGTAGTCTTCCATGCGCGGCGTGACGCGGAGGTTGTAGGGCAAGGAGGTCAACGCGGGCAAGACCGTTTCCGGAACACCCCCCGTGGCGGTGATTTCAAAATCCTCCTGGCCGGAAAGGGTTTCGAGGGAAGAGTGAAACGAACCGGTCGCGGCATTTCCGGCGAGATCGATGGCCAGCACCACGGCGACGCCCAGCGCCACGGCGAAAACGGTCAGCGCGGTGCGCACCGGCTCTCGCGCCAGGGGCAGCAACATCAGCCGGGCGAAGAGTTTCAGGCGGGGCATGGCGATGGCGCTCGGCCGGAAGCGAGGTGCTTTGCGGATGGGCGTGCGCGATTCATTTGCGCTTCACGTCCGAGATTTTTCCGTCGCGCATGGTGACGACGGAGTCGGCTACGGCCGCGGCTTCCATGCTGTGCGTGGCCATCAGTGTCGCGGTCTGCTGTTCGCGGGTAAGACGGAGGAGCAAATCGAGAATGGTTGCGCCGGTGGCGTTATCGAGGTTCCCGGTCGGCTCGTCGGCGAGCAACAGGCGCGGCGCGGCCACAAGCGCACGGGCAATGGCCACACGCTGCATCTGGCCGCCTGAGAGCTGGTGGGGCAAGCGGTGCTGCAGGCCGTCCAGATCCACGGCGCGCAGGCGTTCCAGCGCGGTTTCGCGCGCCTTCTCGCGTCCCGCGAGGAGCAGAGGAAGCTCGACGTTTTCGACGGCGGACAGTGTGTGCAGCAACTGAAAGGATTGAAAGACGAAGCCAACTTTTTCGCGGCGCAACCGGGTGAGCTCGTCAGCCGCGGCACGCGTGGAGCGGCCGTCAATGAGCACTTCGCCGGAGGACGGAAAATCCATGGCGCCGGCCAGATTCAGCAAAGTGGATTTGCCGCAGCCGCTGCGCCCGACCAGCGCTACCAGCTCTCCGGGGGAGACGCTGAGCGAAACGCCGTCCAGCGCGCGTACTTTCTGACCGTCGGTTTCGTAGTCCTTGACCACGTTGCGAACTTCCAGCAGAGGAAGCGAGGGCATCGTCCGGCTTTCCTGTTGAATGAGGCGGCGGGGCGGCGCCGCCTGGCGGTGCTACTGCGCGCTGTATTACTTCTTGAGCGCCGCGAGTTCTTTTTCGATGGCCGCGGTCACTTCCGGCGAGTCCGGCGTCACGTTGGGTTCGAAACGCGCCACCGGTTTGCCGTCGGGACCGATAAGAAATTTGGTGAAGTTCCACTGGATTTCGCCGCCGGTCTTGGGGTTGGCGCTCTTGTCGGTCAGGTACTGGTAGAGCGGGGTCTTGTCATCGCCCTTTACCGAAACCTTGGCCATCATGGGAAAGGTGACGTTGTATTTGGAGGAGCAGAACGTCTTTATTTCCTGATTGGTGCCGGGCTCCTGAGAGCCGAAATTGTTCGCAGGGAATCCGACGATCACGAAACCGCGGTCCTTGTAAGTCTCGTAAATCTTCTCCAGGGCCGTATATTGCGGGGTAAAGCCGCAGCGGCTGGCGACATTGACCACCAGCACGACTTTGCCGTGGTACTTGGAGAGCGGCGTGGATTCGCCGTCAATGGAGTTCAACGTGAAATCATAGATGGATTTTTCCGCGGCCATGGCCACCGTTCCCAGGAGAAAAAGTGCGAGCAGAAGCTTTCTCATCGTTCACCTCACCCGAAGGCTGTCCTACTTAGTGTTACGCAGGTTGGCGGCGGAGCGCAAATGCCGAGCCCTTCCGGGTGCGAGGGAACCGGGACAATCCGGGATTGAGTGCGGTGGGAGCGGTGATATACACTCCGCGAGGCGTTTTTCGGTAACGTTACCGCGGCGCGGCGCGCCCGCTGATGTCTGGCGGCCGCAACCGGACTTGCAGGCAATGGGGGCTTGCCGGCCGGGTGGCGCAACGGTGATTCCAAGGAGTCCTGGATGGGATTTGCGCAATGGGGCAGCATGGCCGTATTGCTGCAGGTTGAGCCGGTTACGCACCGCACGCTGGGCGCGCTGGACCTGGCCATCATCGGTTTGTACTTCGTGCTGGTGTTCGGCATCGGATTCTATTTTTCGCGCAAAGAGCGCACCAGCGAAGATTACTTTCTGGCCAGCCGCAATATCGGCTGGTTCGCCATCGGCGCCTCGCTATTCGTTTCGAATATTTCCACGGAACACTTCATTGGACTGGCGGGCTCAGGGGCGACTTCGGGCCTGGCGCCGGGACACTACGAATGGCTGGCCGTGCTGATCCTGCTGCTGCTCGGCTGGGTGTTCGTGCCGTTCTACCTTCGCTCGAACGTGTTCACCATGCCGGAGTTTCTGGAGCGACGCTTTTCCCGAAGCTGCGCGACGTATCTTGCCTCGGTTTCGGTGATTGCCTACATCTTCACCAAAATTTCCGTGCACCTTTACGCCGCGGCGATTGTGCTGGAGCGAGTGGTCGGCTGGAGTCCCATGACTGCCGCCGTGATCCTGGTGATCGCCACCGGCATTTACACCATTGCCGGCGGCCTGGCGGCGGTGATCTACACCGACCTGGTGCAAACCCTGATCCTGCTGGCGGGCGCGTTCGCTCTGACGTTTATCGGGCTGGACAAGATTGGCGGATTCGCCGGACTGCGCGCCGCGGTTCCGCCGGAATACTTCCACATGATCAAGCCGGTGTCCGATTCCGCGTATCCGTGGACCGGCATTTTCTTTGGAGCGCCCATTCTGGGCATCTGGTACTGGTGTACGGATCAGGTGATTGTGCAGCGCGTGCTTTCGGCGAAGGACGAGGGGCACGCCAAAGCGGGCACAATTTTTGCCGGCTTCCTGAAGGTGCTGCCGGTGTTCCTGCTGGTGCTGCCGGGCATGATCGCCTTCGGCTTGTATCCGAAGTTGTTCCACGTGGTCAACGGCAGCGTCACCAACGGCGACATCGCTTATCCGGAAATGGTGGTGCGGTTGCTGCCGACGGGGCTGGTGGGGTTAATGATCGCGGCGCTGTTAGCGGCGCTGATGGGCGCGATGAGCTCGGTGTTCAATTCCGCGTCCACCATGGTGACGCTGGATTTTTACAAGAAGTTCAGCCCGGGCGCGACCGAGAAGCAACTGGTTACCTTTGGCCGCATCGCCACCGGAGTGATGGTGATACTCGGCATCCTGTGGGTGCCGTTCATTCACCTGCTCAGCGCCCAGCTGTGGATTTACCTGCAGAGCGTGCAGGCCTATATCAGCCCGCCCATCGCGGTGTGCTTCATTTTTGGCATATTGTGGCCGCGCATGAACGGGCAGGGCGCGATCAGTTCGCTGCTGACGGGCTTTGTGCTCGGGGCGCTGCGTTTCGTCTATGAGGTGCTGGACAAGACGCATCACTACGATTCCGGGCTGATCCGCTGGCTGGTGGACCTGAACTTCCTGCATTACGCGATCTTCATGTTCGTGGTGTGCACGCTGGTGCTGATCGGCGTGAGCATGATGTTCCCGGCGCCGGACCGCAAAAAACTGGCGGGCCTGACGTTCGCCACCGTGGACGACAAGATTGATTCGGTTGGCGTGGCCGCGCCGTCGCTGGCCAAAGAGACGCGCGCCGAGCGCACCCTCAACGTGGTCTTCACCTGCACGCTGCTGGCGCTGGTGCTGGGCCTTTGGATCTATTTCCGCTAGAAAGCCGGCAAAGCATGGAAGCGAGCTCGATCCGCAGTCTGCGCCCGAACGTCACGCGAGACGAGGCGCTGGCGGTGTTTACATCGCCGGGCCCGGCGACGCTCTACTGGCGCATGCGGGCGGGACGTCTGCAGCGAATCGCCGAGGCGTATCTCCCCTATCGCGTGTACCGCGTGCGATACCGCATGGGCGGCGCGCAACACGCGCACCTGTTCGCGCTGGATGCGGTGGAGGGTTCGCTCGACCTGTTTGAGTTTGCCGCGCCGCCCGCGGAAAGCGAACTAGTGCAGGTGGCGACACGCAATCATCCACGCATTGCGCTGGACGAGGGCCGCGCCGAGCGCCTGCTGCGCGAAAAAGTGTTGCGCGTGGTGTTCCAGCAGGGTTTTTTCAAGTTGCGCAAGAGCAATCTGGAAGTGGAACTCCTGCCCGGGCAGATTCACCTGCCGTACTGGCTGGGATTTTACGGCCACGAAAAAAGTTTGCGCTGCCGCGTGCTGGATGCCGTGCGGCGCCGCATCGAGGGCGCAAAAGCGGCCGCGCTGTTCGAGCAGTGGCTCGCCGCCTGAAACCGCTCCCATCGAGCCGGAGTCTTGAGAAGCAGTTTCCGAGAGAATTCCCGGAGGACGAGATGCGAGGAAAAGCGAGAGTCCGGGTGGTACGTGGGGTGGTGCGCGGGCTGGTGTTGGGTTGCGCGCTCGCGCTGTGCGGTCCGGTCACGACGCTGGCGCAAGGCTGGCAGCATGTCGGCGCGGTGCAGAAAGTGGAGAAGTTATCCGACGGCGTGGAGCTGACTGCCGGCAAAGCGAAAGTCCGCGTGACCGTTTTTCGCGACGGCGTGTTTCGCGTGCGCGTCGCCCCGAACGGCACGTTTGGCCGGGATATTTCCTGGGCGGTCCTTGGCGACGCGCTGCCGCCGCAATTCAAAGTGGACGACGGGCGCGATGAGGTGCGCGTGAGCGCCGGCGGGGCGACCGCGCGGGTCCGCAAATCGCCGCTGCTCATTGACTTCCTGCGCGATTCGGGCGAAGTCCTGGTTGCCGACAATCCCGAATTGCCCATGGCCTGGGCCGGCGGGAACGTGCGGGTGTGGAAGAAAATGCCCGAAGACGAAGGCTACTACGGGCTTGGCGACAAGGCCGGGCCGATGAACCGGCGCAATCGGGCCTTCACCATGTGGAATACCGATGCCTTCGCGTGGCAGGAGTCCACGGACCCGTTGTACAAGACGATTCCGTTTTTCATCGGGCTGCGCAAAGGACTGGCGTACGGGATTTTCTTCGACAACACCTGGCGCTCCAGCTTCGACTTCGGGAAAACCATTCACGATTCCTATTCGTTTGGCGCGGAAGGCGGGGAAATCAATTATTACGTGTTTACCGCGCCCACGCCTCGGCAGATCCTGCAGGCGTACGCGGCGCTGACCGGGCTGACGAGGCTGCCGCCGATCTGGACGCTGGGCTTCCAGCAATCGCGCTACAGCTACGAGCCGGAAGAGCGGGTGTATGAAATCGCCAAGACTTTCCGCGACAAGAGAATCCCGCTGGATGCGCTGTATCTGGACATTGACTACCAGGACGCCAACATGCCGTTCACCGTGGACCGCAAGAAATTTCCGACATTCGAAAAAATGATTGGCGATTTGAGCGCGCAGGGCATCCACACCGTGCTTATCACCGACCTGCACATCAAGAAGGACGCGGGCCACGGCTACGCGCCATACGACAGCGGCGCGAAGGAAGATGCATTCGTAAAGCGCGCCGACGGCAGCACCTATGTCGGCCCGGTGTGGCCAGGCGACAGCGTGTTTCCGGACTTTACCCTGACCCGGGTGCGCGACTGGTGGGGCGGGCTGTACAAGAATTTCAGCGAGATGGGCGTTTCGGGATTCTGGAACGACATGAATGAGCCGGCGGTTTTCCTTACGATCACCAAGACCATGCCGCTGGATGTGCGGCATCGTCTGGACGACGGCACGGCGCTGCCGCATCTGGCGATTCACAATGTAGTAGGAATGCAGAATGTCCGCGCCACCAGCGAAGGGCTGCTGAAGTTGCGACCGAACGAGAGGCCGTTCGTCCTGACGCGCGCCGCGTATGCCGGAACGCAGAGGTACGCGGCGACCTGGACCGGCGATAACGTCAGCACGTGGAATCACCTGAGCATGAGCACGCCCATGCTGCTGAGCATGGGGCTTTCCGGCTACGGATTGGTCGGCGACGACATTGGCGGCTTCGCGGGATCACCTACGCCCGATTTGCTGACGCGCTGGATCGAAACCGGCGCATTCAATCCCATCTATCGCGACCATACGTCAAAGGGCACGCTGGACCAGGAGCCGTGGGTGCACGGCGCGGTTCACGAAGCGATTCGCAAACGGTTTATCGAAGAGCGCTACCGCCTGCTGCCGTACATCTACACCAGCGTGGAGGAGATGACGCGCACGGGCATTCCGCTGATGCGCCCGCTGTTGCTCGAATATCCGCAGTTGCCGGAATTTTTCGATGACGACCGCGAATTCCTTTTCGGCCCGAGTCTGTTCGTTTCTCCGGTGACGACTGAACTGATGGATGCCAAGGTGATCCAGCTGCCGCCGGGCACCTGGTACGACTACTGGACGGGAGACAAGAGCAGTGATCGCGAGTTGAAAAAACTGCGCCCGGAGCTCGACCAGGTGCCGGTGTACGTGCGCGCGGGCAGCATCGTGCCGCGCCAGCCGCTGGTGCAGAGCACCAGTGAAACGCCGAACGGGCCGTTGCAGCTGCGCGTCTATCCGGGTCCGGAGTGCAAAGGCTCGCTCTATCAGGATGACGGGCATTCGCTGAACTACCAGAAGGGCGAATTCCTGCGCGTCAACTTCAGCTGCGAGGCGGGCAGCGCAGCGATCCGGGTGGTCAGCACAGTCGAAAAAGACGGTTTCAAGCCGTGGTGGGACGCTGCAGACGTTGTGGTTTACGGCGTGGATAAGGCGCCCAAGAGCGTGCGGCTCGGCGATACGGAACTCCACGAATGGCGCTACGACGAATTGCAGCACGCGGTGAGCGTGCCGGTCGCGAACGCGCGGGGAAACTGGACGCTGCAGCTCGTATTTTAGTGCGGCGATTCCGAGCGCAAATTCAATAAACCAGCAGAATCGAAACCGATTGCGGCGGCGCGGTCACGCGCAGTTCGATGCCATTGGTTTCGGCGGTGGCGTTGCCGTACAGAGAATTCACGCGGAGCGCATCTGCGAGCGGAGTGTTCGCCTGCGCCAGTTTCAGCGTGCGCGGCTGCGCGCCGTTGTTGAATACGATCAGCAGACGCTCCTCGTCGGTCTGCCGCACAAACGCGTAGCAAGTTTCGTCGGAAAAGACGTGCAGCAGTTTGCCGGTTCGCAGCGCGGCGTGCTGGCGCCGCAACTGCAACAACCGATGCACGCTGGAAAAGATGCGTTCCTGCTCCGGCGTGCGGCCTTCCGGGGTGAAGGCGTTGTGCGCGTCGCCGGTCCAACCGCCCGGGAAATCGTGGCGATTCTCCGGGTCAGCGCCGCCGGTCATTCCGATTTCGTCGCCATAATAAAGCTGGGGGATGCCGCGCAGCGTCAGCACCAGGCCATACGCGGACAAAAGCGTTTCCGGCGAAGCTCCAGGTTCGCTGAGCAGGCGCGGGACATCGTGGTTCGCGAGAAACGGAACAAGCCAGTCTGGATGCGGGTAGAGCGCGTCCTGGCGCAGCACGTCGGCTAACCGTCCTGCCGGAGCGCCGCGTAGCAGCACGTCGCGCAGCGCAAAAAACACGGGGAAGTCGAACACGGTGGAAACACCGGTGTCCACGCCGTCCCATCCGGTGTGGCCGCCGGCAAAAAAGGACGTGACCATCGCATCGGGATGAAACACCTCGCCAATGGTCGTCAGATTGGGATACGCCTTGCGCAGGCCAGCGTGCCAGAGTTGCCAAAAAGGCCGGCCGACATAAGGAAAGGTGTCCACGCGCAAGCCATCGAGACCCGCGGTCTCCGTCCACCACATGGCGTTCTGCACCAGGTATTTCGCGACGACCGGATTTTCCGTATTGAGATCGGGCAAAATTCCGAAAAACCATCCTTGCGTCAGGTTACGGCGCATTGCCGGCGTCGCGTGCGGGTCGGCGAGTGCTTCGAAGGGGTCGTTGGCCGGCGGTTTTGCTTCGGGCTTGCCGTAGAACGAATTCTGCACCGGAGAAAAGGAATCGAGATGGCCCTGCAGCGTGCCGTGGAACCAATCGGGCAGCGGCGGCTTGCGGGCCCACGGATGCAGCGGGCCAACGTGGTTCGGCACGACATCGAAGAAGAGCTTCATGCCTTGCGCGCGCAGTGTTTCGGCAAGATCCTTGTACTCGTCGAGCGTGCCCAGGTGCGGATCGACGGCATACAAGTCCACCGCGCCATAGCCGTGGTAGTCCTGCGCGGAGCCGTTTTTCACAACCGGCGTAAGCCACAGTGAGGTGACGCCGAGTTCCTTGAAATAGGGAATATGCTCGCGGATGCCGCGCAAATCGCCACCGTGCCAGGCGCGTGGCTTTGTGCGGTCGTGTGAACCTGGAAATTCGCGTGGCTCATCGTTGCTGGGATCGCCGTCGGCGAAGCGATCCGGCATGATCAGGTACAGCACGTCGTCGGAGTTGAGTCCGCGAAAGCGGCGCGCCGTCGGTTCGCGCCTGGCCATGGGCAATTCGAAACGCGTTTCGCCGTCCTGGGTGGTGACGTGGCACACCAGCGTCCCGAAACGCAGCGTGTTTGAGAACTTCAGCCACACAAACAGATACTCGCCGCCTTGGGAGGCCTGAGTTTGCAGGACCGTCACTTCCGGAAGGTTGCAGCTCACCTTGTTGGCCTGCAAATTGTGGCCGCTAAGCAATAGCATGAGGTCCGGCGTCAGTCCGACCCACCAATTGGGCGGTTCGATCTTTGTGACTACCGGCGCCTTAGGAGCAGCCGGCGCGTCCTGCGCGGCCGGCGCAGGAACCGCGAAAGACAGCGCGGCACAGAGAAGAAACAGCGCCGGGCGGGAGCAATTGAGTTTCGCCATGTCCTCTTGAGCGTAAACCAGATGCCGCTATTTCACCGCCGGAGCAAACCTTAGCGTCGCGAACTTATCCGGGACGTGAAAATTCGGCTGCGGCGTGAGTGTCGCCTGCCACGACGCATAAAATCTCGGCTCGCGTTCGCCTTCGACGCGGAAAAAATTCACGCGCCAGCTCTCTTTCGGATCGAAGGCCGTGGCCATTACGCGCAGCGGCAGGACAATTTCCGCGGTCCAAATCTCTTGCGCTTGATTCACTCGCACGCGGGACTTCATTCCGCTCTGCGCGTCGTGTTTGCCGTCGGCCAGAATTTCCAGGTCAATCCACATTCCGTTGGGGCTCACTTCGTACTCCCAATAGTGGCGCAAGGCGTAGCCCGGAGGCTGCAGAAAGACTTCGGCAACGTCACGGTCCCACAACAGATCACGCCGCCCGTCTGGCTCGGAATCGGGCCAGACGGTGAGTGTGCGATAGCGGCACACGAATTTCAGATACAGAGCCGAGTCACTCCACAGAGCCCGCACTTCCGTAGCGCGTGCTTCATCGGAGTTTTCGCCACGCCAGTCGGCCGCAAAGCGAATCGGTTGTGCGGCATCCCACGCCGTCTCGCGCGGGAATCCCGCCTTGTCCACAGCGTTCCCGCCGGCCAGCTCTGCAGCAACGATTTCCGCTTTGCCCATGGCACCGACAGCATAGCCGATTCTCCGCGCCGTGCAGACTCTTTGCACACGCGGCATTGCGCCGCGCGCAAACCCGGCGAGGCCCCGTGCTAGCATCGAAAAATAGACGGAAAGTCAGCGTTTGCGAGCAAAGAGTCCCCGGAGGCGCGCATGGTGGAAGCCGTGAACCCCGATGAGTACCTGACACAGCAGGTGAAGAAGAGGGTCGAGGACTACGAATTCGTCAAAGTGCGCCTGGAAAATGGCGTGGCGCGGATGACCCTGAGCCGGCCCGAACACAATCTGCTGAACGAGGCCATGCTGCGGGAACTGGCGGAAGGCATCGAGTACGTGGGTTCGCGCGACGACATCAAGATCATACTGATTGATTCGGCTTGCAAGGTGTTCTGCGGCGGCATCGAAGTTGCGGAATATACGTCGCAGCGCGTGTTCCAGATGCTGGATGCGTTCCATGCCGCGTTCGCGGCCATGGTGGACGTAGCCAAGCCGGTGATCTGCGTAGTCAACGGACCGGCCATTGGCGGCGGAGCCGAGTTGGCCGCTTTTGGGGATCTTGTGGTGGCCACGCCCAAAGCGCGTTTCGCGCAGCCGGAAATCACCATCGGCATGTTTCCCCCGCTGGCGTCAACGATCTTGCCGTACCTGGTCGGACCGAAGACCGCCCTCGAGCTCGTGCTGACCGGCGAGCCGGTCACTGCGGAACGCGCGCTGGAGCTTGGCCTCGTCAATCGCCTGGTTCCCGAAGCGCAGCTGGAGAGCACGGTGAACGCCTTGTTGTCGCGCATGACTGGCCACTCCGGTGCGGTGCTGACCATGGCCAAGAAAGCCATTCTCGGCGGCATGGGACTTTCCCTGCGCGACGGTCTGAAGCACTCCATGAGCATCTTCTTGAACGAGCTCTACCGCCTCGAAGACTCTCAGGAAGGCCTGCAGGCGCTGGTTGAGAAGCGCAAGCCAAGTTGGAAGAATCGTTAACTTCCGCGCTGGCGTGTTGCCGGCAATTGACGCGGGTCGCCTGCCCGGCTTATCCTTCCCTCACAAATTTGCAGGCAAGGAAGCGGGGAAGGCCGTGCGATTCGGCCGCGGTCCCGCCACTGTAATCGGCCCCAGGGCCGAGAGCCAGACTGCCCTTCCTCGCCGCGGTTTGCACGATTCCTCGCGAGAGGGAATTGTGCCGATTGCCCCTCGAACTCGCGGGGCATTTTTGTTTTCGGCAGGCAGAGTTTCTCTTCGTCGCCGCTCGCAGCGCGCGAATCCGTTTGCAAGGGGCGATCGTAGCTTGCGGAGAAATACCCTCATTTTCGTGTGCCGGCTCGTGGCGCTCGCGGCCATGCTGGCGGTGCTGGGAGCCGCCGCGCAGTCGCGCACGCCGCAGCAGGCCGCGGCGGCGGAATCGTTTCGCACGGTGCAGGACGACACGGGCCGAACGGTCCGGATTCCCGTGCCGGTGCGCCGCGTGGTCTCCCTGGCGCCCAGCATGACGGAATCGGTTTACGCGCTGGGGCTCGACGAGCTGCTCGTCGGCGATACCGATTACTGCGACTACCCGGAAGCCGCCACCAGGAAGACCCGCGTGGGCGGCGCGACCAATCCCAATATCGAAATCGTCGCCTCCTTGAAACCCGATGTGGTGCTGCTGACGAAGAGCCTCAATCGCCTGGAAACCGTGCAGGCCCTGGAGCGGCTGGGCATCGCGGCCTATGCCACCGATCCGCACACCGTGGATGACATCCGCACTTCGGTGCGACGGCTTGGCGACGTGCTTGGCAACGCGGCGGCCGGCGAATCGCTCGATGCGCGACTTCTTGCGCAGGAGGACCTGCTGCGGGAAAAACTGCGCAGCCGCGCGGCAAAGCGCGCGCTGTTCGTTGTGTGGACCGATCCACTGATTTCCGTCGGGCAACACACTTTCATCGCCGATGCGCTGCAGCACGCCGGAGCGGTTTCCGTGGTGGACTCCAGGCAGGATTGGCCGCAGATGAGCCTGGAGGAGATGGTGCGCTTGCAACCGGACGTGCTGGTTTTTGCCAGCAATCATTCGGAAGCGGTGGCCCGGGACGTGGACGCGTTGGCCAGGCGCCCGGGCTGGGATGCGCTGGAAGCCGTGAAGCAGCGGCGCTTCGCGGTGATCAGCGATGCGGTCAACCGTCCTGCACCGCGGCTGTTCGCCGCCATGGAAGACTTGGCGCGGCAACTCCATCCGGAAGCTTTCGCGCAGGCGACGGACCGTGTGACGCCTGCAGGCAATCCCCCCGCAGCGCCGGAGAAAAACTGATGCGACCACTGACGGTCGGCAAACTGCTCATGCAGTCCGCCATTCTCGCCGGCGTTCTGTTTTGTGTGATGGTGGTAGCGCTCAAGTTCGGTGCCATCCATGTTTCGCTCTATGGCCTCGGCCGCGATTTGCTCCGCGTATTGCTCGGCAAGAGCACGGATATTTCCAGCGAATACAGTCTGATCCTGAATTTGCGCCTTCCTCGCATTCTGCTCGGCGTGTTTGTCGGCGCTTCGCTTTCGGTTGCGGGCACCAGCTTTCAGGCGTTGCTGCGCAATCCGCTGGCCGATCCCTATGTCCTTGGCGTTTCGAGCGGTGCCGCGGTGGGATCGATTCTTGCGCTGCTGGTTGAGCCGCGCCTCGCACTTTCGCCTGAAATCGCCGCGGTGTTCACCCCGTTCGGCGCGTTTCTCGGCGCGGTCGTGGCCATCACTGCCGTCTATTTCCTCGGGCGCCGCGAAGGCCGCATTGACAGCACCACGCTGCTGCTGGGCGGGGTGATTACCGCTTCGCTGCTCTCCGCGCTGATTACCCTGTTGCTGACCATGCTGCCCAGCAGCAATTTCCGCGGCATGGCCTACTGGCTCATGGGTGAACTTTCCGCCGTGCCCTCCGCGCCGCTCGCTTGGGTGCTGCGTACCGGCTTTTTGATCGCCGCGATTGTGATTTATATGACCGCGTCGGATCTGAACCTGCTCCTCTCTGGCGAAAAGGAAGCCATGCATCTCGGTGTGGATGTTCGCCGCGTGCGGCTGGTCGTGTATATCGCCGCGTCGGCGCTGACCGGGCTGGCGGTTTCCGTCAGCGGCTCCATCGGCTACGTCGGGCTGCTTGTGCCGCACGTGATGCGCATGATTTATGGACCAGATCACCGCGTGCTTTTGCCCGCTGCCGCGTTTGGCGGTGCAATCGCCGTGGTTTTTGCGGACACGATTGCGCGCACCATCGCCGTGCCCGCCGAACTTCCCGTGGGCGCGGTCACTGCGATCTTCGGCGCGCCGCTCTTTATCTACCTGTTGCGGAGAAGGCTGGCTTGAGCGCCACCGCCAACCCGGCAGCGCGCGGCGCAACGGATCGTGGCCGCAACTCCGGCGATCCGCGGCTCAGCGTGGAGCAGGTAAGCTACGCCCACGCGCCGAATCCGCAGCAAGCGCCGGTGTTCACGCTGGAAGCCACAAGCTTTCAGGCCAGGGCCGGCGAGGTGGTGGCGATTCTGGGACCGAACGCCAGCGGCAAGTCGACGTTGCTGCAAATCATTTCCGGCGCGCTGCAACCGCTTTCCGGCCGGGTGCTTCTGAACGGGTTCGTCACGCGCGATCTGGAGCCGCGCACCCGTGGGCAGCGCATTGCCATGGTGCTGCAGGAAAGTCAGTTGCTCTTCCCCAGCAAAGCGTGGGAGTTCGTGATGCAGGGCCGCCATCCATACGGCAAATCGTTGCGCTTTGAATCGCGCGACGATCTGGCCATCGCGAAAAATGCGCTGGCGCAGGTCGGCGCGGAGCACCTCGCCGAGCGCCGCATGGACCAGATCTCCGGCGGCGAAAAACAGCGGGTGATCCTGGCCCGCGCGCTGGCGCAGCAGCCGCTCTTGTTGCTGCTGGACGAACCGACCTTGCACCTGGACATCGGCGCGCAGGTGGATCTGCTCGATAATCTGCGCCGTCTCGCGGCCGCCAATCGCTACACCGTGGTTATCGTCACCCACGAGCTGAACCTGGTCGGCGAGTACGCGGATCAGGTGGTATTGCTGCAGAGGGGCAAGTGCCTGCGCGTCGGCCCGCCCGCGAGCGTGTACCAGCGCGATCTGCTTGAGCAGGTTTTCCAGACGCAGCTGACCGTGGAGTACGGGCCCAACGGCCGCCCGCGCGTCAGCATCGTTGCGGGAACGCCGTAAGACGTCTTCCAGCAGTTTTCACCCGTGGGATCCTGCCGCGGATTGCATAGCGCCACAGCGGGCCTTGCCCCTCACACTCACCGCGGACTTCGTGCACGGGAAGACGGAGCGTTCTTTCCTCGTGAGAGGCGCCAGCCGTCGCCGCCGCGCGACTGTAAGGCGGGTCACGCAAGCGCAACACACCGGCGGCGTTTGCCGGGATGGCCACTGCGAAGCGCCGAAGTTTGCGCGCGCTGCGGGAAGGCCGCTTGCTCGCACCACCGCCAAGCCAGGAGACCGGCGAAGTCCGCAGTCCAATTACCGGAGACGAAAAAGATCCGGCAATGGGAACAGCCTTCCTACTCCCGCGCGTGAGGGAGCGGAGGAGAAAAATGAAAACGACATTCCTTCGCAGTCTTGTAGTCCTATTGTTAGCGGTTCTTGGCAGTTCCGTTTCCCATTCGCAATCCGATGCGCAGCTGAAGGGCACCTTGCTGGATGCCGGCGGGGCAGGGGTCGGCGGCGTGAAGATTACGGCGCGGTCCGAGTCTTCCGCGCAGGCCCCGTTATGGAAGGCAACGAGTACGACTTCAGGCGAATATTCCCTGCAGCTGCCGCCGGGGCGATACCACGTTACGTTTCAGCGCAGTTCGTTCGCTACTCGCGCATTCGATCTGGAACTTTTCGCCGGCGCGCCCCGCGTACTGGATCTGAAGCTCGATCTTGAGCCAGTCTCGTCCAGCGTAGTGGTTACCGGAGAAAGTACGCCGCAGCTTGCGCAGGAGACCACCGCGCCTGTGGTTACGATCACGCGAGAGGAAATTGCCGCGCGGCAATCCGTCGCGCTTACCGATGCCCTGCTCTATGTGCCGGGAATTGCGATCGGCCGCACCGGCCCGGAGGGCGGTAGCGCTTCCATTTTTCTGGCCGGCGGGAATTCGAGCTACACCAAGGTGTTGGTGGACGGTACGCCAGTCAATGAGCCGGGCAATGCCGTGGACTTTTCTAATTTCACGCTCGACAACGTCGACAAAGTGGAAGTGGTGCGCGGCGCGGAGAGCGCGCTCTACGGCAGCGATGCGGTGGGCGGCGTAATCCAGGTCATCACCCATCGCGGCACCACGCGGATTCCGGAAGTATCCGTTTTCGCCGATGGCGGCAGCTTCGCGACGCGACGCGGCGGCGCGCAACTCAGCGGCCTGCTGGGCAACTTTGACTACTCGGGCGCGGCCAGTTATTTTTCGAGCGACGGGCCGGACGACATCAATCGCTTCGTGAATCGCACCCTGAGCGGCAATTTCGGCTATCGCCTGGGCGAAGCCAATCACTTGCGCCTTACCCTTCGCAACAACACCAGCTTCGCGCAAACGCCGGGGCAGGTCCTTCTCGAACCGTCCAGCCCCGATTCGCACACCGACTATCACTTCTTCAGCAGCAATGCGCGGTGGGACTTCACCAGCGGCACGCACTGGCACCATCAACTCATGGGCGCGGAATCCTACAACCGGCAATTCACCGCCAACCCTATTCAGAGCTTCTACGCGACGGATCCTTTCGCCTTCTGCCCGCAAACCAATCCGAACGCCGTCGCGACCCAGGAGTTCTGCGACTTCACCGATCCCGGCAGCACCTACAAATACAATCGCGCCAGCGTGCGCGCGCAATCGAGTTACCTGCTTGCCAATTTTTCGGCGACCGGGGGCTATCAGTACGAAGTGGAAAACGCGTCCATTCCGTTTCTGGCACCAGGCCACGTCCGCCGCAACAACCAGGCGGGCTTTCTCGATTTCCGCTACTCGCCGCATCCCCGCGCTTCGTTTAGTTTCGGTGCGCGCGCCGAAGCCAACGGCAATTTCGGCACACGGGTCGTGCCGCGGGCCGGCGCTTCGCTGGCGTTGTTGCAGGGCCGCGGCTTCTGGGGCGAGACGCGTTTCCGCGCATTCTACGGGCAGGGCATCAAGGAGCCGCGCTTCGATCAGCTTTATGACGACCAGTTCGGCGATCTCGGCAATCCCAATCTGAAACCGGAGGCGAGCAAGACCTGGAGTGCGGGCTTTGAGCAGTTCCTGGCGAACAACCGCGCCAATATCACCGCCGAATATTTCTCCAACCGCTACTACAACATGATCAGCTTCGCGTTCTGCTCGCCCTTGCCGCCGCCCGACACCGGCAACTCCTGCGGCGTGAATATTCCGGGCGCACCGCCGTTTTTCGGCTACTACTTCAACACCGACCGCTCGCGCGCCCGTGGCACCAACCTCGCGGCGAACCTCAACGTGAATCACTGGCTGCGCGTGATGGGCAGCTATACCTACGACGACAGCCTGATTCTGGAAGCGCCGAACACCTTCGATCCTACGAGTGTTTCCGGCAATCGCCTGGCAAGACGGCCGGCGAACTCGGGCACGCTTTCGGCGATGGCCGGCTGGCGCCGCTTCGGCTTCTCGCTCTCCGGATATTTCACGGGTCAGCGCACGGACAGCGATTTTCTTGGGCTGGGCCTGACGCACACGCCGGGTTACGCACGCTTTGACCTGGCCTCCAGCTACGACTGGGGCCACGGTCTGAGCTCGTACCTTCGGGTCGCGAATCTCTTCGACAAGGCGTACCAGGATGCCCTCGGATATCCCGCCTTGGGTCGCGAGATTCGCGGCGGCCTGCGTTACCACTTCGGGGGAAAACGCTAGCTGCGCTTCGCTGCGGAAAAACCCGAATGATAGCCAAGACTGATTCGCCTTCCTCGCCGCCCGCGGCCGCGGAGCCGGTGCTTTTCTGCTGGAGCGGCGGCAAAGACAGCGCCATGGCGCTGTACGCCCTCCAGCAGGATCGCAGCGTCCGAGTTGCGGCTCTGTTGACCACGGTGACCGAGGGCTACGAACGCATCAGCATGCACGGCGTGCGGCGTGTGCTGCTGCGCCGCCAAGTGCAAGCGATCGGATTGCCGCTCGTCGAGGTTCTGATTCCGCCGCAGTGCGTCAACCCGGTTTACGAAGCCCGCATGGAAGCGGCGATGCGCGCGCAGCTTGCTTCCGGGGTGAAGACCGTCGCCTTCGGCGACATTTTTCTAGAGGACCTGCGCGAGTACCGCGAACGCAACCTGGCGAAGCTCGGCATGAGCGCCCGTTTTCCCATCTGGAAGCGCGATACCCGCGAGCTTGCCGAGTCTTTCTGCCAGGCCGGTTTTCGCGCCATCACCGCCTGCATAGACCCGCGCAAGCTGGCGCCCAGCTTCGCCGGCAGGGAACTCACGCCGGATTTCTTTGCCGACCTGCCCGCGGACGTGGATCCTTGCGGCGAAAACGGCGAGTTTCACACCTTCGTGTTCGACGGACCCGTTTTTCGCGCTCCGGTCCGCTTCTTGCGCGGCGAAGTGGTCGAGCGCGATGGATTTATTTATTGCGATTTACTGGAGGAATCATGAACGGCTCAAACGAAAAAAATGGAAAGATGCTGCGCCTCGCCGTGTTGCTGGGCATGGTGTTGCTGGCTGCCGCGCTGCGCGTCTTGCCGCATCCGTGGAACTTCGCGCCGGTGGGCGCTATGGCGTTATTCAGCGGCGCGATGTTCCGCAATCGCTGGCTGGCGTTTGCCGCGCCGATCTTGGCTCTGTTCGCCGGCGATCTGTTCATCGGCTTCTACAAAGTGATGTTCGCGGTGTATCTGAGTTTTGCCTTGAGCGTGGCCATCGGCCGGTGGCTGGCGGAAAATCGCTCGGTCTTACGCATCGGAGGCGCAGTTTTGCTCGGCGCGTTGCAGTTTTTCCTGGTCAGCAACTTCGCGATGTGGGCATTCTCCGACTATTACCCGCACACCCGCGCCGGCCTGTTTACTTGCTTCGTCGCGGCAGTTCCCTATTTCTGGAATACGCTGGCAGGCGACGTCCTGTATTCGGCAGTGCTGTTCGGCGGCTTCGCCTTGGCCGAACGCATGGCGCCGGCTCTGCAGGCTAGGGAACCGCACTCCGCCGCAAGCATATCGCGGACGGCTCGCTGACCCGGCGCCGTCCTCTGACGGAGGCGTCCGCCCCCGGTGCTATAATCGCGGAACGCACATATGAGCAAGAACGCTACAGAGGCCAGCCTCTCGCCCGAAGTTCTGGCCAAATACGAGCCAGTCATCGGTCTGGAAGTGCACGCCCAACTACTGACCAAGACCAAGATCTTTTGCGGCTGCTCCACGCGTTTTGGCGATGCGCCGAATGCCAACACCTGCCCGGTGTGCCTCGGCTTGCCGGGAACCCTGCCGGTGCTGAACAAGCGCGTGGTCGAACTCGGCATCCAGGCCGCCCTGGCTTTGAACTGCACGGTGCACGAGCACTCCCGCTTCGCCCGTAAGAACTACTTTTATCCGGACCTGCCCAAGGGCTATCAGATTTCGCAGTATGAACTGCCACTTGCGACGGATGGGTACATCGAAATTGAAGTGAACGGCACGCGCAAACGCGTGGGTATCACCCGGTTGCATCTGGAAGAGGACGCGGCGAAAAATCTGCACGAGGGCTTCAAGGACTCCGCTACCAAGGGTTATGTGGACTACAACCGCTGCGGTTCGCCTCTGAGCGAAATCGTCAGCGAGCCGGACATGCGTACTCCGGAAGAGGCCTACGCGTACCTGACCACGCTGCGCCAGATTCTCCTCTACGCCGGGGTCAGCGACTGCAACATGGAGGAAGGCTCGCTGCGCTGCGACGCCAACGTAAGCGTTCGTCTGCGCGGCGCAAAAGAGTTCGGCACCAAAGTGGAAGTGAAGAACCTCAATTCCTTCCGCTTTTTGCAGAAAGCCCTGGAATACGAGATTGAGCGGCACATCGCGGTGCTGGAGGGCGGCGGCCGCATTTCTCAGGAGACGCGCCTTTGGAACCAGGCGGAAAGCTTTACCGTGCCCATGCGTTCCAAGGAAAAAGCGCACGACTATCGCTACTTCCCGGAGCCGGACCTGCTGCCGGTGCACGTCAGTGCCGGGTGGCGCGACGAAGTGAGGAAAAATCTTCCGGAACTACCCGAGGCCAAGCGCAACCGTTTTGTTGCCACCTACGGTGTCACCGCGTATGACGCAGGGGTACTGACCGCGTCGCAGGAACTAGCCGGCTACTTCGAAGCGACCGTCAAGGCCGGGGCGCCGGGCAAGGCCGCGGCAAACTGGATGCAAACCGAACTCCTGCGCCGCTTGAACGACGCTGGCCAGGAAATTACGGAAAGCCCTGTGTCCGCGGCGGCTCTCGCGGAACTCATCCAACTGGTGGAGGGCGGCAAAATCACCGGCGCCGTGGGCAAGAAAGTCTTCGCCAAGATGATGGAAACCGGACGCGGCGCGGCGGAGATCGTGGAAGCGGAAGGGCTCGGCGCACAGGTCAGCGCGGATTCCCTGGCGCAGATCGCGCGCGAAGTGATCGAGAAGAATCCGGAAAACGTGGCCAAATACAAAGCCGGAAACGAAGGGGTCTTCAAGTTCTTCGTGGGCCAGGTCATCAAGGCCACCCGCGGCCAGGCCAATCCGCAAGCGGTCAACGAACTCCTGAAGAAACTGCTGGCCTGAAGGCGGCGCGGAGCAAGAGGTGCACGATGCTGAAGGTCGGACAGAAGGCGCCGGATTTCACGCTGGAGAGCGACACCGGCGAAAAGGTTTCGTTGCAGGACTTCAAAGGCAAGCGCGTGGTTCTTTATTTCTATCCGAGGGCCAGCACGCCGGGTTGCACCATCGAGGCCTGCGAGTTTCGTGACCTGCGACCCAAATTCGAGAAGGAAAAGACGGTTGTGCTGGGAGTAAGCGCGGATGCCCCGAAAGCGCTGGTGAACTTCAAGAAGAAGCAGGGGCTGAATTTTCCGCTTCTCAGCGATCCCGATCACAAAATGATCGAAAAATACGGCATGTGGCGGATGAAAAAGTTCATGGGCCGTTCGTTCAAAGGCATCGTCCGCAGCACGCTGCTGATTGGCGCTGACGGCAAAATCGAAGAAATCTGGGACGGCGTCAGCGCGAAAGGCCACGCCGGGGAAGTGCTGGAGAGGGTGCTGGAATAGCCGCCCAGGTACCTTCCGGACCCGCCTGCCCCTGCAAAACTAAAGCGAACAAAACAATTCGCCCGAGGGTCCCACAGGCTCGATGAGCAGGTTATCCAGCAGGCGGGTCTTGCCGAAATAGACGGCGAGCAGCGCGTAGGTGGGTCGCCCGCCGAGGACCGCGACGGGCTCGAACGTCTCCGCGTCAACCAGCGTTGCGTAGTCTACTCGGGCAAGCGGTTCGTGAGCGATCGTGTCAACGAGGAGCTGCTGCAAGCGCGGTGCACTGCGTTCGCCCGCGACCGCCGCATCACGCAGCGCGCCAAGGGCGCGATACAGAACCAGCGCCCCCCTCCGCTCCTCCGCGGAAAGATAGACGTTGCGCGAGGAGAGCGCCAGCCCGTCCGGCTCGCGGACCAGCGGACAAACCACGAGGTTTGTATCCAGATTGAGATCGGCGGCCATTTGCTGCAGCACCCGCACCTGTTGCGCGTCTTTCCGGCCAAAGTAAGCGTGCACCGGCTGCATGATTTCGAAAAGTTTCAACACCACGGTGGCGACGCCGCGAAAGTGCCCGGGACGCGTCTTGCCTTCCAGGCGGTCGCTTAGCCCTTCGACGGTGACATAGGTACTGAATCCCGGCGGATAGATCTCTTTCGGCTCGGGCGCGAACACCGCATGCACGCCTTCGGCCTCCAGTTTCGCGACGTCTTCCTCGAAGGTCCGCGGGTACTTGGCCAGATCCTCATTCGCGCCGAATTGAGCGGGGTTCACGAAGATGGATGCAAACACGCGCGAACACTCAGTGCGCGCCCGCCGCACCAGCGAAAGATGCCCCTCGTGCAGAGCGCCCATCGTCGGCACCAGTCCGGTAACGTGATTCTCCGCGCGCGACCCCCGCGCGGCTTCCTTCATCCAGGAAACGGTGCGAATGATCTCCATGTCTGGAAGCCGCTCAGCGGACCGCCGCGCCGGTCGCACGCTCGCGGTAATAGTGCATCAGGTCTGTCAGCAGCGGCTTGCCGCCCGCCTGGCGAACCAGCGTCGCGATCTGCCCGCGATGATAGGTGCCGTGATTCACCACGTGCTGCAGCGATTGCCACAAAGGATTGCGGTACACGCCGAAGTTCAGCGTCTTGTATTCGAAAATACCTTCGAGATCAGACTGGGAAAGAGAGCCCACATAGTTCAGCAGGCGCTGTGCGTTCGGCGCCCAGAACGCCCGGACTTCCGCCAGATTTTTGGCCGCAGCGACATCCGGCAGCGCCGCGGGCGAGCGGCCCTGAAAGCGTTCCAGCCAAATCCACTCCGCTCCCGCGATGTGCATCAGGGTATCGCGCACGCCGGAAAAACTGGAACCACGCGGCTTCACGAACTCCTCCTCGGTCAGCTGCGAGGCGGTTTCGAGCACGCGCTGGTTCGCCCAGTGATTGAAGTCGTAGAGATTACGCACATCTTCCGGGGTCATGGTTGCCTCCGCGCAAATGCAGCAACAGGGAAGAAGTCTAGTCGGTGAGTTCGACGTCGAAATTGATTTCTTTGCGCGTCGAGCGCGGCTCCGGCATGTGGTAGGACTCGCTATCCGATGGGAAGCTGCCCCGCCGCACGTCGGAGCAATACTCACGGACCGCACTGGAAATAATTTCCGCGAGATTGGTGTACTGCCGCGCGAACTTGGGTGCCGGGCCGAAGGTCAAGCCAAGCAGGTCGTTGATGACCAGGATTTGCCCGTCGCATTCGGGACCGGCGCCAATGCCGATGGTGGGGATGCGCAGTTCGCGCGTGATCAGCGCGGCCAGTTCGCGCGGAATTCCTTCCAGCACCACCGCAAATGCGCCGGCCGCTTCCACGGCTCGCGCGTCGCGAACCAGCTGCTCGGCCGCGTCCGGGGTCTTGCCTTGCACCTTGAACCCGCCCATGGCGTGCAGCGATTGCGGGGTCAGCCCCACGTGGCCCATCACCGGAATTTCCGATTCGGTCAGGCGCGCGATCAGCTCCAGGCGCCGCTCGCCGCCTTCCACCTTTACCGCTTCGGCTCCGGCTTCTTTTACGAAGCGCACGGCGTTCCGCACCGACTCCGAAATATCCGCGTGATAGCTGCCGAAGGGCATGTCCGCCACCACCAGCGCGCGCCGCGTGCCCTTTCGGACCGCTCGCGTGTGGTGCAGCATCTCTTCCACAGTGACGGGCAGCGTCGTTTCGTGCCCGAGCATAACCATGCCCAGGGAATCGCCGACCAGTAGCACTTCCACCCCGGCCTCATCCAGCAAGCGCGCGGTCGGATAGTCGTAGGCGGTGAGGCATGTGATTTTCGTGGTGTCTTCTGCGCGCTGGGATTTGCGCTGCAGCAGCGAGGGCACGGTGATCTTGCCGTCGCTTTGTCTGGACGGAACACTCATCTTGGCCTCCGGTGCCGCTCCCTTCCTCAGGCGAGGCGGCTGCGATGCAGCCACGGGATGCAGCCCTGTACCAAGTGGCAGAGTAGCAGAAATCGCGACGCGGGGCCATCGAACGGAAGTCCTATGGCTGGATTGGCACCGAGGGTTACGCCACGCTTCCCGGGGAAGCCCGGTTGCCCTGCGCCCGGCCTTTCCATTGGCCTCCGCGCCCAAGCCAGTGCCGCAGTGCGGAAAGCCAGGTGGCAAACGCGTAGAACATCGCCGAAATCGGCAGGCACGGCGCCCACACCGGCGATAAACGATAAAACGCCACCGTTGGCAGGAACGAAGCCGTCATCAGGCACCAGGCAGCGAGCGCAAACGGCCACACCCGGCGTTCCGGCGAGAGTGTCAGGGCCACCGGAAGCACAAACGTGAACAGCATCCCGAGCAGTGTGCCGAGCAGTAGAAATGGCGAATACCGCAATTGGGTAAAAGCCGTGCGGGCGATCATGTCGCGAATTTCGCCGAACCGCTTGTAGGACCTCAGGCTGCGGCTGGCCCGCGTCAGGCCCATCCAGGTTGTGCCGCCGCTACGCTTCACTGCGTGCGCCAGGGCGCAATCGTCGATGAGTTCGCCGCGGATCGCGGACAGGCCTCCCATCCTCGCAAGGGCGGCTCGCCGCAACAGAATGCAGCCGCCGGCTGCTCCCGCCGTCCGGGCGCGCGAATTGGCGATCCACTTCGGCGGGTACAGCATCAGGAAAAAATAGAGGAACGGCGGAATCAGCAGGCGTTCCGCGAATGATTTGGCCTTCAGCAACACCATCAGGGAGGCAAGGTCGAGCGAGTTCTGCTCGGCGCGCGCCACAAGTCGCCGCAGCGTTCGCGCATGGTGGAGGACATCGGCGTCCGTGAACCAAAGGAATTCGGCGGGTGTGGCCTCGGCGCGGCGGACGCCGGCGTTGAGCGCCCAGAGCTTGCCCGTCCATCCGGGCGCAAGCGGCGGCGCGGAAATCACCGCAACCGGGAATTGCTCCGGCGCTTGCAGGGCCGCGTCATGGGCGAGCTTCGCGGTCTCATCTTCGCTGTGGTCGTCCACGACGAAAATGGAAAGCGCTCCGGGATATTCCTGCTTTGCCAGCGCGGCGACGACTTCCGCGATGGTGCCGGCCTCGTTGCGTGCCGGAATGACCGCGGTTACGGCCGGCCATGCGGTCGGCTCCTTGATCGCCTCCGCGCGATCCGCGTCCCACTCCCACACCTGCCAGAACCCGCCCCATGCGAAAAACAGCGTCATCCAGGCGAGCAGCGTAAGGACCGCCAGCAGCTCCGGGGCGTGAAAGGGGAAGGGCATAATCCCGCGGCGTTACAACAAATACCGCGGCGGGTACAGAATAAGAGATTCGCCAAGGCAGAACAAACGCGGCGCCTTTGCCGCCGCATGGAGCGGGCCAGTGGGTTTCGTGCTCGGACTGATTGTCGTCGCAGTGCTGATCGGCGCGCTGATCCACGTCATGGGCAGCGGCGATGACCGTTACGCGAACATGACCGACGAGGAGTTCGAAGAAGAGGCGAGGCGCAAGTCGTTCCTGGGCGCGGCCATCACCGGCCTGGAAGGCACGCTGCGCAAGCGCGAAGCCACAGTCTTGATGGAAGCCAAGACCCGCGTCGAGCGCGACGCTACGCCGTCACCAGGAGACCCGCCGGACGACGAGGGCAGCACCGCGCCGAAAAGCTGAAAGCTTGCCCGCGGGCTAAGCGTGCGCGACCTCGGGCGTCTTGGAAGGGCCGTGCGGCGGCTCGGGTTCCACACCACGCCACCCGACCGGCCGGCCGCTGATGGCTTCCTTGACCGAGCGGAACAACACCACATACATCAGCTGGCGATAATAGAAGCGCTGCAGCAGCACCGGGATCAGCAGCGTCCAGTCCTCATCGCGTTCCAGCGCGAACGCCACCACGCACGTGAGAACATCGATCAGCAGGAAGCCCAGGAAGAACAGCACCGAGCGCTCCAGATTCGCGGTCACAAACGTGAATTGAGGAATCCAGGAAAGGTGCAGCTGCATCAGGCCCCACATCACAATGGAGCCCAGAAACATCAGGTCAATCACCGGCGAAATCAGCGGCAGCACCAGCTGGAACACAAAAATATTCGGCAGCGCGATCCAGCCTAGCGTGCCGTACTTCGGGCGGAACAACGTATCGCGGTGCTTCCAGAACGATTGCAGGGTGCCGAACGTCCAGCGGAATCGCTGCCGGATGAGGACACCCGGCGTTTCCGGGGCCTCGGTCCAAGCGATCGCGCGTTCCTCGTAGCTGACGCGCCACCCCAGCCGGCGAATGGCCACGGTCAGGTCGGCGTCTTCCGCCACAGTGTCCGCGGTAATGCCGCCCGCCGCCGCAATCGCCTCCCTGCGCCAGGCTCCCAGCGCTCCCGGCACCACGGTAATGCAGTTCAGCAGGTCGAACGCGCGCTTTTCCATGTTCTGGCTGGTGATGTACTCCAGCGCTTGCCAGCGCGTCAGCCAGCGCGAACGGTTGCCCACCTTCACATTGCCGGCAACAGCGCCCAGCTTGGGATCCGAGAAGTGCCGTAGCAGTTGCCGGATTGCGTCCGGCTCGATTTCCGTGTCCGCGTCGATGGTCACCACAATTTCCGTCTTCGCGTGAGTAAGTGCATTGTTGAGCGCGGCCGCTTTTCCGCGATTCACCTGGTGAATGATCTGCACTCGCGGCTCGTCGCCGAAGTGCGAATCCAGCAGCATTCCGGTATCGTCGGTCGAGCCGTCGTCCACCACGATTACGTGCATGTCCGGATAGTCCGAAGCCAGCACCGACGTCACCGTCTGCACAATCACGCCTTCTTCGTTGTGCGCCGGGATCAACACCGTCACGCCGGGCAGCGGCTCCGGCGCCTGGTCATGGTCCGGCCGCAATTTCTCGATGAGTGCGAGAATCCCGATAATCAACGCACGGCTGCTTACCAGCACGATCCCCAGCACGAACACCCAGCCGATACCCACCGTGAACCAGTGGTACAGCCCGAAGATGAAGCCGTCGGCCTTGGCTTCCAGCCACTCTTTGCCCGTCAGCGGCATCATCACTTCCGCCCGCGTCTTGTTCAGCAGTTCCGGCACCGGCACGATCTGATAGCCGCGCGCGCGCAACTGATCGATCACCACCGGCAGCGCCGCCACCGTCTGACTGCGATCTCCGCCGCCATCGTGGAACAGCACGATGTTGCCCGCGTCCGCCTGGCGCAGAACACCGTCAACGATCTCCTCGGCCGGCACCTGCTTGCCGTACGTCTGCCGCCAGTCGTGCGGATCGATCTTCTGCCCCACGATCAAATAGCCCATGTCCTGCGCCACCGGCAGTTGCGCCACCTCTTCCGCGTATTCCGGCTGGTGGTCCACGCCGTAAGGCGGCCGGAACAATATGGACTTCGCGCCCAGGGTGCTTTCAATCATGCGCTGGGTCAGGTTCAGCTCCCAGCGCAGCTGCTTCGGCGAAATCTCGTCCAGCATCGTGTGCGTATAGGTGTGGTTGCCGATCAGGTGCCCTTCGTTGTACGCGCGCTTCATGATGTTCGGCGCCTTCGCGGCTTCTTCGCCGATCACAAAAAAAGTCGCCGGCGCCTTCTTTTCCTTCAGAATGTCCAGAATCTTCGGAGTCCACTTGGGATCCGGCCCGTCGTCGAACGTAATCGCTATTTTCTTCGGCACCGCGCCCAGCTGATCGATTTCGTACGACAGCGGGTAATTCTCGTAATCTTCGTCGGTAAAAAGATCCGTCGCCGCATCGTAGCTAAACGAGCGCACGCCCCGCTTGGGCTTGTCCGCGATGCGCCAGATGTCGCCATTGCCTTCCAGGATCAGGTCCGGCCCCGGCGGCACGTCTTTCAATTTTTCCCGCGTCGCCTCGTCCGGCCGCGTCGCGTCCCAGATTTTCCACAGAGAGCTGTCCGCGGAGCCCAGCCGCCACAGCGCCGTCCCCTGCACACCCAGCCGCTCCGACGCCCGCAGCTGGTTGTAGGCCGTCAGCGCGTCCAGGAACCACACCTGATGCGTGCGTTCGCTGTCGTCCGAGTAGGAGTAGTGCGGGTTCAGCGAATCGCTGTCAAAATCCACCTTCGCTTCCGATTCATACGCGTGCAGCAGCGCTTCCTGTACGCTCAGATCTTTCGCCGGCGGATGCGAGGTCTTCGTCGGTTCCGGCCAGTCGTAACCGTAATTCGCGATGCCCACGATGATCTTCTGCGCCGGAATCACCTTCCGCAGTTCGCGCAGGTTGTCCATGAACCAGTCCTGCGAAGCGATCGGTCCCGGTTCTGAGGTCGGCCAGTGTTGGTCGTAGTTCATCACCACCACCGCGTCGCACTGTCTGCCGTAGAAGCCGTAGTCAAATGTCTCGTCCTGCGCGGGCAAGGAGATCATGATCTTCAATCCCACCGCGTGCAGTGCCGGCGCAAGTTCCGCGATGAACTCCTTCAAGTGCTCCTGGGTCTTTTCCGGGACTTCTTCCAGGTCCACCACGATGCCCACTTCGCGCGCCTCGATCGCATACTGCACCGTGTTGCGCACCAGGTTCGCGCGCGCCTCGCGGTTCGCCAGCATTTCCGCCATTTCCTTCACGCGCCAGGATTGCCCGTCGTAGTTGTTGAGCATCCCCATGATGGGGATTTCCACGTTGGCCTGGCGCATCCACTGGTGCAGCTTGTCCTCGCGAATGATGGAAATCGCCTCTTCCGGCGAAGCCTGCACCGTTTTGTATCGCTCGTAGTCCACGATGGTCAGCCCGCCATCCGGCGTCACGGCGTGCAGCTCTTCTGGAATCACCAGGTCCAGGTCTTTGTAATGCTTCTTCAGAGTCGCCAGGCTGTTGGCGTCGTAGCTGACGTAAAAGCCCGCGCGCAGGGGGTCGTAGCTTTCCGGAACTTTGCCGATATTGGCCACGCGCCGGTGCCGCCCCTCGCGTGTCGCTCCCTTGGCTGACGCATTCTTTGCCTTCACCGCGCGGTAGGAAGACTTGCTGTCCGGCAGCAGCGCCGCCGGCAGTTCCACGCTGGCCGCAATGCTGAAGAAGAAATACACCAGCAGCAGCGTCAGCAAAGCTCCGCTGATTTCCAGCGCGCGCCGCGTTCGCCGCCAGCGCACACGCTGCGCGTCATAGAAGATTGGGCCGCGTTCCTTCATTTTTCCGTTGGACCTGTTGGAGCGGTCTTGCGGGAATGGTCAAACTCGGCTTGTCCCGCTCTGTACCTGAACACTCTATTGTAAGATGCTGCCAACCTATGCGGCGAGTTTTCTCGCACCCTCTCACAGCGCTGGTCAGCGGCCTGCTCTTGCGCCTGGCCTTCGTCTTCAAGCTGCCTAGCACCGGCGGCGACACCGGACTCTACGAAACCCTCGCCAGCAATTGGGTCACGCACCGTGTTTACGGCATTCCGGTAAACGATGTCCTTACTCCTGTTGATTTGCGCATGCCCGGCTACCCCGCCTACCTCGCGCTGGTACAGCTGCTTACCCGCCGCAGCGGCGAGGACGCCCGTCTGTTCGTCATGCTGGGCCAGGTGCTCGTGGATCTCGCCGCGTGCCTGGTCATCGCCAACCTGGCCTCGCGCCTGGCCGCCCGCGCGGAAGCCGCTCCTCGTGCCTTCACCGCAGCGCTGTGGCTGGCCGTGCTTTGCCCCTTCACGGCGAACTATACCGCTGTTCCCCTTACGGAATCCTTCGCCGTCTTGTTCACCGCGCTCGCCCTCTATGCGTTCGTCAACATGGTCAAACCCGGCGACCAGGTCGTCGGTTCGTTTCGCTGGGCGCGCTTTGCGCGTCCTGCGGAATACTTGCGCAGCGCTCTGTTCGCCGGCCTGTGCCTGGGTCTCGGCACACTCTTTCGCCCGGAAACGCCGCTTCTGCTCATCGCGGCCGCACCAGTGATCCTGATCGTTGCGTTTCGCCGTGGCCAGCTTGCCCGCGGCGTCCGCGGCGTGGCGTTTTGCGGCGTGGCCCTCGCGGTGGTTCTGATTCCCTGGACCGTCCGCAACGCCCTGACCCTTCGTGAATTTCAGCCGCTCACCTCCAAATACACCACCATGCCCGGAGAAGTCGTTCCCATCGGCTTTATGAAGTGGGAGGCCACCTGGCTCTACCGCTTCCGTGAAGTTTTTCTGGTCCCCTGGAAACTCAACGACGAAGCCATAGACATCGAGACCATTCCCGGTCGCGCCTTCGATTCTCCGGAAGAGCGCCAGCATGTCGCCGCCATTCTTGAGCAATACAACCGAGACCTGAGCCTGACCGCGGAAGAGGACGCGGAATTTGGCGCCATCGCCAAAGCCCGCACGGAGCGCCACCCCCTGCGCACCTATGTCTCGGTCCCGCTGCAGCGCGTGGTCACCTTGTGGTTCACGCCGCGCATCGAACAGATTCCCATTTCCGGCGATGTTTTTCCGCTGGCTCACACCTGGGACACCGATCGCCCCGATATGCTCATCACCATCGGGCTCTTCTTCCTCAACGTGTTCTATCTCGCGCTCGCGCTGGCGGGTGCGCTTCGCCTGTGGTTCACCGCCGGAACCGCCCGCGCGGCGATTGTCTTGTTCGTGTTCTTCGTGGTTCTGCGCACGGCGTTTCTCACCACCGTGGAAACGCCGGAGCCGCGCTATGTGCTGGTGTGCTTTCCTGCGGTCATGGCTCTGGCAGCGCAGGTGTTCGCGCGTAAGTCGCCGGTCTAGCGCTCGGCAGCCGCTATTCTCCCGGCGGCTCGGGGTGAATCGTCACCCGGGAAATCTGGGGAAATTTTTCCTTCACGCGGTCTTCCAGCGCCGCCGTCACGTCGTGAATCTGGGTGATCGGCAGCTCGCCTTTCATCACACAATGGCAGGACGCCAGAATGTGATGGTCCACCTGCCGCACGCGCACGTCATGCGTGTTCACCAGTTCGTGGTATTCCGCCGGCAGCGTGTTCAGAAAATCGCCGATGGCCGTGGCCAGCACGCGCAGGTTGCTTCCGGAAGTCTCGGCCTGGCTGATCGCCGTGCCCAGCGGCTCGATATGGATGTTCACTTCCGTCGGTTCCGAGCGTAGCTCGCGAATAGCCTCTTCCAGCTCGGTCGCGTGCCAGTGTGCTTCCTGCAGGCTGGCGCGCGGGTCCACTTCCAGGTGCAATTCCACAAACAGCGCGCCTTCATCCTGCTGTGCGGAGAGGTCATGAATCGGCAGCCCCAGCCGCTGCGCCACCGCGCGGATCGAATCGAAGAACGGTTCGCCTTTCGGCGCGCGCGGCTCCGCGTGCACCACCACGTCCGCCGGCACGATCTCCCCGATGCGCCGCTCGACTGCATCGCTCCACTGATGCACCTGTTCCAGACTAGCGGTGCGTGGCACGCTCACCGTTGCATCCACAAAGTACCGGTTGCCCGCTCGCCGCAGCCGCACCCGCTCCACCGCCAGCACGCCGTCCATGCGCGAAATCGCGCCGGTGATCTCTTCTTGCAGTCCCGCCGGGGCGGCGTCCAGCAGGGCATCCAGCGTGCGCTTCCCGAGTCGTGAGCCGACCCACAGAATTACCCCGGCCACGCTCAAGCCCGCCAGTGCGTCGGCGTAGACCAGCCACGGCAAGTTCCATTTTTCCCCGGCCCACACCAGGCCGATGCCGGCGATCACCACGAGCGTGCTCCACACATCGGTCGAGAAGTGCAGTGCGTCCGCTTCCAGCGCTTCGCTGCGGTATTTCGCGGCCACCTGCGTCAGCTTGCGCGCGCGCGTGATGTCGATGGCCAAGGCGCCTATCAGCACCAGGATCGCCAGCAGGCTCGGCTGGATATGTACACTGTGGAAGAACAACCGGTCGAACGCTTCATAAATCACATAGAACGCCGTCAGGATCAGCAGCCCCGTTTCCACGAACGCCGAGAAATTCTCAAACTTGCCGTGCCCATAGGGGTGCGTCGCATCCGCCGGCCGGTCCGAAACGCGAATGGAGAGGAGAGTGATGACCGCCGCGACCAGGTCCAGGCCGGAGTGCAGCGCTTCACTGAGCACGCCCAGGCTGCCCGTGCGCACCACCAGAAACGCCTTCAGGAAAACCAGCAACGCCGCCGACCCGACGCTCAGCAGCGCCGCGCGCTTCTTTTCCCTAGTCTCGCCTGGCAGCGGAGTTTCCATTAGCACGCCTAGACTAACCCAAACCGCGTCTATCCCAGCGCGCGGCTCCCGTCCGCGTTGGCGCAAAGTAAAGCGTCAGGCACTGCGTTGTGCAACGAACTTCAGCGCTGCCGCGTTCATGCAGTAGCGCAACCCCGTCGGCTCGGGGCCGTCCTTGAAGACGTGGCCCAGATGCGCATCGCAACGCACGCACTTCACTTCGCGGCGCAGCATTCCCAGGCTGAAATCATCCTTTTCGCGCACGTTTTCCTCGGCGATCGGGGCCCAGAAGCTGGGCCAACCGGTCCCCGATTCAAATTTTGTTTTGCCATCGAAAAGGGCGGTGCCGCAATCCGCGCAGCGAAAAATGCCCGCGCGGTGCTCGTTCAGGAGTTCGCGCCCGGAGTAGGGAATCTCCGTGCCTGCCAGGCGGGTCACCGCGTATTGCGGAGGCGTCAGAATCTTCCGCCATTCTTCCCTGGTTTTTCGGACCACGTGAACCTGCTGTTTGCCCAGACGCTTGCCGGCATCGTCGAATTCCACGATGTCCACTGTTGCATCCGGCGCCAGCGGCGGCTCTTCCTCCACGAATGCCCGGCTCGCCACGTGATCCACCCCGGCGAACACACCAATCGTAGCCAGGGCTGCGGCCCCGAAAATCAATCCGCGCCGCGTCAGGTCATTCATGGCTTTTCCGAAAGCTGCTCCCGCAGCGAACTACTTGGCCGTCATGGTCGGCGCCGGCAGCAGCGGCGGTCGCTTCGGTTCGCCGCGCGCGCCGCGCACATCCAGCTCTTCAAACAGCAGCGATGGCGCGACGACCGAGCTCGGCAGCCCGCTTTGCGCCGAGCCGAATGCGCCCAGCGCTGTGCCCGCAAATCCCGCCACTTGGGTCTGCATGTAATTGAACACGAAGGGATCGTTTCCTATGGCGGAAACGTTGCGCAGCACACGCGAGCTCAGCCCGGTGATGCGCGAACCGCGAATGATTTCCTCGTGCCCGTCCGCCGCGTACACCTTGTACACCAGCAGCGGCAGCCGGTCGCCGTTCCCCGCTCCTCCGCCATAACTTGCCAGCAGGCCGCTGAAGTCTTCCTGGTGCAGAAGGCTCAGCGCGGGATTGTCCATCTCTTTCACCACCAGGCAGTATTCCTGCTTGTTGGCGCGGCAGATATCCAGGAATTTCTTGCGCAAATCCGTGGGAGAAAGCGTCTCCGTTGATGTGAAGAACAGATTGCTCATCGCCGGCCGCGCGTCGGTCAGAAACGCGGAGCGCCCGTGCCCGTTCGATTGGTCGGAGTCCGGACCCGGCCGCCGCGACATCAGCAACTCCTTCAAGGAACCGTTCTCCACCGCGACAACTTTCCGCGCCGCCACCCCTTCGTCATCCACGCTGTACCCGCCGATCAGCGCCTTGCCGGCAAACTCCGTCGCGCCCGGGTCGTCCGTCACCGTCACACTCGTCGGCAAGACGCGCGCGCCGATGCGCGTCACCCAGTCGCTCTTCCCGCCCACGTTGCTCAGAAACTGCTCCATCACCGGTTGGAACGCCACCGGTGGCCGTGCGCCGTTCAGAGCCGGTCCGAGCACCTGCGCCACCAGCGGCGCCGCCGCCCGCGCCTCAAACAGCACCGGACCCGTATAGTCCGTAGCCGGCTGCGAAAGGCGCAGCGCCATCAGCTCGCTGCCGGTCACGTTCAAACCCTTGCGTACCGTGTCCACGTTCGGCAGGTCCGCCGGCTTCGGCGCGTACGTCGCATAGAAATGATTCAGTTCCATGCCGTCGCTGGCCAGCGTGCTCAGGCCGGCTTCGATCGCCGCAAACGTGCGATTGGTGCGAATCTCCGTGCCTTCGCTCGTCAGCAGATATTCCGTCGCGTACACCAGGTAGTAAGTCACCCGGCTTTCCTGAATTTCCGGAAACGCCCGCAAAGCCGCCGAAGTTTCCCGCGCCTCCTGTTCCCAGTTGCGGCTGCTCCAGTCTGGCGTCACCAGCGGATCGATTTTCTTGATTGGTGTCGCGCGCGAAAAATCGTCAATGTCCGTTTGCCGCGCCAGGCTGTTCAGATAGGCCTTCTTGCGCGAGTAGGTCTCCACCGCTTCCTTGAACGCCTGGTCCGTCGCGATCCACAAATCCTGCCGCAGCGAATCGTAGTCGCGGTCGATGCCCACCGAGCCGGTGGAGCCGATGAACCCGCGGAAGCCTTCATCGCTGATGAAATTCGAGCTGTCCAGCTTGTAAGACCCGACCCGCGCTTCCACATCCATGAAACGGTTGCGCGTGTGCGCGGTGGTCATCAGCGCGCCGAACTCTGCCACCACTTCCCGCACGTCTAGATCCAACAAGCGATATTCCAGGTAGTACGGCCGCACCGGCTCCTGCGTCCCTGGAAATTTCAACTCCAGCCGTGTCTTCGCGCGCGCCATCTCATCGCGCATCGCCTGCAGCGTGTGGTCGTTGTCCTGCTGCGCGCTCGCACCGCCGATCAGAAAGGCAGCCAGGGCTGCGAGCACCATCGTCGTTCGCAGAAGTGACTTTACGGTCGTGCCATTCACTGCGCACCTCCAGCCTGCGCGGCCTTCACGTCATGCGCCGGCGGCGGCAGAATGGGTGGTGCATCGGTGTCCGTCTGTTTCTTCTGTACTTCCAGCTCCGACGTCAAAATTGCCGGCGCCGCCGCGGAAACCGGCACCGATCCTGATTCCGCTCCGCAGTAGCCGTTGAACACTTCTGGCGTATCGCCCGTGGCCACAATCTTGGTCAGAGCCGCCAGCGGCGTCCCCACGATGTCCACGCCGCGCACCAGTTCGTCCGGCCGGCCGTCCGCGAACACTTTGTAAACCACCAGCGGCTGCACCTGGAACGCCTGCGGCTGCCCGCGCCCGGTGAATGTGAACCCGCCCGCGATGTCGTCAATCAACAATCCATACGGCTTGTTCTGCGCCTTGATCAGTTCGACCAGCTTCGCTCGCAACTGCGCGTTGGTCACGCTCTTGCTGCTCTGCACAATCAGGTTGCCCTGCCGCGAAACCGGCGTCGCGCCCAGTTGCCGCCGTCCGTGCCCGTTCGAGTGCGGAATATCGACCAGCGGCGAACGCGACATCTCAAACGTTTTCAGTACTCCGTGGTCTACCAGCGTCACCTTCTGCGCTTTCACGCCCTCGTCGTCAAACTGGTAATAGCCCAGCAGGTCCTCGTTGCCCAGTTTCTTCATCGTCGCGTCGTCCACGATGCTCAGAAAATCCGGCAGGATCTGTTCGCCTACTTTCTTTGCGAACGTCTGCCCCTCGGAAATGTCCTTTTGCCGGTGCCCTTCCGCACGGTGCCCGAACACTTCGTGGAAGAAAACCGCCGCCGCGCGTCCCGTCAGCAGCGCCGGTCCCACCGTCGGCTCGTTCAGCGGCGCGCGCACCAGCCCTTCCATCTCCTTGCGCAGCGTCGCGCTCGCTTTTTGCACATCGGCGTCGCTCGGCGCGTCCTTCGGATCCACCCAGTCGAAGTTGTAATAGCGCTCGATGTTCATCCCGTCGCCGGCCTTGCCCTGGATGAAAAGTTCCAGCCGGTAGCGGATCTGGCCGTACTGCAGTTGCGTTCCCTCCGTATTCACCTGGTAGGAATTCTGCGCCAGCGCGGAAAACGTCACGATCGAATTTAGAATGTCCGGTGACTCGCGGAACGCCTTCGTGTACGCCCGCACTCTCTCTTCCCAGGGCTTGCGGTCCAGCGTGAACGAAACTTCGTTGCTCAGCGATCTCTGCGGCGTCTCGTGCGAGAAATCCGGCGCCCGCCCTTCCGCGGTGTCCGCTTTCACTTCCTTGCTGGACTGAATCTTGATCAGCGCTTCCGCCGCGGTGCGGTATTGCGTGTCCGTCTCCAGCCAGATCGCCCGCCGCACGATCTGTTCGTCGTTGTCCACCGGCACGCCCGTTCCCGGTCCGCCGCTGGGCATCTGGCGCTCGCCCACTTTGTGCGTGTTGTCCAGCTTGTAGTCGCCCGTGCGCACGGAAACCTGCAGCCAGCGATTGCGCGCCTCGTTACTGGAAAGCAGCGCTCCGTTCGATCCCGAGACTTCCGCGCGCTGCGTGTCCGTAATCGTGTAGCCGATGAAATACGCCGCCGGTGTCTGCGCGCTCAGCGTCTTGAACGAGCGGTCCAATTCCGCCTGCATTGCCATGAGCAGCGGCGATGGCTTGCCCGCCGTGTCCGGCGGCATCGCTGCGGTCGCTGCCGGGCGCAACCCCGCGCCCAGCGTCAGTCCCAGCGTCGCCACAATTACCCCTGAAACTTGGATGGATTTACGCAATGGTGTCCTCACGGTTTGCTGCAATTGGGTCGCGGTAATTAGCCAGTGTACGTCACTCTTTGGCGGCCATACAACGCAGGTCAGAACGGAAGCGGCAGAGGGCCCGCTCAACACGCGTCTCGCAGTGGCTCTCTCTTTCGACGGCGTTTCGCCGCGGCGCGTTGCACGCCCAGCCTTGCCCGGCCCATGGTGCCTCGCTCTTGCGCGCCGCCGCCTCTGCGATACACTCCTGTCCTTCGACGCATCGGCAGCTAATTCTTCTTCTCGCTCCGGAGGCCGCCTTGCCCATTCCTGCCGCGTCCCGCTCCATCCGCCGCGCCGCCGCTCTCCTCCTTGCCTCGCTCGCGCTCAGCTTGCTGGGCCTCCGCGTACACTCCATGCCCGCGCAGTTGGCGGGCGCCGCCGATCAAGACTGGCCCCGCTACGGAGGCAACCCCGAAAACACCCATTACTCGCCGCTCACCCAGATCAATTCCTCCAACGTCGCTTCTCTGCAAGTCGCCTGGAGCTTCGATACCGGCGAATCCGGCGGCCTGCAGACCAATCCGCTGATCGTCAACGGCGTCCTCTACGGTATTACCCCCACGCAAAAGATATTCGCGCTCGATGCAGCAACCGGAAAGCTTCTCTGGAAATTCGATTCCGGCAGCAAGGGCACACAACCGGACCGCGGACTCGCCTATTGGAAATCCGGCAACGACGCTCGCATCCTGGTCGGCGTTCTCAACTACCTGTACGCGCTCGACGCCGTCACCGGCAAACCCATTGTTGACTTCGGTTCCGACGGCCGCATTGATCTGCGCGAGAATCTCGGCCGCGAGCCCGCTTCGGCCAACTCCGTCTACCTCACCAGTCCCGGCCTCGTGTTCGAAGACCTGATCATCGTCGGCGGCCGCAATCCGGAAACGCTTCCCGCGCCGCCGGGAGACGTCCGCGCGTTCGATGTGCGCACCGGAAAACTCCGCTGGAGTTTCCACACCATCCCGCACCCCGGCGAATTTGGTCATGACACCTGGCCCGCCGACGCCTGGAAAACCAGCGGCGCCGCCAACAACTGGACCGGTATGTCGCTCGACCCCGCGCGCGGCATGGTCTTTGTTCCCACCGGCTCCGCGGCGTTCGACTTTTACGGAGCCGATCGCGCCGGCGACAACCTTTTCGCGAACTGCCTGATCGCTCTCGATGCCCGCACCGGCAAACGTATCTGGCATTTCCAGGGCGTGCGCCACGACGTGTGGGACCGAGACTTTCCGTCGCCGCCGGTCCTGGTCACCGTGCAGCACGACGGCAAATCCGTCGATGCCGTCGCCCAGCCTTCCAAACAAGGCTACCTCTACCTCTTTGATCGCCTTACCGGTCGTCCGCTTTTTCCCCTTGCGGCCCGCGCCTACCCGGCCAGCGGTGTCCCCGGCGAAATCACTGCGAAGGAACAGCTTCTCCCCACCGTTCCGGCTCCCTTCGCACGCCAGCGGCTCAGCGAAGAGCAACTCACGCAGCGCACGCCGCAGGTCCACCAGTGGGCGCTGGAAACCTTCCGGCGTTTCCGCAGCGATGGCCAGTTTGTTCCGCTTTCGGTCGGCACCGAAACGGTTGTGTTCCCCGGTTTCGATGGCGGCGCCGAATGGGGCGGCTCCGCCTTCGATCCCCGCTCCGGCATTCTCTACGTCAATTCGAATGACATCGCCTGGACCGGCGCGCTTGCTCCCAGCGGCAGCGAAACCGGTTCGCGCGCCCTCTACCTCAGCCAATGTGCCGTGTGCCACGGGGAGAAGCTGGCCGGTTCGCCGCCCAATTTTCCGTCGTTGCTCGGCGTTGGCGCGCGCCTCAACTTCCTGCAGATCGTCACTACCATCCGCAACGGCAAAGGTCGCATGCCCGGCTTCCCGAATCTCAGCGAGGCGCAAACCTCCGCCCTCGCGGATTTCTTGGCCAATGGCCAAAGCAAGGAAGTCGCCGCCGCGGGCCCGCCCATCCCGGCCATGAAATATCACCTCACCGGCTACAACCGTTTTCTCGATCCCGATGGTTACCCCGCGGTCGCGCCGCCCTGGGGCACGCTTAACGCCATCAATCTCAACACCGGCGAGTATGTCTGGAAAATTCCCTTCGGCGAGTACCCCGAGTTGGCTGCGGCAGGCCTGCGCAACACCGGCAGCGAGAATTACGGGGGCCCGGTCGTCACCGCGGGCGGCCTGCTCTTTATCGGTGCCAGCAACTACGACAAGAAATTCCATGCCTACGATGCGGCCACGGGAAAGTTGTTGTGGGAAACCACGCTGCCCTTCGCGGGCAACGCTACGCCCGCTACCTATTCCGTGCGCGGACGTCAGTTTGTGGTAATTGCTGCCGGCGGCGGCAAGGATTTGAAGTCGCCTTCCGGAGGAGTCTATGTCGCGTTCGCGTTGCCGCAGTCGCCGGCAAAGTAGTTTGCCTTAAAACTCGTGGCGGCGATTCCTCAGCACTTGTTGCCGCAGCCAGGTTTCCCGGCCGGCCCCGAATTGTTTCCGCGCACCGCCAGCACCGGAATCACCACCGCCGGAATCGCCGCCAGCACGCCGATGGCAATCGCCGAGCCCTTGCCGAAGTGATGCCCAACGTTCTGCACGCCCGGCCCGCCGCCCACGTTCGTCGTCGCGCCTGCATCCATCAGCACGTCCAGCGTCGCTTGTATCGGCGGCTGCGGCCCGGAGTTGTCGTTTGAACGCACCTGGGTCATCTGTCCGGCTTTCACAATCACACATGCGCCCGCCAGGTTGCACACCTTGACGATCCCTTCGAACACGACCACGTTCATTGTGCCCGTGGTTCCATCGAAGCCCACAAAAAAGTCCGTCCCCACCACACCGGCCACGCCTGCGGGCGTGCGCACCTCAAACTTTCCATCCTGTTTGGTGATTTTCTGCGCCTGCGTGCGCATCTTGCCGTAGGTGAGTTCCAGCTGGGTCTGCTGCGCCGCCCCGTCGTGCTTCACTACCTTCAGCGAGGAATCCGATCCGACATTCAGCACCGAGCCGTCGTCCAGCGATACGCGCGCCCGCGCGCTTGCCTGGGTGTTCACCACGTCGTCCCAGTCCACCACCGTCTTGGCGGAAGCAGTGATGGTCTTGCCCGACCGCGCGATGCTCACTGCGGGAATCACCCGCGAAACCTCGCCCGCGCGGGTTGCCGTGTCTGGGGCGGCCGCCAGCTCTCCCGGAATGCATAACACCGCACAAACCAGCCACACGGCGGCGCTCGACAGCGGCGAATGTTTCTTGTTCATGGCACTTCTCCCCGGTGCTCCTAGGTCTTGTACCTAGTTTCCCGTGCCTCGCCGCACAGTCAATTTCAATTCCCCGCGGCGTTTCCGCCTCGCCACCCTCGTTACTCTTTGTCGACCGAGCCGGTCCCCCTGCCCGCTCCCCCGGCCCCTTGGTACAGGTGCCCGCCAGCGCACTAGGCACACCCAAACCCTTGCCGCCCTGCGTCTCGCGGCGGCAAACTTCGCCCATGCGTGCTTTGGTTTCTCTACTCGTCGCCTGCGCCGTGATCGCCGGCATCTACTACTTCTCCCTGAAGAAGGCGCCGGTGACCGACCCCGGCACTGCGCCGACCCAGGCGATTTCGCTCACCGGCGTCCGCATGGACCTCAACCAGATTGCGCAATCCGAGCGCACCTTCATCGCCACCAGCAATCGCTGTGCGCCGCTCGACGAGCTCGCCACTTCCGGCACGATGAACATTGCCTCTAACGGCCGGGACGGCTACGTATACGAAATCCGCTGCGGCGAAGGCAGCGCTTTCACCGTGACCGCGCGCCATGCTCCGGCTCCCGCCAACTCGCCTATCCGCTACCCCAACTTCGCAGTAGATCAGACCATGCAGCTCTCTGAAGTGCAGTAACCGCCCGGCGGACCGGGCTTTCGCTCTGCCGTTTCTGCGACCTCACGACCCGAACACATACTTGTCCAGAAACTCGTTGCGGAACTTTCCATTTGGATCGAACCTCTTCGCCAGCCCCACGAAATCCGGCAATCGTTTGTACCGCTCGCGCAAGGTCGCCGGGTCGATCGTAAATAACTTCCCCCAGTGCGGCCGTACCCCGTAAGGCGCCAGCGTCTTTTCGATTTCCGGCAACGCGGCGCGCACCCCCGGCCAGTCTGGCTTCCAGGTGAAATGAATGGCCACCGAGTCCTGTTGGTAGCATGGGCTCATCCACAGATCGTCCGCGGCGATGGTGCGAATCTCCGTGATCAGCAGCAACGGGCTGATCTGCGCGTTCAGTTTTTCCACTGCCAGAATCGCTTCCACAGCGTTGCGTCGCGGCACGAAGAATTCCGATTGCAGCTCCTTGCCCGCGCTCGGCGTAAAGCCCATCCTGAAATGCGGCAGCCGCTCGTACCACGGACCTGGCACACCCATCTGCTCGGTGCAGTTTTCCGCGGAAATTTCCGCGATCGGGTGCAGATTTTTCCTGGCCAGCCTGGCGCCGAAAAATTCCGGTGGTGCAGCGAAAGCCGCACCGCCGTCCACCCGGCTCTTGACCCACACCTCGTTGATGTTCTTGTTCCGCCAGTCCGTGAACAGGCTCACGCTATAGCCGCTCCCTTCAATCTCGTCGAAATGTTTCTGCATCTCCGCCAGCGGCATGTTTTCGTATACGTACTGCTTCACCTGAAAGGTCGGCTGGATGGCCAGCGTCACCTTGCTAATCACGCCCAGTGCGCCGAGCCCCACCACCGCTCCCGCGAGCGTTTCGCCGTCTTTCGCGCGGGATAGCTCCACCACTTCTCCCGCCGCGTTAATCAGTTCCAGCCCCTGCACCGCACTGGCAAGATTGCCATTCTTCTCGCCCGACCCGTGCGTCGCCGTCGTGCATGCCCCGGCCACCGAAATATGCGGCAGCGAAGCCAGATTGTGCAGCGCAAATCCTTTCGCATCGAGGGGAGGCGCCAGCTTGCCATAAGTGATCCCGCCGCCCACGGTCACCGTGCGCGCCGCCGCATCCACGGAAATCTCTTCCATCGGCCGCACCGATAGAAACTGATTCCTGCTATCCGCGATGGTGTTGAAGCAGTGCGCCGTGCCCAGTACCTTGAACTTTTCCTGCGCGCGCACGAACCTTTGCGCCTCCGCCGCCGTTGCCGCCGGCGTCAGCTTCTCCGTGCTGTACTCGATGTTGCCCGCCCAGTTTCGCAACTTTTTCTCCGCTCCCCAGGACGCCAGCGGCCGCAGCAGGGAATGTGCGCCCGCCGCCGCGCCGAGCTTCAAAAACGTTCTCTTTTTCATTTTCCGCCCCATCGCATCGCCGCAAGCGCCACGATTCTATACCTGCTCCTTGAGCCACACCCGCAGTTTTCCATCGCCTCGCTTGACGACCGCAGCGCGAGACGCGTGCCAGTTCGCCGCCCGCGCCGACTCTCTTTCCCCTTCTGGTTTCTTCTTTCAGGGAACTTTTCCCTAAATTCTGCGTTTCATCTGCAGAGCGGCGCAGTGGGCCGCAAGCGCGTATTCGCGCCCGAGGAGGAAATATGGGTGATGTCGGCGGCGGCCTCATTGGCCTTACTGCGGTGGTTCTTTCCCTGGGTATTCCCATGGCCCTGATGTACACGTTCTTTCGCATCAAGAAGTTGAAGGCCGATGAGCGCTTGGCGGCCATCGCGCGCGGTGTTGCCGTCCCGTTTTCGCCCGAGCCCGACCCAGTCACCAGGTCGCGCAAATATGCTTTGCTGCTGATCTGCGGCGCTTTGGGATATGTGGCCACGTTCGGCGCGATCGCCGGGATTATCCACGACCCGGACGTCTGGGCGGCCGCAGCCTTCGGACTCATTCCGTTCTCGGTCGGCGTGGGCTTCCTCCTGGACTTCACGCTCACGCGCCGCGAAGCCCAGTCGTAAAAAAGATGTTCCCGAGCTGCACTCTCCGCCGGCCGCGAATGCACCCGCGGCCGGAGCTGTTTTTCACCCGCTGCTTTCCTTGCTAGACTTCTCCCGTGCATCCCGCCATTCCTCTGCTTCTGCAGTTGCAGAAAACCGATATGGAAGCCGCCTCGCTCCGCGCAGAGCTGGAAGCCGCCCCAAAACACATCCGCGAGCTCGACGCTAAGCTAACCGGAGCGCGCAACGCCGTGGCCGCGGCCAAGGAGGCGCAAGCCAAGGTTCTAGCCGCGCGCAAGAAAGCCGAATTGGATGTGGCCGAGTGGCGCGAACGTGCCAAGAAATTCCGCGCGCAGACTTCCGCGGTGAAAACCAACGAGGCCTACAAGGCGCTGCAGCACGAAATCGCCAACGCCGATGCGGAGATTGCCAAGGCCGAGGACGCGCAGCTCGAGCAGATGCTGGCCGTGGAAGAGGCGGAAAAGTCCGTGAAAGCCGCCGACGCCGCGCTACGCGAATCCGAACAGTCGCTTTCCGCGGAACGCAAGGAATTTGAAGCGCGCGCCTGGGAAAAGCGCCGCAAGATGGATGCGGACATCGCCGCCCGCGGCAAAATCGCCGCACAGATCCCGGAAGAAATCGTGGCGCTGTATTCGCGCGCCGCGAAGCGCCATCACGGCGTGGCGCTGGCCGAAGCATTGCACGAACAGTGCCGGGGCTGCGGCATGCGCATCCTGCCGCATATCTATCAGGAAGTGCACCGGCCGGAGAATCAAGAGATCTATCACTGCGAAAATTGCGGCCGCATCCTCTATGCTGCCGAGCCCGCGCCGCCTGCCGGCGCGAATCCCAGCGCGGCGTCCGCCTCGTGAACCTCGCGTTGCAGGTAATTTCCTCATGGCGGTGAAAACGCCTCCGCGCGGCGGCGGGCTCTTCGGCGATCCGGAGCCGGAAGCCAGGCCCGCGGCCTGGCTCGCCAATATTGACGGCGGCTCGCGCGGCAATCCCGGTCCTGCATCCTACGGCGTAGTGATCCGCGACCCGCGAGGAGAAATCGTGGCCCGCCTGAAAAAATATATCGGCCGGGTGACCAACAACGTCGCCGAGTATTACGGGCTGATCGCGGCGCTCGACTACGCGCAAGCGCAGAACATCCGCGCGCTGCGCGTCGAAAGCGATTCGGAACTGCTGGTAAAGCAGATGCGCGGGCAATACAAGGTAAAAAGCCCGGACTTGCAGCCGCTGTTCGAACGCGCCAGGAAAATGTCGCAGGCGTTTGCGGCTTTCCGCATCGATCACGTCTACCGCGAACAGAATCGCGAAGCGGACGCCCTGGCCAACGAAGCCATGGACGAAGCCGAAGGCCGCGACACCGCAACCGCGAGCCAATCGCGGACATCAGCCTCGGCGAGCAGTGGGCCGATCAAGTTGCGCGCGCGGCTGCGCGGCGGCGTGCTCTACCCGTCACAGGACATTGCGCTGCCAGATGACAGCGAAGTGGAAATCCTGCTGCGTCCGGCCCCGAAGAAGTAGCTTCTTTTCGGGCACCTCGCCGGCGCCCAGTCTCTTTCCCTCGCCTTTGCCCCACGTCGCTGTTGCGCGGCGGCTGCGCGCAGCACCGCTGCAACATCGAACTTACGCATCTGCAGCATGGCGAAGGCTTAGTCCACGACGAGTCCCGAACCTTTGGGATCCGCTCCGACAATAAGCAAACAATGCAGGCATTCGCGATTCATCAACCTGCAGTTAGCTCCCCGCCAGTGAAAGGGCTTCTCGCAACGCGGGCAAGGAAAACGCAGCAGGCGCAGGAGGATGGCAAACCCGGTCGCCAGGGAGAGAACGACCGCCGCGATCCACAGCTTGAAATTGCTCCCTGGCCAGCCAGTTTGCCAGCCTATCAGGAAGACAAGACACACGATTGCGTTAAGGACCGCCACGCTCCAGAAAAGTTTTCGCGCGCTGCGGTAGGGCGCCCAGTCGTGCTCCGCCCATTTGGGATCGCGCATCACCGGCTATTTCAGTGCGTAGGAGCGGTACAGGGTGTCGCGCTGGGCGGGAATGAAGCCGGCATCGGAGATGACACGGCGGAGTTCGCTTTCATTGGTGCGGTTGCGCACACCGGCGGCGTACACCACGTTCTCTTCGATGAGGATGCTGCCCACGTCATCGGCGCCAAACTGCAGGCCGACCTGGCAGACCTTGATTCCGGGGGTAAGCCAGCTGGACTGAATGTGATCAATGTTGTCCAGATACAGCCGGCTCACGGCGAGGGTTTTCAGGTAGTCCACGGCGGTGGTTTGTTCGACCTTCTTGCCCCAGGCGGTATGCTCGGGGGCGAAGATCCAGGGGATAAAGGCGGTGAATCCGCCCGTGTCTTCCTGAATGCGGCGAACCCGGTCGAGATGATTGACGCGGTGGCGAAGCTCTTCGCCGCAGCCGAACATCATTGTGGCGGTGGTGCGGAGGCCGAGCTTGTGAGCGATGCGGTGAACGCTTTCCCAGTCGTCGCTGGTGCATTTCAGGCGGGCAATCTTGGAACGGATTTCGTCGTCGAGAATTTCCGCGCCGCCACCGGGGATGGATTGCAGGCCGGCGTCCATCAGACGGCGGATGGTGTCCTCGACCGTGAGTTCGCTGACTTCCGCGATACACAGAATTTCCGGCGCGGAAAAACAGTGTAGGTGCACGGTCGGAAAATTCGCGCGGATGGAGCGCAGAAGATTCTCGTAATACTCGATCTGCAGGTCGGGATGCAGTCCGCCCTGTAGCAGCACGCCATTGCCGCCGAGTTCAAGCATTTCGGCAATCTTGTGGTGAATGTCCTCAAAGGACAAGATGTAGCCTTCCTGGGAACCGAGCGGGCGGTAGAAGGCACAGAAGGAACAGTACTCGGTGCAGAAGTTGGTGTAATTGATGTTGCGATCGATCTGGTAGGTCGCGACGCGCGGGTCGTTCTTCTTGAGCCGTAACTGGTGAGCTTCCATGCCGATGGCCAGCAGGTCATCGCTCTGGAGCATTTCGAGAGCTTGCTGTTTGGAGAGGGCCACGTTGAATCCTTTACCAGTCTAGTGTAACCGAAGGACGAGGATGATTCCTAAAGGCCACGGAACGGGTGGAAGGGGCTCAACGGTCTCCTCGGAGAGTTCACGGTTACCATGAGGAGCGATGCCGGAACTACCTGACATTGCGGTCTACATCGAGGCGCTGGAAAAGAGAATCCTCGGGCAGACGCTGGCTGGGGTGCGGATTGTCTCGCCGTTTTTGTTGCGCACGGTGGCGCCGCCGCTTGCGAGCGCAATCGGAAAAAGGGTGGTGGGGCTGCGGCGGATCGGAAAGCGGATCGCGATCGGGATGGAAGGCCAGGTTTGGCTGGTGCTGCACCTGATGATCGCGGGGCGGCTGCACTGGGTCGAGGCGGGTACAAAGAAGAGCGTCAAGGTTTCGCGCGCGGGAAATTTCGCGGCGTTCGATTTTGCAAACGGGACCCTGCTATGGAGCGAAGCCGGCTCGCAAAAAAGAGCGTCGCTGCACATGGCACAAGGTGAAGAGGGCCTGCGGGAACTGGACCCGGGCGGGCTGGAAGTGCTTGAAAGCGACGCGGGTGAGTTTGCGAAAGCGCTGCTCAGCGAGAACCATACTTTGAAACGGGCGCTGACCGACCCGACGCTGTTCAGCGGGATCGGAAATGCCTATTCGGATGAAATCCTGTGGGAGGCGAAGCTTTCGCCGCTGGCGTTGACCCAGAAACTGAGCGCCGCAGAGATACAACGGCTCTACGAAGCGACCCGGCGTTCGCTGGTGCAGTGGACGGAGCGACTGCGGAAAGATGCAGGCGAAGAGTTTCCGGAGGGGGTCACGGCTTTTCGGCCCGAAATGGCGGTGCACGGGAAGTATCAGAAGCCATGTCCGCGCTGCGCGACGCCGGTGCAGAGAATTCGCTACGCGGAAAACGAAACCAACTACTGCCCGCGATGCCAGACCGGAGGAAAGTTACTGGCTGACCGCGGGATTTCGCGCCTTCTGCGGGAAGATTGGCCGAAAAGCCTGGAGGAAATGGAGCTGAAGAAAAAGAGTCACCGCTCCGGCGAAGGGAAATGAGCGATCAACGCCAGGCGTGCGCGACTGTGCCGCTATGGAAAATTCGCATCAAATTGCTGTAGTTGACATCAAAAAGATATAATAGCATCATAAAGCAATGAGAACAACAATTTCGCTTGATGATGACTTGGTCCCTCTCATCAAGGAATACGCAGACACACGCTCCCTTGCCCTTGGAAAGGCTGTCTCTGAATTGGTGCGGCGCGCTTTCAACACGCCGACGCCAAAGCGAATCGAAAACGGTCTGGTCGTGTTCGATCTGCCGCCAGATTCGCCTCGCGTGACTTCCGATTTGGTAGCGAGGCTGGATGCCGAGCAGGAATGAGGGCTTTGCTTGACGTCAACGTGCTTGTCGCGCTGATGTGGCCCGCCCACGAAGCGCACAAGCAAGTCCAGGCTTGGTTTGGCAAGAATGCGGACCAGGGCTGGGCCACCTGCCCTTTTACGCAAGCTGGATTTCTACGCATCGTGATGAACCCTGCGTTTTCGAGGGATGCGGTCTCATTCGCCGACGCATCGGGGCTGTTGCACGCGAACCTGCAACATCCTGCGCACCACTTCTGGATGGATGAGATCTCGCTGCCTGAGGCCTGGAAATTCCTGCGGCCGCGGATTCGGGGCCACCAGCAGGTTACGGACATTTACCTTTTGGGTTTGGCGCACTTCCGGAAAGGTCGGCTGGTGACCCTGGATCGCGGGATGCCGAGCCTGCTCTCCGCTACTTTGCAGGAGAGCAATCTGATCGAAGTTCTGACCTGACTTTCAGGCGTTGCGGCGCACGACAAAATCGTGGAACTGGGCGGGAACAGAAGCGGAGCCGGCAATGGAGATGGTGTTGAGCTTTTCGATCAGTCCGAGGCGCGCGGCGTGCGTGTAGTACGCAATGAGTCCCCGCAGGTTGTCCTCGTCGAGTGAATAGTCAATGTTGGTGCGCAGATAGAGAAGCAGCTCGCGCTCGGGCAGCTGAAGCTCGGCGGCGGCTTCAGCGGCGATCTGCGGAAGTTGCGAAAGGCCAAAGCTGAGCGAAGCCGTGAAATCGGCCACCAGTTCAGGCGTGACGGCGGCGCCGCGAGCGGCCCAGACGGCAAGGACCGCGGGACGCCCGGTGAGCCGCCACCACTCGTGGACCACATCATAAATATGGAGCTTAGGAATATCCCGAAGTCCGAGTTGGGCGCCGGAGCAAAGCCATTCGCCGTCCTTGCCCGGCGCCACGCGAGCTTCGGCGGCGATGGCCAGCCGCAGGGCGGGATCGCCGATGAGCAAGGCCGCGTCCGATGCTGCCAGCATGGCACTCAGTTCAGGAGCGGCTTCCGTGAATTCGGGCGTGATGCCCCAGCGCGCGTCGCACAGGATGCGGACTAAAGCCTGGGTGCTGCGCGAGCTGCGGTCGAGCGCGATATGACGGGCCTGGCGTATGGGCAACCTGGAAACGAGCAGAAGGCTGCGCACACGTTCGCGCGAGGCGACGGCCATCCCCGGGAGGATGGTCAGCCCGGGAATGCGTTGGTATTCGATGGCGGGAATGATGGCGATATCGGCGGCGGCGGAGCGCAAGTCTTCGGCGCACTGCGCAGGAACGGTGAAGGAGAGATGGTATTTGCCCTGCAAGCTGCCGTGCGTGAAGCCACGGACAAGCGGGGCGGTGTTGAGGTACTGCACGACCGAGATGCGGAGCTTGCTCACGGAAGAGTCGTTCGACGAAAGAAATTATAGCAGACGTCGAATTTCGCGCGCGGCACTGCGTTCTGGTGTAAAACGTTTCGTTCGCAATGGAGGACGAGAAAATGTTGAAGGTTTCATTGCGCCAGGTGGCTAGCGCCGCCGCATTGCTTGCGCTGGGCTTGCTGACGTTCGCGCCACGCGCGGCGGCGGATGGAAACGCGATCGCGGAAAAGACCAAGGACGCGAAAAAACTGGCCGGCTATTTCAATCTGTATTGGGACGCCAAGGCCGGGAAGCTTTGGCTGGAAGTGGATAAGTGGGAGAGCGAGTTTCTGTATCAGAGCGGGCTGGCGACCGGGGTGGGTTCGAACGATATCGGGCTGGACCGCGGGCAGATGGGCGCGACGCGCCTGGTGCGTTTCGAACGCAGCGGGCCCAAAGTGCTGCTGGTACAGGAGAACCTGAATTTCCGCGCGGTGAGCGAAGACCCCGCGGAACGCCGCGCCGTCCACGATTCGTTCGCGGAGTCGGTGGTGTGGGGATTCACGGCGGCGGCTGAGGATGGCGAGCGCGTGCTGGTGGATGCGACGGAATTTTATCTGCGCGACGCGCACAACGTGGCGGCCGCGCTGCGGCGAGCGAAACAGGGCAGCTTCCATCTGGATGGAACGCGCAGCGCAATCTACCTGGCAAACACAAAAAACTTTCCGCTGAACACCGAAGTGGAAGCCACCCTGACGTTCACGGGCGACGATGCCGGGCGATTCGTGCGCGACGTTACCCCGGACCCCAGCGCTATCACCGTGCGCGAGCACCATTCCTTCGTGCAACTCCCTCCCGCGGGCTACAAGACCCGGCTGTACGACCCGCGCTCCAGCTTTTACGGAATTTCCTACATGGACTACGCGACGCCGGTGAGCGAACCGATCGTAAAGCGCTACACCGCCCGGCACCGGCTGCAGAAGAAGGATCCCTCCGCGGCGGTGAGCGAACCGGTCGAGCCCATCGTGTACTACCTGGACCGCGGCGCGCCGGAGCCGATCCGCTCGGCGCTGCTGGATGGCGCGCGCTGGTGGAACCAGGCGTTCGAAGCGGCGGGCTACAAGAACGCCTTCCGTGTGGAGCTGCTGCCGGAAGGCGCGGACCTGATGGACCTGCGCTACAACGTGATCGAGTGGGTGCACCGCGCGACGCGCGGATGGTCCTACGGCGAGGGAATTATTGATCCGCGGACCGGAGAAATCATCAAGGGGCACGTGACCCTGGGTTCGCTGCGCGTGCGCCAGGACTATCTCATTGCGGAAGGGCTGCTGGCGCCGTACGAAAAGGGTAAACCGGCCTCGTCCAAGATGCAGGAGATGGCGTTAGCGCGATTGCGGCAGCTCGCGGCGCACGAGGTGGGGCACACGCTGGGGCTGGTGCACAACTATTCGGCGAGCACGGTCAATCGCTCGTCGGTGATGGACTATCCGCCGCCGGTGGCCAAGCTCGCGGCGGACGGCTCGATTGACTTGAGCGAAGCGTACGCGACGGGGATTGGCGAGTGGGACAAGGTGTCCATCGCTTTCGGGTATCAGGATTTTCCGGCGGGAACAGACGAGCGAGCGGCGCTCGGCAAGATCCTCATGGACGGCTACGCGCGCGGGCTGCGCTTTCTGACCGATCAGGACGCGAGGCCGGAGGGGAGCTCAAGCAGCGTGGCGCATTTGTGGGATTCCGGCGCGAACGCAGTGGACGAGCTGAACCGCCTGATGCAGGTGCGGGCCGCGGCATTGAAGCGCTTTGGCGAAAACAATATTCGCGAGGGCGCGCCGCTGGCCACGATCGAAGATTCCCTGGTGCCGGTCTACATGCTGCACCGATACCAGGTGGAAGCGGCGACGAAGCTGGTGGGAGGGATGGATTACACCTTTGCGCTGCGTGGCGACGGCGAAGTGCCAACGAAAATTGTGGCGCCTGCCGAGCAGCGGCGGGCACTGGCTGCCGTGCTGGCTACGCTGAAGCCTGCGGCGCTGATGCTGCCGGAGCCGCTGCTGCAGCTGATTCCGCCGCGGCCGCCGGACTACGATCGCGGACGGGAGCACTTCAAGATCCGAACCAGCCCGGCTTTTGATGCGCTGGCCCCGGCAGAGGAGGCGGCGCAGCAAACGCTGCAATTCCTGTTCAACCCGGAGCGCGCGACTAGGCTGGTGGAGTTTCACGCGCGGGATGCGGCCAATCCCGGTCTGCAGGAAGTCCTCGGCGCGATCGTCGCCGCCACCTGGAAGGCGCCGCACGGAAGCGGCTACGCGGCGGAAGTGGCAAGGACGGTGGACGATGTTGTGCTCTACGACTTGCTTGCATTGGCAACGAATGAGCTTGCCAGTGGCGAGGTTCGGGCCATCGCTCTGGCTCAGGCGCAGGAGCTGAAGGCCTGGGCGGGGAACGCAAACAACGCCGGGGGAGATGGTTTGCAGCGAGCGCACCTTGCCTATGCTGCGTGGCAACTGGAGCAGTTTCAGCGAGATCCGAAGAAACTGGAGCTAACGGCCCCGGCCGAGCCGCCGGATGGCCCGCCCATTGGGGATGACGAGGACTTCTCAGCCGGCAGCGGCGGGTGGGCTGGATTGCCCAACTGAGGCCAAGAAATTCCACAAAAATCGTGGCACGGAGGCAGACCAAACATCCGGCCGGCTCGTCTATCCGGCTGGAGGTGGTCTTCTCATGGTTTCACGTTCATTGCTTTCCGCGATCGGCATTACGGTGTGGACGGCGGTGATTGTCACCGCGGCGCCGCGTGCCATCCGGCATCAGACCGACGACCGCATAATCGAAGTGAGTTCGCATGGACACGGCTGGGAAGACGCGGAGTCCTGCTCGGACCTGCACGTGACTTTCAATGACCGCAAGCTGGCCACGGCGGAAGAAGACAAGACGATCACCAAGGCCGAAGCCGCCACGCTGCGTGTGGTCGCGGAAACGAACGGCGGCGTGCAGGTGAGCGGCTGGGACCAGGACACCTACAGCGTGAAGCTGTGCAAGTTCGTGGAAGACAACCGCGACGCGCAGGGCGAGTTGGCCGCCATCAAAATGAGATTTGCCAGCGGCGAGCTGACGGTGAGCGGTCCGAGCCACAGCCGTGAGTGGGCGGCACATCTGCTGATTCGCGCGCCGAGGGCCGCTTCGCTGGATCTGCGGGTGAACAACGGGCCGATGTCGGTGCACAGGGTGGATGGGAGCGTGAAGGTGCGCGCGACAAACGGTCCGGTAACGGTACGGGATTGCACCGGCTCGTTGGAGTTGAACACAGAGAATGGACCGGTGACCCTGGAAGGCAACAGCGGCAAGCAGAGTGTCACGGCGCAGAATGGGCCGGTGAATATCGAGCTCAACGGCTCTAGCTGGCAAGGCGATGGGCTCGTGGCCCATGCGACGAACGGCCCGCTGACGCTGCATCTGCCTTCGGGCTATCAATCGGGCGTGCTGCTGGAAAGCGACGGGAACGGACCGTTCAGCTGCCGCGCCAGCGTCTGCAACGAAGGGCGCAAAACATGGGATGAGGATCACAAGCGGATCGAGTTCGGGTCGGGGCCGGCGGTGGTGCGGCTTTCGACCGTGAACGGTCCGGTTTCGGTGCACTAGGCGCGAGGGGCATTCGCAGAGCTTCGTTCCCAGGTCGTCCACACTTCGGGATGAAAAAGGCGCTCCGGTTCAGGCCGGAGCGCTTCTGCTTTTCTTGCGACGAGTCGCCCAATCTGCGATGGACGCGCACGGCGCGTCGCGTTTGCACGCGCCACGGCCTGCCGATACCATGCTGGGGATGTTTCTGGAAGAGACCGCCGTGCGTGCCGTCTCGAGGCCGGAAGCCGAAAGGCTGGCGCTCGAACTCTACGGCATTTCTGCGGAAGCCAGCGAGCTCCCCGGCGAATACGACTGCAATTTTCATCTGCGGGCCACGGACGGGCGGGAGTTTGTGCTGAAGTGCATGCACCCGGCCCGCGAGAACGCCTTCATCGAGATGCAATGCACCGCGTTGCGCCATCTGGCGCGGACCGCGGCGCACCTGCCGCTGCCACGCGTGCAGAGCAACCGACACGGTCAGCTTTTTGCAAGCGTCAGCGACGCCGGCGGTAACAAACGGCTGGTGTGGATGCTGGACTACCTGCCAGGAGGAACGCTGGCAGCGGCCAATCCCCATTCGCCGGAGCTCCTGGCGCGGCTGGGGAGATTCCTCGGGCAACTGGATGCGGGGCTGCACGGCTTTTCGCACGCGGCGGCGCAGCGCGAGCTGAAATGGGATTCCTCGCGGGCCCTGTGGATTCGCGAGCACGCGAGCATCATCGCGGACCCGCGGCGCCGGTCGCTGGTGGACTATTTCGTGGCGCTCTATGAGCGACATGTGGATCCGTCGCGCGCGCGGTTGCGGCGAGGAGTGATTTACGGCGACGCCAACGACCACAATGTGCTGGTCGGCCCGGCGTGGCCGGAGCCGCGAGAGATCGCCGGGGTCATTGATTTTGGCGATATGCATCACGGCTGGATCGTGAGCGAAGCGGCGATTGCCGCGGCTTACTGCCTGCTGGGAAAGGCCGACCCGCTGGAGTCCGCGAAAGAGATTGTCCGCGGGTTCCATTCCGCATACCCGTTGCAGGCAGAGGAGATCGCGGCGCTGTTTCCGCTGATCGGGATGCGGTTGGCGGTGAGCGTGGTGAACTCCGCGATCCGCAAGGCGCAGAAGCCCCAGGATGCATATGTGACCGTCAGCGAGGCCGGCGCATGGGAAGCGCTGGAGCACCTGGCGCGGATTCATCCGCGCGTTGCGCACTATGCGTTTCGCGAAGCGTGCGGGTTGGAGCCGGTTCCGCACGGCGCGGAAGTGCGAGCGTGGCTCCGCGAACAACGGGCAGAGCGCGCGAGCGTTTTGGAAGCGGACCTGACCAGCACCCCGTCGCATTGCTTCGATCTGAGTGTTGGCAGCCTGCTGCTGGGGGCCTATCCGGAGAACGCGGAGGCGCACGCGCTGACGCGAACGCTGTTCGCGCGGATGGAAGAGGCGCGCGTTTCGATCGGCATTGGCCGGTACAACGAAGCGCGCCTGCTGTACACGTCCCCGCAGTATGGCGATAGCACGCCGATTGAAGAACGCCGGACGGTGCACCTGGGGATGGACCTGTTCGTGGATCCAGAAACTCCGGTGCGCGCGCCACTGCCGGGCACGGTTTTTCTGCTGGCGGAGAATACCGAGCCGCTGGATTACGGCCCGTTGGTGATCCTGCGCCATGAAACGGGCAAGGGAACGGAGTTTTTCACGCTGTACGGACATCTGTCGCGGGGCACGCTGCGCGATTTGCAGCCGGGCCAGGCGCTTTCCGCGGGCGAGGCCTTTGCCAGCGTGGGCGCCGTACACGAGAACGGCGGCTGGCCTCCGCATCTGCACTTCCAGATCATCCTGGACTTACTGGATCGTGGCGCAGAGTTTCCCGGCGTGGCGCGGGCCTCCGAACGCGCGGTCTGGACGAGCCTTTCGCCCGACCCAGCGGAGCTCCTCGGAATTCCGCCGGAAAAACTCGTGCCTGTGACCCAACCGGCGCCGCAGACTCACGAGCGGCGCAGAAAGGTGCTTGGGCCGAGCCTGAGCGTCTCCTATCGCTCGCCGCTGAAGATCGTGCGCGGCTGGCGGCAGTACCTGTATGACGAGACCGGGCGCGCTTATCTGGATGTTTACAACAACGTGCCCCTGGTGGGGCATTCGCACCCGCGGGTGGTGAACGCGGCGCAGCGGCAACTGGCGCTGCTCAACACCAACACACGCTACCTGCACGACAACGTGCTGGAGTATGCCGAGCGCTTGCGCGCGCTGCTGCCGAAGGAACTCGAGGTGTGTACCTTCGTGAATTCAGGCAGCGAAGCCAACGAACTGGCGCTGCGGCTGGCGCGTAGTGTGACCCAGAGCGAGGACGTGATTGTGCTGGAGCACGCCTACCACGGACATACCAGCACGCTGATTGATGTGAGCCCTTACAAATTCGACGGACCGGGTGGACGCGGCAAGAAGGAATGGGTCCATGTAGCGCCGCTGGCCGACGACTACCGCGGGCCTTATCGGCGAGGCGAGCCGCGTCTGGGAGAGAAGTATGCGGCGCATGTGGGCGAAATATGCGCGCGCCTTGCAGCAGAGGGAAAACGTGCGACGTACCTGGCGGAGACGCTGCCGAGCGTCGGCGGGCAAATTGTGTTTCCACCGAACTATCTGGCGGAGGTGTACCGGCAGGTGCGCGCACATGGCGGTGTGTGTATCGCGGACGAAGTTCAAGTGGGTTTCGGGCGGCTAGGCACGCACCTCTGGGGTTTCGAGAGCCAAGGCGTGGTGCCGGACATCGTGGTTTTCGGCAAGCCCATTGGAAATGCATTTCCGCTGGCGGCCGTGGTGACCACGCGGCCCATCGCGGAAGCATTCGACAACGGGATGGAATTTTTCAGCACGTTTGGAGGCAATCCGGTGTCCTGCGCGGCCGGACTGGCCGTGCTGGATGTGCTGCGCGAGGAAGGCTTGCAGGAAAACGCGCGCACGGTGGGCAACGCGTGGATTAGTCTGCTGAAGTCGTTGCAGCAGCGCTTCCCGCTGATCGGCGATGTGCGCGGTTCGGGGCTTTTCCTGGGGCTGGACCTGGTGCGATCGCGCGACACGCATGAAGCAGCGCCGCAGCAGGCGTCGTATGTGGTGAACCGTTTGCGCCAACAGGGAATTCTCGCGGGCACGGACGGGCCACTGCACAACGTGATCAAGCTGCGGCCGCCGCTGATTTTCTCGGAGTCCGACGCGTCGCTGTTCTGCGCGGTGCTGGAGTCCACGCTGCGCGAAGATCCCGCCAAGCCGTAGAGGCCGGCGCATTATTTCCGCTACAGATAGTTGACAATTCAATAATCGGTCGCATAGGCTTGCGCGGCGAGGGACCTCTCCGTGCAGCTGGATACGGCATTGCCCTGGCTGGCGCTGACGCTGACCAAGGGGCTGGCGGCGCGGCTTTGTGCGCGGCTGCTCAAACGCTTCGGTTCGCCGGACGCGGTGTTTCGCGCTTCGTTGCGCGATCTGGAGGCTTGCGAGCTGCCGGCTGCGACGGCGCAGGCCGTTGTAAAGCGCGAGGCGTTCAAGCGTGCCGAAAGAGAACTGGCAGCGGTGCGCGCCATCCCCAATTGCCACCTGATTCACTGGGCGGAGCCGGAGTTCCCACAAACGCTGTTGCAAATCTACGACCCGCCGGTGCTCTTCTATCTGCGCGGCGACCCCCAAGTACTGAATCTGCCTAGCCTGGCGGTGGTGGGCACCCGGCGGCCCACGCTATACGGTACGCAGATGGCGGACCGCCTCTCGCGTGAGTTGGCGGTGCGCGGGATCGTGATCGTCAGCGGTCTTGCGCGCGGGATCGACGCGATCGCCCACCAGGCGGCGACTGCCGCGGGCGGGCGCGCGATCGGAGTGCTGGGCACGGGGGTGGATGTTTGCTACCCGAAGGAAAACCGCAAGCTGTATGACAAGGTCCTGGAGCACGGCGCGATCCTGAGCGAATTTCCGCTGGGCACGCACCCGGCCCCGGAGAATTTTCCCATCCGCAATCGCATTGTGGCTGGCATGCCGCTGGGCGCGATCATCGTGGAAGGCGCGCAATACTCCGGTTCCCTGATTACGGCGCGACTGGCGATGGAGTTCGGCCGGGAAGTATTTGGCGTACCGGGAAACGTCACGCAACCGGTGAGCTTTGCCCCGAATCTGCTGATCAAACAGGGCGCGAAGCTGGTAACCGGCGCCGAGGACGTGATCGAGGAACTGCCAACGCCGGTGCGCGCGGCGCTGACCAAACCGGAACAGCCGGAGGCAGAGCAGCGGAACCTGATGATTGCGGAGTCGCTTTCGCCGAGCGGGCAGAAGATCTACGCGCTGCTGCATTCGGACCAAGCGCGGCCGATTGACGACATCGTGGAGCGGAGCGGATTGAACTCTTCCGACGTCCTGGCCACGCTTTTTGACCTGGAGATGAAAGGATTCGTGCGCCAGCTTCCGGGTAAGCAATTCAGCAAGGTGGCTTTATAAGGTGGCGTTGCCGCAGAGGCGCGGTTGGGCCGGAGGAGGCAGCCAACCGCCCCTGTAATCAATTGAAAAGAAACAACTTAAAAATTGCCGTGAAACATTACGGCCATTTGATGCATCTTCTCTGCGTTAGCGAGAAGGACACACGACCCGCCGCGGGCCCTCCCGACGCAAAGAACCGGGGTTAAAACAGCAACATGGCACGTTCGCTTGTAATTGTTGAGTCGCCTGCGAAGGCGAAGACTATTAATAAGTATTTAGGGCGCGACTTCACGGTGAAGGCGTCCATCGGGCACGTCCTGGACCTGCCCAGGAAAACGATTGGCATCCGTCTGCCTGACGAGCCGGAAGAAGAAGTTAAGCCCAAGAAGAAGACGCGGGCCAAGAAGGGCAGCAAGAAAGCCAAAGCCAAGCCGGTCCGCAAGCCGGTGACCCTGGACGACGATAAGATTTTCGAGCCGACGCTGCAGATCATTCACGGCAAAGGCAAGGTCATCAACGACCTGCGCAAGGCAGCGAACACGGCAGATGCCATCTACCTGGCGGGCGACCCGGACCGCGAGGGGGAAGCCATTTCTGCGCACCTGGCGATGGTGCTTTCCAAGCCATCGAAATTCGTGGAGCAGGAAGCGAGCGCACCGCGCTGGAAGAAAAAGAACGCCAAGCCGGAACCTCCCCCGCAAGAAGAGGCGGAGGACAAGCCGAAAAAAGAGATACCGCCGACCGATCCAAAGAAGATTTTCCGAGTGACCTTCAACGAAATTACGCCGAAGGCCATACGCGCGGCATTCGACCACCCTCGGCAGGTGGACACGAGCCTGGTGGATGCGCAGCAGGCGCGCCGGGTGCTGGACCGCATCGTCGGCTATAAGGTTTCGCCGCTGTTATGGGATAAGGTGCGGCGCGGGCTTTCCGCAGGGCGTGTGCAGACCGTGGCGCTGCGGTTGATTGTGGAACGCGAACAGGAAATTCGCGCTTTTGTGCCGCAGGAGTATTGGTCCATCCACGCCTTGCTGGATTCGGGCGAGCCGCCGCTGTTTGAGGCCAAGCTGGCGAAATACAAGGGCGAAGACATCGAGATCAACAACCAGGAAGGCGCGGACGCCGTCCTGGCGGCGGTGCGCAAGGCCAAGTGGCAGGTGGCTTCGGTGACGCAGCGCGAAAAGCGCCGCAACCCGCCGCCCCCGTTCACCACTTCCAAGCTGCAACAAGCGGCCTACAACCGCCTGCGCTACACCGCGAAGCGCACCATGGCGCTCGCGCAGCGCCTGTATGAAGGCGTGGAATTCGGCTCGGAAGGTTCGGTGGCGCTGATCACCTATATGCGCACGGATTCGGTGAACGTGTCGCAAGACGCGCTGGCGCAGGTGCGCGAGCTGATTCCGGAGCGCTTCGGTTCGAACTACCTGCCGGAAAAGCCGAACTATTACAAGTCCAAGAAGGACGCGCAGGAAGCGCACGAAGCGGTGCGGCCGACCGACGTTTCGCGTACGCCGGAAGACGTGCGCAAGTATCTGGACGACGACCTGTTCAAGCTGTATCAGCTGATCTGGCAGCGCTTCGTTGCCTCGCAGATGCTGCCCGCGGTTTCCGACCAGACCACCATCGATATTTCCGCGGGCGACTACACCTTCCGCGCCAGCGGGTCGGTCCAGAAATTCGACGGTTACCTGCGCGTGTACCAGCTGCCTGCCGCGAATGCCGACCGTGAGGACGACGAGAAGGGCGACGAAGGCGAGGGCAATGCCTTGCCGCGCGTGACCGAAGGACAAGCCCTGAAGCTCAGCGAAATCCGGCCGGAACAGCACTTCACCGAGCCGCCGCCGCGCTATACGGAGGCGACGCTGGTGAAGGACCTGGAAGAAAAGGGCATTGGGCGGCCCTCGACCTACGCTTCGATCATCTCCACCATCGTGGAGCGCGAGTACGTGAAGAAGGATCAGGGGCGCTTCACGCCGACCATGCTCGGCGAACGGGTGAGCGTGCTGCTGGTAAAGAGCTTCGACGATATCTTCGACGTGACGTTTACCGCGCGCCTGGAAGAAGAGCTGGACGAAATCGAGGAAGGCAAGCTGCACTGGCGCGAGGCGGTGAAGGAATTCTGGGAAAAATTCATCGTGGACCTGGACCGCGCCGAAGACGAGATGATTTCGTACAAGGCGGGCATTCCGACCGGGAAGAAGTGCGAAAAGTGCGGGCAGGGCGAGCTGCTGGAGCGCATCAGCCGGCACGGATTTTTCCTGGGCTGTTCGCGCTATCCGGATTGCGACTTCATTCAGGATCTTTCGCCGGAGCTGGGCGAAGACACCGGCGACGCCGAGAGCAAGACCGAATACTGCGACAACTGCGGCAAGGAAATGGCCATCAAACGCGGGCGCTTCGGCGTGTTCCTGGCCTGCACCGGCTATCCGGACTGCAAGACCACGCGGCGACTGGTGGAAGGCACGCGCATCGCGCGCCAGCCCGATGAACCGCTGGATGAGAAGTGCCCGACCTGCGGCAATGGCCTGGTGAAGAAGCACGGACGCTTCGGTGAATTCATCGGCTGCTCGACCTACCCAAAGTGCAAGTACACGCGGCCGATCACCATGGGCATCAAATGCCCGAAGTGCCACGAGGGCGAATTTGTGCGGCGCGGCAGTGCGGGACGCGGCGGGCGCCCGCGCGTGTTCTATGGCTGCTCGCGCTACCCCGATTGCGATTTCACCACGCCGTGGATGCCGATTCCGGAGCCTTGCCCGAAGTGCGGAGCGGACTTCATCGTGGAGAAAAAGTCCAAGATTGGCCTGGTGCGCGCCTGCATCAAGGAAGGCTGCGATTGGGAAAAGCTGGTGGATGAACCGGCGGCGCAGCCGAAGACGGAAGAGCCCGCGCCGGTCGGCGCCAAGTCCTGATCGAGTCTTGCCCGCTTACTTGCTGACGGGTAAGTCGTAAGTTTCGTCCACGTACGCCTGCAGTGGCGTGCCTTCTTTAATATCCACGTTCTTGCCGTGCTTGATGAGGCCGATGGGACCGAACAGTACCGTGAGCGCTACCGCGGTACCTTCCTTGCCCTGGCCTTCCTTGCCCTTGGTGCCGCGCAGCTTCACGCGCGTGTCCCCCACCAGCAGATAGTTCAGGCGCATGTTCAATTCGCCGGCCTTGCCCATCATGCCCGCCTTCTTGGAGTGCGTGATAACACCTACAGCCTTGGCTCCGGCTTTTGCCACGATCACATCACCGACCTTGAGGTCGTCGGCGAGCACCAGATTGACCGGGTCGTCCTCCGCGGCGGTCTTGGAGCTGAGGTCCTGTGCAAATTTCAGGCTGACGTCGCTCCCCTCCTTCAGAGTGACCTTATCGGGAGATTTAGTGGTGACGGTTACTGCCGCTGGTGCGGCCGGGGCAGTAGTTGGTGCGGCAACGGCCGCCGCGGGTTGGGAAGAGCCGGCCGGTGGCGGCTGCGTCTCCTGAGCCAAGACACAGTTTGCCAACAGAGTACAAAGCGCCAGAGCGAAACACCATTTCATATGCGGCCTCCTTGTCGGACGTCACGAGCCGTCGATTGAGGCTATCACCGTTTGCGTTGCCGAAGTATAGGAGTGCCCGCGCAATAACGGGTGGCTAGTCGCGCGCGGGCAACTCGCCGCGATTCGCGCAATTCCTGCCGTTGGCCATGCCCTATACTGAAAGGCAAGCGAGCCCGAGAGGTAGTTTCGTTCCCCTATGCGCGAAGCAGTCGAAAAATACCTGGAATATCTGAGGTCGGTGCGCAATTCGTCGCCGCATACGATTCTGAATTACGGAAAGGATCTGCAACAGTTTGTGGCCTACGTGACCCCGCCCGGAGAAAATACGCCGGCGGCAGGCAAAATCACGCACCAGATGATCCGCGAATACGTCGGGCACCTGCATGCACAGGGACTGCAGAAAAGTTCCGTGGCCCGCAAGCTGGCGTCGCTGCGCTCGTTTTTCAAATATTGCGTGCGTGAAGCGATCATCAAGGAAAATCCGGCCCGCCTGGTGCCCACGCCCAAGCTGCCGAAGCGGCTGCCGTCCGTGCTTTCCGCGGAGGAGATGAACGGCTTCCTGAATCAGTTGGCGCAGCCGGTGCGGACGCGCGGCGCCGCGAGAGATTCACGCGCAGCGAAGGCCGGACCCTCCGATGAACAGGGTTTGCTGCTGAAGCGCGATCGCGCGCTGCTGGAGATGTTGTACGCGGCGGGCCTTCGTGTGAGCGAGCTCACTGGATTGAATCTGGCGGATATGGATCGCAAGGAGCGCATGCTGCGCGTGCGCGGCAAGGGCAACAAGGAGCGCATCGTGCCCTACGGCGGCAAGGCTCAGGAAGCGCTGGAAGCCTACTGGCCGGTGCGCGAACAACTGTTGCTGCAGACGGGACGCAGACGACGCAGTGCGGCGCACAGCGAGGCGGTTTTTCTGAACTATTCCGGACGCCGGCTCACGCAGCGCTCCGTCGGACGCATCGTAAAAAAGTATGTGCGGCTGGCCAATATCAATTGGGACCTGCACCCGCACTCTCTGCGCCACGCCTTCGCGACACACCTGCTGGCCGATGGCGCGGATCTGCGCGCCATCCAGGAGCTGCTGGGGCATCGATCGCTTTCCACTACGCAGAAGTACACCCATGCGTCCATACGGCAGTTGATGGACATTTACGATAAGTCTCATCCCCACGCATAACTGCACTTCTGCCAAACTGCTTTCAGTCTGTGCCTTTGACTTCCTTGAACATCTGCTTCGTCTTCTTCGTTTGGCCAAAATTCCTCGTCTCCCGTAATCTAGTTTGGTGATCTTTCCCCTGAATCGCCTTCCTCGCTGCGTTTCTTGTCTCGGGCTTCTACTTATTTTCTGTGTTCTTCCGTCCTCTTCCCGTGCCCAGGAGAACTACGAAATCCAGGTCTACGGCTCCGACCTCGTGGAGCCCCATCACACCATGGTCGAACTCCACAGCAATTTCACCTTCCAGGGCTCCAAAACTTCCGAAGACGGCCTCCTTCCCACAAACCACCAGCTGCATGAAACGATCGAGATCACTCATGGATTCAGCGACTGGTTCGAATGCGGCCTATACATCTTCACCTCCGAAAAAAGCGGGCAAGGCGTCCGTTGGGTCGGCGACCATATCCGGCCGCGCGTCGCCGTCCCCAAGAAGTGGAAGTGGCCGGTCGGCCTCAGCCTGTCCAACGAAGTCGGTTACCAGAGCCGCCAATTCTCCGTGGACACCTGGACCTGGGAGATGCGGCCGATCATCGACCGCCAGCAGGGCCGCTGGTATTTCTCATTCAATCCAACCTTCGACAAATCCATTCACGGCCCTTCGCAAAGCCAGGGTTTCGTCTTTTCTCCGAACGTTAAGGTAAGTTACGACTTCACCAGGAAAATCACCGGCGGCCTCGAATATTACGGCTCCGTCGGCCCGGCCACCGGTTTCGATCCTATTGCTCTCCAGCAGCATCAGTTCTTTCCCGCCATTGACCTGAACCTTTCCCCCAAATGGGAAGTCAATTTTGCCGTCGGCGTAGGGGTAACCCGTTCCACCGACCATCTCATCGCCAAAATGATTCTCGGCTATCGTTTTGATTTTTAGCCCGTCTCGTTATCCAATGAAGGGACAGCGGTTTGCTGCCGTGTCCGTGTCCTGGAAGCTGTTCCCATCTTTCTTTCCGTGAGGTTTCATGTCCGCTTGTATCCGGGGTTGTGTTTCGGGCAGCATCGCCAGACTGTGTTCCTTGCTCATCCTTTTGGCTTGCCTGTTTTTCTTTGCGCCCTTTCCCGCGCGCGGCGATGACTCCTGGAAGCAAATCACCGATGACTACATCGCGCAGTTGCTTGCCTTTGGCCCTTCCAGGGCCACCCAACTCGGGATTCACGCGCACGATGCCGAACTGGAAAGCTTCGCGCCAGACGAAATCGCCAGGCAGATTGCGTTCTACCGCCAGTTCGAGAAGCGCGTATCTTCCTTTGACCCCAAGTCGCTCAGTGCCATAGACGCGGCGGACCGGCAGATGCTCATCGCCAATATCCGCGCCAGCCTGCTCGAGTTGGAAACCATTCGCACCTGGCGGAAAGATCCCGACACCTATCCCTCCACCGCCGCAAACAGCATTTTCGTCATCATGAGCCGCAAGTTTGCCTCTCCCGATGACCGGCTTCGTTCTGTCGTCGAGCGTGAAAGACAATTTCCAAGACTATTCTCCGAGGCGCGCACGAACTTGCAGCATGTGCCCAGAATTCTTGGCGAAATTGCGCTGGAACAACTGCCCGGAACCATTGGTTTTTTTGAAAAAGATGTGCCAGAAGCCTTCGCGGACGCCGCCGATTCCGAGGTCAAGGCGCAGTTCGCCCAGTCCAACGCCGCCGCCATCAAGCAACTGAACGACTACCAGGCTTGGTTAAAGTCTGAAGTGCTTCCCCGGGCCGATGGCGATTTCCGAATCGGAGCGGACGCGTTCGCCCGGAAACTCGCGTACGAGGACATGGTCACTACGCCGCTCGACCGCCTTCTGCGCATCGGTCTGGCCGATTTGCGCAAGAATCAGGCCGAGTTCCGCCGCGTCGCCAAAGAAATTGATCCCGCGAAGTCGCCCTCCGATGTGCTCGCGGAGTTGCAATCCCTGCATCCGGCGCCGGACCAGCTCATGCAGAGCTTCCGCGACACCTTCGACGGACTCGTCGCTTTCATTCGGCAACGCCACATCATTACCCTTCCGGAGGATCGCCGTCCCACCTTGATGGAAACACCCCCGTTCGAGCGCGCCACCACGACCGCGGCCATGGACACCCCCGGCCCGTTCGAGGAAGTAGCCAAGGAAGCCTATTTTTACGTTACCTTGCCAGGCCCGAACGACTCACCCGAGGATGCGGCCGGTCTCATGGCCGGATTCAACATCGGCACCATTGCCAGCACCTCCATTCACGAAGCGTTTCCCGGTCACTTTACGCAGTATCTTTGGGAAAAGCGCGTGCCGTCACAACTTCGCCGCGTCCTCTCGGCCAATACGAACGTGGAGGGCTGGGCTCACTACACCGAACAGATGATGCTCGATGAGGGCTACGCGCAGCCCGGCTTCGGCGCGAAAGATTTGCGCCAGTCGCGTTTGATTCGTCTCGGTCAGCTGCAGGACGCGCTTCTGCGCGACGCCCGCTTCGTGGTCGGCATTCAAATGCATTGCGGCAAGTTCAGCTTCGCGCAAGGCCGGGAATTTTTCGTGAAGGAAGGCTATCAGTCGGCGAAAATCGCAGAGATTGAAACCAAGCGCGGCACCTCGGACCCGACCTATCTCTACTACACCCTGGGCAAATTGCAGATCCTGAAGCTGCGCGAGGACCTGCGCAAGAAACAGGGTGCGGCATTCTCGCTGGGCAAGTTCCACGACGATTTTATGAGCCAGGGCTACCCGCCGGTGGCAATCATACGCCGTGCGCTGCTGGGCGATTCGTCTCCGACACTGTAGCCGGGCCAGCCAGGTTCCTGACCCTCGGCCAAAACGCGGCGTTGACGGTCCCGCCATTCAGCCCGTATAATTATGGTTTGTCTTTAGCGCTTGGAGGAGTGATGTACGCCGTAATCAAGTCCGGGGGAAAGCAGTACCGTGTCGCGCCCGGCGACACCATCCGCGTGGAGAGCGTTTCCGGCGAAGTGGGCGAACAGGTGAAGTTCGGCTCCGTGCTGGCGGTGCACACCGATGACAAGAAAGTTTTGCTGGGCGACGATGCCGCCAAGGCCACCGTCACCGGCAAGATCGTCAAGCAAGGCCGCGGTCCCAAACTGACCGTCCTTAAGTATAAGAAAACAAACCAGTACAAGATTCAGCGGGGCCACCGCCAGAATTACACGGCGGTTCAGGTCAACGATATCAAGCTGTAAGCCCGGGCAGCGGGTTTTTTGCACGTTGCACGCAGGCTGCGCCGGGGCGCGCTCCGGCGGATAAAGTTTCGATTCAGAAGGGAATTGCACCATGGCACACAAAAAAGGCGGCGGCTCCTCAACAAACGGCCGCGATTCGCACGGCCAACGGCTGGGTGTAAAGCGCTTCGGTGGGCAACTTGTGAACGCCGGGACCATCCTGGTTCGCCAGCGCGGTACCAAGCACCAGGCCGGTGAAAACGTTGGCCAGGGCAAGGACGACACGCTGTTCGCGCTGGTCACCGGGCACGTGAAGTTCGAGGACCGCGGCCGCCGTGGCCGCTTCATCAGCGTCACCCCGGCCGAAGCCAAAGCCGTAAACTAACGCAGATCTTTGCAGATACTTCGCGGGGGCGCGGCTTGCCTCGCCTCCGCCTGCAGTGCATCGCCGTTTCCCGCCGCCGTGCGCCGCAACCAGCTCCTGTAACAATTGCTCTTGGGCCGGGCTGCGCCCTGATAGGATTCTTTCGTGTTCGTTGATGAAGCCAAAATTCTGGTGAAAGCCGGCGACGGCGGCAACGGCTGTGTGGCCTTCCGTCGTGAGAAATACGTGCCGCGGGGCGGACCCTCCGGCGGCGACGGCGGCAACGGCGGCAGCATCTACCTGGAAGCGAATCCCAACGACAACACCCTGCTGCGCTATCGCTACAACCGGGAATTCAAAGCGGACCGCGGGCGGCACGGGGAAGGCTCGAATTGCACCGGGCATTCGGGCGACGACATGGTTTTGCAGGTGCCGGTGGGAACGCTGGCGTACGACGATGAGAGCGGCGAAACCATCGCCGATCTGGCCACCCCAGGACAGCGGGTGCTGGTGGCGCACGGCGGCCGCGGCGGCCGCGGCAACCAGCATTTTGCCAAGCCCTGGCATCAGGCGCCGCGCGAACACGAAGACGGGCATCCGGGCGAGGAACGCAGCCTGCGCCTTGAACTAAAGCTGCTGGCGGATGTCGGCCTGGTGGGATTTCCCAACGCCGGCAAGTCCACTTTGATCTCCGTGATTTCCGCGGCGCGGCCGAAGATCGCCAACTATCCCTTTACCACGCTGGAGCCGAACCTTGGCGTGGTCAATGCGGATGGCGGAACCGGCAGCGAAGGCCGCGAATTGGGGCGCACCTTTGTTGTGGCCGATTTACCGGGATTAATCGAAGGTGCCTCGGCCGGCGCGGGTCTGGGTATTCGCTTCCTGAAGCATGTGGAGCGCACGCGTTTGCTGCTGCACCTGATTGACACCAGCGATTTCACCGATGCCGATCCGGTGCAGTCGTTTGAGATCATCAATGGCGAGTTGCTGGCGTTCAGCGCTTCGCTTGGCGATAAACCGATGATCGTGGTGGCGACCAAGCTGGACGCAACCTCGGACCGCACACGGCTGGAAGAGCTGCGAGCGTTCTGCAAGGACCGCAAGCTGCCCTTTCACGCGATTTCCGCGGCCACGGGCGAAGGCGTGCGCGAACTGGTGCGCGACGTTGCGGATGCGCTGGAAAAGATTCCAAAGTCCGCGGCGCCGCACCCGGATGCGGAAGCGGCAGGTTGAGAAGCACGCAGCCGGCCGGCGAGACAGTCTCTTGCCGGCGCTCGGACATTTCGTGCGAAAATAGCCGCAGAACGTTTTCAGGAGCTTCATTGACCACCGCTCAGGCTCACCGCACCGCCGCGAAACACGCTCCGCGCCGCATCGCACTCTTCGGCGGTTCGTTCGATCCGATCCACAACGGTCATCTGGCGGTGGCGCGCGCCGCGGACCGCCGCTTTAATTTCGACGAAATTCATTTCATTCCCGCGAGCCGGCCGCCGCACAAGCTGAAGCAGCACCTGGCGCCCTTTCCGCACCGCTTCGCGATGGTCACGCTGACTTGTGTGGACCACCCGCACTTTGTTCCGTCGCTGACCGAAGCCGGTGAAGACTTTTCCGGCACCCAATTGCACTACACGGTGGATACGGTGCGCTATTTCCGGCACACCTATCACGGCCATGGCGACCGCATTTTTTTCATCATCGGCGCCGACGCCTTCCTGGACATCCCGATGTGGAAGGAATATGAGGCGCTGCTGGATTCCTGCGATTTCATCATCGCCAACCGCCCGGGCATTCGGCCGGAAGCGCTGAAGCTGGTGATCCCGCCGGACCTGATCGCCGCTCCCAACGCGAAGAGGGAAGCGGATCCGCCGTCGCAGGTGATTGCGCAGTTGCGCCGCACCACCGTCTACCTGCTCGAAAACGTGTCGTCGGATATTTCCGCCACGGACATTCGCCGCAAAGCCAGCAAGCAGCAGTCGATTCACGGGCTTGTTTCGGCGCGCGTCGAGGAATACATTCTTAAGCAGGGCCTATACAGGTGAATTTGCAAAAGCTCCCCTCCACCATCCGCCTCGTGATTGAGGCCATGCAGGAAAAGAAGGCTTCGGCGATTACCGTGCTCGATTTGAGCGGCCTCGGCACGTTTACCGAATATTTCGTGGTGTGCACGGGCTTCAGCGGGCCGCAAGTGCAGGCGATTTGCGGCGAGGTCGAAGAGCAGCTCTACAAGCAATTGCAGCGCGAGCCGGAACACCGCGAGGGGCGGCGCTCGGTCGATTGGGCGCTGCTGGATTTTGGCGGCTTTATCGTGCACGTATTTAGCGAACAGGCGCGGCGGTTTTACGACCTGGAGCGCCTGTGGCGCAACGTGCCGCGCTACGATATTGCGGATCTTCCCGACGCCGTGACCGGCGAGACGCCGCGGTTGCTGGCGTCCGGCGAGAATTCCTGAGCCGGCAAACCTAAACATGACGAACCACGCATCTTCTCTGGGCTCCGGCGCGGCACAGATCGTCATCGCGCGCGACACACCGGATGACGTGCAAATCCGCCAAATCGTGGTGTTTTTGGACGGCAAGCGGCAAGCGGAGCTGCTGTTCGGCCAGTCGGTCAGGCTCGAGACCTCGCCGGGCGCGCACACCCTTCGCGTGGACAACACCTGGAACCACCGGGAGATTGCCGTGGAAGCCAGCGCTGACGAAACGCTGCGCTATGCCGTGAAGAATTCCGCCGGACAGTTTTCCAGGTTTTTGCTGACCATGTTCGGCGCCGGACCGATCTACGTTTCCATCGAGCAGGTCGAGGCGCAAGGCGGGGCCGCGGGCTGACGCCATGCGATTGCGACTGGTTATGCTCGGCAAAACGCGCCGCCCTGAACTGCGCAGCGTATTCGAAGACTACATTCAGCGCATTTCAAGAACCGTGCCGGTGGAAGTGAACGAAGTGCGCGACGGCGAAGCGGCCCTCAAACGTCTGGACGCCGACCGCGCCGCGACGGTCCTGCTGCTGGACGCGGCCGCAAAACCGCAGGATTCCGAGGCCCTGGCGCGGTGGCTCGGCGAGCAACGCGACCGCGGCACCCGCGAAATCGTTTTTGTTTGCGGCGATGCCGACGGCTTTCCGCCTGTCCTGCGCGAACGCGTGAAACAGAAACTCGCGCTCAGCCCCATGACCTATTCCCACGAATTGGCTCGGGTGATGCTCGCGGAGCAGTTGTACCGCGCGCTCGCGATCCTTTCCGGCAGCCCCTATCCCAAATGATGCGGCTAGTGTAGAAAGGAAGCCATGCCTCCCAGCTATGAGCCGGACGCCGGTCAGCCGTCGGTTGCCATCGAAATTCCATTGGAAAAGTCGTTGCCGGATTACGATCTCGAAAATCTCGAGCATCCAACGCCGCGCGATGTGGACGAAGTGCTGGTGTCGCAGGGTTTCCGGGACCTGGTGGACGACGCCCGCGGCGTGCTGCTGGAGATCCTATGCGCGCATCAGAAGAGCATCACCGACGCTGCGCCCGGCATGACCGACCTGGAGTTGACGCCCGAAAAGCC